>JAQBVN010000017.1 GCA_027622975.1 Bacteroidota bacterium | reverse complement strand
CCTTCGACGATGGTTCATGTTTGGAACTTGACGCATGCGGAATCTGTGATGGCCCGGGTGCGATTTACGAGTGCGGATGTGCTGACATTCCTGCCGGGGATTGCGACTGTGATGGCAACCAGCTCGATGCGCTAGGCGTCTGTGGTGGTGACTGCGCAGCGGATGAGGATGCGGACGGCATCTGTGATGACGTGGACGACTGCGTGGGATCATACGACGCTTGCGGCGTGTGCAACGGACCAGGTGAAATCTACGAGTGCGGATGTGCTGACATTCCTGCCGGAGATTGTGACTGCGATGGCAACCAGCTCGATGCGCTCGGTGTGTGTGGCGGAGACTGTGCGGCGGACGCCGACAGCGACGGCATCTGTGACGACGTGGACGACTGCGTGGGATCATACGACGCTTGCGGCGTGTGCAACGGACCAGGCGAAATCTATGAGTGCGGATGTGCTGACATTCCTGCTGGAGATTGCGACTGTGATGGCAACCAACTTGATGTTGTTGGTGTCTGTGGCGGTGACTGCACGGTAGACGCCGACAGCGATGGCATCTGTGACGATGTAGACGACTGCGTGGGAGCGTACGACGCATGCGGCGTGTGCAACGGACCAGGCGAGATCTACGAGTGCGGATGTTCCGACATTCCCGCAGGAGATTGCGACTGTGATGGCAACCAACTTGACGCCCTTGGCGTTTGCGGTGGAGATTGCGAAGCTGATGACAACCAAAACGGCATTTGCGACGTGGATGATGTGGGGGGATGTATAGACAACACAAACCCCGGATATGATCCAGGTGCAACCTTCGACGATGGATCTTGTTTGGCTGGCGGATGCACAATCACAACAGCTTGTAACTATGATCCAGATGCCGATTATCAACTTGCAGGATCCTGCAACTTCACGACTTGCGCAGGTTGCACGAATGTTTTGGCATGCAACTTTGATCCTGAGGCCACTTTGAACAACGGATCATGCGTCTATGCGCAGGAGTACTACGACTGCGACGGCGTGTGTGAGAATGATGAAGATGGTGATGGCTTGTGCGATGAGTTTGAGGTCTTTGGTTGTATGGAACCAAGCAACCCTGCTTACAACCCCGCAGCTACTGAAGATGATGGAAGTTGTTTGATTCCAGGGTGTTTGCTTCCTGCTGCCTGCAACTACGATCCTGATGCTGATTTCATCATCATTGGATTATGTGATTTTGAAAGTTGCGCTGGATGTACCAACCCAGGCGCTTGTAACTTTGATCCAACGGCAACTCTCAATGACGCCGGTTCATGTGAATTCCCTGCGATTTCCTTCCTCGATTGCGATGGTAACTGTGAAAATGACACAGACGGAGATGGCATCTGCAATGAACAGGAAATTCCCGGTTGCACAGATGAGGGCGCAGTCAATTTCAACCCCTATGCTACGGATGACAATGGAACTTGCATCGTGTTGAGCGGAGGTTGCGTGCTTCCATTTGCCTGCAACTTTGATCCTGAGGCAGACTTCTACATTCCTGGGTCTTGTGATTTCAGCTGTTTGTTTGGAACAGGTGACGGCGACTGCAACAATGAAATGGCTTGCAACTATGGGGCCTCAGATGAGCCTTGTGTGTTCTTTGATGAAGAGGGTAATACATGTGTACTTGGCGGATGCACAGTGGACGTTGCCTGCAACTACAGTGAGGAAGCGGTATACAACGATGGCAGCTGTGAATACAGCACCTGCCAAGTATTTGGGTGCAATGCCGAAGCCGCTTGCAATTACGACGCTGAAGTAACCGTGAACGATGGTAGCTGTGATTTCACATCATGCAGCAACACCACGGTTTTGGGATGCACGATCCCAATGGCGTGCAACTTTAACCCTGAGGCGACCACCAACGACTCTACCTGTGATTTCACATCCTGCTTTGGATTCGGCTGTACAGATGTGGAGGCTTGCAACTACGATGTTGATGCCCTCATCAATGATGGTAGCTGCGTTCAGGAAGTGGCTGGCTTTGATTGCGACGGCAACTGCGTGGTTGACGAGGACGGAGATGGAGTTTGCGATATGAATGAGGTGGGTGGTTGCACTGACATGGGAGCCAACAATTTTGATCCCAATGCGACAGACAACAACGGATCATGCACCTACGACATGGAAGGTTGCATGGATATCTATGCCTGCAACTTCAATTATGTGGCAACAGTGGACAACGGCTCTTGTGATTTCGAATGTTATGGCTGTATGAACCCCAATGCGTGCAATTTTGACGCCGAGGCCACTCTTCACGATTACTCTGTCTGCTCTTACATGTTTACTTACGCATTGCAGGGGTCAACAGATGTTAGCCTTGAAGAAGAGACCAGTTATGAATACACTTGGACATCAGGTTCTACCTATGAATGGGTTGTTGAAGGTGGAGTCATTGTTGAAGGCCAAGGAACACATCAAATTGAGGTTGTTTGGTTGCTCGAGACTGGATTGATTGCTGTACAGGAGACCAACATCGCCGGTTGCCTAGGAGATTGGGTCAGTGTGATCGTGACAGGTGCGGCCTCTGAATTGGAAGAGGGAGTATCTTCATTCACGAGCTATCCCAACCCGGCCAATGATGTTGTGGTCATCGAGATTTCTGGTTTCGAAGCGAACGCATTCCAATTGGTGGATGCTTCTGGCCGGGTCGTGATGAGCGAACGTTTGATTGAAGGACGCAATGTCCTCAGCGTGGCTCATCTCGCCAATGGAACCTACCGCATGGTGGTAACCAAGGCATCAGGACGAGAAATCAGACCGTTGGTCGTTGCCCGCTGATCTTCAAATGAAATGCATCGGTCTATGAGCCGATACCCATGAAAACCAAAACCTTGAAAGCCCTGCCCTTGTGGTGGGGCTTTTTTCTTTTACCAAACACATACAATCACTTGCATAACCCATGCATGTCATACTCTTAAGGTCAGTTGCCAATTCCTGCACTGAGTTCACGAAGACGTAGGCATAACCGAGCAAGAAATGCCTCGGCATCATTGGCTGACGGATCGACTAGTCCTTGGCCTTGGACAAAAAATCGAAGACAAGTCCGAATCTTTTGCAAAAGTCCGGCATTCGAATCGAAAAGATCAGAAACCCGGCGAGTTCCAGACACAGATGGAGCGTCTCCTTAGCGCTGAACATGAAAGACGAGAGACGCTGAATGCGTCGTCTTGAGCAGGTATTGTCCGGGTGTGAGCGACTGAATATCAAGCCGATGGGTGATATCTCGAAAAGACCCGTTTTCAACGACCTGTCCTAAGACATTGACAACCTGATAAGGCTCGTTGAGCAGTGCTTCAGGCACATCGATGATGAGAAGACTTGCAACTGGATTTGGGTAGGCCACGATGGCGGGCTGGCTGTTTGCTTCTGCGACATTCCAAACATCATCCTCCACGAGGACTTCAACGCATACAGGGTCTCCCGTGCATCCTTCGAAGTTGGTTTCAGTGACACACACTTCCTGTGTTCCCAGGCTATCCCAGAGCAATGAAATGGCGAAGATGAAGAAGACTTCCTGTTCTGTGGCTCCTGTGTATGTCCATTCGTAGTTGCTTCCTTGGGTGTATTCGTAGTAGTAGGCAGCACTGTCTCCCTGGGCGACCACAAAATCGCCGTCGAGTTCCAGAGGGTCTGGGATGATGGCGGGCAGAACCGTGATGATGTCTTGGGCTTGACAGCCTGAAGCATCAGTAGCGAGAACCGTGTAGGTCCCAGCAGGGACGGCATTGGGGTTGATTCCACCCCAATCGAGCGTGACGTTTCCACTTCCTCCGTTGATGTCCGCAGCGATGGTGCCGCTGTTGGGATCAGTGCATTGAGGAACGGTAGCCGACAACTCGAGGTTGAAGGGTCCGGGCTCCGTGATCAAGAAGGGCAGGGAGACATTGCAAAGGTTGGCGTCAGTGACTTCGACATTGTACGATCCTGCGGGCAGGGCATTGGGATTGTATCCACCCCAATTCACGTTGTAAGGAGGGATTCCGCCCTCCACCTCCACGGACGCATTTCCATCGCTTCCGTCGTGACAACTGACCACCTCAAAGTCCACAGAGGCTGTTAAGTCAGTGGCTTCCTGAATGGTTTGGTAGAACGGTTGAGAGGTGTTTCCGCATTGGTCTGTGGCGATGAACTGACGGGTCAAAACCACTGACAGTGGACAGTCACCAGGAGCGTAGGAAGTGTTCATCTGAACCTCGAAATCAGAACAGATGTCATCGGCCACTGGCAAGTCGAAGTCGTCTCCATTGATGTCGTCCGTGATGATGATTTCATCAGGGACGTTCAACCAAAAGGGAGGGTCGTTGTCTTCCACCACGATGATTTGAACGACGGTGGTTTGGTTCCCACATTGGTCCGTGATCACCGAGGTTTTCTTCCTTGTGAATTCACCATCGCACACCCCCGGAATGGTCACAAAAGAGGGCTCTCCCACAATTTGGACTATGCCCCCGCAGGCGTCCTGCGCATTGATGGGTTCAAAGATGACAGGGTCATTGCAATCAATCGAGATAGGGTCGAGGTCGTTGTACACCACGGGTGGCGTGTTGTCAACCACGGTTAACACCTGCAGAAGAGAACTCTGAAAACCCATGCAGTCCGTGATGGTCCACAGCCTTTCAATGGTGTAGTTTCCGGGGCAACTGCCTGCGTAGGTAGTCTCCTGAAATTGAATGCTGACTTCGTCATTGGCGTCATAGCAACTCTCTGGAAACAACGCGTGATATGCCACTGAGGCAGGGGCGGGCTGGGCCGAAATCAAAGGAGGCTGTGGAATGCTCGTGCAAGACACAGTCGAATTTTGAGGTTGTGACAAAAACTGAGGTAACAAACTGTTGTTGTTGCAGTCAACTTGGTTGTTTTGAGGGTACACACAAGGGTCGCCGGGAGGGGCTGGGTCGGTGGCCAAGGGGTTGTAGTTGCAGGCCCAAGGCTCTTGACACCCCGGAATCTCCAAAGCATTGCAAATCAAATCTCCATCAAAATCCAGGTAGCAGTTCCCGTCACAATCGTACAATCCACTGGGGTACAAATCGATGGCATACTCGCACATGGCATTGTTTGGAAGCGTCGCGTTCGGAACAAAGTTGCAAGCCATCGGATCAAAACAATCACCGGCACATATCCCGTTAAAGATGATGTCGAGATCGTAGGTGGCCACAGACGATCCAGTCCATGCATTTTGAATTGTGACAGTCCAGTTTCCAGAGCCATTCAATCCATATGCCGCCAAGTTGAGGGTATACGTGTAAAAACCATTGACCGTCGTATTCCAGTTGCCAGGCCACGAATTGTTTGCGCCTGTCCCGATGTTGGTGCAACTGCCGACAGGGTTGATGTTCCAACCGCCCCAAACAATGCAATTTCCGTTGGGGGCGTAGATGTACACCATCATATCCGATGGATAGCTCGCACCTGTGCCTGAGAAATTCAAATTGAAGGTGGCGGAGGTCAAGTTGCCCGCAAGCGTTGCGCTTTGACTTGCGGTTTGAGCTGAGCTGAGGTAGCTCAAAAAGCTCATGGTGTAATTGCATTGAGCCGAGGCCCAAGTGCTCCATGCACCAAGAACTACCATAAACACGAGACGAGAGAGGTTCATGTCTGATGATTTGGTTCTAAAATACAGCAAACCTTTGGGATTGAATTTGTCGACGACATTCCCACAAAACGCTGCGATTCCAAAAAACCTGCAGAGGTGCCACGACTCTCATTCACAGTCTATTCCAAAGTTCGCCAGCAAAGCAAGTAAATCAGTGACCCCAACGGCATCATCATTGTTGAGATCATATTCGCAGGAAGAACTGCAGCCGAATGAACCCAGCATGATCAAAATGTCTGCCACGGAAACGGTCAGGTCGTTGTTGAGATCGCCCAAGCACGCCGGGATGACGCAAGATCCATCGTCTTGGTTGGCTTCAGGGTTGAAGTTTGTGGCCGTTGGTTCAGTGCATCCAGGAATGACGACAATTTCGTCCTCTATGATTTGGCCGTCACAATTGTTGTCTATGCCCTCACCAGTTCCAGATGCTCCGAAATACACGTTCGCGTTGTTGTCGTTGCAATCTTGATCGTTGAATGAAAATGGCAAAGTGCTTTCCAAGTCACATCCGTCGATGGGGGTGTTCGGGTCACCATATCCATCGCCGTCCAAATCGGCGTAACCATCCAATGACTCAAACACCGTCACCACGAGAGATTCGTCAAATGTGGCAACCACATTCTCTTGAATGGTGAGCGAGGCTGTCGTGCTGTTTGAGACAACAATCACTCCCGCTTGGGTGGGCGTGAAATCACTTGAACCCAAAAAGTCATCTCCAGTGAACACTCCGTCGCTGTCGTAGAATGCGATGTTGTACACGACGCCTGATTCCAATGGGATAGACAATCCTCCGAAGGTGGGGGTGGCATTGCCGTCGACATACGCAGACGTGTAGATCCCGCCCTCGGGCCCGGATAGCACAAAGTAGGGGTCAGGCTGCCCAAAAATATCTTCAATGTCTTGGCCCCATCCTCCGCCTAGTGCTGTGATGCTGACCTGGCTCAAGGAGAGTTCTGTGACCGTGGTTTGGCATGAAACCTCATAGGCTCCTATGGTGTCGAGTACAAAGGAGGGGTTCATGGCAGTTGAAGTCGTCCCGTTTCCAAAATCCCAGAGATAGGCAGCTCCCGGGCCTTCAATCAGATTCGTTCCTTGAACATTCATGGGAGCGCAACCTTGAATCGCATTGACTCCAAATGATGTCGGGGTCCCAGCATCAGCTCCCGGTTCGATGGTCAAGGGCAAGGAGAAACTTTCATTGACAGTTTGCTGGAAACCAAAGGCCGAAACGAGCACGGAGACATTGATGTCCACAAAGAATGAACCGCTTACCAGCGGTGTGCCGCACACAATGGTGCATCCATAATACTCTCCATCTTGGGGCTGATAGACGCCATCGGGGTTGTTGGGTGTCAGTTCAAGCCCAAAAGGCAATCCAGTTACAGAAGCGATGGTCACTGTCAAGAGCTGCGCTTCAATGCCCGAGCCTGGGTCAACCACGGAAGGAGGGAGGTTGAAGGTTGCCGTGGACTCATAATACTCACCTTGAACACCATTGGGCAGTTGGGAAGGACAAAGTACTGGAAAGTCAACGGCGACACATGCGAGGTCAGGCGTGCATGTCTCGCACTGCGCATGAATCCAAGGAGCTGATAACCATCCTGAGATCAAACACAGGCTAAGAAATTGAAATCGTGAGAAAATCATGGTCATGGTGTCTTTCAGCAAAGAGAACCAAAAGCGGCAAGAAGAAGGAGAATGTCAGACACGTTGACTGAACCATCCCCATTGGCATCGTATTGACATCCAGAGGTACACCCAAATTCGGAAAGCACCAACAGGACATCTGCCACAGTCACGTTTCCATCTTGATTCAAGTCCGAAGGGCAAGCCTCAATGAATTCTTCACTTGGGTCAATCACACCGTTGCAATTGTTGTCGACACCCATTGCATTGCCCTCGGCACCCGGAAAGGCGCTGTCATCTGCATCGTTGCAATCACCGGAAGTGAAAACGTATCCGGAAGGAGCCTGTGAATCGCATGTGACTCCCACCAAAACACCCCCAAATCCATCAGAGTCGCCATCGAGATAATAGGGAAGTCCATAGGTGCATGAACCATCGTCCACATCCGCGCCGGCATCAAAATTGCAAGCCGTACTGTCGATGCACCCGGGCGTGTCGGTGGTACCAGCCTCCACACAAAAAGCGTGGTCTGCCTGGCTGCCAAAATTCCCGCCGGATACTGACTCTGCCAACGTATTGCCGTCGCCATCGGTGAGTATGTAGTTTCCCACAACGCCATTGTATTGAATGCCGTCTCCATAGGAGTCAAACACGGTGAGTGTGTAGCAACCAGAAGCCAAGCATGTGGTGGCTGAATACGTGGATTGCTGACCCGAATATGGCCCTCCTTCAAGAACCACGCCGCCTGAACCATTGGTGATTTGCCAGGTGGTTTCTTGCGGATAATTGTCTGTCAACACGGTCATCGTCACGTTGACTCCATTCAATACGCACGAACCATCGTCCACAGCTGCCGCGGGGTCGTAGTTGCAAGCGCTTTCATTGGTGCATCCACCGCATGAGCTGTTGTCTCCATCACAAACTCCGCACGCATCGAAACTTGCACAACTTCCGTCATCAATGATGGCCAAAGGGCTGTAGTTGCAGGCCGTGGGGTCAGTGCATCCTTCATCTGTATTGTAACCCGTTGGATAGCCATCCAGCACAAGGACTCCACTGCCCGTTGGGTCTAAATATTGACTCACCCCAAGTCCCCATGACACGTTGAAACGACCGTAATAGTCGTATTGTCCATTGTTGGATGTGCCAGAACATGCAGCAGCTCCGCCATACAATTGGCCAATGATTCGATGGTTTTGATCAAACAAGGGAGATCCCGATGATCCCGGTTCTGTTACGCCCGCCTCCCATTGACTGATCCACCATACCTGAGCGCCCGATGCCGTGCTTTGGTAAGGACTGTTTTCCTCAAAGCAGATTTTTTTCACGTCCCCTGAGGGGTGGTGAATGCCGGTTGCATTGGCGGGGGTGGCACCTGAAGCATCCCAACCCGCGTATTCGACATTCCAACTTGCAGGAGGTGTCGAACTCAACTGAATCAGCGCCACATCCGATCCGCTGTTGTTGACCAACAAGGTCCCTCCCGAGATGCTTTGGTTCGTGGGGCCCGTGTTTCCGCTGCAAGTCGCACTCTCATGGTTGAAATAGTAGGTCCATGTGTTGGGGTTGCCCAAACAGTGGTTGGCAGTCAAGAAGTATGGTGTGCCATTGTTCGCGGTGTTGTTGACCATCGCACCAGTGCAAGTTGCGAATCCACCATTGACAATCAATGCCACTGATTTCTTTTCCACTTGCCAATCTGCTCCAGCGGGACAATTGACGTTGATGTTGCAAGCTCCGCTGTTGCCGAAGGGCCCCATGGCTGCCATGCTGTCGCTCAATTCAAGCTCCCTCCGAAGCAGGGACCGATACCCTTGGACGACCTGACCTACTTCAATTTCACCTTCGAATGGAGAATTCAAAGGTTCGCGATACTCGAGAATGGCTCGGTCTCCCTCCATCAAACTCAAGGCCAGTCCTTCCCACTCCTTCATGTTGTTGTGGTTGAACGCGCCCATGAAATGCTCGCGATTCCCATCGTACACGAACAATTCGCCCCCTTCAGGAACCACGAATCGAGAGAGGTAGAAGCTGATGCTTGTGGCTTGTTCCGCCCAAACCCCGAGTCGCCATACGCGGAAACCGTCCTGCTCAATCCATGTCCCTGAATTGGTCATTGTCCAGCTCACTTCGTGTTCGATTCCAAAACGCCAGGGAGCGTCCTTCATGGTTGCCGTCACCGCATCTTCCTGTTCAAGGATGGCAACATCCAATGGGGAGAACTCTTTCCATGGGTGTTCCGGCAAACCGCTGTCCTTCCAATTCAATGGGAATCCACCCATTTGGATTTGGGCCATACCCATCCATGGCAACAAGGCGGTGAACAGGAGAAGCGAGCAGGTGATTGGGGACCAAGAAACGGCGATGCGCATTGAATTGGGTGGTTTTGATGTGAACACAGGACCCGATTGGAAATCACGTCGTGCACACGATTCGGGACTTCCCTGTCAAAGTAATGCATTCCGAGACATTTTTTATCCATCTGTCGAGGTTATCTCGTAAATTATTGACACTTTCGGGCTTCGTGAAAACCAATTTCTTTCCGTTCTCGAGTTTTGAAATCATTCCTGTGATGAATGCGTCCCGACCTCAAAGTTCAGCCGTTGTCCTTCCGGGTTTGAGCAGTGCATGGATGGTTTTGGGACTTTCGCTGGCTTTGATTCCAAGTGCCGCTGCCCAGATGTTTGTCGATGGTGACCAGGGTCATGTTCTCTACACAGACCACACGGGAGGATATCTTGGTCATGGAGTCAGTTTTGCCGATTTCAATGGTGACGGATTCGACGATCTCTCATTCGCTCAGCATTCCGGAAATCTTTTTTTCTATCAGGGAGACGGGACAGGGACATTCACCGAAGTCAATGTGGGTACTGAAAGCACGGCGGGAGAGCCCAAATGTCTACTTTGGGTGGATCTGGATGACGACGGTGACCAGGATTTGTTCGTGACGCAGAGGTTGAGCCCTAACCGTCTCTACGCGAGACTTCCCAATGGGTATTTGAGCGAGGTTCCATACGCAGGGGGAATGGTGGGGTCGGACGGGGAGCGCAGTTACGGGGCTTCTGTGGCCGATTACGACCAGGACGGGCGACTCGATGTGCACATCTGCCATTATCACTCTCCCTCGACGAACACCGAAGAAAACCGATTATTCCGCAACCTAGGAGGCGTCGACCTCGCCATGCAATTTCAAGACGTCACTGCGACCGCAGGGGTTGGAAATGGCATCAAACAATCATTCCAGTCTACCTGGGTTGACGTGGACCGCGACGGATTCCTCGATTTGCATGTGATCAATGACAGGACCATTTGGAAGGATGCTTTATACCGCAACCTTGGCGATGGAACTTTTGTGGACGTGGCTTCGACATGGGGAATGGACTTGGGCGTGCATGCCATGAGCTCATCGTTTGCAGATTTTGACAAGGATGGTGATTGGGATGTCGTTGTAAGCAACGGCGCAGATTTGGGAAACAAGTTTTTACGCCAATTGGAGAACTCCAATACTGATGAGGGTGAGTCGGTTTTGAACTTCGAAGAAGTCTCCAGTCAAGCCAACATTTTGTTGGATGACTTGGCTTGGGGAGCGCTGTGGTTTGACGCTAACAACGATGGATGGCAAGATTTGTTCATCGGTACAGGAACCTCTCAATACACCAATTATCCCAGCATACTGAATACCTATACGGACAATGTGAATGGATTCTTTCTGAACAACGATGGACAATTTCCCATGACGAATGCATCCTACGAGGTCTACACAGACAACGAGCTTACGTTTGCATCGGCTTGCGCAGACCACAACATGGATGGTGCCCTTGATTTTGTGTCTCATCGCATCGGGACTCACGCGCGGTTGCTCAACGGAGTGCCCAACGACAACAACTGGCTGTCAGTGCTGCCTGTGGGGGTGTTTTGCAACAAAGAGGCCATTGGTGCTGTTGTCACACTGTGGAGCAATGGCTTGGGTGACATGAGAACTGTCACATGTGGTACCAATTACATGTCCCAAAGCAGCAAACGTCTGCACTTTGGTCTTGGCGCTCAGAGTGCAGACAGCTTGGTGGTGGATTGGCCAGGCGGAGGGAAGGACGTGTACACCAATGTCCCCACGAACCAATATGTCATCGTGACCCAAGGATTGCCTCTTGTGAATTCCACCGTTGCCGGCTGCACTTACGCCGTGGCCTGCAATTACAACCCCGAAGCCACACAAGAAAATGGTGCGTGTGATTTCTCTTGTTTATGTGGCCCTGGGACGTCGTGGGATGAGACAGCCCAAATCTGCAAGGTCGAGTGTGCTCGAGACCACGATGGAGATGGTATCATCGGCACCGGTGACTTGTTGCTGTTCTTGTCCGGGTTTGGCTTCCCCTGTGATGCACTGGGATTACCTCAAAATACGGACTGAGCACCGTTCTTTGGTGTTGGAAGGCTCTGGAAATATCTTCGCGAAAAATTGAACTCATGGGACGTGCGTTTGAATTCCGAAAGGAGCGGAAGATGAAACGTTGGGCGGCGATGTCGAAGATTTTCGCTCGATTAAACAAAGACATTATTCTGGCCATCAAAGAGGGAGGAGGCATTTCAGACCCCGACACCAATGCGCGTTTGAGGGCTGTCCTTCAAAATTGCAAGGCGGCCAACATGCCCAAAGACAATGTAGAAAGGGCCATCAAGCGAGCCACAGACAAGGATACGTCTGATTTCAAGGAGGTCACCTTCGAGGGATACGGCCCCCACGGAATTGCGTTTTTTGTCGAAACAGCCACGGACAACAACAACAGGACCGTCGCCAATGTGCGCGCCCATTTCAACAGAGGAGGAGGGCAATTGGGTACCACGGGCTCAGTGGAATTTATGTTTACACGGATGTGCTTCTTCAACATCACAGACCGAGGAATCGACCTTGACGATTTGACGTTGGAATTGATAGATGTTGGGGCTGAGGACGTGGATCGGGACGAAGATGCTGGCCAGATCATCATTTCCGCTCCTTTTGAATCCTACGGCGCTTTGCAGTCAAAGCTCGAGTCTGATGGCCACGAAATCGTTGAATCGGGTCTGGAGCGTGTTCCCACCACGACCAAACCACTCACCCCAGAGCAAATTGAGGAGGTTGAAGGTTTGATTGAAAGGCTGGAGGGAGATGAGGACGTTCAGGCTGTATTTCACACCATGGAGCCCTCAGTGGCATAGCCGAGCGAGTGAACCTAGCGTATTCGCCATTTCTTGCGTAAATTCAAGGAATGTCCTGTGCGAATTCATTCACAACGGATTCATCATCCCAGTTGACCTGCACCCTCTGGCGGGCAGCGTTGTTTTTGTCACTCCTCATAGGATGTGGTCCTCTTTGGGGACAGCATGATGAACGATCCGTGGTGCATTGGTCGGATGGCATGAGTCGTCCTGATGTTTCACTTCAGGAATCTCAAAGGCAATTCAATGCCTATTTCGAGTCAAACGAAAAAGGTCGTTCGAGAGGAATCAAACCCTTCGAACGATGGTCCCATTGGCAGACACACCAGGGTGCTTTGCAGCAATCCGCACCCTTGGGGGGGTGGTGGAAAGCCTCAGAGGTGATGCGTTCCCAATGGCAACCTGCGGTCGATGGAGGGGAGGGTTGGACCTACTTGGGGCCTGTGAATGTTCCCATCCACGGGGGCGCCGGTCGCATTAACCGGATCAAGCTTTCTCCAAATGACCCCTCGGTGTGGTTCGCTTGCGCACCCTCAGGAGGGTTGTGGCGTACCCATGATGCAGGCACGACGTGGCAGGTTTTTGGGGCCGATGTGGTGGCGCCATTGGGTGCGACTGACGTCTGGGTCGACCCTGACAACGAAGCTCACATCTGGTTATGCACGGGGGATGGAAATGGGGGAGATACGTACAGCATCGGCGTACTGGAATCCTGGGATGGTGGGCTGTCGTGGGATCCATTGCCTGTGCAATTTGAACCCAACCAGGGTCGACGAATCCATGCCATCCAAACCCATCCCGAAAACCAGGACATCCGCTGGGTTTGTACGGACATTGGCATTCTTGGAACCCAGGATGGAGGGACTGAATTTGAGGTGGTCTTGCCCGGGGCCGTCCGAGACGTGGTGTGGGTGGGAGAAAGTGAGGCTGTGGCCGCCATTGAGAATGTCGGTTTGACGCGGACTTCCGATGGAGGTTTGACATGGGTCAACATTCCTCTTCCAAGCACGGACAATAGCGTCGGGCGCATTCAAGTTGCAGGCCAAACATGGAGCACAGGCACAGATTCCAGCGCGGGACGGGACACATTGTACGCGGTGGCTGGACATTATTTCCAACAGAATTTTTTGGCCTTTTGGAGGAGCACTGACCGTGGCTTGACGTGGGAGGCCATGGCCACCAAACTATCAGGTCCCAATTTGCTCGGTTACGCCATCAATGGGGCTGACAATGGTGGGCAGGCCTTTTGGGACCTTTGCATTGCAGTGGATCCCCAAAATGCAAAGCGGGTGTTGGTGGGTGGCGTCAATGTTTGGGAGACCATGGATGGGGGTATGACATGGAATTGTCCATTGCACTGGCAAGGAGCCTACGAGGCAAAGTACACCCATGCAGATCAACATGATCTCAGGTTTCATCCTGACGGTTCTGTGTTGTTGGCCAATGATGGCGGGGTTTTTCGATGGTACGGCGATCATGTCGAAGATTTGTCTGATGGCTTGAACATCGCCCAGGGTTACCATGTGGCTACCCACCCCACCGAGCCGCTCTCATGGCTGCTAGGAACACAAGACAATGGCACCATGTTGAGCTCGGCGGCATACGATGCGAGGATTCTCGATGGTGATGGGATGCAGTGCTTTTTTGACCCCAACGTCCCCAACCGATTGTATGCCTCGGCCTATTATGGAATGCTCTATCGAAGCGATGACGGAGGACGTACCATGAACAACATCGCCACGTATTTCTTCAGCGGTGGTCCCAACGAAATTGGTGCTTGGGAAACACCCTTCATGGCGCATCCAGCGGTTCCCGGTCGGATTGTGGCTGCTAAAAAATCAATCCACATGTCCGATGATGGGGGACTCACTTGGTCGTCCTTGGGCGGGTTGGGTAGTGTTCGAAGCACGGTGCTGACCCTGTCCCAGACCAACCCAGATTTTTATCTCGTCGCAAAAAATCACGTGCTCTACCTCAAGTCAAACGTGCAGGATGATTTTCAGCAGGTGGATGGGATGCCTGGCGCGCAAATTGGAGATGTGATCCTGGGGGACTCGGATTCGCAATGGTGGGTTGCCTTTGAAACGTACAATGCAGGGGAACAGGTTTGGTTCACACCTGATGGAGGTTCCACATGGCAAAATCGCAGCGCAGGGCTCCCTGCCTTGCCCATTCATGATTTGGCCTTTCTTTCAACGGGCATGTTGGTATGCGGCTCCGATGTGGGAGTGCACGCATGGTCTGAGGAACAGCAATCATGGGATGTCCTGGGTGATGGCCTTCCCCTGGTGCCAGTGGTTGAAATGGATGAGCAAGAAGGTGCGCATCGTCTTGTCGTGAGCACCTATGGCCGTGGAATTTGGTCCATGTTGCTTCCCGACCGACCTGAACTTGACGTAGCCATGGCAACCATTGACGCTCCACAAACGCAATGCATGTTCAGTTTGGAGGGGACGCCTGTGGCGTTAAATGTGGGACAAACCACCCTGACCGAACTCTCGTGGCACTTGAGTGTAGTCGGGGAGGATTGGAGCCATGAAGAGGAGTACGTCACAACCTTCGCGGACCCTTGGATGCCCGGAGAGCTGCGAAGTTTGTCCACGTTTCAACTTGAAGTTCCGCATGCAGGTGAATACCAAATTGTTGTTCACGCGCAAGGCTTGTCGGACAATGCCACAGCCTTCAGTGCTTCAAGGTCAATGCTGGCGAGTGGATTGGGTCACGTCACCACCTTGACTTGGTGGGGAGATTGTGAAAATGCAGACATGCGATGGGAATTGGTTCGGGAGGATGGACAAGACATCGTGACCCTTGGGGCACCTTTGTCTCCAGGAGATACAGTCTCCACATCGTGGTGTTTGACGGAGGGATGTCACTCTTTGGTATGGAATGATCTCGGGGGTGATGGGTTCTCTGGTAGCTATTGTGGTGAGACCGGGGGATACACGCTGCAGGGTCCTTTTGGCGAAGTCATCGATCAAGCATATGGATTGGATTTTGGATCTCAATTGGAAGTCTCATTCTGTGTGGAAGTTCCTTGGTGCTTTGCAGATTACAACGGGGATGGTCATCGCGGGGTGGATGATCTGTTGATGCTGCTGTCGGAATTCGGTTGTTTGCAAAACTGCCCGGCCGACAATGACCTCGATGATCTTGTGGGTGTCGGCGATTTGATGAACATGCTTTCCGTGTTCAGTCTGGGGTGTCTGGAGGGGGATTGAGCCTCGCACCTTGCGTCGAGTGAGTGAAGAACGCATTCTTCGTTCGTGAATGGCGGAGACCAAACCTTGTTCACGAATCATGTGCATAACTCGCGACCTGCGATGTCCCGCTTCACTAGGAAGTGTACATCGTGTGGTGCAATTTGGCCTTGATTGGATGCAGGTGTCGGGCCTTCCGCGCGGCATTCGGTTAAGTTTAGTTGTTAGTTAGGGAGGCTTTCGCAGCGGCGAAGGCCTCTTTTTTTTGAGTCAAGTGAGTGTTTCTTCATCACCGAGGATTCGACTGACCTTCGCCTTACTTTCGCGCCATGGAGCAATTCAAAGTGTCGCATCCCATTGAACTGATTGAGGCCTTGATGGGGAATGTTGGTTTTGCTACGCGCACACGCGCCCGGAATGCGTTGAAGAGGGGGCAAATCCTGGTAAATGGCCAAACCGCTATCAAGGGTTCGGACATCCTGGAGCCAGGAAGCACTGTTCAGGTACTGTCCATAGAAGAAAACACCCAAGTAAGTAAGTCTGGGGGTGCATCCAAAGGACGCGACGCCAAAGTGGTCAAAGGCCTCATGAAGCATGTGAAGGCTCCTTTTCCGGTGGTTTATGAAGATGCCCATGTCTTCGTGTATGAAAAACCGGCCGGCTGGGTATGTGCCTCGGCCAATCCCAAGGTGAAAACCACTTACAGTGCGGTGAAGGCCTATCTCGAGTCTCAAACCGCTGAGCATGTGGACCTCCACTTCGTGAATAAGTTACCGAGAGAGGCGAGCGGACTCTTGGTCGTGGCCAAGTCCTTGGCATGGCGTCAGCACCTCCAAGCTCAGTGGTCATCCTTTGACAAGGGGTTGTATTTGATGGTTGAGGGGCATTTGCCCGCAGATGATTCCCTGCGCATACGACCCGAGCACAGTGAGCCCTATGATTTGGAATATCGCACGATGCGTGCCACCGACCGACACACGCTGCTGAAATTGAAGGCTGGTGATGATGTGGTCAAGGACGTTCTTCCCGCCTTGCGGAGAGAAGATTGCATGCTGGTCGGGGTCGGCAAGACAGCGCCTGACCCCATGGGACGAGGAGGGGTGCATTTGTTCGCCTTGGCGCTCGTGGGGCCCGAGGGTGAGCGCATCAACGTCAAAACGAGGGTGCCAAGCGAGTTTCTCAAGCTCGTCCGAGGCGGCAGTTCGCCCAAGGCTTTGCCGAAGGGTCATCTTTCCGCAGGCTCTCGCCCCGCCGCCCCTCGAGGAGAAGCACGTGATGGTCGGGTAGGTCGTGATGGTCGGGTAGATCGCGAAGGTCGGGGACGCGACGGGCGTGACAAACGGCCGGGACGCGACGCGAGTGACAAACGGCCGGGACGCGACGCGCGTTCAGGAATGCCCAAAAAAAAGCGCTGATTCTCAGAGAGAGAACCGGCGCTCAACCCAATCTCGGAGCATTTGTGCTTCAGCGACTGGGAGTTCTTTGAATGCCAATCGAAGAGCCCGACGCATTTGTGTGGGTTCTTGATGGACATGGCGAATCAAGGTTTGGAATTCTCTCAGGCGATCTGGTTGGTGCTGGAGAGGAATGCCTTGGAGTGCCATTGTTTCGTTTGAATTGCAGGATGGACATTCCTACGTCATGCGTTATGGAAAGTTTCATTCTAGTCCAAAATCATGGCCAAAACGCTCACTCGAGACGTAATTTCGCTGTGATCTTTAACTCAAGAATGCACGTCATGTCACGCACCGTCTACATTGTTTCCGCCGTTCGAACGCCCATGGGAAGTTTCCTGGGTTCCTTGTCTAGTGTCTCTGCACCCGCTCTGGGTTCAGTAGCCATTCGGGGAGCCTTGGATCGGGGAGGGGTAGATGCGAGTCATGTTGAGGAGGTATTCATGGGCCATGTGCTTCAAGCGGGGGCTGGCCAAGCGCCGGCAAGACAAGCTGCGCTTGGGGCTGGCATTGGTCAAAACGTGCCTTGCACCACAGTCAACAAGGTGTGCGCCAGTGGGATGAAAGCCGTGTCTTTGGCTGCACAAGCAATAGCACTGGGAGAAGCTGATGTCGTGGTGGCTGGAGGCATGGAGAACATGAGTCAAGTGCCTCATTATTTGGATGGCAGGCAGGGGATGAAGTTTGGAAACATCAAGGTGCAAGATGGGATGTTGCTCGATGGGTTGACCGATGTTTACAACGCGACGCACATGGGGAACTGCGCTGAACTTTGTGCCCGAGAAAAGAACATCACACGTGAAGAACAGGACGCCTTCGCGATTGAAAGCTACCGCCGGGCATCAGCTGCCTGGGATGAGGGGAAATTTGATGCAGAAGTGGTGCCTGTGGAAGTCCCTCAGCGGAGAGGAGAACCATTGCTGGTGAACCGAGACGAGGAGTACAGCAACGTTCGTTTGGACAAGATTCCTCAACTGCGCCCGGCTTTTGACAAGGATGGAACGGTGACAGCCGCCAATGCATCGACGTTGAATGACGGTGCGTCTGCCATGGTGTTGGCTTCGCAAGATGCCGTGAATCGATTGGGATTGAAACCCCTTGCCGTTCTGCTGTCATCTGCAGATGCGGCACAGGCCCCAGAATGGTTCACAACCGCTCCGTCCCTCGCACTGCCTAAGGCCTTGAACAAAGCTGGACTTCAGCCACAGGACATCGACTTATGGGAACTCAATGAGGCCTTCAGCGTGGTGGGAATAGCCAACAACCGAGAACTGGGATTGGACCCGGAAAAAGTCAACGTACATGGTGGCGCAGTCGCTCTTGGACACCCGCTTGGGTCGAGCGGATGCCGCATCTTGGTCACATTGATCCATGCCTTGCGAAGTCACGGCCTGTCCAGGGGTGCGGCGGGAATCTGCAACGGTGGAGGCGGTGCTTCTGCGGCCGTACTTGAACTCGTCTCATGACCAAGCTCACTGGCCATTGTCTGTGGGCGACTCTGAGTCATGTCCCAATGCGGGCTGATGCCTCGGACGTCTCAGAATGCGTCAATGAAGTGTTGGCCGGAGAAAGGGTGATGGTTCTTGAAGACGGTCCCCGAGATTGGGTGAGAATTCGGCTTGTCGATGGGTATGAGGGCTGGGTCGATCGTCGTCCGTTCCAACGAGAGGTTCAACCTACCGAAGGGGAGGTTTTGTGCCTCTCCGACATGTGCACACCATGGCATGGTGTGCCAGGAGGGTGGCTTCCTGCTGGAGCTATGGTTCGCAAGACATCAACAGGGTGGAGGTGTGGAGATTCGCACATTGCTCCCCTGGCACATGATCCCAAACCTTGGGACCAAGGCATGGCAGCTTGGGCTGTCACGATGAAGGGTGTCCCCTATCATTGGGGGGGGCGAAGTGGCTGGGGATTCGATTGCAGCGGTTTGGTGCAAACAGCAGCAACCTTGGCAGGAAAGTCCTTGCCACGAGATGCTTCTCAGCAGATCAAGGTGGGGCAGGAAATTCCTTGGGCAGAGGCTCGTGAAGATGATTTGGCCTTTTTTGCAAACGATCGTGGCAAAGTGACACACGTTGGCATTTGTCTTGACGCCGCTCAAATCGTGCATGCCTCGGGTTGGGTGAGGGTTGATGGGTTGACAGAGCATGGCATCGTTCGCGGCCAGGATGGTGTTCAGACCCACAACTTATGTGGAATCAGACGCATTCAGTAACCCTTCAACATGAAGGGTTCTGTCAGGAGCCTGCGCGACATCAATGAGAAACACCCGAATTCAGGGCCCAACCTCCAATTCCAGAGCAAACCAAGAATTCCAGAGCAAACCAAGAATTCCAGGGCAAACCAAGAATTCAAGGGTGACCGATGATTTCGAGAAGGAACGATTTGGCAACGAGGTTCAAGAATTGCGGTTCAAGGATTGAAGAAACGGTCTCCAGTTTGGGCGCGTTCCTTCAACAAGGGACTGCAGCGATAACGTTCTTCACCATACCGTTGATGCAGGCCATCGAGAACTTCCACAATTCGATCCAATCCCCATGCCTCGGCCCAAGCAATCAAGCCCTTGGGATAGTTGACACCTTTTTGCATGGCAAGGTCGATGTGTTCAGGGGAAGCGACACGCCAAAACACAGCGTCGAACGCCTCGTTCATGAGCATGGCCAATATGCGGTCGGCCACACCTTCGACGACAGTCCCATGTGAGCCCGTGTGGGGTTCATTGACAGGATATTCAAAGAAGCCTCTTCCTGTCTTTCGACCCAACCATTGGGCGGCCACAAGCTGTCGTTGGGTATGGCTCGGGCGGTAACGTGAATCTCCATAAAAGGCTGCATGAACAGTGGAGGTGACGGCGTAATTGACATCATGTCCAATCAAGTCCATCAACTCAAAAGGCCCCATGCGGAATCCCTGGGCTCGCATCGAGGCATCGATGTCTGCGGGGGAAGCAAGGCCCTCGTCTGCCATCCGTAGCGCTTCGCTGTAAAAAGGTCTTGCTACCCTGTTCACGATGAATCCGGGAGTGTCCTTTGCGACTGCAGGGGACTTGCCCCAAGCGGCCATTTGATCGCAGACATCATTGACAAGTCCAGGTGCACTTTGGAGTGCTGGCACAACTTCCACAAGCGCCATCAACGGTGCAGGATTGAAGAAATGCAATCCGATCACGCGATGGGGATGACTGCAGGCGCTGGCCAACGCAGTGATGGACAGAGAAGAGGTGTTGGTGGCCAAGATGCAGGATTCCGACACCATACCTTCTAAGGTTTGGAAGAGCTTGGATTTAACCGAAAGGTCTTCGACGATGGCTTCGATGATTACGTCGCAGGTTGAAAGTTCCGCCACATCTGTGGTTCGAACAATCCGTTTGGCAATGGCTGATGACTGATCCAAAGTCATGCTTCCCTTGTCCACGAGCCTGGCCAAAATGGACTTGAGCGCCTGTTCGCTTCGATGAAGAACCTCAGGGTTTTGATCGCAAAGCCAAACTTGACAGCCAGCTTGAGCTGCTACCTGGGCGATCCCACTGCCCATGGTCCCCGCACCCACAACGCCAACGATGTTCCATGATTTCATGAAGCGAAGGTATAGCCCATCGACACTTGTGCACTCATGACGTGCACGAGCCAATCGACGGTGATTCCGTGAAGAGAAGTCTTGCAGGTTGCACGAGATGATGACAAGAAAACAGATGAAATGGACAACCTCTCATTGGCGCGTGCGAAAGACGCTCGATCGAAATCGCAACTTACTCAAAGCATGGAGAACCAACCAGAGCGAGGTGGAAGATGCCCATGTGGCTGAACAAGGAGTTGCATGGTTGGTTCGTCGTGGTTTTGACTTCGATTATCACACGCACCTGCATCCATTGAAAGATGGCAAACTCGCTGTGATGTGCTTCGATGAAGGCTATGTTGTGGACGGAGCAAGGCTCATTCCTTGGAAGCCCCAAGATGATCAACCCCGGCGTCTTCGTCCTTGAGGCTTCCGCTTCTTTTCGTGGAAAGCGCCCTTGTACGTGGGGTCCGCCTTCCGCTTTTGAAAGTCAATGGTTCGAGCCATCTCCTTGGCCTCCCAAGGAGGGGTTTCCGTGATTTCAATCCCAATTGGCATCGACAATTTTTGGGGAGGATCATCATTGGGTAGCCTCTCCAATATCCGTTTCCATGCCACCACGTCCGTGGGGTCAATCAAGGTGTATGCTGAACCTAGGCGCTCCGCGCGCCCTGTACGACCGATTCGATGCACGTAATCGTCCGACATACGTGGCACATTAAAATTGATCACCATTTCGGTTTCAGGAACGTCGATGCCACGACTGGCGACATCCGTTCCTACCAAGATGCGCACAGCACCATGTCTGTACTTTTCCATCGCCGCGAGCCTGGTGTGCTGAGCCTTGTTGGAATGGAGGTCTACAATCTCCTCTCTCAATGCGTCCGAGAGAAAAGCCCGAATGGCTTTGGCATCTTCTTTGGTTCGAGAAAAGATCAACGTGCGCGCTCCTTCAGAGGACTGACGAATCAGGTGAAGAACCACATGGAGCTTGGTTTGCACGTTGGGCACCTCCATGGTGAACTGCGAAACGGTGCCAACAGGGGTCCCCTCCGGAGCCACCTCGATCCGCGTAGGCCACAGCAAAAAGTCATCCACGAGATGTTCCACCCTTTGAGGAAAGGTTGCGCTGAACAGAAGGTTTTGACGCTTGCGAGGAATAATTTCTTGGATGTCGCGCAATTGAGGCATAAATCCCATGTCCATCATGCGGTCTGCTTCATCGAGCACAACCATTTGAATGTTCTTGACAACGAGCAATCCACGCAAATACAGCTCCATGAACCTGCCTGGAGTGGCCACAACAATTTCGACACCTTGTTGAAGCTTTTCGATTTGGGCTTTAGGACCCACACCACCGACCAAAGCCACGGATCGCAGGTCTGTGTGGCTTCCGAAATCTTCGACAGCTCTGTGAACTTGAAGAGCGAGTTCTTTGGTAGGCACCAAGATCATCGCTCGTGGCGCGCCGTCTTGCCTTCCTTGGATTTTCTGCAAGATGGGGAGCACAAACGCTGCAGTCTTTCCGGTGCCAGTTTGGGCGACGGCAACCACATCCTGTCCAGAAAGAATGCGAGGAATGGCCTGCACTTGAATGGGTGTGGGCCTAAGAAACCCAAGATCCTCCAGCGCGTTCAAGAATTGTCGCTTCAACTTGAGTTCATCAAACTGCATTGCCCAAAGGTAGTGGGCAAGTTATCTTGCGGCATGATTGAGGCAGACCTGAAGGTTCAAGGGTTTGAAGACATGGCGCCATTGTCAGGGCAACGCGCACAAGATGCCATGGTTGCACTGAGAGAAAGCCGCGATTGGGTTCGCGACCTTTCACGATTGATTCCTGGAGAACGTGCAGAACAGGTGGTCGCTTTGTGGCGAAACATCGACTTGGCAGATCACTTTCAATCGGGTGTCGTGAAGCCGTTTGTGGATGCACTCATCGAGGAAACGACCTCTGGCGTTACATGGGAGGGCTCCGCTGAGAGCATGGAGAAAGGCAGGTTGTTTCTCAGCAACCACCGAGACATTGTCCTCGACCCTTCCCTGATCAATGTGGCTTTGATGGAATCCGGTAGAATGCCTACAGAAATTGGCATTGGATCCAATTTGTTGGGGTCTGAATGGGTCCGGGATTTGGTTCGGTTGAATCGATGTTTCGTGGTCCAGCGCTCTGGATCGCCACGAGAACGTTTCCACCACAGCCTTCGCACAGCCAGTTACATCCGACATACCATTGAACAAGGCAATTCAGTGTGGTTAGCGCATCGAGAGGGACGAGCCAAAGACGGAATTGATGTGACGGCACCGGCCTTGATGCGAACCCTGTCAGATGGTTGCCATGAGGAGGTTTGGAATTCCATGAGGGTCGTGCCCGTATCCATCAGCTATGAGTGGGACCCTTGTGATGCGATGAAGGTTCACGAATTGTTGACCAAACAAAGGGATGGCCAATACGTGAAACAACCAGGTGAAGACGAATTGAGCATGTGGACGGGTCTCGTAGGATTCAAAGGCCGGGTGTGTTTGCAATTTGGTCCCATGTTGGAATGGATGGCAGATGTGGAATCCAAAAAGCCCGAGCGCGACATGGCCAAAACGTTTGACATGCAGATGCACGCAGGCATGAAGATTTGGCCAAACCAGCTGTTGTCAGCTGAATTTCTAGGGTTGGATGAGATTCTTTCATCTGACGATCGCGTGGTGCATGTGGGCGAGGACGACCGCCGGATTTGGAGGGATCGCATGGACAGTGTGGTCCGGCAGCTGCAAGGCCGAGGATGGTCCACGGAAGAGATTCAGCGCAAGTGGTGTGAAATTTCTTCTGGTCCGTGTCGCTCACTGGCCTCGTGGGAGGGTGAACATGGCCATGGCAATGGCGCCAGCAACTGAGGCATTCAATGACTCGGCCCGCCCATTGCCGGGAATCGAGGCGATGTGATGACACGATTCAACGACCTTGTCTGACAGTCCATGAGATTCAGATCCCACAACCACCAAGGAGGGGTTGAGCGGCTTAGGCTGTGAGAACAAGTTGACCCCTCCAGCATCCAAACCGACCACGCATCCCAACAGAGCAGGAGGTAGGGTTTCGAATGTGCCCACATGGATGGGTACGTGGAAGGTGGATCCCATGGCACTCTGGATCGACTTGGGACTCATGGGGTCGGCTGATTGAGGACTGACAATCACACCGCCCCAGCCAAACCAGTCGGCCACCCGAATCAGGGTTCCAACATTGCCAGGGTCCTGAACGTCATCGAGATACAACCAGGGCTGCTCGGAGACCTGGATCGAGCGTGCAAGCTCGAATTGGGTCACGGCCAATACTCCGGGTGCAGTTTTGAAATTGGTCATCATCTCCAAATCCTTGGCGCTGACCTCTTCCCAAATCACCCCAACACGTTGTGGCTGATCTTCAATCCATGCATTGTGGGAGGCTTTCCACTCAGCAGTGCAGTAGATTCGCTCCACATTCCAATCGCTCTTCAGTAGTTCCCCAATGCATTTGTTGCCTTCGACGACGGTTTTGTGGGTTTCCCATCGTGGATTCCTCCGTTTCAAGTCACGGATCTCCTGTCGTTGGGCTTTGCTGATTGCCATGGCCGCAAGTTACAATTGGGCGGTCGTCGCAAGTGCCCAAGTGGATATCTCTTCATGGAGGAACATTGAGATAGAACTTGTGGTGGAAGAGGGCGAAAATCCGAGCAAATCGGACATCGCATCATGGAAGGCTTTGCTGCCCCAACAACCTCGCAGCAATCATCGGAGATTGAGACCTCTGTGGGGGCGTGATCGCACCCTGAATGAGGCAAGCAACTCCTCGATGGAAGAGTCATGGAATCATGAGGAAATTGCCACCATCAATGCCACCGCACTTCAGCGACGGCTTCAACAAGGCGGATGGTTGCAGGCCAATGTTTTGCCCTCTTGGCGTCCTCAACGTCGAGGCCATTCTTTGGTTCTTACCATGCAGGTGGGTCCGAGATGGCATGTGGGAACGGTGAACATGATCGGTGATGGCACAGGCCTTCCCGTGGAATACTTGAAGGGGGTTTCTGAATTGAGTGAGGGCATGCCCTTTGAAATGACAGCCCTCAGAGAAGCCAAAGAGCGAATCGCATCGGCGGCCCAAGACCGGGGTTTGGCAACATTCCACAGTGGACTTGTAGAATTGGTGTTGGACACACTCACTGGCCTTCAAGCCACTGCGAATCTCGAAGTGCGGTTGCTGCCATGGTCAGCCCGGAATTTGCCTTGGCCTGCGTCATGGCCTGATTCGTTGCGTCCTGTTGGCGTGTTGCCGCATCGAGAAGTCACCTGGGGAGATGTGACCTGGGATGGGCAGCACCCGCAATCGGACAAGGATCGCATAGGAGGCATACGTGGTGAGGTTTGGCGACACTCCATGGCAATTTCTCCAGGGCATCTGTACCATCCCAAGCATGTGTCCGATACGTATGAGCGACTGTCGGGATTGGCCGCAGTGGACAAGGTCTACATGTCTCAAACCCTCCGTTGGGAGTCAGAGGCCAGTTCCTTTGTCCAAGACACGTTGAGCAGTCCTCCACCACATCTGGTCATGGACATGGATTGTTCGCTGTCTTTCAAATCAGCCAACGACATTTCTCTGGAGTTGGACATGATTCGAAACAACGCGCGTTCGGGACCGCGACTGGCAGCCACTCTGTTGTCCAGAAACCAACGGGGGTGGGGTGCTGAGGGGCGAATTCAATCTTCCTTTGGTTATGTTGCAGTGGCTCCATTTTCTTCGTTTTCAAGCCAAACACTTCTGAACAGTGGGGAGTGGTCATTGAATTGGCGCAGGTCGAGAACGGGGATGGTGGCCTTGCCTCTGGATGCCTTTCGTCCATCGGCAAGGCCGCGGAGCACTCTGGATGTTGGCTGGAACCGTGAAGTTTGGCCTGAATTCACAAGGAGTGAATGGCATGCCAATCACGACGTTCAATGGATTGAAAACCCTTCGAGAGGAAGTGTTGTGTCCATCGGCTTGTTGCAGGCATCAGTGGTCAACTTAGGCAACAGGGACTCTGCATTTGTGTCCTGGCTGGAAGCCCAAAACAATCCATTGATTCTGGCACGATTCAACAACCACGCTACTTTGGGGTCCTTCGCAAGCTGGGAATCCTCATGGAATGTGGGGGCGTGGAGGGGGAACACGTCGGTTCTCGCCAATTGGGCGGGAATGGCTCCGCAATGGGCGGCGGAACAATGGGGAAGGGCGTTGAAATTTGATGAGGTCACCGGAGCGTGGATGGTAGCACCCGGAGTTCCTTTGGTTCAACATCAAAGGGTCCTGTTCACCACATCGGGTGCACGAGAAACCTCCTACCAAGCTTGGTCAGTGGCCTGGCAGATACGTTTTGGAGCAGCGAGAGCAGGCCGAAACACGGCTTCCCTGCCTTTGGAGCAATCCTTCTTTTCAGGAGGTTCCAATGGGACAAGAGGATGGGTTTTGCGGAGTCTCGGTCCTGGGACGTTCAACGCGAGCAGTCAAACCGGAGTCATCCAAGGGTTGGGGGACATGAGGTTGGACCTCCAATTCGAATCGCGTTGGGAAGTCAGTTCTTCATGGTCTTTGGCCTGGTTCGTCGATGCCGGCAATGTTTGGTTGCAAGGAGATGGTGTACCTGATTTTGCGCGTTGGCAAGGGATTGGGGCACGAAGCCTCGCGTTGGGTAGTGGGTTGGGCGTCCGATACGACCTCGATTTTTTTGTGCTTCGTCTCGATGGCGGGCTCCGTCTGCATGACCCCACCCAACTTGCAGGTAGCCGCTGGATGGGTTCAGAGGGGGTGCGAGGTGCAATGCATTTTGGGCTTGGTTTGCCATTCTGAGAAGGCGAGGATTCTTGCTCTCTCTTGAAGGGAGTTGCCAAACGGCCTAGACGTACCCAACCATTGCCGGGTGTTCACAAGTCACGCAGCATTTTGGAGGACAGGTGAAGAGGGGTGGTCTTCTCTCCTAAATTTGCCCCATGGTTTGGTTCAAACGAAACGCGGAGGGCATCACCACCACGAGTGCTGAAAAAAAGGAAATTCCTGAGGGAGCATGGTACAAATGCCCCAATTGCAAAACAGTGGTCTCCAACCAAGAACACGAATCCACAATGTGGGTGTGTGCCTTGTGTGACCACCACGAGCGCATTGGAAGCGAGGAATATTTCAGCATCCTGTTTGATGAGGGTAAATACAGAGAGTTGGCTCCCAAATTGGAGGCAGCGGACCCCTTGAAGTTCTCAGACACCAAGACATACACGGACCGCCTGAAATCTGCCCAATCCAAAACGGGATTGATGGATGCCATTCGCGTGGGGTCTGGAGAATTGGACGGTCAGGGCGTGGTCATCGCATGCATGGACTTTTCATTCATCGGCGGCAGCATGGGTTCTGTCGTGGGGGAAAAAATTGCGCGTGGCATCGATCATGCCATCAAAAAGGGAGTCCCTTTCATTTGCATCAGCAAGTCTGGTGGAGCCCGCATGATGGAAGCGGGGCTCAGTCTCATGCAAATGGCCAAAACCAGTGCCAAGCTGTCCTTGCTTGCCAAAGAGGGCCTTCCATTCATCAGCATTCTGACGGATCCTACCACGGGGGGGGTGACAGCATCGTTTGCCATGCTTGGAGATTTGAACATCAGCGAGCCCAATGCCCTCATCGGTTTTGCGGGACCACGCGTGGTGAAAGAAACCATTGGGAAGGATCTGCCCGATGGTTTTCAGCGTGCAGAATTCGTGCTGGAGCATGGCTTTTTGGATGCCATCGTGGCCCGCATGGAACTCAAGGAGAAGCTGTCTTTTGCGCTTCGCATGTTGCATTCTCACGAGTGATGGCATGCAGGCCTTTTTGAAAAGGCCTGAGATGACAAATGATTGCATGGATTTCTATTGTACATTTGCACCTCATTTTTATTCACATTCCGAACATCTCAAAGATTTCGCACATGTATTTGGACGCAGAAAAGAAGAAAGAATTCTTCGCCAGCCACGGAAAGAGCGCAACCGACACGGGTTCGCCTGAAGGTCAGATTGCCATGTTCTCATTCCGAATCTCTCACCTTACGGAGCACTTGAAGAAGAACCGCAAGGACTTCAACACCCAGCGCGCGCTGATCAACCTCGTCGGCAAACGACGCAAGTTGTTGAATTATCTCGCTGACAAGGACATCACGCGCTACCGCGCGATTGTGAAGGAACTTGGTCTGCGTCGCTGACCCATCCTGAAAACACTACAAAGGCGGTTGAAGGTCAACCGCCTTTGGCATATTGGGGCTTGCCGGCCCGCACACAAGTAGAAGAAGAGGCAACATGAACATTCACAACCAAACCATCGATCTCGGCAATGGGCGCGAGATCACCATTGAAACCGGCAAGCTCGCAAAGCAAGCACACGGTTCTGTCGTCGTCCGCTCGGGAGACACCATGCTTTTGGCAACCATCGTCTCTAGCCATGAAGCGATGGACGTCGACTTCCTTCCGCTCACAGTCGATTACCGGGAGAAATACGCCGCCGCAGGAAGGTTCCCAGGAGGGTTCTTCAAGCGCGAAGCACGTCCATCAGACACTGAGGTCCTCGTGATGCGCCTTGTGGACCGGGCACTTCGCCCCATGTTCCCAGAAGATTATCACGCGGGAACCCAAGTCATGATCCAACTGATGAGCGCAGACAAGGAGGTTCTTCCAGACAGCTTGGCTGGATTGGCTGCAAGCGCGGCCATTGCCGTGTCTGATGTTCCATTTGATGGTCCAATCTCTGAGGTTCGTGTGGCACGAGTGAACGGCGAGTTCATCATCAACCCACTCCGCTCCGAATTGGAAATCGCAGACATGGACATCATGGTAGCGGGAACCCTTGACAGCATCGTCATGGTGGAGGGAGAAATGAAAGAGGTCAGCGAGTCTGAGATGGTGGATGCCATCGAGGCTGCGCATGTCGCGATCAAGCTGCAATGCGAAGCCCAAAACGAACTGGCCAAGAAAGTGGGCACGTTTGACAACAAGCGCGTTTACAGCCATGAGACGCACGACGACGCGTTGCGCTCGCGCATCCACAGCGATTTGTACCCCAAATTTTATGAAGCTGGGAAGACAGGAGCCTCCAAGGAAGAACGCAAATCGCGTTTTGCTGAACTCAAGCAGTCTTTCATGGAATCCATGGATGAAGCTGATCTGGCAGAGAAAGGAGGGTTGGCCAGTGCCTACATCAAAGAAGCTCAAAAGAAAGCCGTACGGGACTTGATTCTCAACGAAGGATTGCGGTTAGACGGCCGGAGGACGACAGACATTCGTTCCATTTGGACTGAAGTGGATTACCTCCCCGGATGTCACGGATCTTCCATCTTCACCCGTGGGGAGACCCAGAGCCTGACCACTTTGACCTTGGGCACCAAACTAGACGAGCAATTGATTGATGGTGCGCTCGTTCGCAAGAATGAAAAGTTCTTGCTTCACTACAATTTCCCGCCTTTCAGCACCGGTGAAGAACGTCCTTTGCGCGGCACGAGCCGTCGTGAAGTTGGACACGGTAACCTGGCCTTGCGCGCTTTGAAGCCTGTTCTGCCGCCTGTTGAAGTATGTCCTTACACCATTCGTCTTGTCAGTGAGATCCTTGAATCCAATGGTTCTTCGTCGATGGCCACTGTGTGCGCCGGAACGTTGGCTCTGTTGGACGGGGGAGTTCAAATCAAGGCTCCCGTGTCTGGGATTGCCATGGGTTTGATCACCGATCAGGACTCAGGCAAATACGCCATCTTGTCTGATATTTTGGGTGATGAAGATCACCTCGGAGACATGGATTTCAAGGTCACAGGCACGGCTGATGGGATTACCGCTTGCCAGATGGACATCAAAATCAAAGGATTGAGCTTTGATCAGTTGCGCGAAGCGTTGGAGCAAGCACGTGTTGGACGCCATCACATCCGTGAAGCGATGTTGACTGAGATTTCTGAGCCTCGCGAAGACTACAAGCCTCATGCTCCACGCATCGTCACCATCGAAGTTCCCGGTGACAGCATCGGCGCCATCATTGGTCCAGGCGGCAAAATCATCCAAGAAATTCAGGCAGACACCCAAACGACCATCAGCATTGAGGATGTTGACGGCAAGGGCATTGTCGAAATTGCGGCTTCTGACAAAGCTGCGATCGACGCTGCTTTGACCCGCATCAAGCAAATAGCCTTCCCACCAACCGTTGAAATTGGTGAGGAGTACGAGGGCAAGGTGAAGACAATCATGCCTTACGGTGCGTTTGTGGAGGTTATGCCGGGTCAAGATGGTCTGTTGCACGTCAGTGAGCTCGATTGGAAGCGCATTGACAACGTCGAGGACGTTCTGAAGGAAGGCGAAATGGTCAAATTCAAGGTGGTAGGCCGCGATCCCAAAACTGGCAAAATCAAGCTCAGCCGGAAGGCCTTGCTTCCCAAGCCAGAAGGTTACGTGGAGCGCCCGCCAAGACAAGACCGTGGAGATCGTGGAGATCGCGGGGACCGCGGGGACCGCGGTCGTCGCGATCGCGACGACCGCGGAGATCGTCCACGTGGAGACAGAGGTCCAAGACCTGAAGGACGGGGAGAACAAGGTGAAAACCTGTGAAGGTCACAACCTTTGAATCTCTTGGTCCGTTATCCCTTTGTTGAATCCCTTTGAAATGACATCATGAGGCAACTCAAAATCACGAAGCAGGTCACAAACCGTGAAACCGCATCTCTCGACAAATACCTCCAAGAAATTGGGCGTGTCGACCTGATCACTGCGGAGGAGGAGGTGGAATTGGCTCGGAAAATCAAGGCAGGCGATCAGGCAGCACTCGAGAAGCTAACCAAGGCCAACCTTCGTTTTGTGGTATCGGTATCCAAGCAATATCAAAACCAAGGGCTCTCGTTGCCTGATTTGATCAACGAGGGAAACCTCGGCCTCATCAAAGCTGCCCAACGTTTTGATGAAACACGTGGTTTTAAGTTCATCTCGTACGCGGTGTGGTGGATTCGTCAATCCATTCTTCAGGCTTTGGCGGAACAGAGCCGAATCGTGCGTTTGCCATTGAACAAGATTGGTTCAATCAACAAGATCAACAAGGCATTCGCGCGTTTGGAGCAGGAGTTTGAGCGCCCGCCCACGGCCGCTGAATTGGCTGAGACTTTGGACATGACCCTCGACGAAGTGAAGCAAAGCATGAAGAATGCTGGTCGTCACGTGTCGATGGACGCTCCATTGAAAGATGGGGATGAGAGTTCGAGCAACATGTACGATGTGTTGCAAACAGCGGATACTCCTTCTCCTGACACCGATTTGATGAACGAATCGCTTCGAAAGGAAATTGAGCGCTCCTTGCGCACATTGACCCCCCGGGAAGCTGATGTAGTTCGCTTGTATTTTGGACTCAATGGCGAGCATCCGATGACCCTTGAGGAAATCGGTGAGCGTTTTGATTTGACCCGTGAAAGGGTTCGCCAAATCAAGGAGAAGGCCATCCGTCGACTGAAGCACACCAGCCGCAGTCGCATTTTGAAGGGTTATTTGGGCTGAGGACCAATCGGTTTCTCGAGGAGCTTCCACAAGTACATCGAAGCCAAGGTTCGGTGAGGACTCCAACGAAGGGCTCGCGCTTCAAAAGCAGCGGGCCCTTCGTGTAGGGGAATGCCAAGGAATTGGGTCATGGCCTTTTTCAGGGCAAAGTCGCCCGCCGAAAAAAGATCGGGTAAACCCAATCCAAACATCCCAAACATGTCCACAGTCCAAGGACCCACTCCCGTAATTTTGAGCAAGTCTCCACGAAGGCCTGGCCATGGAGAATCGCACAAGGCCTCGAGTTGACGTCCCTCAGGACCGGAGAAATCGGCCAAAGCACGAATGGTCCGGGTCTTGGCACCACTTAGCCCAACCGACCTGAGGAGCGCATCTGACGCTGCTTGCAAGGCAGGAGGCTGAAGTTCGCCATCCATGGCCATCATCAAGCGATGGAACACCGTTTGGGCCGCTGCCGTGCTCAGTTGTTGTCCCACAACAATTCTCACCAGCGATTCGAAAGGAGGACGACTTGGCGGAAGAACTGGAATGGGAAGATTGACAATCTGATTCAGAAACTCTGGATCGACATTGGCTAGGTGCGCACGAAATGCAGCATCTTCACGTTCATTCATCAGCCGAAGTTGAACATCTTTGTCTCATGAATCAAGAAACCCGTGGTCTCAATTTCTATTGGTTCCTCATCGTCGTCGTGACGGGGTCCGTGTTCAGTCAAGGCTGCAGGCGACAAATGTGGGATACCAACCCCAATCATGTGTTGCGCTTTTCAACCATGGATGCAGATGGGGTGGAAGATGACACCATGTTTTTTGACACGGTGTTCACCACTGTCGGGAGTGTGACATTGCCATTGAAGGTGTACAATGACCATGCAGGCACTTTGCTCATCGATGAAATTGGTCTTGAGCGCGGTTCGGCGAGTGAATTCCGAGTCAATGTCAATGGCATGCCTTTGACGTCTTCTGGACTTCGTGACATCGCACTAGAGGGTGGCGACAGTTTGTTTGTCTTCGTGGAAGTCACCGTCAATCCCAACCTTGGAGCAGGAAACATTCCATTCTTGATCTCCGACTTTCTTCGATTTTCCACCAACGGCGTCGAACAACAAGTGGGGCTGTTGGCCAAAGGTCAAAATGCCGTGTTCCACGGAGGACCCGAAGCCTACACCTTTTTGGAATGCGACGAAATCTGGGATTCATCCTTGCCGCATGTCATGTACGGTCGCCTGATTGTTGATGAGGGGTGCACCTTGACATTGCTGCCAGGCACCCAGGTGTTTGGCCATGATGGTTCTGGGCTTTGGGTGAGGGGAGGTACGTTGCGGGCAGAAGGTGAATTGGGCAACCCCGTGGTCTTTCGAGGTGACAGACTCGAAAATGCTTACCAAGATTCCCCCGGTCAATGGGGATTGTCCTTTGAGGTGACAGACACGTTGTCTGGAAATCTTGTGAATTATTCAGCGTTCCGTGGCGGCATTTGGCTAGACAGAGCTGTGGATTGCCGGCTGGACCACGTCGAAATTCACGACGCGACAGTGGCCCTGTGGGTCGACAGTGTTGGTACCTCTTCCGAGGTTGCCTTGACCCTTTCCAACTCGTTGATCCGCAATGCAGAATCCATCGGTATCCTCTCCCAATCTGGTCACATCAAAGGCTTCAACAATTTGATCATCAACTGTGGTCAAGCTTGTGGCTATTTCGCCCTGGGAGGAGACATCCAAATGCACCTCACCACGTTCGCCAACTTCAGCAGTTTGGGCGGCATTCGCCAATTTCCTACGGTCTACTTCAATGATTGGTACGAGGCATTTGATGGAAGCATTCAATGGAGGCCATTCAGCGAAGGGACTGAATTCAGGAACTGCATCGTGTGGGGAAACAATGTGGGCCTCAACGATTTCAGTGAGTTTGTGCCTGACTTGTGGGACAGTGAAATCTATGCATCTCCTTTGTGGACGCATTCTGCCATCCATCACCAATGGGATGAATTTCCTGAAACGATTTTGGACGAGTTCACCTCCGTGGATTTGGAACCGCCCTTTGTAGGAGTCTTGAACGAAGACTTTCACCTTGACGGGAATGCCCCCGCTTGGTTGGGTGCGTCCTCTTCACCGCCTTTCACCTTGTTTGAAGTCAGTTCAGACCTCGAGGGGAACCCGCGGAGTAGCATCTCCCCGACGAAAGGTTGTTTTGAGCGCTTGCCCTGAGGAAACCTTCTGGTCCGTGGTCTCGTAAGGTGCGACCGAGCCACACAAGGATATGACGACCAGCATTCTCGAAGCATTGATTCAATTGTTCGCTCTCTTTGCCGCAGGCCGCGGGGAGGAGGGCGTTGCTTTGGGTCGCGATCATGCTGCGAGATACATGCGCAACCAACTTCCAAAGCCCATCGTCGATCAAAGCTTGGTGCGGTTTGACAGCTTGGTCGACCTTTTCCAAAACATGCCCAACCAAGGGCCTGACATGGTGGCGAAGCGATTGTCAAAGTTGAGTGTCAAGCTTCTCAGGACTTGCAGTTTGATCAACAAAGGGCTTGAATGGCATGAAAAACATGTGGTGGTGGTGAGGCTCATGGAGTTCCTCCATCACACCCCGGAACACCACACAGGGCATATGTTTCTGCGCACCGTGTGTGAGAGTTTTTCCATGACCGAACCGCACAAAGACGCCCTCATGACCTTGGTCGTTCATGGGGTGGAGGCCAACAACCCCGCGCTATTCACATTGGACGACCGCGTGTTGGGAAAGCGATTTGGCGGAAAGATGGTTGGCTTGCATTTGGAGGAGCAAAACCTCTTCCTCGTAAGAACAGCGCACACTGGAACCTTGCGAATCAATCACCAAGAACTCAAAGGGGAGATGGTGGCGATGTTGGCTCCTGGAGGAACCATGCGTGACAGTTTGGGCGGAGTTCTGTTTCACAGCGAACTCGTGTCAAGTTTGGAACAAGCCTCCAATCACCGAAAGCCGTTGGTGCTTCGCGCAGAAGATGTGAGCCACTACTTTCAATTTCCTCAGGAACAGGCCTTGCACCAATTCAATTTGGAGGCAGAAGGCGGCCAACTCGTGGGAATCATGGGGGGAAGTGGTTCCGGGAAGTCGACACTTCTAGGAGTGCTCAATGGCACCACCAAGCCGACGTTTGGCACAATCACCATCAATGGCGTCAGCATCCACGACCATCCCAAGCTTGTGGCGGGTTGGATTGGACATGTGCCCCAGGAAGATGTTCTGATTGCCGAACTGACTGTCCAGGAAAACCTTCTGTTCAATGCACAGTTGAGTTTGGGCCATTGGACGGCGCAACAGCAGCAAGACAGAGTGGACGAGGTGCTCCATCAATTGGGGTTGTGGGAAGCCCGTCATCTTCAGGTGGGATCGGTCATGGACAAGGTCATTTCTGGTGGACAGCGTAAGCGCGTGAACATTGGCATGGAGTTGCTTCGTAAACCACCCGTTCTCTTCTTGGATGAGCCCACAAGTGGATTGTCGAGCAGTGACAGCGAGCACATTTTGGACATCCTGAAGGAATTGACTTACGCAGGACAACTGGTCTTTGCGGTGCTGCACCAACCATCGTCCGACCTGTTCAAAATGCTGGACAGGCTATTCATGCTGGACAAAGGAGGACATCCGGTCTATTGGGGAAATCCACTTGATGCCGTTCGACATTTCAATGCCATCGCAAGTCGAGTTCATGCCGACGAGTGCGAGTGTTCGACATGCGGCAATGTCAATCCAGAACAAATCTTTGAAGTCATCGAGGCCAAGACCGTCGACGAATACGGACGAAAAACAGAGGATCGTCGGACGACTCCCAAGGAATGGAATGACTTCTACACCGTCATGTTGGGCAACACCTTGCCACCTGCAAGAAGAGGCATTCAACCGCTGAATCCTGAAAATCGTGTCCCGAAAGGTCCAAAGCAGTGGAAGACCTACTTGTCACGCGATGTGTTGGCTAAACTGAGGAACAAGCAGTATCTCCTTGTGAACGGTCTCGAAGCACCTGTCCTCGCTTGCATCATGGCTCTGTTCATGAGGTTTCAACCGGAGGGGGCTGAATACACCTTCAGGAACAGCGAAAACATCCCAGCCTTCTTGTTTATCTCTGTCATTGTGGCCTTGTTCCTGGGGTTAAGTGCAAGTGCTGAAGAGATTTTTCGTGACAAAAGTCTGCTCAAAAGGGAACGATTCCTCCAATTGAAATGGCATCACTACCTCCACTCCAAAATCACAGTGGTGGCGGGTGTATCGGCACTGCACGCCTTGACATTTGTGGCTGTATCCCATCTCATCCTCGACATTCCGGCATTCTTTTGGACGCATGCCGTGGTTTTGTTCGTGGTTTCGCTGTTTGGCAACATGTTGGGATTGTGCATCAGTGCCACGTTCAATTCCGTGAAGGTGATCTACATCACCATTCCCATTTTGGTCATTCCACAGATCATTTTCGGCGGTGCCATTGTGCGATTTGAACGATTCAACGCGACACTGACCGACCCTGATGCGGTGCCATGGTTTGGAAACATCATGGCTTCTCGGTGGGGTTTTGAGGCACTCGCAGTGGACCTGGCGCGAGACAATCCCTATGACGCTCAATTCATAGATTGGGAAGATCGCATTTACCGAGCCGCGTGGAGACGGGATTTTTGGACGCAGGCAGCCAAACATGATGCCGATTCTGTGCGGGTCATGGTTGAACTCAAGCGGAGCGGAGAGGAACTTTCAAGATGGGAGGGAAAGCCCTTTGCATGGCCGTGGCAGCGGGCTGGAGAGATTCAATGGTCCGAGGTCAAGGCGAGGTACAACACCCATTACGCTCAAGCCTTTGAGGCACGTGCGCAATTGAGGAGAGAATACCAAGGCGACCTCATCGCGCTCAAAAACGCTTCCCATAACGACGAGTTGTGGGAATGGATGCTTCAAGACGACCGAACTGAACGAGCGCCTCTCCTTCATGGTGTGTACGTCCAGAAGGCTGGACCCATCCATCGCTTTGATCCTGAAAATTCTGCGCTGGATGCAACCATGTACTCACCGTACAAAAGGCTGGGTGGCGTCTTCTTGACGACGCTTCAATTCAATGTACTGGCCCTGTTGTGCATGAGCCTGATGTTGTGGGGTATGCTGCTCGTTTGGCCTCGCATTCAGAACAAAGCGTTCTGATTGCAGCAAAACCAATACTCAGGTGTGGCCATCCATTTCCACCAGCACAAACGGAATTTGGATGATGGCAGCATAATCCTCACCCGCTTCGAGCATGTCTTCATCCTCAGTCTCGTAGTACCAATACACCTGGGCTGTGCACGAACACTGTTCGATGCGGTTGAGAAGGTCCATCAAGCACTTGGAAGAACTCGTGTTGAAGTACTCGAGTTTGATGTGAATCTCCAACGACTCTGCACCAGAAGCACAGAATGACTCGGTCCAATCCAGAAGGGGCTGATAAAACTGAATCGAATTCTCTGGAATGCTGCGACCTGAAAGGGTCAACTTGCAATCCAATGCCAAGAATTCCACGAACGGTGTTTTGTCCGTGCGTTCGATGATCAGGTCTTCCATAGATGTCGTTCGTTGTGAAACCAAACCTTCAAGTCAAATCTCCACATTCCTGCACCGCAAGGTATACATTCTGCGCGTACGTTGTCCTCAGAACAAGACCGCAAGTCCAAAAGACCGAGCCCCGCGCCGCCCGATTTGGTTCGTTCTCCGGATGACCTCCGGTGTCGCATGGTCTCTCTCAATTCTTCCATGCCCGGTTCCCATGCCAGGGCCAACGCCTCGTGAAGCGCTTCGGCCTCCGAACCCTCAACTTCGTTTCGCGCATGCAAAGTCACGTGGTGTTCAGGCCCCATTGAGACGATGAATTCCCCTCGACCCGCATGTTTGCTGATGTTTTGCACCATTTCAATCACGCAGCGTAGAATTTTTTTCGATGGAGACAACGACAAATCCCATCCGGAAATGGTCGACTCAGCCCATGAAATGAGCATGTCTGCTTGACGCTCCTCCAAACTTCCAGCATACCGCAAGACAACGATGTCTTGACCGCTCGAAGCGTGCGAAAATGTCGTGCCGAATTTCATCCAAGTCAAAGAACGCAGTTTCTGAACGAAGTTTGGGGGACCAAACGGGAGGTTAATGCAAGCAGAGGTGTGGAAAACGGACAAGGAATGGTTCAAGGCTTGGTTCAACCATCCTGCGTATCACGTGCTGTATGGTCACCGGAGTGAATCTGAGGCTGAGCAATTCGTGCAGAAGCTGGGAGCGCTTGAAGTTTTGAAGGGGCGGGGAGAGGTGCTCGAGGCTGGTTGTGGCTCAGGACGGCATGCTAGGGCATTGCATGCATTGGGTTGGAAAGTCACAGCCTTTGATCTCAGTCCCGAAAGCATTTCTGCCGCCAAAGCTCAATCTTCTCCAGACATTCACTTCCAAGTCCAAGACTTGCGAACACTCAAGCATCAAGAGAATTGGGAGGGGCGCTTTCACCTCGTGACCAACCTCTTCACGAGCCTCGGATATTTCGAAGAGCCTGAAGATCAACGTGCCGTGCTGGATGGATTGAGGCATTGCCTGCACGATGATGGGTTTGTGGTCATTGATTACCTCAATCTTTCCTTGGTGAAGAAACATCTCGTGCCTTTTGAAAGGACAACCAAGGAAGGCACCACCTTTGAAATTCATCGACGCATTCATGAGGGGTGGATTGAAAAGTCCATCGCTTTTGAGTGGATGGGAGAGTCCCAACATCACGTTGAGCGCGTTCTCGCATGGGGAATGCCTGAGTTTGTTCAAGCCCTCGAGGTTGCAGGCCTGCAATGCATCCAATCTTGGGGAGACTATCATTTGAATTCATGGTCTGCACGCAGCCCTCGCTGCATCATGCTGGCCCAACCCAAACAACCATGATTGCACCTTCGCTTATTCTTTTGATCACCACGATGTTGGGGGGGATGGTATTTGTCCTGCTTGGACAGCGCGGGCTCGACAACATGGGTCTAGTTCTTTCTTTCGGAGGGTCATTCATCATTGGCATGTGCTTCTTGCATTTGGTTCCTGAATCTTTTGGTGTGGCCAAACACGCTGGGCTCTTCGTTCTGGCTGGATTCTTGATCCAAGGACTTCTGGAATACCTGAGCCAGGGCATTGAACATGGGCACTTCCACATGCACGAACATGGGGATGCGTGCCAACAATCGTTCTCATGGGGCCGTTTGCCATGGGCGGCATTGGTGAGTTTGGGATTGCATTCCGCCTTGGAGAGCATGCCAATCATCGATCACAGTCATCATGATCATCACGGTCATGCACATGGGCTCTTCACCCTTGACATGATGGATTGGGGGCTGCTAACTGGCCTCGTGTTGCACAAATTTCCAGTGGCCATGGTGTTGATGGCCATGATGCTTGAGCAGCATGTGCCCAAACGCTCAGCATGGCTTGTCCTTGCGTTGTTTGGTGCCACTCCGATGCTTGGAATGGGCATGTTTGAGGTCCTCATTCATCATATGCCAAACTTGGATATGGCGACCACATCAGCATGCATCCAAGCCCTTGTGGTTGGAATCCTGCTGCACATTGGTACGACCGTGCTGTTTGAGGCAGAAGCCGATCACCGATTCAATTTGCGAAAATTCTTGGCGACTTGTACCGGGCTGATCATCAGTATTTTGGCATTCTCATGACGGATCAGGACCGGGCATGAAGGGAGCCTGAAGACCTGATTTACATCGATAAACGCAACCTTTTCATCCATGAATCGTAGTGTGCCAACGACATGAAACACTACCGCATTCACATCAGCACTTCCAAGGTCGAGACCATTGAGTTGGCCAAATCCACGTTTTGCTTTCGCATCATGTCTTACGGCCTGAACTGAAGGCCCTCTGGGACCCGTCAAGCAAAGAGATCTGTTGCCATGCTCTGGGCCAAATCCAAGGCATAGGCGTCCTTGACTGACCACAATCCCGATTGCTGGGCCCAATCGACAATCCACTCGGTCGGGGCATTTCCCACCAAATCATCTTGGGCCATCGGGCATCCACCGACACCGCGCATGGCACCATCAAAGCGAAGGCAGCCGCCACGATGGGCTGCCTTGATTTTTTCGATTCCGTCCATCGGGTGGGTGTGAAGGTGCGCACCCAATTGTTCTGGGGAACACATGGAGGTTGTCACCTTGAAAACCCGTTCTACCAGCGCAGGGGTGGCTGCCCCAACTGTGTCTGCAAGAGAGATCACAGCAGGTTGAATTCGCGATTGAAGCTGCTCAACCCATTGGGCAGGCATTTCCTCATTCCATGCATCACCATAGGGATTGCCAAATCCCATGCTGAGATAGACGACCAAATCCTTCTGATGTTGGGCACAGATTTCGGCAATGTCACTCAGACGAGACCAAGCCTCCTCCAAGGACGCTCGGGTGTTTCTCTCCTGAAATGTCGGTGAAAGAGAGAGGGGGAATCCCAAGGCCTTGACACTTTCAAAGGCCACTGCCTCGTTCGCCCCGCGCTTGTTGGCCACAATCACGAGTGCTCGCGTCGCTGTCAACGCCCACAAACCCTCATCCTCCAACTGTCTCAGCACCTTGGGAGTGTCGGCCATGGCAGGGATCGCCTTGGGAGAGACAAAACTTCCCAGATCAAGGGTGTCAAAACCAATGCGCATCAGCACCCTGTAATAGGCCACCTTGTCCTCGAAGGATAGGGGGTGGGGCCATCCCTGAATGGCATCTCGAGGGCATTCGACAAGATGCAATCTCGCTCGATTCATGTTCGAAAGTAGGGGAGAAACGACATCCAATGAAACCTTTCAATACCCGCTGTCGTAGGGAGGGAAGACATTGTACCACCACACCTCTCCACGATGAAACTCGACTCATTCAACCGGCTCCCACTCGATCAGAAAACGAGCTACATGTGGGACCACGGAATCTGCTTGGCCCAGCGCGTCATTGAAAACCGTTACATCCTCTGCATTTTTGAGGTCAATGGCTTTTATGTGGAAGCCATCTATTCACGACGCAACAACCGCGTCAATGCGATTTTGCCGATTGCGGACATTCCTGAATGGGAAGGATACGTTGATCAGGTGTTGACGAATTTGCTGAAATTGAATTAATGACATCAGTTCGGCATCGACATGTTGGTGCCCAACGATCCCAACGACGGGTCCATTCCTTCATAGGAATTGGACCCATTGTGTTTGTTGGTGTTTGGTCATCCAACGCGCCCTTGTAGGTCTCCAAAGGACCATTGATGCCCAGCCGATGAAGGATGGCCTCGGATTTTTCCAACGTCTCACCATCATTTCCCCACCACCAGGCCCCATGCCCATCCGTGCATAGCCATGCGGCATGAGAACCGCGAATCCTCACACACGTTAACTCCTTGGATTGATGATGAGTGGCGAGGCTTTGAACGAGAAAGGCCACAAGAACCCCGGCCGTGGTCATGAGCCAACAACGACGGATGAGACATCTGCGATGTTTGTCCAACAATGACATCCAAAGAATCCCCCAGATAGCCATGGCAAGGACCCAACCAGAGCCTGAGATCAAACTCCGCAAGTTGATCGCACCCCATCCGGCATCCACAAGCGCGAGGACAGACCGAGTCATGAATTCACCCATCATGACTGCTCCATCGCGAGCCAAGGGCAACCCCATCACCCCCAGTGCCATCAGCACACCAAGGACCATCAACAACGGTGCAACGAGCGTATTCACTGGCCAAAATGCCATGGGAAATTGGCCAAAAGTGCGTATTGTCCATGGCAAAGTGGACCATTGCGCCCGAAGTGGGACAAGCCACCAACCCCGCTTGTTCATGCCAATAAGCGATGCTGTCGCCGTGAAACTCAACTGTGTGCCCACCTGAAAGGGGGCATGAGGATCCATCAACGCCACCCATGAAGCAGCCAATCCCCAGGCATGCCAAGCCGAAGTCTGCTTGCCGCGTACAAGTGCAAACCATCCAACACCAATCATGAGTGAGGCCCTCAAGGCAGAATGAGGGAGACCGCATAGCACGGCATAGGCCCAACCAAGCAGCACACCCAAACCACTCAATTTTCTCCAATGCCTGTTTTGAGCACGAAGAAGAAGTAAAAACACTGCAGACACCAATCCGACGTGGTAGCCGCTGACTGCCAAAATGTGGGACAAACCCACTTCTGAAAAGGCGTCGCGATGCTTTCGGGCCATCGCAGTTTTGTCCCCTGCAAAGATGCCCAACATCAGCGGAGCCCGCTCGCGGAGCCCCGGCCAACTGGCAAGCCAATTGCGCCAGTGCCAAGCTGCTGTGGCCAACAAGCGACGCTCGGATTGGGAGGGATCCCACGTGGAGAGAATCACACCTTCGTGGGTTGCGCCGAGGGTTTGGAGGTATGCCTCCCAGGAAAAGGGCGAAGACCAATCAGACAACTGAACACGACGCAATCGCACCAAAGCCCATTGATTGGTCAGTGCGGCAGAATCGTTGGGGAAAGTCATCCACACTTGCACGGGTCCTGAAGGCAAAATCAATGTTGACAGGCCACGTGGCCCGACCTCGTGCTCCGAATCATCAGCGGCAGGTCCTATGCCAGGAACAAAATCTGGCTGAACCCATGCCAAGACCGTGGTTTGAGCACAATCCTCGTCGGGTAGTTGGCAAGAGGATGCGGGGCTGTTCGCCGGGCCAAACTTCGGGTGGTTGGCGTCCAACCGCACCATTCCGGAAAGTGCAGCACCGGCCATCATGGGAAGGACGAGCCGACGCCATGCCACCATGGGGATGAAGAGGCCAGCGATTCCAGCACCTAGCCAGGACATCAAGCATAAAGTCCCAAAACCACCTTGGGTTTGGTCCAAGACATGGGCAGCCGCCCACAAACCGACAGCAAATGAAACAGGCCAAGGCACGACGCAACGTGCGCCTCAATCACGTGCGGTTGACGTCAATTCAATGAGCGGGCATCGTCAATGAAGGAAAGCTCAGTATCCACCTTGTTCCCTCGAATGAAATGAGCCCAAACCAAACTGTGAGGCCACCAGCCAATGCGGTTTGGCCTGCGTGTGGGCGAACGTCGAAGAGACCGACGTAATCTGAGAACACTCCAAAGACGCGCATATAGATGGGCATGGGCGAGTCCCACAGCCAAGAAAAGTCTCCAATGTCCGGAGAAAAGAAACCGCCAAGCTGCAATTCCATCGAGAAGCATGCGCCGACAAAGAAAACCGGGCCACCATCCATCTCTGTTTTTAAGCATGACCACAAGGTTGTTCCTGAAATTCAGAAACACCTTTCGTGGGCTGTCAACCTGCAAGGTTCCACCTCCTAAATGTTGAACCCGCACATGCCCAACGCACCCCACTCGATGCCCTTCATTTTTCAATCGCCAACACAAATCAATTTCCTCCATGTGGGCAAACAACGATTCGTCAAATCCCCCCGCAGACCTCCAGACAGATCGCCGAATGAACAAGCACGCTCCAGAAGCCCAAAACACCTCTCGCGACTTCACATGGTGGGAAGTGACCGGGGAGCAGTGGCCAAAAATCCGACCAATGCAGAACGGAAAACCATCGCGATCCATCAAACCACCCGCTGCCCCAGCGTGTTCACATCGATCAGGATCAGCGTCTTGCACGATCAGGGGGCTTGCCACATCCCAAGTGCGCTCGTTCATGGTGTTGACCACTTCTTCAATCCAAGGTCCTGAAATGCGGACATCTGAATTTAGGAGAACATAGATGTCCGCATCAATGGTGTCCAATGCGCGGTTGTACCCCCCGGCAAAACCATGGTTTTGGTCCAACTCGAGCACATGCACGCGGGGAGCCATATGTGTCTTAAGCCAAGACACGCTCTCATCGGAGCTCCCGTTGTCGGCGACCCAGAGTTCTACCTCAGCTGGCGTATGCGCCAGCACACTTGGCAGATATGTCTGAAGGTGAGAGAGGCCGTTCCAATTGAGGATCACAACGGCCACGGTGGACGAATCGTGCGGTTCCTGTCTCATCGCGGATTGTAGAACAAATCTTCAGGTTCCTCGCGTGAAAAGGCATCCCGAGGATTGAGACGGTTTTCCATGGATTCAGAAACCCTAAGCCTGTTTTCCCTTGAACGCAATTGGCTCAACCAATCTTCATTTTGGCGTTCCCCGAGCATGTCACTATGCAACAGCTCAAAACATTCAGACACCACATGAGGCGAATAAAACAAGAATCGTTTGTTGTTGAATCGTCCTGCTTTGTGATAATGCCAAATTTCATAAGGATAGTAGTCCGTCTCATGGTGGCGTTTCACCACGGTGTTGGGTCGACCAAATCTCAAGTAAATGTTTCCCATTTCGGTCATGCTTCCAACCCCTTGTTTGCAAGCGCCATATTCCGAATTCACCAACGCAATTCTTTCCATGTATTGCACGTGCATGGCCTCCGCTTCTGCCATACCACCACCGCGTTCCAGCCAGAAACTTGTCAAATACTGTTGTATGCGATCAGGATTTTCCTGAGGCGCCAAACTCATCTGCATGGTGGTTTGCTCATTGGTTGTGGCCAAAGGCAAGTGGTCCAAGAGATGGACCACAGCGCGGTCAGGATCCCCAAAACCTCGAAGGGATGGCAGCACATCCAAAGCCCCATGAGTTCCAATGTAACCATCTTGGTCTGCAAGTTGATGCCCATGCCGATTGGGTAGGATGATGTCTCGCGACACAATGATGTGACCATCTCTGGTTCTCGCCTCGAGCTTCAAAGTCGGTGAGGCAGGGGTGGGGAGGAGAGGACTGCATGGCAACTGGTCCAACACAGGAACGACGTGCTTGGCTCGAAGACGTTTGAACTTGGTCGATTCGGGTGTCCAGTTTCCATCAGCATCAGACCATCCCATGACCAACAAAAACAAGGAGTCCATTCCGACGATGTCCGCCATGTTGTGCAATTCGAAGTACCACGTGGCTGCCTGCACATCGCTTGGAATCACCCTTCCAATGGCAGGAAGGATATCCAATCCGCTATGCACCAAATTTGGATCACTGATTTCAGAGGCGGCTCCGTGGGTTGAGACGAGGATGGGATCAGAGAATTCGGGCATCCCACCCAAAGGCACACGGAATTCCTCGACGCGTTCAAAAACGTCTGGAATTCCAGTAATCGACCATTCCACGGTACATGGGCCATCCGGAACGGCCAATCGATCCACATGCACATGGCTAAGCGCCACACTATCGGTAGTTGCTGGTCTCAGAGGCAACGTGCTTTTTGCGAAGGTCAAAATCTCACCGCCACGACTCGCCATGACAGTCAGTGTAAAACGGTCAGATGGCGTGAAAACATCGCTTTCCCAACCGGTTTGAACTTCGAGGTACGCTTGCCCGTCTGGCAGCCGTTGAATCAAGGCATCGGTTTGCCATTGAATTTGGGACCAAACTCCAAGCACCGGGCATACATTCCACAGGAGCAACCATGCCAACCGAATCCCTGACTTGAAGCGTCTACCAATCATGGTTGAAAGTTAGTTTGATTTGGAGGATTGCTGCCAATCATCGGCCGTGAGCATTCCCAGATCTAAAAAAGATCTGACAGTTCCATCTCGTAGCGTTTTGATCGCCACGATGCCGGGTCGAGGTGGCTCTCATCAGAAGTTTGGCCCACGAAAAGCGCCCGCATGTGCGGGCGCCATTCAGGTTGTATTGTCTTGGCGGAGGCTGAGGCTCTTGCTTCTTTCAGTCAACTCGCAGATATTCAATGTCCTACGTGTGCACTGTGTACCGCGTGTAACGCCTTGTGGACGGCTCGCCAGAGGACGCTTGGCCAGCCTCGAATCCGTCGCATTCGATAGAGGCAAGTTAGCGCTG
>JAQBVN010000037.1 GCA_027622975.1 Bacteroidota bacterium | reverse complement strand
CTCCCCAAAAAGGGGTGGCAAGGCTGCCACAGCAACGCCCACGAGGGCGCCGGCCATGGCCATGCGCGTGCGCGGGTTTTTGAACTGGCCGATCAGCTGCTGGCTGGACATGTACACCTTGGAAAACACGACTGACCCAACCCCTGTGGCCAGTCCCATCAGCACGTAATATGGAAGCCTGCTGGCATCAAATGCCGCGAGTGTGGGAACCGTCAGGATGTCCTCGCCTTCGAAAAACACGAAGGCTGTCAGCAGCGAAGCCAAGGATGCCATGAGGATGGGCACGAGGCTTGATGCGGTCAAGTCGATCATGATGACTTCAACCGCAAACACAATGGCCGCCACGGGCGCCTTGAACATGGCCGCCAAGGATCCTGCCGCCGCGCAACCAATCAACAAAAGCCTTCTCCTGAAATGGCGGCGTGTTTGGGATGCCACCTCGGAGCCCATGGCCGCTCCCGCTTGCATGGCAGGGGCCTCCAATCCTCCGGAACCCCCAAACCCCACGGATAGGATGCTCGTGATCACCGGAGCAAACATCCATGTCCTCTTCATTCGCCCACGACGCGTAGAAATGGCGTGCAAGGTTGCCGGAATGCCAGGCCCTGGGTGATCCCCCTTGAGCAGTGTTTGGACAACCCACGCTGTGGCCACCAAACCAAGCATGGGCCCCAAGGCGAGAAACCACGACCCTCCGAGCCACGATTGAATGGCAAACATGACCGTGCGAAGCCCTGACACCGACTGCTTCATCGCGACGGCCAGAAGGCCCGATACAATGCCGACAAGCACGGCCCAAAGCATCATCCCCTTGTCCGACCTCATCCACTTCCAAGCCGCCTCCAACCTTGATGTCATCATGGCACTTTCACACTCACCACCAGCACATCGTCCACCTGGGCTTCTTGGCCTCGCCACGCATCAAACCGAATTCTGAAAAAATTCTCTTGGTCGGAAATGGGCAGAGTCGCGGCCTCCACGAGCAATTCCCTGAACCTGCGACGCATGAATTTCTTTCCATGGGGGCCCCCGAATTGATCCACAAATCCATCCGTGGCCAGAAAAATGTTGTCACCCGCCTCCAATTCCAAGGTGTGAACGGTGTACGATTTGGACCCAGGCTCAAACGAACAAATGGCTTGCTTGTCAGCCTTTCGCTCGATGACTTCTCCCTGGCGAATGATGTACAACGGATTGTTGGCCCCTGAAAATTCCAGGGTCATGTTCTCCCAATTGATGGCGACCATGGCCAAGTCCATTCCATCTTGGGTCGTCACATGACCGGCTTGGCTCGATCCCTCAACCGCGAGGTTCAAATCTTGCAGCAATCCACTTGGAATGTCTGCCATGGCTCGCACATCCTTGCGCAGCAGCCCTAGCACTTGGGTGTTGAGGTTGTCCAGGATTTTTTGCGGCTCTGAATACACCTTGCTGACTCGGTCGAGGGCGTTGTATCCCACCAAACTCATGAAAGCCCCTGGAACACCGTGTCCCGTGCAGTCAATGGCCGCCACCAACCTTCGCCGTCCCACGGATTTGAACCAGTAAAAATCACCGGAAACAACATCTCTTGGCAGGTAGAATACGGCTGAATCGTGAATGATTTCGCGCCGTTCAATGTCTGTAGGCAGGATGGCCTGCTGAATCCTCAAGGCATAGTTGATGCTGTCTTGGAGATCGCCAAGCACAGTTTCAACCCGTGATTTTTCCCGGGCGAGCTCTTCGGTACGCACCTCCACTTTGTTCTCCAATTCTCGCTCATTCTCTGCCAAGGAATGCCTCATCTGCAGCAGAGCCTTCCCCAATTCGTCTTCCTCGCTCAGAGGCTCATAGGGGGTGTCAAACCTTCCGCTTCCAACTTCTTGCGAAAATTGTTGGGTGCGCGCCAATCCATTGGCCAAGCGGTTGACTGCCACGGCCATGTCGCCGATTTCATCATGGGTAACCCGTACTTCTCGGTCGGGCTGAACACCCCGACCCATGTACAGCAATGCGCGCTTCAACTCCTTGACCGGCTGAACGATGCTACGCGTGACAATCACCCCAAGGATGATGCCCAACACAAGAACCACAAGCGCGACATTGCCCACGTACAAATTCAGGTCGCTCCCGAGTTGAGCCATCTTGTCCATACGTGCACTCAAGGCTTCGTTTTGAGCTAGACTCAACGCGGCGAGTTTGGATTCCACCAGTTCCGTGTATACCTGCAACTCCCCTCCCTCCATGGCCATGATTTGGGCCTGCATGAAAGCCCTGGGGTCATCGTAGCTCGCAAAATCAGGAAGCACCCTCATGATTTCACCGTACACCACAAACAACCGATCCAACACCGCAATTTCTAGGCTGTCCAACTGCTGTTTGGAAGACGGAGACCATGCGATCTCCATGTCTTTCAGGGCCTGAATTTGAGCTGGGATATCCTCGGCCATCAGTCGACGCAACTCTCGCTTTTCCGGGTCGTCAGCGCGGCTCTGTTCTTTCAGCCAATGTTTGATCAGCACACGGGTGTCTGCAATGGTTTGGTCCAACACCTCGATTTTCTGAAGACTCGGAACCAAATGCATTTCCACGTGGTCCCCCAACGCTCTGCTCTGGCTGAGGTTGGTGCTCGTCAGGCCAAACAACACTGCCACGGCCACGAAGAACAAGCCAAATCCGAGCCCCATTCGCCAAGCGATGGTCCATCGAAAACGCGGTGTGCGGGCTTCTTGATTCATCGGCCTCCCTTGTTGTTGAGGGCGCGTTGGAGTTCTTCCCTGTAGCGCTCGTATTCTGTGGTATGATCCAATCTGTGGTGAACTGTCATCAGCCCCTTCAACGTTTCAGGGCGCTGTGGGGCCAAGGCATACGCTTGCTGCAAGGGTTCCAAGGACCGCTTGAAATAGGCCAAGCACACTTCCTGTTTCTCGTTGAGTTCCCACAGGGTCGTTGTGTGATCGATGGTCTTGATGACAGCCACGCCGCGGTTGTACAGGTTCACTGCGAGGTTATACCAAGCCGTCATGTCTTGTGGGCTCAGCTCCAAGGCCAAACCATACTGCCTCACCAAGCCTTCGAAGTCCGAAGCCCGGCCGGACGCCTCGAAGTGCAAACGGTAGGCACGGGCCAAATTCTTGTGCAATTCCGTTTGTTCTGGACGAGGATCCCATGAAGGGTCCACCACGGACATGACCTCCGCATACCGGTCGAACCACGATTGAATGCTGGACTCCATGCCAGGTTGAAAGCTCCTCACCGCGAGAACCATCTCGTCGTGATACGTTCCCCCGAGATAATCCAGTGCCTTGACGGCCGATTCGGACCACGTTGGTGGAGACATGCCTTGCCGCGACAAATCGAGGGAGGTTTCTAGCGCTTGAATCGCCAGATGGCGATCCACATTGCGGTCGTCCCCGTTGTCCATGGTGGAGGTGGCAGGTCGATCCTTGAAGCGTTCCTTGTACAAAAACCCTGATACGTACCAGGCTTTCGCTGCTTCAGGGCGCTCAGAAAGGTGAGGCCTGAGGACGGCCAAAGCCTCTTCAAATCGACCTGCCTTTCCCTGCATCACTGCCCATTCAATGTCCCGGGTCATCTCGTCACTGGTCCCGCCTTGGGCGGTCGCCCACGCGATTCCCAAGGCCCACAAGATTCCGCATGCCGCCACCCGGATTGCCACCCGTGAGGCCTCAAATGCCCGAGGCGCCCCAAATGCCCGAGGCGCCCCAAATGCCCGAGGCGCCGCCCAGGCCAACCATGGCCACTGCCCTTTCATCGAACCACTGCCCATGACAAAATGCGATTACCAACCAACAAACCTCGAGCTTCGGCTCGCTGCACATCAAGCTCGTACTTGATGAATCCTTCTTGAGACAAAAAATTGATGACGGCCCCCATGGGAATCCCATCCTGTGTTGAAGTAACGACCAACACCGGAAGGTCCAATGTCGCTGACAACAACTGGCTCAATTCCGCACCCTGAGCTTCGGTGTACAACATATGCACGTGCTCTTTGAGCACGGACCCTTCAAGATTCACAATCTGAAGGGTCTGAGCACCAATGGGCTGCATGGCGTATTTGGAGGCAAGTTCCTCCACCAAGTCCTCATTGTCGTGAACAGCGATGGTGAACGGACCCTGTTTGACCTCGGCAGGCCAGTCATTCCCTTTGGCAAATTGAAACAAGTATTGGGCCTTCAAAGGAAGGACCGTGTTGGAGGTATCCAACTTTGGATCCTGCATGACCCCTTGAGCCATCCAGGCCAGAAGTGCCAGTACGGACACCACAGCCACACCCGTCCGCAAGCGACGACCCCAACCATCTCTGAAGACGAGGGGTCTGCCAAGCAACGATGGGGTGGATGAATTCATGCCTTGTTGGAGGCTTGGGCCATGAAGCCCATGATGTCTCGGTCAAACAAATACATCGCCCCGTTGTCGTCCCCTGCCAAAGCGAGTTTGTCCAGAAGCTTCCTCGCCAAGGCTTCCTCCTCAATTTGCTCTCCCACATACCATTGCATGAAATTGTGAGTCGTGTAATCCTTCACGGACAAACAGAGGTCGACCACCCCATTGATGTTTTCTGTGACCTTGGTTTCATGACCCAAAATGCTCTCGAAAACCTCTCTCAAACCCTGGTACGATGTGGGGCCTGCGTGCACCGTGGGGACAAGGGCCACAGCCCCCCGTTCATTCACAAACCGCATCAACTTGAGCATGTGCATCCGCTCTTCCTCAGCGTGGGCGTACAAAAAGTCCGCCACCCCATCAAAACCCTGGGTTTCAGCCCAAACCGCCATGGTGAGATAGGTATGAGAACTCTGGCCTTCAAGCGCGATTTGGGCGTTGAGCGCCTCCGAAATCTTTTCGTGCATCATGCCTCCAAAGTAGCTCTCCTCGACAGGCGCGAGGAGGGCCGCCATCAAATGTTAGCAACACTTCACTTTTTGAAACCCCTGAATCTGCGGGGGTCTACTTCCGTCGGCAGGTCTGCCCCGTCAAGCCACCAGCGCGCCAAATTGAGCGCTGCCGCAGCCCCCACGAGCACCCCTCGCGTTCCCAATCCGTTGATCATGGCCAAACCCTCGGGTTGTCCAGGCCATGGCCCCACCATGGGACGTCGATCGGGCGAAGCCGGCCTTAACCCTGCTTCATGGGCCACCACCTGTGCCCGACGGAACTCCTCTAGGCCAGGGCCATGAAAAGCACCGGCCATGCGATGGAGGAGGAACTCCTCTGATTCCGGCAGGGGGTCCCAAGACAGGCGGTTCCAACCGTAGGTGGCACCGAGCCGCCATCGCATCCGCCCCCCAACCTCGCCCAGTGGCAAAAGCCAAGCGTTGTGATTGATGTTGCAGCCTGATGTGTCCAAACCACCCTTGAACATCGGAGTCTCCAAGGTGAGAACATCCCCGTGATTGGGCTGCACCTTCACCCCCCCGTCCGCCAATTCCTTGGTCGCTCCCACCCCACGACAATCCACCAACAAATCCACGCCATGGGGCAAACCATCGGCGCGCTCCCATCTCCTGTGGACAACATTCCCCTCGCGTGCCCACAAGGCTTGCAAGGCATCGAGCAGCCGCGGCAAATCCACCCATCCTGCGACTTTGACCTTCCCCACTCCGTGAGGTGCATGCACATGAGTGGACGGAGCCGAAGCTCCTCGCTCCGTCCATTGACAAACGCCATGACCTTCTTCCCATCGATCCTCCCACAAGGCGGCATAAGACGCATTGGGAAACACCTTCAGAACAGGGACGTCGTGCACAATGGCACCTTCCAATCCCAAAGCACTTTCCATGTCTCGGAGGACGGACCGCATGCACGCGAGGTGCTCTTCAGCGTTCCAAACCTCCAAAACGTGACGAAACGAAACGGGATTGAACATCCCCGCGGCCACCCGAGATGCGCTTGGGCTGTCATCACCCCACCATGAAACCCGACAACCTCTCCGGCGAAACACCCATGCAGCATACGCCCCTGCAATGCCGCGGCCAACCACAACAATGTGCTGGGACTCCGGAGAACGCACTACCCCGAAGGTTACTGGGGAATCACACCGTGCGCACGTCCCACCTTGGTGAAGGCCTCAATGGCTCGGTCGAGGTGTTCCCTTGTGTGAGCAGCACTCAATTGCACGCGAATGCGGGCCTCCCCTTGTGGCACCACAGGATAGAAAAATCCAATGACGTAAATACCCTCCTTCAACAGGTCGTTGGCCATGTCTTGGGAGAGTTTGGCATCCCCCAACATCACAGGCACGATGGCCGATTCACCATCCTTGAACGGCAAACCTGCGCGGCGCAATCCCTCCTTAAAATAATTGGTATTCTCCTCGAGACGATCCCGCAACGCTGTGCTTTCCTCCAACATGTTGAACACCTCAATGGACGCCCCCACTATGCTCGGAGCCAACGAGTTGGAAAACAAATATGGACGGCTCCTCTGTCGCAGCATGTCGATGATTTCTTGCTTTCCAGTGGTGAATCCACCCATGGCTCCCCCCATGGCCTTGCCCAATGTTCCGGTGATGATGTCTACCCGGCCCATGGCGTCTCTAAGTTCGATGGACCCCCGGCCCGTGGGGCCAATGAAGCCCGTGGCATGGCACTCATCCACCATGACCATGGCTTCGTAAGCATCCGCCAAGTCGCAAATCTTGTCAATCTGAGCCACGTATCCATCCATGGAAAACACTCCATCGGTGACCACAATCACGTGTCGAGCACCGTCAGCCTTCGCCTGCTTCAAACAAGCTTCCAATTCCACCATGTCATTGTTGGCATAGCGATATCTGCGCGCCTTGCATAGCCTCACACCATCGATGATTGAAGCGTGGTTCAAACTGTCGCTGATGATGGCATCCTCGGCGCCGAGCAGAGGCTCAAACACCCCCCCATTGGCATCAAAAGCAGCCGCATACAAGATGGTGTCCTCGGTGTGATGAAATTCCGCGATGCGCCGCTCGAGCTCTTTGTGGATGTCCTGCGTTCCGCAAATGAAACGCACACTGGACATGCCAAACCCATGGGTGTCAATGGCCTTTTTGGCCGCATCCACCACCCGCGGGTGGGAACTCAACCCCAGGTAATTGTTGGCACAAAAATTCAAGACAGTGCTCCCATCCGTCAGGGTGATTTCTGCGTCTTGCGGTGAGGAAATGATTCTTTCACGCTTGTACAAACCCGCGCTGTCAATCTGTGCTAGCTCTTGGGTCAATTGGTCTTTGATGCTTCCGAACATGGGTGCAAGGTACGCTCAACCACAGCGGGTTGGTCAGCCCAAAATCACAGGGGCATTCCTTCTTCCATGGCCCACAGGAACGTCCCATTCGACAGGCAGATGTCCAAGGTGGCTTTCGAGGATTTCACGCACTGAACGGCCAAAAGGATTGTCGTGGAGTTGGCCAAACGCCACGGTGTTGTCACGCATGTCTGTGAACGTCCCCACCATCACGCCCTCCACCTGATTCCAAACGCCGGCCTGCCCCATGGCCACGAGCATTCTATCCAGATGGTACAAGTATTCGTCGACATCTTCGAGCAACAACCAGCGCCCCTTGAGTGCAGGGAAGGATGGTGTCCCAAGCATGGCAAACAACACGGACAAGTTGCCACCCACAATGCGTCGACCCTTTTGCACATCAGGCAAGGCCTCCCCGAGAATCACCCGACGCATGTTCGCCAGATCGGTCGAATCGGTCGACGTCGAGGTCGAAATCACAGGTGCATGGAGTGAGGCAACTCCCAAATTCGTTGCCCAACCATGCAGCGCCGTGATGTCTGAAAAGCCCACCACCCATTTCGGGTCGTGTTGGAACGCTTCACTCTGTAACAGAGGGAGCAGGCGCGTGCACCCATAACCACCGCGAAGGGCCCAAATTGCGCGAATTTCTGGATCGCGAAAGGCTGCGGTCAACGCTGTGGCACGTTCGTCGTCGGTGCCCCCAAATTGATGATGACGCAACCGAGTGTTGGGATGCACAACTCCCTGGAGCCCCCACGATTCCAACAAGGCCATCCCTTGCTTTACAAGTTCCTCAGAAGCGAAGCGCGCCGGTGCGACCAAGGCCACGCGGTCACCTTGGGTCAAGGGTCGTGGAACCTGGAGTTGCCCAAGCGACATGCTGCAGACTCAGAGTACCTTGCCTTTCAAAGGGCGTTGGGCCGCTTCGGCAGCCGTGTTCTTTCCCTTGGCAAATTCGTGCTCTCGCTTTCCCAAGGCCTTTTTCATGAAGTAGTCCTCCATGATTTCTCTCGTCTCGTTGGCATCGGTCACTTCAAGGCTGGCCTCGAGAACTTCCTCTTTGATGGATGTCTTTTCAGATGCAATCATCTTGCATGGATTGGCAGGTTTGGGACATTGCCCAACGAGGGCAAAGTAAAAGCAATCGTCGATTTTCCAAACGCATCCAACCCATGAGTTCTTCACAAGCTCATGGGAAGGATTGAGTACGTGGGAAGTGCGGCGTAATTTTGGCCGACAAAATCTTTGGATGTCGCAGCAAGCTCCTTCACGGCGGATGATCACCTCCGCGCTTCCCTACGCCAACGGGCCGATTCACCTCGGTCACATCGCCGGCGCGTACCTGCCTGCGGACATTTATGTTCGGTACCTTCGGAGCGCGGGGGAAGACGTGCTTTGGATTTGTGGGAGCGACGAACACGGTGCGGCCATCACGCTTCGTGCAAAAAAGGACGGCACCACGCCCCGCGAAATCGTCGACACGTACCACGTGGAGATGCAAAAAGCGTTCGCGGGGCTCGACATCAGCTTCGACCACTACAGCCGAAC
>JAQBVN010000036.1 GCA_027622975.1 Bacteroidota bacterium | reverse complement strand
AGTTGATCGACTATGCCAACAGCGGCTCTGCGACGAAAGATGAGTTGAGGATTGCTGAAGGGCGAGTTCGTGACATTGAAAACACATTGCGTGCCATGCAGATGGCCGCGGAGCAAGATCTGCTCGTGGCCGAACAGAACATGCAGGCAGTGATTGCAGAGGCCCTTCGTCGCCATCTCCAAGATCACGCGGACGAGGAGGGCATTGACATGATTTTGAATTGGGGATTGAGCGGTGAGGGTGTGTTGTACGGCGCTGATCCTTGGGACATCACCGATGCCGTTTTGAACAGGATCAACGCGGCCCATGGATTGTCACCAGTTCTTGCAGCTCGCGACCAAGCCAACGATTCCGACCAGGTCAAGGATTCGTCTACCTCGGAAGAAAGCCCCACCCCCTGATTGTCTCAATCCACCACCATGACGGTCGCCCAGGTCAAAAAGGAACAGCATATCGTTGACTATTTGCTCTATTGTTGGCAGATGGAAGACCTTGTGCGTGCGGCCACTTTTGACGCTGACGCGCTCCGGAATTGGGCGGAGCAACAGGCTGAAGCAGAGGGCACGCATGTGGAGGAGGAAGTCCGATGGCTCCTGGCTCTTGCCGAGGATATGAAGTCCTCCGGCGTCGAGGAGCAAGGACATTGCAGCCAGGTTCAAGAAACGATGATGGAGTTGGCGCATTTGCACGAATTGCTCGTGGGGGCCATGGTGGATTCGAAGTACCTCGAAGCCTATCGGGAGGCGCGACCGCTTCTCGATGAATTGACCAAACGCCTCGACCGGGACATGCATCCAGTCGAGAAGCTGTCCTTGGGTCTCTACGGTTGGCTCGTGATGCGTATGAAGAAAACCGAGGTGAGTGCAGAAACGGAGTCGGCCATGGTGGGACTGAGGACATGGGCCAACGAATTGGCCAAGGGCCATTTGAAGGTCTATTATGGCAAGGGGTGATTGGCCCTTGGCCTGAGGATTCCATGTCCCGACCATCCTCCGGCCATCCCCCATGTGGTGTTGACAACTCCTGAGGCACCATCCTGATTCAGAGGGGGGCGTGCGTCAATTTGCAACATGTCCCACAACCACCTTTGGCAACCTGAAATTTTGGATCTTTCGTCGGCATCCGACAAGACCCGTTGGGAAAGCCTGCAAGCTTCTGGCGCGGTGCTGGAGGTGTACGATACACTTGATGCGCAGGTGGCGGAATGGGCAGTTTGCCATGAGCCTTCTGCCAAACAGGACCCAACGCTTCTTGCCAACACGTTGGCTTCCTTGATGGCGGATCGAGATTGGGACACATTCGGTGTTTGGGTGCACTACCCATGGTCAGGACGCTTGGTTCATGTCCTTCCTGAAGAAGCATTCGTTGAGGTTCGAACCAACCGAAACCGCGAGAAAATCTCGAAGGAGGAGACACAACGTTTGAGAAATTCCACGGTTGGAATTGCTGGATTGAGTGTAGGCCAAAGCACAGCGATTGCCTTGGCCATGGAGCGGGCTTGTGGAACCCTGAGGCTGGCAGACTATGATGTTGTCGAGTTGAGCAACATGAATCGAATCCGCTGTGGTCTTCATGAGTTGGAATTGCCCAAATGGGTGGTGGCCGCTCGAGCCATTGCAGAGTTTGATCCGTTCTTGAACATTGAGATTTTTGATGAGGGGGTGAATCGAGCCAATGTGGAAGAGTTTGTGAGTGGATGTGATGTGGTGGTCGATGCGTGTGATGGTCTGTCTGCCAAGGCCTTGCTCAGGATGGAAGCTTACCGCCAGGGGATTCCTGTCGTGATGGACACCAACGATCGTGGCATGCTTGACATCGAGAGATACGACACCGCAGCGGTCAGATCGAGGGGGTTCGTGCACGGTCGCATTGACGAGGCGACCATGGCGGAATTTGCTGAATCAACCACCTGGTCGCCGGCTGCCTTGGATGCCTTTGTGGACGTTCAATCGGCTTCGGATCGAGGGCGGCGCAGTCTTGCCGAAGTGGGGAAATCCCTGGTGAGTTGGCCCCAAACGTACACGGGTGTCGCTGCAGGAGGTGCGCACGCGGCCGAGGTCTGCAGGAGGTTGGCACTCGGGGAATCCTTGCCGGACATTCGAATTTACATGGACTTGCATGAGCAGCTCACTCACACGTCCATCCGTTGAGAGACTTCGCAGGGCTGAGGAAGTCCAAGAGGTCATCGTCTTGGTTTCTCGGGCCAATCAAGACGAGCGTCTGTGTCACAAATTGCTCGAAGGTCACAAGCGCGTGTTGGAGGCGTATGGCATCAAAAACCTGTCATCGTTTCGGACGGATTGGTTTCGGAGGGATGATGTGATTGTGATTGCAGCGATGACGCCTGATGGCGAAAGGGTGATGGCAGGGGCACGCCTTCAGCCCGGAGCGGTTGCCAATGACTTTCCGCTTCACCAAGCCGTGGGCCACATGGATTCGAAGGTGGGCGATTTTCTCGAGGACATCATTCCGGAAGGTGTGGTCGAACTGAATGCGCTGTGGAATTCCATTGAACTTGCGGGCATGGGAATGGGGTCGGAGTTTCTGATTCAGGTAGGCATGGCCGCTTTGCCCATGATTGGCGTCAAGCATTTGGTGGCATTGACATCGCCTGTAACACGTCGTTGGCGAGAAAAGCACGGATGGCGACTGCACGAGGAGTTTGGTGAAGAAGGATACTTTGTCTATCCCAAGCCTTCCCTCCGTGCGAGTGTCGAGCATTACATTCATCCTGATTTTGAAGGAGATGTCGCACCGGAGGTGCTCGCATTGATGTCGTCGGTTCGTCAACGCCCGGAGGGTGTTACGACCCACCTTCATGGTCGCAAGGGAGAGCTTCGAATTCGATTGAACCTGACGTTGTGAGGTGGCGCATCTGGGCATTCGGCTGGATTGCTTGGGTCTTGACGGGCTGCGCGGCATTCGATGAGTACGAGGACCCAGTCTACCTCGGTCGAGCCATGTCTCGGTTGTCATACGTCCCCGCGGAGGGATTTCGTGAAGGGGATGTGCTCGATTCTTTGTTGAGAATCAAGGAAGCTCGGTTGCAGTCTGGTTCGGTGGACCTGCCGCTGCTTCTTGAAGCCAACCGCGATCCGTATGACCGCGAAGTGCCAAGTTTGCCCAATCAAGAGGGATGGCATTGGTTGACGTTGACAATTCCAGCCTCCAATCCAGAGCTACATATGATGGAGGTTTCAAGTTCCTCCATCGATTCGATGGTGGTGTGGATGATGTGCGGCGATCGGGTGTTGCACCAAACAACCGCCCATGGTTCAAGTCGTCATTGGCCTCGAGGAAAGGGGTTTGGCAATTTCCCTGCCTTTGATTTGCCAGAAGAACCCTGCGATGATTTGCGTGCCATTGTAGGCATGAAATCGGGTCGTGGTACACCCATTCCAATCAGGGTTCATGAGCGGTCTCTCTTGGAAGTGTGGCAAATCAGGCGTGATTCATTTTTCATGTTCTACCTGGGCATCATGGTGGTGATGCTCCTGTACAATGCCTTCCTGTTTTTCACCCTTGAAGACAGGACCTATTTGTTGTACATCCTCTTTTTGGTGGGAGTTGCGGGTTCCCAATTTGCACTGAATGGCTACAGCTGGATGTTGGGTTTGAACAGCCACACGTGGCTTGGATCGCGGTTTGTTCACTTCGTCGGGATGTACTCCGGTATCACCACGTTTCTCTTCATACAACGGTTCTTGGATTTGAAGCGGCTGGCTCCCGGTTACTACAAAACACTGAACATCATCCTGTTGTGTTATGTCCCTGCCATGGTGTTCTTGCTGTGGGGAAAGTTGAATGTGGCGTTTGACCTGATCAACATGCCGGCGATGTTCTCGGTGTTGGTGCTGCCCGCCGCGAGACACACCATGAAGCGTGGCCACAAATCTGCCCGCTTCCTGTTGGTGGCCTTTTCCGTGTTTTTGGTTGCGGTCACCGTCTTTGCGCTCCGGGAATTCATCCCGGCCATTCCACACAATTGGTTCACGGACTTTTTGATGCCCATCGGGAGCATTGTGGAGGTGGTTCTGCTTTCTCTGGCTTTGGGCGATCGGATCAATCAGTTCAAACGTGAGTCGGAAGAGGCCCGGGAAGAGCAGCTTCGGATCAGCCGTTTGAACGAGCAAATCATGCAAGAGCAAAACGCGGCGCTCGAGCAACGTGTCCAAGAGCGGACGGAGCGCTTGCAAGAGCAAAACAACACCCTGGAGTCCACCTTGGCCGAATTGCGGATGGCCCAAAATCAGCTGGTACAGTCTGAAAAGCTTGCCAGCATTGGACAATTGACGGCGGGCATCGCCCACGAGCTCAACAACCCCATCAATTTTGTCTCCTCGAGTGCCCAATCCTTGAGGCGAGATTTCGAAGATGTGGCGTCCATCTTGCAGGAGGTGGAGAGGTTGGATTCGGAAGGGGAGCAATTGGATGAGGCTGTTCGTGAATTGCATGCGTTGGTCAAGCGTTTGGATTTGGAATTCACCATGAAAGAAATTGAAGAGCTGCTGACTGGCATTGAGGATGGAGCCATTCGGACGTCTGAAATCGTGAAGGGCTTGAGGATCTTCAGCAGAATGGATGGGGATGCCATCACCAGGGCGGACATCAATGAATTGCTTGAATCTACCTTGGTCATTCTCAGGTCAAGTTTGAAAGAGGAAGTCCAGCTTCATGTCGATTTGGCGCCCAATCTTGAAACAATCGAATGTCAACCGGGCAAGTTGAACCAAGTCTTCATGAATTTGATTACCAATGCAGCACAAGCCACCAAGGATCAAGAACCTCAGGACCGGCAAGTAAGGGTTCGCACGCGCATGGTGCTGGAGGGGGACAACTCCTGGGTTCAAGTGGCCATCACGGACAATGGAACGGGCATGTCCAAGGAGGTTCTCGACCACATTTTTGACCCGTTCTATACCACCAAGGATGTGGGAGAAGGAACGGGATTAGGTTTGAGCATTGTCAAGGGCATTTTGGACGATCACCACGCCGTACTTCACATCGATACCCAACCCGGGGAGGGCTCAACCTTTCTCATCAGTTTCCCAGCATGATTCACGTACTTTATCTCGACGACGAAGAGCACAACTTGACGGCCTTTCGGGCGGCCTTTCGCAGGCATTTTGAGGTGCATGTGACCACCGATTCTGCAGTGGCAGAGCGCTTGTTGGATGAACATCCCATTGAGGTGGTGATTTCAGACCAAAAAATGCCCGAAATCTGTGGCGTTGAATTCTTTGAGATGATCATGGCCAACCATCCTGATCCTGTGCGCATGTTGCTCACGGGACATGCGGATATCGACGCGGTGATTGATGCAATCAACAAGGGCCGGATTTACAAGTACATCTCCAAACCTTGGAATGAAGCGGAGTTGAAGCGACTTGTCGAAGAGGCCAGTGAGATCTACCGCGCGCGCAAGCGAAGCCAACAAGTCTCAGCGGCATACGGGAAAAATTTGATGTCCATTCGTGAGGCGTTGATTCTCATGCGCGCTGAGTGCGTCGAGGAACCGTTACCGACGCAGGAGACGCGGTTGCGCTGGATTTCGGCCTTGGACGCAACGATTCAATGGATTGAAAATCCCGACTCCGAGTTTCATCTGCCTTGATTCAACCATTCTTTGAAGGCGGCCGTGTATCTTCACCCTGACCATGCAAATCCTGCTCATCGACGACAGTGACATCGACAATGCGGTGAACACGAAATTGCTCAAATTGGCGCGTTTGAGTGATGACGTGTTGGCATTCACAAGCCCCCGCGAGAGTTTGGTCTACCTCATCAAACACGCGAGCACGTGGACCTCTCCTCGATGGATTTTGCTCGACATCCGCATGCCTGACATGGACGGATTTGCCTGGTTGGAAAAGTTCAGAGAACTCCCTGAAGGCGTGAGGTCGATGTGTCGCGTGTTCATGCTGAGTGCCAGCATCGACCGAGAGGAGCTGAATCGGGCGGAGGAGGATCCATGCGTCATTGCCTTGATGGAAAAGCCATTGGACGTATACCTGTTTCGTCAGCTCCTTGAGCTTTGACGCCAACGACCCTTGACGCCAACGACCCTTGGCGTCAACGAGCCTTGACACCCACGAGCCTAGACGCCCGCACCCATGCCTTTACCACTGCATGGGCACCTCAATCAAGAGGAGCCGCGCATCTTTGCGGACTTCGATGTCGAAGCTGCTGGCGTTCCACACGCCAACGGCATCCCGGCGACCGAGTGTCTGACCTGCCACCGTCGCCTCGCCTTCGAGGAGCATGGCATACACACCTTGGCCCTCCCCGTGCAGTGCGTACGACCGCTTCCAACCTGCCGACAATTGGCCCACGTGGAACCAGGCGTTTTGATGAATGCGAGCGCCCTCCGTGCCGTCGGGGGACACCACGCATTGGAGGTTGTCGCGTTGGTCGGCCAGGTCCATGGTGATTTGGTCGTAGGTGGGCGTGAGGTCGCGCTCGTTGGGGAAGACCCAAATCTGCAAGAACCGCACGTCTTCGCTCGCGTTGTGGTTTTTCTCGCTGTGCATGACCCCGGTGCCGGCGCTCATGATTTGGACGTCGCCCTCCTTGATCACGGTTTTGTTCCCCATGCTGTCTTGATGTTCAAGATCACCCGACAACGGGATGCTGACGATTTCCATGTTGTCGTGGGGGTGGGTCCCAAACCCGGCACCGCCTGTCACGGCGTCGTCATTCAGGACGCGCAACGCCCCAAAATGCATGCGATCCGCCTTTTGCCAATTGGCAAAGCTGAAGCTGTGGTAGGTGTCCAACCAGCCGTGGTCGGCGTGGCCGCGGGATTCAGAAGGGTGAAAGACGGTGTTCATGGAAGTGGCAGGTTGTCCCGTGGCGGAGCTGCAGCTTGATAGCAGGACGCTCAGCGTCAGGGCAGAAATCGAAGTGAGGGAGTAAGCGGTCATGACCCATCGAATGACAACCGAAAGCAGTTGCGTGTTCAAGGTGCAACAAAAAAGGGGCACAAGCCCCTTTCTCGTTCAGATCATTGAGCTCAGAGGTACTTGAAGTCCTCGCCAGCTTGGATGTTGAGCAACGTCTCGTAAATGAGTCGAATGCAGTTCTCCACGTCGTCTTTGTGCACCATTTCCACGGTGGTGTGCATGTAGCGCAACGGCAGCGAAATGAGCGCACTCGCCACCCCTTTGTTGGAATAGGCAAAGGCGTCTGTGTCCGTGCCGGTGAAGCGGCTGGCGGCTTGGCGTTGGAACGGGATCTTGTTCTTTTCTGCGGTGTCAATAATGCGTTGCAGCAAGTTGTTCTGGACGGCGGGACCGTAGGTCACACTCGGCCCTTTGCCTGCAGCCGTGTCGCCTTGCTCGATTTTGTTGAGCATCGGTGTGTGCGTGCAGTGGGTCACGTCCGTCACAATCGCCACGTCGGGTTGAATGCGTTCGGCAATCATTTCAGCCCCCCGCAAGCCAATCTCCTCCTGCACCGAATTGGTGATGTACAGCCCAAACGGCAGCTTCACCTTGTTCTCGTGCAACAGGCGCGCGACCTCGGCAATCATGAAGCCGCCCGCGCGGTTGTCGAGCGCCCGCCCCACGTACCAATCCTTGTTCAGGACCGTGAACTCGTCGGGGTAGGTCACGACGCACCCCACGTGGATGCCCATCTTCTCCACCTCCTCTTTGTTCTTCGCTCCGACGTCCAAGAAGATGTTTTTCAGGGTCGGCGTCTCCTCTTTGCCCGCGGTGCGCGTGTGGATGGCGGGCCAACCAAACAGGCCGGGCACGACGCCGTTCTTGGTGTGAATGTTCACGCGCTTGGACGGCGCGATTTGGTGATCGCTTCCGCCGTTTCGACGCAAGTAGATGAAGCCGTCGCTCGTGATGTAGTGCACAAACCAGCTGATCTCGTCGGCGTGCGCCTCGATGACCACCTTGTACGGAGCGTCCGGGTTCACGACGCCGACGACGGTGCCGTACGTGTCGACGATGTGGGTGTCAATGTAGGGCTTGATGTAGTCGAGCCAGAGTTTTTGGCCTTCGGTCTCAAAGCCCGTGGGCGACGCGTTGTTCAGGTACGCCTCCAGGAATTTCTGGGACTTCGCGGTGATGATTTTCTTTTTTGCCATGCCCCAAAAGTAGAGCGGGGAGAAGCCGCATGTTGCGCCTTCCCCCCGCCAGTTGTCAACCTTGAGAAATTGAACTTTCTCCCTGTTCAGGTTAAGTTGGTGGTTATTCGCAGTCCGAACCGAAGAGGCTCAAAAAGGCCAGCAAGTCACTTGTGGAGACGGTGCCGTTGCCGTCAAGGTCGCCTTCGCACGAGTTGCTTCCTCCTTCAAAGATGCACGAACCGTTGTCCAGCGAGGCCGCTTCGTTGTAGTTGCTGGCGTCGGCGTAGGTGCATCCTTCGTCGAGGTCGCACGTGCCGTTGCCGTTTCCATCTTCGCAGCAGGGGGCAACGAACCTCACAATGGACCCTGGTCGGAACCCGCCTTCAAAGTCCTCGTCCAGACGTGCACCGCAAATGGATGTCGGCGCGTTCAGTTCAGAGCACAGGTGGTTGTCGTCGAGGTACATGAACCCTGTCTCGGAATTGTAGGCCCGGATGTAGTACACGCGAACGTCGCCGTCTTGCACAAGCTCCACGGCAAACGATCCTTCGATGCTGAGGGACGCGGGCTGGTCGACCATCAAGTAGTCGCCCCACCACGTGGGTTCCTCGTTTTCATTGAGGTTGCTTGTGGCAACGGCGATGGTTTGGTCGGTGTAAGCATCCCCGCAGGTTCCGCAGTACTGGTTGTTCGCGCACGCGGCGTTGGTGAGTGTCCACGTTTCTCCGCCAACGAGAGGCTCGGCGAGGCTCACACCCGAAACAGGCCCTGCGATGTACACCAGGACGTTGGAGGGGTTGCATTCGTTGCCCGCAATGTTGGAATTCACGTGATCGACCAAATACGTGTTGCCACCCACGGAAATCGTGGACTCGCCAGGAATGAAGAGGCTCTGGTTTTGGAAGTACACTTCGGCATCAATCGCGAAGTAATTGAATTGGTACTGGTTGGTGCACTCACCCATGACAACCGTCCCTGAGAGGGACCCGTCGGTGGTTGCGCTGGCGTCGTAGTTGCACGCGCTCTCGTCGGTGCACCCGTAGACTTCGTCCACGTCGCACACGCCGTTGGCGTTGACGTCAAGCAAGCAGCTTCCGTCGTCGATGACGTGGACGGAACTGAAATTGCATGCGGAGGGATTGGTGCAACCAATTCCTGAGCAATCTTCGGAGGGAATGAAGAACCTGACAAATGAACCCGGC
>JAQBVN010000016.1 GCA_027622975.1 Bacteroidota bacterium | reverse complement strand
AGTTGCAGCACAAGTAAATCTATTTGTGACTTAAGTTTTAATTACGATTTTGAATAGGGTCAGTATTTGGCATTAGTTTATTAAGAATGAAATAAACCGGGCAGAATTTTGTCATTGAACTTATAAATTGAAGTCCACCAACTGCTACCGCAATCCACACAAAGTTTAAGTTGGATGTCTATGGCGTTAAACCTGCAGTGATTTAAATAGTTTCTCCTATCAAAATTGTGGGTGCACCTCCGGTTGAAATTCTAGTTGCATCTGCGGCTACTTCCTGCATACCAGGGGAAGACATTGTTTTTTCAAGTTGTTCTTCCGATTCAAATGGCATGATGAACATTAGATGGAACGGTGGTTTGCCTTCCGGACCAGATATGAATCTAGTAACGCTGTATGGCTTTACATCAGTTGGAATCCCTGTTTTTTCATGGAGTAATTTCAGATGAGCATTATAATCTGATTCAAATTTTTCTTGATTTAACGGCTGAGGATAAAGTACAGTTAGTTTCATAATTACATTGTTTTATACGGTTTAATGTGGTTTCTGCCCGGGGTTTCCAAGCCAACAAATCCTTTGTCAACCAGGATTTTAAGCAAGGTGGCCACGGTGTTGTTGTGGGGTTTAGGAGCCTCGAGCTGTTCGAGGACGTCTTTGACAAACCCACCTTCAGGCAAAGCCCATAGGGCGTGCATGATTTGTTCTTCGGCAGCGGTTAATTTTTTCATATAACTAAAAACTTAGTCAATATTACAACTAATTTTTTAGTTATAATGTATTTTTGGAAAATTTTTTAAAGTTTAGCTATTCGAGACCAGTTAAATTCACAGAAAAAACCATCAGAAATGATGGATTGTCAAAGATATCTTCCCTGTTTTGAGAAGTTGCAGCCTACATCAATGATGATTTGTCATGCCTCCCATCACTTTTTTCATAACCACTACTTTACCCCACCTTGGAAGTAGACACAGAGAATAAACAAGTAACTTGGTTGCATCTTTAATGAAAAGTTTGAAGATTTCAATTTTGAGAGATGCAACCACATTTTCACTCCTGAGATTGAGTCTATAATGTTGGCCAGTAAGGTTTTACAGAAGAATAAAAATAAAAAGGAGGTCAAAAATGACCTCCTGTCTAAGTTGGCTCCCCCTGCTGGACTTGAACCAGCGACCCTCTGATTAACAGTCAGATGCTCTAACCAGCTGAGCTAAGGAGGAATTAGAGGACCGCAAGAATACGGCAGACTGCACATTAAAGCAATACCTTTGCGCGAAATCCGCAAAATCCAACCCATCCATGTCACTGCTTACCCTTGGTACTGTTGCCTTTGACTCCATCAAGACGCCGCACGGAAGTTCGGGCAAGGTGGTTGGCGGTGCGGCCAGTTACATTGCGTTGGCCGCAAGCCACTTCGCGCCGGAGCAACACGTGGTGAGTGTGGTGGGAGGAGATTTCCCCCAAGCATTCTTGGACCTGCTCGAGTCGCGCGGTGCGGGATTGAAAGGGTTGACCATGGTTTCGGACGGAGCAAGTTTCCACTGGGCGGGCAGTTACCACAACGACATGGTGGGCCGAGACACGTTGGCCACCGACTTGAATGTGCTCGTGGGCTGGGAACCAAACGTTTGTCCCGAGGGTGCGCAGGCGGACTTTGTGATGCTTGGGAATCTGGATCCTGCGGTGCAGTTGGCGGTGTTGGACCAAATGTCTTCCCCCAAACTCGTTGTCCTCGACACCATGAATTTTTGGATGGACGTGGCATTGGAGAATCTAAAAACCATCATCTCAAGGGTGGATGTGTTGACAGTGAATGACGAGGAGGCACGTCAGTTGACAGGGGAGCATTTCCTTCCCCGGGCCGCTCGTGCAATTCACGCCATGGGTCCGCAAACCGTGGTGATCAAGAAGGGAGAGCATGGTGCGTTGATGTTTCAAGGAGGCCACACGTTCTTCGCGCCTGCCTATCCCCTGGAGGAGGTCGTGGACCCCACGGGGGCAGGAGATACGTTTGCTGGCGGGTTTGTGGGGTACCTATGTGCGAGATACAAGGAGGCTGGAGAAGTGACGTGGGATCACATGAAGCAGGCGGTGACGATGGGGAGTGTGATGGCGAGCTTCACCTGCGAGGCCTTTGGAACGGCCAAACTCCAAAGCCTAACCATGAATGAGGTTCGAGATCGTTGGAGTGAGTACACCACATTGACGGAGTGTGGCCCGATGGTTTGGCCCTGAATTTGAGGCAACCCCAGCACTTGGTGGTGCGGGCTTGACGAGCGGGCGACTCAGAGGGAGGGGCCCAACCACGGCGTGGGGTCGGTGACCTGGCCTCGAACCCACCACTCGAAATGAAGGTGGGGCCCTGTGGTCAGCGCCCCGGTGTTTCCAAGGACGGCAACAGCCTCGCCCCCAACAACAATGTCCCCCTGTTGTTTGAGCAGGGTTCCGCAATGTTTGTAGACTGAAATTCGGTCATCCCGGTGTTGCAAGACCAGGGTGTAGCCCGTTTCCACGGTGTAGGTACCAAACAGCACGGTGCCGTCGTCGACAGCTTGGATCGCAGCTCCTTCCTCCGCCAACAGGTCCACACCCAGGTGCCCGATGCCCTCGTGAAACCCGTCGGACACGCCGCCAACGACTGGGGGATAGGGAAAACCGAGGGTTTGGCCCCGTTCATTCAATCGGCGCTGCAGGGTAAACCGATCTTCATCTTGCACCCAGTCTCTCAACACCAACTCATCCTCATTGGGGAGGAACAACACACTGTCCATGGGGGGGAGTTCGTCTCCCTGTGGCCAACCTGCCCCGCTGTCATCTCCCAAAAAGGCGAGAGCCGCAGAATCACCAACAAGGGCGTGACGAAGGGCAAGCACCATGGATTCGTTGCGCTGCACCATCCGCCAAGCGCTGTCCACCAAGAGGCGTGCTTCTCGGGCCTCAACCCTCGATTCTTCAGCCAAGTATCCCGGCACGACCCACTCGCGCAAGGGGGTTCGAGCGACGATGACATAAGACCCGAGAGCAATGACCAGAGCCCCACTCAAAACCCAGCCCAACCATCGTCGCGGAGTCCCGCGAAAGACACGGATTTCGGAAAAGGAACTTTCGTCAAAGACGGTGACTCGGAGCCGATGTTTCCACATGGACATGGCGCGAATATCGCCACAGACACAAAGTTTCTCGTGAAAGGAAGGCGGCCATCCAATATTTTTGGGGCTCCTACGTTGATTATGGCGCTGATGACTCACCTTCCCCGCATCCTCCTGGCTTGTTGTTTGGCCTCTCTTGCGGCATCGTGCACCACGACGCGGGACGGGAGAGCATACCGATTGTACCACAACACGACAGCGAAGTACAATGGGTTCTTTTACGCCAACGAGGCGCTGGATGAGGCGGATGAGAAATTGCTTGACTTGCACGAGGAACGATGGGATGAGGTGTTGCCTTTGTTTTTGGAAACTGACGAATCCAATGCCGCCCAAGTGTTCCCTTTGGCTGAGCGGGCGATAGAGAAGTGCACCCGCGTGGTGGATCGTCACACCATGGCCCCGCCCAAACAACTGCGCAAGTCGTTCAATCGACCCATCATGAACAAGTGGATTGACGACAACTACACGGTCATTGGAAAGTCCTACTACATGAAGGGAGATTTCCCGCGGGCCGAAGAGATCTTTCAATATTTGGTGCGCACGGTGGAGGGTCCCGACGCGGAAGCGTGGGCTTTTTCTTGGTTGGGAAGGACATACATGCGCACCGGGGAGGATGTCAAAGCCAAAAACGCCCTTGGCAAGGCAGAGGCCATTCGGGACGCGTCGGATGCGCCCATGGTTCACACGCTCTTGGTGCTAGCCCAATACAAGGTCTTGGACGAGAAATGGGAGGGGGCGGCCCGCCATTTGGAGGATGCACTTGAGCGGATGTCGCCACGCGATGAACGTCGCCCCAGGGCGTTGTTTGTGCTGGCTCAATGTTTGAGGGAGTCGGGAAACACAGAGGATTCCATTGAACGATTTCAAGAGGTGTCTGAACTCAGAAGGGTGGATTACGAATGGATTTTCCAAGGCAACATCCAGCAGGCGATGACCTACGACCGCCGGAATGGCAACAGCGAAGCCATTGTCGAGCTCTTGGAGGATATGCTCGATGACAAGAAAAACGTGAACTACCTCGACCAAGTGTTCTATGCCTTGGCGGAAGTCGCCCTGGAAGATCGGCGCCGAGAGGATGCGATGGATTTGTTGAAGTCATCAGTGGCCGCACACACGGACAATGATCGGCAGTTGGGAAAGGGGTATTTGAAGCTGGCGGATCTGTACATGGAGGATTTGGAATATCCTGTGGCTCAAGCGTATTACGACAGCGCTTTGGTGTACATGGATTCCGATGATGAACGCAAAGAAGAGGTGGGGTCGTTGGCGTCAGACCTGACCAGCCTTGTCCAAAACCTCAACATCATCGCGGAGGCGGACAGTTTGTTGGATTTGTGCGACATGGATGAGGATTTGCGTTTGCGCGCAGTGGATCGTGTGTTGCGCAACATGGAGATTGATTTGGAGCGACGTCGCGAGGCACGAGAAGCTGCGGAGGCTGCTGCTTTGGAACAGGTGCTGGCGGCCAATGTGGGTGATGGCATGTTTTGGCCTTACAACAGCATGTTGCGTGCTTCGGGGCAGCAGGCCTTTGTGTCATATTGGGGAGATCGGATGCTGGAGGACCATTGGCGACGGTCCAACAAATTGGGCAACCTGTTCACGGAAGACGAGGGTGAATCTGGTGATGGTGGAGATGTGGAGTCAGAGGAGGCCCTTGACCCGCTCGACCCCGCCAACCTTCCTTCGTTTGAAGAGCTCTTGGCGTCGTTGCCATGTGATTCGGAGTCGCGGGTTCTAGAGGAGGAGCGGATGGCGGAGGCCTATTACAATGCTGGTTTGGATTATCGAGAAAAACTCAATGACAATGAAAAAGCCATTGAGACTTGGTCGGAACTCATCGAAGTATTGGACAGCTCCTACTTCCACCCCACAGCGCATTACCAATTGTTCAGGACATACCTGGAGCGCGAAGTGGAGGAGAACTATCAAAACCCCTTTTGCGACAACTGCAACAGCCAATACTGGGCTGATGAAATTGTGCGACGGTATCCTGGAAGTGAGTGGGCCCGTTTGATTGAGGATCCTGAGTTTTTGGATGAAGCGGAGATCCGCCGAGAAGCTCAGAGGTTGGTGTACGAAGAGTTGTTGTCGCGTTATTACACCAAGGACTACCAGCGAGTCCTTCTCGACATTGACGAGGTGCTGGAGTCAGACACCGCGAACCAATTTGCTTGCAAATACCAGCTACTCCGCGCCCAATGTGTCGGAGGTTTGACGAGCTACACAGGGGACAGGACCCCATACTTTGAAGCCCTGCAGGGGGTGATGGGCACGTGCCCTGAAACAGAGGAAGCCACCTACGCAGCCGAAGTTCTGGAAAGGCTAGGTGTCGCCCTCGCCCAAACTCCCACCCAGACCAACCAAGAATCTTCAGTCGAGGAGGGGGTCGAGTCCCCGTTTTTGGTCCAACCCAACAAAGAACACTACTTCGCGATTTTTGTCCCCGTGGGTCGTGGAAGCGGCGATGAAATCAAGGCCAAAGCAGCAGATTTCAACAATGAATTTTACGCTTCCAAGCGGCTGAAAGTGACCAGTAATTTGATCGACAGATCCACCCAGGTGGTTTTGATCAAATCCTTTAGAAACACTGAGGAAGGCATGGGTTATTACAACCTCTTTACAGGCGATCGAGAGTCCCTGATAGACATCAATTCTTCAGGGTATGACATGGTGTTGATCAGCAATGAAAACTATGTCGAATTGTTCAAAAACAAGGACCTTCGGGGGTATGCGATGTTCTTCGCAGAACATTACCTTTCGCCCCAATGATTGGCAACAAGAAATCCCCCATGGGCACAGAGGCCCCAAGCACAGATGCGGTGAACCGCATTGTGGAAGGCACTTCTTTTGAAGGAAACATTCGCAGCCAGAGCAACATGCGGATTGATGGATCGTTCGAAGGAGACATCACCACCAAAGGACGGTTGGTTGTAGGCCCGAAAGGAAGTGTGAAAGGAAGCGTCAGATGCGCCCATTGCGAAGTGGAGGGCGTCATGGAAGGTCAAATTGAGGTGGCCGAATTGATGGCCCTCAAGGCTTCCGCCAAGGTGGCTGGCACCGTCTTTTACGGTCAGTTGAGCGTGGAGGCCGGCGCCCAACCCATTGGAACCTTTCACATGGGCCGCAGGGAAACACGCAACGAGGCCCCATTGATGGGAAAACCAGGCGCTGTGAACACCTTGAAGGGCGCAGAAGTGGAATCGCCCATGCCCAAGGTTACCAAGCCCGAGGTCACCAAGCCGGCGATGTCTCAGCCTCAACGTTGACGGGATTCGATGGCGGAGCAGAATCAAGGATCTGAGCCGTCACGCCCGGAGCCCAAATCTCGCAATCACCAAGCTTCATTGGCGAAGTTTGCGGGCATGGGTGTGCAATTGGCTGTCGCCATTGGTTTGGGTGTGCTCGCAGGACTGAAGGTTGATGAATGGCTTGCTTGGAAACATCCTGTAGGAACAGCGGTTTTTGCGCTTCTCGGCTTGGCAGCGGGGATGGTTCAGATTTTGCGCGCATTGAAATGAGGGCGTCCATGGTCCGCTTCACCTCGTTTTCTGTGCTGCTCTGTCTTGCAGTTTGGATTGTAAGCACAACCTTGGATGCGTGTGCGCCTCTGTCAGAATCTTGGTGGTGGCCCACTTCCCTTGTCTTTGTGACTGGCGTGACAGTGCTCGCCAGGTGGTGGGTGGGACATTCAGCCACCAAGAGCCCCATGGGTTTTGTGGCGTCAGTCAATGGGTCGACCGCATTGAAGATGTTTGCCGTTTTGGGGATCATCACGACGTACATCGTGACCCATGAAGAAGGCAGGGTTCCTTTTGCGTTGGGCACCTTTGTCATCTTTGCTGCCCAACTGGTTTGGTTTGTTTGGGATACAACCAAACTCATGCGCGAAAACAAAAAGAATTCGTGATTCTAGGGGAGTTGTTGAAAGATCGTGATTACTTTTGCCGCGGATTTTTCCACCGATGAGCACGCGATTCAACCTCTTTTTTCTTGCGACAGGCCTTTTGATAGGCCAGGTGATGTGGGGCCAGCACGGAGGACAGGATTCTCACGAAGCCCCGGCGTCTCACAATCACGAGGAAGGGCACGACCACTTAGAGGGTGACGGGAAGTCAGGTTTTGACCCAAGCCCATTCATCATTCACCACGTCGCGGATGCACACGACATTCACCTTTGGGGTGAAGGGGAATCCGCGGTTCACATCCCTTTGCCCATCATCCTTTACTCTCAAGAGTTTGGATTGGATGTGTTCATGAGCAGTGCGTTTCACGGTCATGGCGATGTGAAGTACACGGAAGATGGAAAATATGCGCTGTCACATGGCCACATTTCTTTGGCAGGTGACGGGGCTCATGATGATCATGCTGATCACGGGCATGCCGACCATGGACATGATGCATCACATGGTCATGACGGAGGCTCTGGTGTTTATGACTTCAGCATCACCAAGTCGGTCTTCGGTATGTTGTTGATCTTGACTTTGTTGGTTGTGTTGTTTGGTCGAGCGGCGGCTAGTTATCGTAAAAACCCGGGACAAGGGCCCAAGGGCTTGGCCAATGTGCTGGAACCCCTGGTCATCTTCGTTCGCGATGACATTGCTGTGCCAAGCTTGGGAGAGAAGAAGGCAGCCAAATTTCTGCCTTTCCTGCTGACAGTCTTCTTCTTCATTTTGTTTGCCAACTTGCTGGGGTTGATTCCCTTCATTGGAGGATTCAACATCACAGGGACTGTGAGCATCACCATGGTGATGGCCTTCTTCGTGTTCTTGTTGACCACCCTCAATGGCAACAAGCATTATTGGGGTCACTTGTTTTGGCCTCCCGGTGTTCCGGTATTTGTCATGCCGATTATCATTCCGATAGAAATCATCGGCATGTTCCTGAAGCCCATTGTTTTGATGATTCGTTTGACAGCGAACATCACTGCGGGACACATCATCATCCTGTCCTTCGTGAGCTTGATTCTCATTTTTGGAGAGTCTTCTGCGGTAGCGGGTTATGGTGTGGGCGTGTTTTCGACGGCCTTCATGATTTTCATGTATTGCATCGAATTGCTCGTTGCCTTTCTTCAAGCATTCATCTTCACCCTCTTGGCCGCCATTTACTTTGGAGAGGCGACCCATGAGGCACATCACTGATTTGAACTTTCATACATTCTCAAAAATCGTCACATGGAATTGTTGACCATCCTTCTTGAAATTGGACAGGGCCTTGCTGGCCTCGGTGCAGGCGCTGCAGCCATTGGTGCGGGCCTCGGTGTTGGACGCATTGGTGGCTCCGCGTTGGAGGCCATGGCTCGTCAGCCAGAAATGGCAGGTGACCTCCGCACGAACATGATCATTGCAGCGGCTCTCGTGGAGGGTGTGGCCCTCTTTGGTGCCATCATCTGCTTGCTCGTCGCCCTCGGATAATTTCGATGGACGCGCTTCTGACACCCGCACTCGGGACCGTCGTTTGGGCCACCGTTGCGTTTCTGGTGGTGATGTTTCTCCTGCGCAAATTTGCGTGGGGGCCCATTCTCTCTGCGTTGAAAGACCGAGAGGAAAGCATCGCCAATGCCTTGAACGAAGCGGATCGTGCTCGTTCGGAAATGGCGGCACTCAATGCGGACAATGAGCGCCTGCTCCAAGAAGCTCGGCTTGAACGGGATACCATGATGCGCGAGGGGCGTGACATGGCGGATCGACTTGTTGCAGATGCCAAGGCTAAGGCCAAGGCGGAGGCGGCACGCGAGGCTGAAATTGCCCGTCAAACCATTGCCACAGAGCGCAAGGCCGCGGTCGCGGAATTGAAGGCTGAGGTGGCGAAGTTGTCTGTGGCCATTGCCGAACAGTTGGTTCGGTCAGAATTGAGCCAAGACGACAAGCAAAAGGAGCTGGTGACCAAGTTGATTGACGAAAGCCCCCTGAACTGATCCCATGGCTGTCGCAAGAGTTGCATCCCGTTACGCCAAAGCGTTGCTATCCTTAGCGGAGGAGCGTGGTCAATTGAACGAAGTGGCGGAGGATTTGGCCACCCTCGATCAAGTGGTAGCGGAGAACCGGGAGCTGGAGTTGATGCTTCAGAGTCCTTTGGTGAAGGCTGACAAAAAGCAAGCTGTGCTCGATGCGGTTTTTGGAAGCCAGATCAGCGACTTGACGAAGGCTTACCTGAGGATTTTGATCCAAAAAGGCAGGGAAGGTTTGATCAAGGATTTGACCCACGAGGGGAACAACCAATTGCGCGTGATGCGAAACATCCAAGTGGCAACTGTGACCACAGCAGTGCCTCTGGATGCCTCACTTCGCGAAAAAATCTTGACCCAAGTGTCTAAAGTGCACCAGGGCGAGATTGAACTGACTGAACATGTGGATGCGGACATCCTTGGGGGGTACATCCTCCAGATTGGTGACCGCATGATTGACGCCTCGGTGAAGCGCCAAATTCGGACGCTTGGCCGGGAACTAACTGAACACGACTACGAACCCGAGTTTTGATCGGGTCAAACCCACAAAGCGATGGCTGAAATTAACCCAGCAGAAGTCTCTTCCATTATCCGCGAGCAACTGTCCGGTGCATCGAGCGCCGCCCAGCTCGAAGAGGTTGGTACCGTTCTCCAACTTGGAGACGGAATTGCTCGTATCTACGGACTGACGAGTGTGCAGTCTGGCGAATTGATCGAGTTTGAAAATGGTGTGCGAGGCATTGTGTTGAACCTCGAGGAGGACAACGTCGGTGCGGTGTTGTTGGAGCTTTCGGGAGATCTGAAGGAGGGCAGCACGGCCAAACGCACAGGAACCATCGCTTCAGTCAAGGTGGGTGAAGGCATGCTTGGGCGTGTCGTGAACATGCTTGGAGAACCGATTGACGGCAAGGGGCCCATCACAGGTGAGATGTATGACATGCCGATTGAGCGCAAGGCGCCAGGAGTAATCTTTCGTCAACCGGTGAATGAACCACTGCAAACAGGCATCAAGTCGATTGACGCGATGATCCCCATTGGAAGGGGACAGCGAGAGTTGATCATTGGAGACCGCCAAACAGGAAAGACGACGGTGGCGATTGACACCATCATCAACCAGAAGGAGTTCTACGACGCAGGTGAGCCGGTGTTTTGCATCTATGTGGCTGTGGGTCAAAAGGGCTCCACCGTCGCGGGCATTGTCAAAACGTTGGAGGAGGCAGGTGCGATGGCCTACACGGTCATTGTCGCAGCGACTGCTTCGGACCCCGCGCCACTGCAGTTCTATGCACCGTTCACAGGCGCCGCCGTGGGCGAGTATTTCCGTGACACCGGAAGACCTGCACTGGTGGTGTATGACGACCTCTCCAAGCAAGCGGTCGCTTATCGAGAGGTGTCTTTGTTGTTGCGCCGTCCTCCTGGACGTGAGGCGTATCCGGGAGACGTGTTTTACCTGCACTCAAGGTTGCTCGAACGTGCGGCAAAGGTGATTGCTGAGGATAGCATTGCAGCGCAAATGAACGACTTGCCCGAAAGCTTGAGGAGCAAAGTGAAAGGTGGTGGTTCGTTGACCGCACTTCCGATCATTGAGACCCAAGCGGGTGACGTGTCGGCCTACATTCCGACCAACGTGATTTCCATCACAGACGGTCAAATTTTCTTGGAATCCAACTTGTTCTTGTCCGGGGTGCGCCCTGCGATCAACGTGGGTATTTCGGTGAGCCGCGTAGGGGGTTCAGCCCAAATCAAATCCATGAAGAAGGTGGCGGGAACGTTGAAGCTGGACCAAGCACAATTCCGCGAATTGGAGGCCTTTGCCAAGTTTGGTTCAGACCTCGATGACGCCACCAAAGCAGTGTTGGGCAAGGGGGAGCGGAACGTGGAAATTTTGAAGCAAAATCAGAATTCACCCCTTCCCGTAGAGGAGCAAATTGCCATCATTTATTGCGGAACGAAGAATCTCTTGAAGGCTGTGCCTGTGGCAAAGGTGAAGGAATTTGAAGGTGAATTCCTGGCCTACATGAGGAGCAAGCACCCGGATACGTTGGCAGCGCTGAAGGCCGGCAAATACTCTGACGCAGAGACAGCCGTCCTGGAGGCTGCTGCGGCTGAAATGACAGCACGTTACGCCTGATTCCTGAACCATGGCTGGAGGACTTCAAGAAGTACGCGATCGCATCTCTTCGGTGCAGAACACCATGCAGATCACCTCTGCCATGAAGATGGTGTCTGCTGCGAAGTTGCGCCGCGCCCAGGATGCGATTACCCAAATGCGTCCATACGCTGTGAAATTGCAGGCCATGCTTGCGAATGTGAGCGCGAGCTTGGATCAGGGCGAGGGAGTGTATTCTACCCAGCGAGAAGTCAAGAAGGTGTTGGTCATTGCCATCACATCCAACCGGGGCTTGTGTGGTGCGTTCAACAACAACATCGTGAAACTTGCATCCAAGGCGATACAGGACGCGAAGGATGCAGGCCAAACGTGCCATGTCCTCCCCTTGGGCAAGAAGGCATTGGATGCAGCCAACCGCTTGGGTTGGACAAAGGCTGAGGGGTACGGCCAGGTGGCCACCACCTTGTTTGACAACCTCGATTTCACCAATGTGTCGGAGGTTGCCAACAAGGTGATGGCTCAGTTTGTGTCGGGGGCATATGATGAGGTGGTACTCGCCTACAACCAGTTCAAAAACGCAGCCGCACAGATTGCCACCCACGAGCCGTTTTTGCCGATGCTGCCAGAGGCTGTGGATCAGGGAGCTGCCGTGAGCACGGATTACATTTTTGAGCCCAACAAGGAAGAGATTGTGGAGCGAATGTTACCCAATGCCTTGCGGGTGCAATTGTACAAGGCGCTGCTGGATAGCCACGCGGCAGAACATGGAGCTCGCATGACGGCCATGCACCAAGCCACGGACAATGGGGGTGATCTGCTACGCGATTTGCGGATCACATACAACAAGGCCCGCCAAGCGTCGATCACCACAGAAATCTTGGAGATTGTGGCGGGCTCTGAGGCACTGGACGGCTAAAGGACCCCTGCCTGACTGGCACAATTTGTGGTTAGCTTCGGTCCATGGGATTGAGGCTCAGAATCTTTCTAGCAATGATGGTTGTCGTGGTCTGCGCTTTGCTGGCCACTGGATTTGTGGCGTATCGCCACAGCGTTGATGCGGAACGGGCATACAACGCTCAGCGGTTGTTGAGGAAAGAGGCTGCACTGCAACGAAGTCTCAGTTACATGATTGATCGGATGGGAGGAACGGTCACCCAAGACAGTTTGTCTGTGGTCTTTACAGACCGTATCTGCGAATTGGCGGACGTTCACAGCCTGACTTTTTCGTTGTACAACCAGCTTGGGCGGTTGGTGACAACTTCAGCAGGACCTGGGGTTCCGGACAGCACGGTGGCTTTGACATTGCCGGAGTGGGTGGTTGAGTCTGCGAGGAATGGAGTAGGCCGTACGGTCATCCCAGCCGTCAAAGGGGGGACGGAAGTGGTGTGGCCGCTGGAGGACGACCAGGGTTTGCTCTTGGCCCTGGGGCATGTACATTACGACCCGAGGGTGGTCGATGCCGCAGATTGGCGTGCGTTTTTGTCGCGGTTGGCCCCGGTGTACCTCATGCTCTTGCTGCTGGTGGGTTTGTTGGCCCTGTCTTTGACGCAATCAGTGGTGGGCCCATTGAGAAAACTCAAGTCGGACATGCAGTCTAACCCCCTTGACAGAAGAGAGCTGGAGCCCCTGTCATTCAAGGCTCAAGATGAAATTGGGGCCCTTGTTGTGGCTTACAACGAATTGTTGTTTCGTCTGAGGAAGAGCATGGAGGAACGTGGAAAGCTGGAGCGCGAAGGCGCCTGGCGAGACATGGCACAGCAAGTGGCGCATGAAATCAAAAATCCATTGACCCCTCTGCGCCTCGGTGCACAGCATTTGTTGCGTGCACACAAGGACGGTGCCCCAGATTTTGACTCCCGTGTGGAGAGGTTTGTGGCGACAACCATCACACAAGTGGATACACTGACGGACATTGTTGAGGGTTTTGCCATGTTGGCCAACGACGGTCTTGCAACGCCGGAGGTTGTAGATGCACGGGATGGTTTGAGAGCTGTCGCTGGTTTGTTTGGATTTGAGCATGTTCAATTGGTGCTGCCTGACGAGAGTCTCTGGATCGAAGTGGACAGGAACAGATTCATTCGGGCCGTGACCAACTTGGTGAAGAACGCTGTGGAGGCCGACTCGACGTCTGTTGTGATAAGGGCATCACACAGCGAGGCTGGGGTAGTCATCGAGGTTGAAGACAATGGTACAGGCATGTCCGAGGAGAGGATCGAGACCATTTTTGAGCCCAAATTCACGACGAAAACTCATGGTTTGGGTTTGGGATTGGCCATGGTGCGAGCATTTGCGAAGGGAGCGCGAGGCAGTGTGATGGTGCGCTCTCAACCCAGTCTAGGATCGTGTTTTGTGGTGGTTCTTCCCAACGCAACCTGATGGTTTTCAACAAGGTGGTGGTGGTCTTGTCTGACAAAATCTTCATGTTAAGATTTTGTAAACGAGATGATGTTGTGAATCTTTCCCAAGATTTATCCCCTCTTGGGACCCAATATTCTACGTTTCACACATTTTCAAACTTCATGAACATTAGAAGTATACTGCTTCTTGGCTTGGGCATACTGTCCAGTGCCATGTGGGCACAATCCACCACAAAGAGTGGCGCCGGCAATGTCTCCGGCGTAGTTCTTGACAAATCCTCGGGTGACCCTGTTCCAGGGGCCGCAGTCATCATTGACGGCACATCGAAGGGGGTGTTTGCCGGAGGGGACGGTACATTCTCCATTCAAGCCAACCCCGCCACAGACGTGTTGGTGGTGAGCTTTGTGGGCTATGGCACATCCCGAATCACCCTCAACGGGCAAGCATCCATCACGGTTTACCTCGAATCTGGTGTTGGTTTGGATGAAGTCGTTGTTACTGCCCTGGGTGTCTCTAGAGAAAAGAAGGCCTTGGGCTATGCGGTGCAAGAATTAGGCAACGAATCATTCACCCAAGCCAAGAACGACAACGTTGTTCGAGCATTGTCGGGAAAAGTTGCTGGGGTTCAGGTCACTTCCGGAACGAGCATGGGGTCATCGTCCAAGGTTCTTCTTCGTGGTGCGAGCTCCATCACAGGAGATAACCAACCATTGTTTGTTGTAGATGGAGTTCCCATTGACAACAGCGACTATTCCTCGTACAATCAGCAGCGAGGCGCTGGGGCGTACGATTATGGAAACACAGCAGCGGATATCAATCCTGAGGACATTGAATCTGTCACCGTGTTGAAGGGCCCTGCTGCCGCGGCTTTGTATGGATCACGGGCCTCAAACGGTGCCATCGTGATCACCACCAAGTCTGGCAAGGGCCGGCGTGGAAAGGATGGCCTTGGCATCGAGGTAAACTCAGGAGTAGCTTTTAACAACGCACTCTTCCTTCCAAACTACCAGAATGCTTACGGCGGTGGTGCTGGTCCAACTTGGATTTACCAGACAGGCGATACCATGAGCAACGGAGCCATTGCGGATGCCAACGTTCCTGACATGGGTTATGATGGTTCTTGGGGCCCTGCGCTTGACGGAACTTTGGCTCGCCATTGGGATAGCTGGTACGAAGGCAGTGATACCTATGGAGAGATTCGCCCTTGGGAGGCCAATCCCAACAACGTTGCCGATTTCTTCCAAACAGGAATCACCTACACAAATAACCTTGCGGTTTCTGGCGCCAATGAGTCTGGAAACTTCCGTTTGTCCTACACGAATCACGACCAAACGGGCATTTACGAAAACTCAACCCTGGAGCGCAACACCCTGAATTTCAATGGTTCATCGAAAATCAGTGACAAGTTGTCTAGCTCTGTGAGTGTGAACTATGTGAATTCTGCCACACAAGGACGTCCTCTCACGGGATATGGAGAGTCCATCATGAGTCAATTCACTCAGTGGGGTCAGCGTCAATTGGATATGGATCGCCTTCGGGCCTACCAAAATGCGGACGGCTCTCACCGCACGTGGAACAGAAACTCCATCACGGATGGCACACCTCACTATTGGGACAACCCTTTCTGGGAGCGTTACCAAAACGTTCAGAATGACGAGAGGAATCGTTTGTTCGGCAACGTCACCATGAATTATAAGATCAACGACAACCTTTCACTGCAAGGCCGTACGATGGTTGATTACTACACCGATCGTCGCCAAGAGCGCGTTGCCGTGGGCGGAGTGCGTGTGTCAGCCTACAGCGAGCAAAACAGGGAGCTTAAGGAAAGCAACCATGACTTGATTTTGAATTACAACAACGACATCAATGAGGACTTGTCGTTGACAGGTTTTGTGGGGGTCAATCAGCGGAATTACTCTTACATCAATGTGGGCGGCGCAACGCAGGGGGGATTGAACACTCCAGGATACTACAGCCTCTTGAACAGTGTGAGCCCCATCAGTGTGACGGACTTTGAGAGGCACAAGACCATCAACTCTGCCTTCGGTAGTGTGAGTTTAGGAATCAACCGAAGCTTGTACTTGGATTTCACAGGTCGCAACGACTGGAGCTCCACCCTTCCAGAAGCGAACAACAGCTATTTCTACCCATCTGCCACAGCGAGTTATGTGTTCTCTGAAGTGGTAGACAGCGATTTGTTGGACTTCGGAAAGGTTCGCCTTGGTTGGGCCCAAGTGGGTAACGACACGGATCCTTACCGCACGTCAACCACATATGCGATCAATCCGAATTTTGGTTCCTATGGAAACGCATCAGTCCCCAACGCTCAAAACAATTCAAATTTGCGCCCTGAGCGAACCACGAGTTTAGAAGTAGGGGTGGAAGCAACCTTCTTGGACGGACGTGTGCGCTTCGACGGAACGTACTACAACAGCACAACGGAAGATTTGATCTTCTCCGTGACCCAATCGGCATCTTCGGGATACACATCTTCCATCCAAAACGCTGGAGAGGTGAACAACAAAGGAGTGGAGTTGATGTTGGAAGTGTCTCCCGTGATGACAGACAACTTCCGGTGGGACATCGGTTTGAATTACGCCAAGAACAAAAACGAGTTGGTACAACTCGCAGAGGGCGTGGACAATTTGAGATATGCCTCGCTCTTTGGGGTCACTCTTGAGGCAAGACCAGGAGAAGCGCTGGGCACGTTCTACGGGTACAACTACGTTTTTGACGATGCTGGGAATAAACTGGTGGATGCCGATGGATACTACTTGATCTCGGATGCTCCCGAGGCACTCGGCTCAATATTGCCAGACTTCACAGGTGGTGTCACCAACACTTTCACCATGGGTAATTTGAGTTTGTATGCATTGATTGATTTCCAGAAGGGAGGGTCGTTGCATAGCCTTTCAAACCAATGGGGTAAATACTCAGGAACGTTGTATGAAACAGCATGGGACGACAATGGCAACGACATCCGAGCCGACGATTATCCAGGCATTGTGGTGGATGGAATCACCGCAGCTTATGATGCCGATGGCAACATCGTCACAGATGAGAACGGAAGCATTGTAGGGTCTGGGGAGGCCAACACCGTGGCCATCAATCCTCAAGCACACTTCTTCTACAACCAAGGCTATGTGTTGCACGCCGCAGATCAGTATGATGCTTCGTTCGTCAAGCTTCGCGAAGTTCGCTTGAACTACAACCTGCCATCAAGCGCAACGGCAAACTTGCCATTCTCCAATGTGAGCGTGGGTCTGTATGGCCGAAACCTGGCCATCCTTCACAAGAATGTTCCACACATCGACCCAGAAGTCGCAACATCAGCGTCTAACGTTCAGGGTTTTGAAGGGGGACAGTTGCCGACGGAGCGGACCATTGGTGTGAACCTGAAGTTCACGTTGTAATCACCCAACCTGAAAAACAAAAGATCATGAATTTGAAAAGCATGTTGACGTTGGGTCTTGCTGGGGCCCTCGTTTTGACCGGGTGTCGGAAGGATTTCGATACCATCAACACCAACCCCAATGAGCCAAGTGCGGTCTCTACCGGGTTCTTGTTGACTTCAGCACAAAAATCTTTGATGGACAACACTGTGGATGAATGGTGGAACGGCCGTCGAGGCAACCAGCTCGCGCAGTATTGGGCATCCAACCAATATTCCAACGAAAGCCGTTATCAGTTTCGGACTGAGATTGACAATGGGTATTGGAACGTGTTCTATGCCGGAGCCCTCCAAGATTTGCAAACCATCATTGATTTGAACAGTGGTGACAACGCTGGAGATTATGCCGGCTTTGGTGCCAACGAAAATCAAATCGCTGTTGCCAAACTGTTGCAAGCATGGACATTCCAAATGTTGACGGATTGCTATGGTGACATTCCCTTTTCAGAAGCCCTTCAAGGTGGCGCAAACACGACGCCAGCTTATGATGGTCAAGCGCAGGTTTATGCCGGGTTGGTGGCCATGATTGATGAGGCGCTCGGCGGCATCAATGCGGCTGCCGGAGGCCCCCAGGGGGATGTGGTTTACGGTGGTGACATGAACAAGTGGGCGATGTTTGGCAACTCGTTGAAGTTGAGAGTGGCCATGCGGATGTCTGGTGTGAATGGAGCGGCGGCTCAGTCTGCAGGCGAATCAGCGCTGGCGGCAGGCGTGATCTTGAGCAACGCTGACAACGCTCTGTTTCAGTACTTGAATTCTGTCCCCAACAACCACCCAATCAACGAGGACTACAAGACCCGCAACGATTTCGCTGCATCCAACACCATGGTGGATTACCTCAAAGCCAACAATGACCCGCGCTTGGGGGTGTTTTTCGCTCCAAACGCCTCGGGTGAATACGAAGGTGAGGTGTATGGCTTGAACGAGGCAAATGCGGCGTTGACGACGAACGACCAAGTAAGTCAACGAGGTTCTGCAGTTCTTGAAGCCACGTTGCCGGGTATCTTCATGGACGCTGCTCAAGTGCGATTCTTGTGTGCAGAGGCGGCGGCCAAGGGTTGGGCAAACACCGGAGGTTCTGCGGAGGAACATTTTGCAGCAGGAATTCAAGCGTCGATGGATTTCTGGGGAGTGGATGGTGCCGAGGCCCAAGCCTACATCGATGCTCAATCCGTTGACAATTGGGTCTACGAGAAGTGGGTCGCTTTGTACATGCAAGGCATCGAAGGTTGGTGTGAATGGCGTCGGTTGGATGGTCCTGTATTGAATCCTTGTGCCGACGGAAGCCTAGGTGGAGGTACGGATGGCGACTTGCCACCCCATCGTTTCACATTGCCCTTGGATGAGGCTACACTGAACTTTGACAATTGGGAAGCTGCTGGTGGAGCGGACAACACATTGAACACCCCTGTGTGGTGGGATGTGAACTGAGGAATCATGAATGAGACGAGAAAGCCCGGCTGCAAAGCCGGGCTTTTTCGTTGGCCATATCTACAGCAGGAGGTTAATGGCTCACGGGATACAGGGTTGGGCGACTTGGTGCCGCGTCGTTCACAAACGGAGCCACGGCGAGGTGCAAGAGCCACAATCCGTCTGAAACGTTTTGAGGGGTGTAGATCATCTCCGTGATGGTGCAAGATGGTCTCGGGTTGTCGGGAACGCCCCAAAACGCGTGATGGGCCTCTAATCGGCCCCCATCCACTTCGCGGTCAACCGAAGGAAGGTCAATCAGCAGGTGCTGTACACCATGATTGGCCAATTGTGTGGTGACATCTGAAGTTAGATAGGGCGGGTTGGTGTTGGACCAATCTTGGGTTCTTTTGCTCGGATCGTTGGGCAAGGTCCTCATCACCAAGGCCGGTGGCCACTGCAACTTAGCCACGGCGTCTAGTGCATCAGGCGTCACAACCCAATCTCCTCCCAGTTGTTGAGGTTGCACGGTAATCACAGCACATGGGAAAAAGGCTGGGCGGTTTCGAAAAAGTGGGTCAACCGGGTGCACAACCGGGGTGATATGGCCCATGCACTCTGTATGTGTCCCATGACCGTGCGGATTGAACTGGATGTCTCGAAAATTCACGGACCCACCAGCAATGACAGACCCCACAAAACCTTCACCTCGCACCGGAGTCATCGAGGGTGGAGGTACGCACCACGCAGAGGGATTGGGTTGTCCATCAGCGGCGAGCGGAATGCTGAGATCCACAGGATGAGAAAGGTCTGCTCTGTAGACCACATCCTGCCACACAAATTCACAGATCATGACCGCAAGAAACGAAGAAAGGCGCCTTCAGGGGCGCCTTTCCAAGTTCGTGCGATGTGGATTGCCTTATTCGAAGAGGAAACCAAGACGCAACATGCCTGTGGAGTAGGTTCCCAGGAAATTTGTTCCGTTGTAGTACGCATTACGCGCTGGGTCATTCACCTGGTCGTAGTTCTCAGGAGATTGCTCATTCCAAGTGCTCCACAGGTTGTCAACAGCGCTGTAGAGGCCAGCGTTTTCGCTCGCGTCCCATGGCTCACCATTGATCACGTAATTGACTTCTTGGTTGGTGCTCCACTGGTAGCCGCTTTCAGTGGCGGTGTTTTGAACGAAATCAGAGGTGTTCTCGTCACCGAAGCCACCGTCAAAGTACATGTTGAACGCGTTGTTATCGCTGGCTGTGATCGTTGAGCTGATGCCGGAGGTTTGTGACAAACGCAAGCCGGCTTCAAAGCCCACATAGATGGCGTCGTTGAAGTAGTAGTCAGCTCCAAACAACAAATCCAAGTTCAAGGTGTTGGACTTGACGACGTTTTGGTATGACCACACACCCCAGTTTGCGGGGTCTGGCTCGTCTTCCCAAAAGGCCTGATCCACAGTGCTCCCATCGATGTTCAAGGCGCTGAATTGATCGCGCTTCAAGGTCAAGGAAGAGGTGCCGTAGCCCGCAGCAACTGCGAAGTAAGGAGACAAGTTGTCAGTTCCACCAAAGTGGATTTCGTAACCCACACCTACTTCGAGGCTTGAATGGATGTTGGTGAGGTACAAGTCAGGGTGCGTTTCGTTGGCGGCACCGGCTTGACCCAAAGAGTTTTCAGGCACGACGAGGAACTTGTTTGTTGTGTTGTTGAGTCCCAAAGTCAAACGGAAGGCACGATCGTCATCCATGAAGTTTCTGTACTTCAACGTGGACGCTTGAATGGGGTTCCCTCCGAAAGGATTGAAGGAGACCTCAATGTTGTGCTCGCCGCCCAACTGCTTTTGAGCTTGGGCTGCGGGGAGTGCCATTGCAGCAATGGCAAGGGTGAACATCAGTTTCTTCATGACTGAAATTTAGGTTTCAATGGTTTTGGTGGTGCAAGAAACGCACGCAAGAGTGAATCACGAAAGCTCGGCTTATCAACATCCCAAACAGGGGTTGTTGAAAACCACGGCAAGTTTAGGGCATTTCGTCATTCAACCGTGACACTTTTCGCGAGGTTTCTCGGTTGATCGACGTTGCACCCCCTCAACAACGCAATGTGGTAGCTCAAAAGTTGCATGGGAATGGCCGTCAAAAGAGGCGCCAAGGCTTCATGAATTTTGGGCACCTCAAAAACGTGGTCTGAAAGCGCCCGAACTTTTTTGTCCCCCTCGGTGACAATGGAAAAAATTCGACCTCCACGGGCTTTGACTTCTTGGATGTTGCTGACCACCTTGTCGTACACCTCGTCGTGGGTGGCGATGAAGATGACCGGCATGTCTTGGTCGATCAACGCGATGGGACCGTGCTTCATTTCTGCTGCAGGATACCCTTCCGCATGGATGTAGCTGATTTCTTTCAGTTTCAAAGCACCCTCGAGCGCCACAGGAAATTGGTAGCCTCGACCGAGGTACAACGCGTTGTCTGCAGAGGCAAACACTGTCGCAACATGAAGCAAGGGTTCGGCCTTGGAAAGCACACGATCCACCAGACCAGGCACGTTGCTCAATCCTGAGATCAACCTCATGAATGCCTTGTCTTCGAGTCGACCCAATTTGTGTCCCAAATGAATTGCCATGGTGCTCAGGACAGCCACTTGTGCCGTGAACGCTTTGGTGGATGCAACGCCGATTTCAGGTCCGGCATGGGTGTAGGCCCCAGCATGGGTTTCACGTGCAATGCTGGATCCCACAACGTTGCACACACCAAAGACGTGGGCGCCCTGCTCCTTGGCCAAACGGATGGCTGCCAGCGTGTCCGCCGTTTCTCCGCTCTGGGAAATCGCAATGACCACATCATCAGGTCGAATGATGGGGTTTCTGTACCGAAACTCCGAAGCGTATTCCACCTCCACAGGAATCCGGGCCAAGGACTCGAACAGGTATTCCGCCACCAGGCCGGCATGCCAACTGGTTCCACATCCGATGATCAGAATGCGACCCGCCTTGTTCCAGACATCCCAGTGATCGTCAATGCCTGACATGTGAATTTCCCCGGTTTGAAGCCGAACTCTTCCTCGGATGGAATCTTGGATGGAGCGGGGTTGCTCGAAGATTTCTTTGAGCATGAAATGTTCGTATCCCCCTTTTTCAAGCGAGGCGATTTCCATTTCAATGGCATGGATCTCAGGGGTGATGACGACATCTCCGATGGTCCTGATTTTCAGCTCTCCACTGCGATGCATCGTGGCCACCTCTTCGTCTTCCAGGTAGACCACGTTTTTTGTGTACGCAACAATGGGTGTGGCGTCCGACCCCACGTAGAATTCGTTGTTGGACCCCACGCCAATCACCAATGGACTCGATTTGCGGGCCGCAATCAACCTGTCAGGGTGGTCCTGATCCAAGACGACAATGGCGTAGGCGCCCACAACCTCCTTCAAGGCCACGCGCACGGCATCGGGCAAATCAAGACCCGAAGAAATCCGGACTTCTTCGATGAAATGCGCCAGAACTTCCGTATCCGTGTCGCTGACGAGCTTGTGACCGCGATGCGTCAGGAGCTCCTTGATGGCTTCGTAGTTCTCAATGATGCCATTGTGGATGAGGGCAATTTTGCCTTGTCCGCCAAGATGGGGGTGAGAATTGACGTCGTTGGGAGGCCCGTGGGTGGCCCAGCGGGTGTGCCCAATGCCAATGGTTCCAGTTGGAGCATGTTCTCCGATGTGGTTGGTCAAATCAACCACCTTGCCCTTCTTCTTCTCGACACGGAGCAGGCAACCTTCTTCCAGCGTGGCAATGCCGGCGCTGTCATACCCTCGGTATTCAAGTCGTTGGAGTCCTTCGATCAAGATGGGGAATGCTGGGTTGGGACCCAGGTAACCTACGATTCCGCACATGACACCGAAGATACTCCGTCAGTGACCAATCGTCAAAACAAGATGAGCCCCTTCTTCTTGTTCGGTGCCTTCGAGCACAACCCCGGCAACAGAGATGCCGGCCCGGTTGGATACAATGTACAACTCGGGGTGAGCCAAATCACCATTAAGCATCCCCTGCACAGTGCTGCTTAAGTTGAATACGTATTGCTTGGAAGCGGCGTCGTATGTGCCATTGATGGAGATGGGAGAGGTTTGGTCTGGCGTTGAGACATTGTTCCCAGCGGCATTCTTCATCAGCACAAACAGCTGGTCCTGAGGCGCAAATCGCTTGTAGAAGACATGTTCATCCACAGGCAAGACGAGTTCTGCCTTGAGCACCGTCAGGTCGCCGTCGAGACTGTCCTTGAGCGATTCTAAATGTGGAATGCGCAGCATGGTTTTGCATCCGGAAGCAGAGAGTACATACGCCTTGTCGCTGCCCTCCAGGGAATCGAGGCCTCCTTGAAGCGAAGCCAATTCGCCCACCCAAGCATGAGAGAACAGGTTGATTCTGGCGCTGAGTGGACTGATCAAAAAATCGTAGAAAGTCGTGTCACTGTCGTTGTGATAGTGCAAACGCATGACGCTCAGACCGCTGCTGATGTCCAAAGCCCCCACGCCATGGCCGCCACCGGTGTGCCGCACCAAAATTCCCGGAAGGTGTTCCGTCCAAGAAGCGTTGTCGTCGAACGTTGCTGTGTCCAATTCCAACAAGGATTGGCCTACGCTCACCGACAAGGGAAGCCGAAGTTGGGGGGCCAAGGTGTCTTCACCCACGACCAAGTCGTCGTTGGGCTCGATTTTCCAGGGTCCGGATCCCTCAACAACCCACTCTTCTCCTGTCGTGGCAGGCCATTGGTTGCTGTAATAGGCGCTGTCAATGTCCAAGCCGTTGGCAAGGGGTTGCACACTGAATTGTTGAGGAAGAGATTGGCCGTACATGTCTCCCGTCCATCTGATTTGCAAGAACAAACTATCGGCCACGGGCTGGGACCCAAAACTCACGTCAGGAGCAGAAAGGCGCAATTGGGTTGCCAGCGCGGCTTCCACCCATCCAAATCGGGGAACAAACACACGCCCAATCAATCCCGTGCTCAACTCACTCGTTTCGAGGCTGTCCTCCCGGACAGTGTGCAGTGATAAGGTCAGGGTGTCAATGATGGAGACATCGAGCAATTCGGCATTGGGTTGCAGTCCAAGGCCTATGTCTGTTTGTGGTTTGGTGCACCCGGTTGCGCACACCACCAAGCATCCAAAGAAGAAAGTGACTGTCGGGTGGATGCAGGAGTGGGTCCTCTTCATGAGGGCACGAAGTTCAGCAAGAACTCGACTTACTCCGCGACAGCCTCAGTTTTTCCCTCGAGAATCGTGTCGTAAAAGGCGTTAATTTCCGTGACGAAGCCATCTTCACCTGGGTAGGACAGGATCGGTTTGTCCAGGGCACCCAAGGTGCTTTGACAGGCTTCTGACAGCGTTTTCGAACCCACGATCACAGCATCCGCATGACGCATGGCCATGCAATTGAGGTTGTCAAATGTGGGGTCAGCGATGCACTCCAATGCCTCTGCAGGGATGCCATGCGCTTGAACCTTTTCAGCCATCCGAGCGTCGAGGCTTCCATCAAAACCCTCGTCATAAGCGCTGTACACGACCTTGGCTTTGGCGAAGTACGGTTCATCGGCAAAGACATGCTTCAAGTAGAGAGGGACCAAGCTCGTCATCCAGCCACTGCAATGCACGATGTCAGGAGCCCACCCGAGCTGACGGACAGTCTCAAGCACGCCGCGAACAAAGAACATGCTTCGCTCATCGTTGTCGGCGAACATCACCCCCTTGTCATCACGAAGCACGGCCTTCCGCTTGAAATACGTATCGTTGTCAATGAAATACACCTGAATCCGAGCCGTGGGAATGGAAGCCACCTTGATGATCAGCGGATGGTCCGTGTCGTCAATGCTCAAATTCATCCCGGACAATCGAATGACTTCATGGAGCTGGTGCCTGCGCTCATTGATTTTTCCAAAACGAGGCATGAAGACGCGAATTTCTTTGCCTTTCTCATGCGTCCCTTGGGGCAACATGCGGGAAACATGGCTCATGGTCGTTTCCGGCAAATAAGGGGTCAGGTGCTGAGAAATGTAAAGAACTCGGGGCTTACTCATGTTCTGTGTGTCGTCGGTGAAACGGAATGCTAAGATAGGTATTTTTGGGCCAAAATCCAAGGAAAACAAGGGGTTTCAGCCCCAAACCCCACTCAATCAATGGTGATTTTGCGTTCGTTGGCAGACCTCGCCCAGTGGCAAGATTCTGTGAGTTGGCACCAAGGAAAGGGGGGATTTGTGCCCACCATGGGTGCGCTTCACGAAGGTCACTCCAGCCTCATCCGACATGCCGTAAGATCCTCGGACCAGGTGGTTGTTTCCATCCTGGTCAATCCCACCCAATTCAACGACAGTCAGGATTTTAATCGTTACCCAAGGACCCTGGATTCCGATGCAAAGGCCGTGAAATCAGCGGGGGCTCACGCTGTGTTTGCGCCGTCACCAGAGGAGTTGTACAGAGGCACACCGCACGCACCCCATGTGAATTGGGGAGCACTTACCCATGGGTATGAGGGAGTCCATAGACCCGGCCATTTTGACGGTGTGATTGCGGTTGTGGATTTGCTTTTTTCAGCAGTTCGTCCCCGACTTGCCGTGTTTGGCGAAAAGGACCTGCAACAAGTGGCGGTGGTCCAGCGTTTGGCCCGCGAGAGGCACCCCAACGTGCGAATTGACGTGGGCTCGCTGGTCCGGGATGCCAATGGGTTGGCGCTCAGTTCGCGCAACATCCGACTCGGCCAAGAGGGCAGCCGGGAAGCCTTGGCGCTTTCAAACACACTTTTTCAGTTGCGTGATGAGCTTGTTCCAGAGATGGATTCACACGCATGGGAGGCATGCCTGAAGCGAGCGGCCGATGCTTTGGACAACAGCCCTGGTGTCACTTTGGAATATCTGGACACGGTGGATGCCACGACTTTCAAGCCCGCTCGCAGCCTTGAAACCCAGCCTGTTCACGCGGTGGTGGCCGCGGTGGTGCGAGGGGTTCGTCTCATCGACAATGTGTCGTTGATGGCTTGATTTTGAGGGGCGTCGAGAACTGCGGATAGTTTCGGAACTTCGTCCAAAATCTACGCCATGGGTTCAGTTGGTCCAACACAAATTCTCCTCATTGCCCTCGTCATTTTGCTTCTGTTTGGCGGTCGAAAGATTCCGGAACTGATGCGTGGTTTGGGCCAGGGCATGAAGGAATTCAAGGACGCCTCGAGCGGAAAAGACGACAAAAACAAGGCGGCCAAGGACGATTGATGCACAGGGTGCGCGAACACGTGTTATCATCTGGTGTCCGGTCAACGTCACGAAGCTTGGGTTGGCCGTTTGTGGTCGCCGTGTGTTGGGGAATGACTGCAAACTCGGTCGCGGTCGCCAAGGAGGTGTGCGCGATTCAATTCCGCGTTTCGCTTGATTCGCTGTTGGCCCAAAACGGGGTTGTTGACGATGCTGCGGTTGTGTACGATTGGGAACAGACGTGGGCCGAATGGTGTGCCACGGCCCAATGCGTGAGTTCTGACACGTCGTTGTGGGGGGTGCCCAACCTGGACCAAACCTCAATGTGGAGTTCTGATTCTTCCGTGATTGCGCCTCGAATGGCGGCTTTGGATGCAGTGAGCATGCTAGACTTGCGCTGGAATCCTGTGGCCCAACGAAGGATCGAAGCCTTTGCGGCTCGCAGGACCAGACATTTGGGCACCATGCTTGGCCGGAGCGCCATGTACTTCCCGTTGTTCGAGGAAGTGCTGGACCGCCATGATTTGCCCCAAGAGTTGAAGTACTTGCCCGTGGTTGAAAGCGGCCTCAATCCTGAGGCCCGTTCACCAGCTGGGGCCCGTGGATTGTGGCAGTTCATGTATTACACAGCCAAGGCCGAGGGGCTGCGAATTGACGCTTATGTCGATGAGCGAAAGGATCCTTTGCTCGCCACGGAAGCGGCTTGTCGTCATCTCAAGCGGCTCCATGACATGTATGGTGATTGGTACTTTGCGCTCGCAGCATACAACGCGGGTCCAGGCAACGTGAACAAGGCCATCCGCCGTTCGGGTGGGAAGACCAATTATTGGGAAGTACGCCCTTTTCTTCCCCAAGAAACCAGGGACTATGTACCCAATTTCATCGCTGTTGTGTACTTGATGTCGTACCACGCGGATCATGGCATTTTCCCTCAACATGTGCTTCCCGCCGCTCTCGAGGTAGACACCTTGCATGTCGAGGGGCCTCTCAGGTTTGACCAAATTGCCCATGCCACAGGCATGAGCGAGGCTGAAGTGGCGGTGCTCAACCCCATGTATCGGATGAACGTGATCCCGGGTCCCGGCATGCTTTATCCGGTGCGCTGGCCCGTGTCGGAGATTGGCAACTTCATGAATTCTGAGCCTTTGATGAAGGCGTACAAACCCGAATTGACGCCCACGATCAAATACGAGCCCGAGCCTGTGATTTACAGGGTTCAAAGCGGGGATGTTCTCGGCACCATTGCCCAAAAACACGGCGTGAAAGTTTCTCAATTGAAGGCTTGGAACGACCTCCAATCTTCCACCATCCGCGTCGGACAAAAACTCATCATTCATGCGGATCCCAACAAAATTTAGGGGCCGCCTTGTCGCGTTTTTGGGCGTCTTGTGGCTGGCGATGGCGGGCTGTCAAGGAGATGGCGCACGCATCGCCTTGCCCGGGAAGGTTGGGGCTGCAGGCGAGTTGGTGGTGGTGGCGAGTCAAGCGGTTTGGGAGGGTGCTGCGGGCGATACCCTGCGCGCAATGATGGGGCAACCCTATCCGGTGTTGCCGCAATACGAGCCTTTGATGGACCTTTTGCATCTTGAGCCTGAGGTGTTTGACCGGTTTTGGAAGCCTCACCGCAACATTTTGGTGCTCGAAGTGGCGGATCGTGTGGATACCCAGGAACCCTCGGTGTCCATGTTCAGGGACAAGTACAGCCGTGGCCAAGTGTACATGGTGGGGAAGGCAAGCACGTCATCGGACTTGGCTCAAGCCTTGTGGGCCCGCGGCCGCGAAATGATCAGCCTGCTTCATGCCGAGGAGGTGTCGAGGTTTGCGGACATCGTGGCATTGAGCCCCAACGAGGTGTTGGCTCGGGACATGGCGGCGCAGTGGGGTGTAGAGGGTGTGTGGCCTCGGGACGCTCGTTTGGCCCAAAACGACAGTGCATTTACCTGGATTGACAGGCAATTGACCCGACTCAAGGGGGGAGACAATCATGACGTTCAGCAAGGTTTCTTCATTCACAGCGAACCTTACGTGAGCCAAGAACAGCTGGGGCTGGAGTCCATTCTTAACCGTCGGGACGTGTTGACGCGTACCCACGTGTCAGGACCTACTCCTGGCAGCTACATGACGACAGAGCGTCGGTTTTTCCCTTCCTATGAGGAGATCCAATGGGATGGACATTTTGCCATGGAAGTTCGAGGACTTTGGAAAATGGAGGGAGACTTCATGGGAGGCCCGTTTTACAGTTTGACCTTGGTGGATGAGGCCAACGCAAGATTGGTCACATTGGAGGGCTACGCCTACGCCCCGTACTTTGACAAAAGACCCTACATCCAAGAGGTTGAAGGCATCGTGAAGCGTGCAGTGTTGCGCGACGGAGACCATTGAAGTTTGGACGCTATGTGCGCCCACTGCTCCGTCGCGGCAATGATCCCCCGACGGGCCTTTCAGTGCCTGACCACAAAGGTTGCACCTGCCATGGCCAACCCATTGGATGATACCACGGTCAACCGATAGGAGCCAGCAGGCCAATGCGCCACTTGAAGTTCATGGGTTGAGGCCGCTGCATCAAGCACCAGCTCGCCATGCGGATTGTGAACCAACACACGAGAGGGCGATTCGTCCCATGGACGACTCATGTCCCAGCGAACCACGTGTGTGCATGGGTTGGGAGACACAGCCAAGAGGGGGGTGGGCTCACCGACGAACTCACTCACATCCAGAGACACGTCGCCGCGTGCAAAAGCATAGTGGCCTTGGCGGAGCTTGGAGATTTTGAACAACCCACTGCCGTTGCTCAGCGAGCCTGCCTGCCATTCGTAGTCAGGGTACTGTACCCAAGGGGCTCCTGCGTTGGGCCTCCACGCAAGGAAGGCTCCTTCTTCGGTGTCGCCGTAGAGTCCATGATCAAGGTCGTTGACATCGTTCCCCACGTAGTTCACTCTTGCGTCGAGAAGGGGGGCGTCCGCTGCCTCGTCGTCCCAAGTTCCATCCACCACCCAAAAATGGGTGTCGCTCAACGTTTCGACATACGCCGCCGCAGGTCCAGCATCCGGCGCCGCCCAATGATGTTCCACCCTCACAAGGATGCTGTCCCCTTCCGCAATCTCATCACAACCCACCCTCATGTCCACCCAGGGGAGGTTGGCCAAGCCCGTGGGTTGGGTGATGGCGATGGTGTGGTCAAGCCTTCCTTGATTGAGTCGCCCATCAGCATTGACGCCCAACAGCACAAAGGGCTCCTCATGCCAAAACGTCACCTCATCAAACTCTCCTCCCACCCGGGCATGCACCAAGGAGGTATCCCAAGAGGCATTCCACAGCGTGAGATCCAAGGGCTCGTTGTCGTGAAAATTTTCACAAGCACGAAGCTTTTGATGCAGGTAAACGGTGGTGGCATAGCATCCGTTGTCGGGCCCCGTGGAGACGCTGTCCACGACCCACGTACTGAAACCAGGTTGAAGAACCTGCGCGTCGAAGAAAGGTGCCATGTCCATCCCTGAAGCGGATTCGAGCAGCGATTGGAAATCCGCAACGTCCATGTGGCTGTCAAAGCGTGTGGCAATCACTTCCTGCATGGAACTTCGGAAGAGGGGGTCCCCGAGGTAGGCTCGAAGATTGTGCAAGATGCTGGCGCCCTTGTAGTACGTGTGTCGGCCGTAGATGTGTTCGTCAGGCATGGGGGACAATGGATGAAAGCCATCGTCTTGGATGTGGCATTCTTGGAGGACAAACTCCTGATTGTCCTTGACCAAATCCACAAAGGCCTCATGTCCATCTTTCCACTCGACAAAGAGGTGGCTGCTGTATTCGGCCGGACCTTCTTTGAGCCACATGTGGTTGTGAATGGTTGGAGCCACGAGGTCGCCCCACCAGTGGTGACCCAGTTCATGGGCGAAGAGATCGCCGTTGGCGAAGTTGCTCTCTTCGACCATGAACCGAGGGTACGCGATGTTGGTGGGGATTTCCAAGGCCCCATCGGTGGTCAACACGTATCCCACGCGTTCCCAAGCATAGGGTCCCCACCAATGCTCGAGCGCGTCTATGGCGTATCCCAAGTCGGCAAACTTCGTTTGCATTGCATTGTTGTCTCCAGCCTTGCTTGTAAGCCTGACCGGGACGTTCCCATAGGCTCCGACATGGGTGTAATCGTGGTCGACGTAGGGTCCCACAGCGATGGCGCTGAGGTGCGTGGGAATGGGGTGGTCCAAAGACCAAGTAGACACCACGGTGTCTCCGCCCAGGGCCCATTCTTCCACCAGATGCCCTTGGTTGTGGGCCCGGCGTCCTCCTGCGCTTCGAATGTGGTAGGTGTAGGTTGCGCGCTCCACGAAGTTGTCGAAGCAGGGATACCACACCCGGCCAAAATTGGGTGGAATGGAAGTAAGCCCAATGCCAAGGTTGTAGACCAAATCACTGGCGTAGTACATGCCACCCCAGTAGGGGTCGGCATCGGGTTGTCCACCATACCAAACTTCGAGCGCAACCACGTCACCAACATTCATGGGCGCCGGCGATCCGATGTGGAGTTGCCCGGAGGTGTGACTGAAGGGAACGACATTGCCATTCCAAAGCACGCTGTCGACAACCAACCCTTCAAGGTCCCACCACATCGAATTTCCTCCCCCAAGAAGCACCTGGAAATCGATGGTGGCATGGCCCGTCAAACTTTGGGTTGCATAGCCCGTGACATCCAACTCAAGGTCGTAGTGGACCACGTCAAAACTGTCGCTTCGCGCAATGCTTGGCCCCATGTCGTAGTTGTCCAAAGGCAAGACCTTTCGAAAGTCTCGAGCCTCCTTCGTGCAGGCATCTGCATGGCATCCCTGCACGAGGAAGGGCGTGCGTGAAACCGGCAGGTCGTGAAGACGAGGGAGGGTGGAGGTTTGGGCGTTGGCCAAGAGAACCAAGCAGCATCCAACCATCAGGGACCAGCCTTTGGCAATCCCGTGGTGAAGATACTCCCACCCAAGGTTTTCGCGGAATGAAGAAATCGTGCGCATGGGACCAAGTTAGGCGGTACTTTCGCTCTCATGAACATCGTATCACCTGGAGCCCTCGTGGAAGTGGCTTACACACTTCGCGCCGATGGGCCCGAGGGAGAAGAGTTGGAGACCTGCACAGAGGAAGATCCATTTGTCTTTGTGATGGGTGCCGAGGAGGTTCTGCCCGCGTTTGAAGGCGCCCTCATGGGGAAGCGCGCAGGAGAGCCGTTTGACATTTTCATTCCTTGCGAGGAGGCGTATGGCGAGGAGGATGAGGATGCGGTGATCATCATGCCCAAATCTGCTTTCATGGTGGATGGAAAAATCGATGAAGAGGTGATGCAAGTGGGGGAAGTGGTTCCCATGGCAGACGATGAGGGCAACGAAGTCATTGGCATCGTGGTGGAGGTAGAAGAGGACGTGGTCCACGTGGATTTCAATCACCCCTTGGCGGGTTTGGATCTCCATTTTGAGGGGGTGGTTTCCTCGGTGAGTGTCCCGAGCCCAAATTGACCCAAGCCCTCAACGAATTGAGGAACAAGCCCAAACGATGGGCCAGGAAATTGGACTCACGGCGGGCGCTTCAGATCCCCACCGCGAGGTAACATCCAAGTGACGTTGTGGGAACGGGAAGTTGACGAAATGCTGAACCCGCCATAAGGGGCCGTGTGATGCGCTTGGATTTGCTTTGCAGCCATGCCTAACACATCACCTGACCTTGCCGGACCGCGGCTTGTGATTTTGGATATGCTGGGAACTTTGGTGGCCCATGATGATTCGGTGCGAGGTGCCATTTCAGCTGCGTTTCAAGCCCATGGAGAATCGGTGGATCCAGAGCTGGCCAGCATGGCTTTGGGGTATCCGGGCATCGAGGGCATTGTTCGCATTGTTCGGTGGCTCCATCCCCAAGAAGAACCCCATGTTCAATCCTGCCAGAGCATTCATGATTTGGCTGTGAAAGAACTGGCTCGTCTCGTTCGGTTTGGGGGTGGCATTCACGTGGTCGGGGGTGTCGAGAACATGTGCCAAACATGGATCGCGTCCGGACGTCGCGTGGCCGCATCCACCACGTTGCACCCAGACATTGTCAAACCCTTGATGGCGCGAATGGGGTGGGATGTTCACCCCCCTTTTGAAGCCCTTGTGTTGGCTGAAGAGGTGCAGGACCCCACACCGGGACCTGGCCTGATTCTCGAATGCATGAGACGAACCGGCGTGCTCGATGTGGGCGAGGTGGCCAAAGTGGCCAACAATGCGGTTGGATTGTCCGATGCCAAACGCTTGCAGTGTGGTTGGACAGTCCTGTTGGATTCTGGCATCCTTTCCACTGACCAAGTCGCAGCATTTTCGCCCTCAGCGATCGTCGATCAGTTTTCCGACTTGGGCATGCTGTGGAAAATCCCTCGACGGGATGACACCTTGGACAGGGAAATCGAGGACATGCTGCATCGAGCGAAGGCTCGCGACTGATGGCGAACAACCCCTCGCATGGCCCAAGGGTTTGGCGAAGTACCTTCGCGAGATGCAACGTACTGAAATCAGTGAACTGGGAGAATTTGGTTTGATACGCCGTTTGACAGACGGACTCGCCAACCAGCAATCCTCGACACTTCGTGGGGTGGGTGATGACGCGGCCGTGATTGATCCCCTAGGCAAACGGGTGGTGGTGACGACGGACATGCTCTGCGAGGGCGTTCATTTTGACCTGAGCTATGCGCCGCTCAAGCACTTGGGATACAAGTCGGTGGTGGTCAACCTTAGTGATGTGTGTGCAATGAATGCCAAACCGACACAAGTGGTCGTGGGGCTGGGCATCAGCAACAGGTTTTCGGTGGAGGCCCTTGATGAGTTGTACGCTGGCATTCGGTTGGCCTGCGAGGTGTACGGTGTGGACTTGGTGGGGGGAGATACGACGTCATCACCATCTGGCCTCACCCTGGCCATCACTGCCATTGGTTTGGTGGACGCTGAGGCAGTGGTGGGCCGAGGGGGTGCGAGCGACGGTGACTTGTTGGTCGTCAGTGGTGATTTGGGTGCCGCTTACATGGGGCTCCAAATCCTTGAGCGCGAGAAGTCGGTGTTTCAGGCTGCACCTACAGCCCAACCGGAACTCCACGGTTTTGAGTACCTGCTTGAACGGCAACTCAAGCCTGAGGCAAGGGTGGACATTGTTCGGGAATTGGCCGAATTGGGGGTGAAACCCACGTCGATGATTGACGTGAGCGATGGTTTGGCCTCCGAAGTGATGCACCTCGGCACCGCTTCCCAAGTGGGCTTCAAGGTCTACGAGGACAAGCTCCCCGTGGATGCCAAAGTGTACGAGACGGCCCGCGCCTTCAATCTCGATCCGACGCTGTGCATGTTGAGCGGAGGAGAGGATTACGAGCTCCTTTTTACCATCAAGCAGGGGGATTTTGAGAACATCAGAAATCATCCCAAACTGTCCGTGATTGGCCATGCCGTGGAGGCCCCCGATGCGTTCACACTTGTGACCAAGAACGGTCCTGAAGTACCTTTGAAAGCACAGGGTTGGGACAGCTTCCAATCCGGCAACAAAACCGAATAACTCACTGCGCAATCTCCCAACTCCATGTGCGGCATTTCTGGAATTCATGGTTTGGAGGCTTTTGGAACCCCTGAGGGTGCCTTGGACTCCGTGCGGCGGATGGTGAATGAAATGGCGCATCGCGGACCGGATTCCCAAGGGACATGGAGTGATGGGGAGTGCGTGGCTTTGGGACATGCGCGATTGAGCATTTTGGACACGTCGGCGGGAGCCAACCAGCCCTTTCACATGGGCGGTGACGTCATGATTTTCAATGGCGAGGTCTACAACTACGTCGAGTTGAGGCGCGAATTGGAGGCCTTGGGGGCCCACCGCTTTGTCACAGATGGAGACACAGAAGTGGTGCTGGCCGCTCTTCGTCATTGGGGCGCAAGGGAGGCGTTGCGCCGTTTCAACGGGATGTTTGCCATTGCTTGGTGGTCTGCCTCCAAGCGAACGCTCGTGATTGTGCGAGATCGTTTGGGGATCAAACCCGTATACTGGCATCAAACGGAAGGTGGTACCCTCGTGTTTGCATCTGAGGTCAGAACTGTTTTGGCCTCGGGCCTTGTGGCGCGTCGATTGGACCGCGCGTCGTTGTCGGATCAAATCATGTACGGAACGGTGCACGCACCCCGCACCATCGTTCGCGACGTCCAACTGCTTCCGCCCGCTCACGTGATGGTTGTGCGTGAAGAGGAGCTTCACATCGAGCCATACTGGGAGGCGGCCGACGAGGCCCTTGGCGTCGCTGACATGGGCCCCAAAGCCCGTCGCAACCACATCAAGGACACCTTGCGAGACGCCGTGGCTTTGCGCATGCGCGCCGATGTTGCCTACGGGGCTTTTTTGTCGGGAGGCATTGATTCAAGCGCGATAGTGGGCCTCATGTCAGAAGTTTCGAGCACACCTGTGAGCACCTTCAGTGTGACTTTTCACGATGCTGAGCTCGACGAAAGTCCATGGTCTCGTTTGATCGCCAAGCGCTTTGGGACAGATCACCACGAAATTCGCCTGACACCGGAAGATTTCCTGAACCAAGTCCCAGCGGGTCTTGCTTCCATGGATCACCCAAGCGCTGATGGCCTCAACACATACGTGGTGAGTGGCGCCACGCGACGGGCGGGTGTGAAGGTGGCCCTCTCTGGATTGGGTGGCGATGAGTTGTTTGCGGGCTATGCCGTCTTTGCGCGCAGCGCTCGGCTTGCGGAGCTCGCCTGGTTGGCATCTTGGCCCCGCGCGGGACGAAAACTGGTCGGCAAGCTCTATGCCGCGCTCCAACCCAACATGACATCGAGAAAAATGGCGGAAATCCTGGGTGGCAATTATTTTGACCTGGCCCATACCTATCCCCTTTCCCGTCAGATTTTTCTGCAAGACGATTTGAAGCGGATGCTGTCTCACGATGTTCCCAGAGACAATGCGGTGTTTGCCTGGTTGGTGAAGGAATTGGCTCCGGGCAAAAAGTCCTTTGGGCTTCCTTTTTTGAGCCAGGTGAGTGTAGCAGAAATCCAAACCTACATGGGACACACCTTGCTGCGTGACGCGGATCAATTCAGCATGGCCCACGCTTTGGAGGTTCGGGTTCCGTTCTTGGATCATCGGTTGGTGGCCGCGGCTTTGGCGGCTCCCGACAAGGCCAAATATCCCCACACGCCCAAGCGGTTTCTGGTTGAATCTCTGGGGGGACTGCTGCCAGACGAGGTGGTGAATCGACCCAAAATGGGTTTTGTGTTGCCTTGGGAATCGTGGATGCGTGGCGACTTGAAGGCGGTTTGCGAGCGCGGTTTGGCCATTTTGAAAGACCAATCGTGGACGAACGCATCCATGCTGACTGCCATTGAACAATCGTTCATGTCCGGCTCATCCAAATGGTCGTACAGCCGTGTGTGGTCTTTGGTGGTGTTGGGAGATTACATCGAACGCCATGGCCTCAACTGAGTCGCGTCCCCTGCGAATTGTCGCTGCCGTGGAGTGGTATCCCCCGGCGTACAAGGCTGGTGGGCCGATTCGAAGTGTGCACAATTTGATGTCCTTGCTGAGGGACCAAACACCTCACCGCCTCGAGGTCGTTTGTGGCGCGTACGACATCCATTCGAACACCGTGATGGAGGGAATCACACCCAATGAAATGCACCACCATGACGGCATCGCAGTGACTTACCTCACGAGGGATCGCTGGACGTCTCACATGTGGCGGGACATACTGACGGGATCTCCAAATCAACCGGCCCCAGACATCCTGTACCTCAACAGCCTGTTCAGCGTTCCTTTCGCCCTGACTCCCCTTCGCGTGGCGCGATCCCTCGGCGTGAAGGTGGTGCTTGCACCGCGCGGCATGCTCGGTGCTGGAGCCTTGGCGATCAAACCCCGAAAGAAGAAGGTGTTCTTGAAGGCAGCGCGCGTGCTAGGGTGGTTTCGCGACGTCCGGTGGCACGCCAGCACCGCGGTTGAGGCTGCGGACATCCATCAAGCCTTTCCTGGCTCTCAAGTGGTCGTGGCTTCCAACGCCCCAATAGCTCGGAGCACAGAAGTGAAAACAATCGACGTTTCCGCTGATCTTCCTTTGCGTTTGATTATGCTTGGGAGAGTCCACAGAATCAAGAACTTGCATTTTGCGCTGAAGGCTCTGTCATCGGCGAGTCTCCCGCCCCAGGGGGTGGTGGTCGAATTGGTGGGACCGGCTGAGGATGAAGAATACTTGACCCATTTGATGTCGTTGGCGCGTCCAGGTCTGACGCTTGAATTCACAGGGCCGGTGCCTCCCTACGAACTGGCTTCGGTTTGGATGAGAGGCCATGCCTTGTTAATGCCTACCACCCACGAAAATTTTGGCCATGCGGTCGTCGAAGCATGGGCCCATGGTCGTCCTGTGCTTTTGAGTGACAAGACGCCATGGCGTGATCTGGCCACGGCCCAACTCGGCTGGGAATTGCCTCTTGAGGAAAGCGCTTGGATCCGGGGCCTGGAGGAGGTGTTTGGTTGGGACGCTGCGACATGGAGGAGTATGTCAGAGGCTTGTGTGGAACGACATCGTCAACTGGTCGAGGATCCGGGGCTTGTGGCGGCCAACCGGGCCTTGTTTGAAAACTGATGGCAACCCCCTCCTTGGAGGGCCATCTTCTGTGGGCATGCACTTCACGTTGGAGGAACTCGGAGTTTGGCATCTCCGACCGAACTTGGCCCCATGAACACGAGCAACCGAGTGTGTGCCTTGCTGGGCATCGATTTCCCCATCATTCAGGCAGGCATGGTGTGGTGCAGTGGGTGGGAATTGGCGAGCGCCGTGAGCAATGCGGGCGGTTTGGGAATTTTGGGCGCGGGAAGCATGTATCCCCAGGTGTTGCGAGACCACATCACCAAGGTCCAAGCCGCCGCCCCAGGAAAACCATTTGCCGTGAATGTGCCGCTGCTCTACCCCGCTGTGGAAGAGCACATGCAAAGCATTGTGGATCTCGGGGTGCCCGTGGTGTTCACAAGTGCGGGAAATCCCAACACCTGGACCTCTCATCTCAAATCCCATGGTGTCAAGGTGATTCACGTGGTCAGCAGTGTGAAGTTTGCCCTGAAGGCCGAGCAGGCGGGTGTGGACGCAGTGGTGGCGGAAGGGTTTGAAGCAGGGGGACACAACGGCCGCGAGGAAACCACCACGATGTGTCTTGTTCCGGCTGTGGCAGATGCCTGCAAGGTGCCGGTCATTGCCGCGGGGGGTCTGCATGATGGTCGTTCGGTCCTGGCGGCCATGATGCTTGGTGCCGAGGCTGCACAGATTGGGTCGAGGTTTGTCGCCACACCGGAGAGTTCGGCGCACCTCGCCTTCAAGGAAGCGGTGGTGGCCGCCGGGGAGGGCGCCACAAGCCTGGAGTTGAAGAGTGTCACCCCGGTGAGGCTCCTGCACAACGATTTTGCCAAGGAAGTCATCGCCGCCCAACAAGCCGGCGCCACAGTGGAGGCGCTCCGCGAATTGTTGGGGAGAGGTCGTGCCAAAAAGGGGATGTTCGAAGGGGACCTCGTGGCCGGGGAGCTTGAAATTGGGCAAGTGGCAGCCATGTTGACCAGCATCGAACCGGCAGCGGATGTCGTGGGCCGAATCGTGGCTGAATGCCGATCCTTGGGAGGGCCTTCCTTGGGCGGACGTTTCTCGTTTTGAGTCAAGGCCCCCGGCCGAAGATCAGGCGTCGCTTCCGTGAAAATGGACGCGGATGGCACGGGCCACCTTGAGGTTGACCACATCCAACAACGCGACTTCGGAGGCGAGCGCAATGGCTTGAATGTCTCCAAACGCGGCCATCAGTGACACCTTGGTTTTGGGGCCGACGCCTGGAATGTCATCCAGTTCAGATTTCAGGAATGCCCTGCTTCTTCGGGTGCGGTGATGCGCCAACGAGAAGCGGTGAGCTTCATTGCGCATGTGCTGAATCACGCGCAGGGAGGGAGAGCGTTTGTCCAAGTACATCGGCAGGGAATCTCCTGGAAAAAAGATTTCTTCGAGGCGCTTGGCAATGCCAATGACGGCGATGGTTCCCCGAAGCCCGAGCTCTTCCAAGGCCTCCAGGGCATGGGAAAGCTGTCCTTTTCCACCATCAATCACCAACAATTGTGGCAAGGGTTGTTGTTCATCGAGCAGCCGCTTGTACCGTCTGTAGACCGCCTCTTTCATGCTCGCGAAATCATCAGGCCCGTCGACGGTGCGAATGTTGAATTTGCGGTAGTCACGCTTGGCTGGTTTGCCGTCGCGGAAGACCACACATGCGGAAGCGGGGTTGGTTCCTTGGGTATTGCTGTTGTCGAAGCACTCGATGTGCACGGGAGGGTCCTTCAAACGCAGATCACGCATCATCGTCTCCATCAACCGGTCTTTGGCCGCCTCAGGATCAACCTGCTCGAGTTGGGCGTGACGATCGCGCATGTGGAACTGGGCATTGCGCAAACTCAGTTCCACCAGTTTCTTTTTGTCTCCGCGCTGAGGAACCAAACACGCGGCACCATCCACCCCCAACGAGATGTCCACGGGAACCAAAATGGTCCTGCTTGCCACCGAAAAACGGTCCCGAATTTGGGGAATGGCGGCTGCCAAAATGTCGGGGTCCGTCTCATCGAGACGTTTGCGGAACTCGAGGGTTTGGCCTTGAACAATGGCTCCGTTGTGGATGCGCATGAAATTCACGTAGGCAGCTTTCGCATCGCTGACCACGCCGTACACCTCGACATCTGAGATGGAGGGATGAACAACCGTGCTCTTGGCCTGAAATTTATCCACCGCGTCGAGCTTCAACCGCAGTCGCTCTGCCTCCTCAAAATGCAGCCGTGAAGCCGCCTCCGACATGTCCGCCTTCAGGGAGGCACGCACCTCGCCGAGGTTCCCCTGCAGCACGTGCCTGATGGCCGCGATGCTCTCAGCGTAACCTTCCTCAGTCTGCTTGCCCACACACGGCCCGAGGCAATTGCCAATGTGGTATTCTAAGCAAACCCTGAATTTGCCTCCTTCGATGTTTTCTCGGCTCAAGGCCAAACTGCATGTGCGGATGGGGTACAATTTTTTGCACAGATCCAACACCGCATGCATGGCTTTGACATGGGAGTACGGCCCGAAATACTCACTCCCGTCTTTCCGTACTTGACGGGTGGGAAAGATTCTCGGAAAGCGTTCGTTTTTCAGAACGATGAATGGATACGTTTTGTCGTCTTTCAGCTGGATGTTGTAGAGCGGCTTGTGCTCTTTGATCATGCTGTTTTCGAGCAAGAGTGCATCGGCCTCAGACGGTGTAATGATCCATTGAACGTCAGCAATTTTGCGAACGAGAAGCCGGGTTTTTCCGTTGTGGTCTCCCTTGTTGAAGTAGCTCGCCACCCGCTTTTTCAAGTCTTTGGCCTTGCCGATGTAGAGCAACTGACCATCCTTGTCAAAATGCTGGTACACCCCAGGCTCATGGGGCATCCGTTCCAACAGTGCTTGCAAGTGTTCCTCTGTCGACATCGCTGAACGAAGGTAGGCAGTACTTTGGCCGCATGGATTGGACGAAGAATGGCGGGGTGAACGTGGTCACTGGGGCGACAGGCATTGTGGGCATGCAGGTTGTGATTCAACTGCTTTCCGCAGGCCAAAATGTTCGTGCTCTTCGTCGCCCCGCAAGCCAAACCCAACGCGTGGAGGGTGCCGTGCGGCAAGCCCTTCCTGACATTCCGGATGCGCTCGATCGCTTGATGTGGGTGGAAGGGGACATGGAGGACGGGGCGTCTTTGGAGGCCGCCTTGGAAGGGGCGCAGTGCGTGTTTCATTGCGCAGCGCTCGTGTCATTCCACCCCTCAGACCATGGGGCCATGAACCGAATCAACGCCCAAGGCACGGCTCATCTCGTCAATGCAATGCTGCATTGCGGCACCCCTCGGCTCGTTCATGTGAGCAGTGTGGCGGCGCTGGGCAGGAGGGCTGGCCAACCCACGGATGAGGACACCCTCTTCGAGGATCATCCAGGAGTTACAGGGTACGCACGAAGCAAGCACCGCGCAGAGATGGAGGCTTGGCGCGCCGCCGCCGAGGGACTCCCGGCCGGTTTGATCGTGGTGAACCCCACCATTGTGTTGGGCCCGGGTGATTTTTCCCGCAGTTCCGGAGCCTTGTTTCATCAAGTCGCCCGTGGCTTGAAGTGGTATCCACAAGGGTCCAATGGTTACGTGGCATCACGAGATGTTGCAGAGGTCTGCGTCAAGCTGGCGTTTAGCGAGGTGAGGAACGAGCGATTTGTGTTGTGTGCCGAGGAATGGACCTACCACGATCTGATGAACGCTATCGCCGATGCGATGTCGTGCCCGCGGCCGACACGTCCTGTGAGGTCCTGGATGCCCGGGGTGTTGTGGCGCGCGTTTTGGGTGGTGGAGAAATTGACGGGTCGACGTTCGGTGGCGACCCGGGAGAGTTTGGCCAACACTGGCGCTCACCATGCCTATGACGGCACCAAGATTTTGCGCACCCTGGCTGCCTTGGATCAATCCTGGGCATACACACCCATCGCAGAGACCATTGAAGACACCGCCAAGCAATACCGTGAGGATTGGGGTTGAGGAAAGGCCTCTTCCCAGGGGCGTCAATTCGAATTTCTCCGCTTTTGAGATTGTTTGGAACTGTCCCCCTCTTCACCTCGGGTCTCGTTCTCACGGCCTTGGTTCGGCTCGTTTCGGTTGGAAGCGACCTCCATGTCTCGCAACACATCCACCACATCCCTGAGCACCTCTTTCATCGCCTCGGGATGGCTCCACCACCAAGCATGACTTTGTTCAAAGCGTGCGGCAGAAACCCCTGTCCGGTGCCAAACGTCATTGTAGGCTTCGGCGAGGCGTGTGCTTTCGTTGTCTGTTCGGTAGGTTCGTTGGGTGGCAGCCGCCTCCACAACTTGAATCTCTGCCAAGACGTGCACAAAACTGTCTCGAGGGAGGATCCCTGAAGGCGGGTGAACCTGTGATGGTTGGCGTCTCTGGCAACCGGCACTGATTCCGACCCATACAACCCCAATGACCAACAGAATCGTCATGCCCATCCCACCCACGGTGTCCACCTTGGGGCGGTAGAATGGGTGGTGTACATGGGAAGAGGACCAAGAATTTTTCATGGACAAGCGCACTCAGCGGTGAAACATCAAACGTTGTCCAGCATGGTTGCCATGGGTTGTCTGGATGCGTCCGTGACCCCACACCAACACGCCGTTGACCCATGTTTCATGGACGCGAGATCGGAAGGTGTGGCCCGAAAAGGGAGACCACCCACATTTGGCGAGGATGTTGTCTTCCCGAACGGTCCAAGGATCGTTGGGTCGGACCACGACAAGGTCGGCTTTTTGACCTGGTCGCAAAAATCCACGGTCTGTCATTTGAAAGCATCGTGCCACACGATGCGCCATCAGGTCCGCCACTTGCTCTAGGGACAAGACACCCTCGTGAACAAGGTCCAACATGGCCACCAGCGCGTGTTGCACAAGAGGACCTCCCGAAGGGGCGTCAAAGTAAGACCGATTCTTTTCTTCGATTGTATGGGGGGCATGGTCAGTGGCGACCACGTCGATTCGCCCGTCGTGCAAAGCAGCCCGGATGGCGTCTCTGTCTGATTCTTTTTTGACGGCGGGATTCCATTTGATGTGCGTTCCCCGGATGTCGTAGTCCGCGTCGGTGAACCACAGGTGATGGATGCAAGCTTCGGCAGTGATTTGCTTGTCTTCAAGGCGCTTGTTGCCGTCAAACAGGTCGAGTTCCCGTGCGGTGCTGATGTGCAAGATGTGGAGGCGGGTCCCCAATTTTGTGGCGAGTTCAACAGCCTTCGAAGAGCTTCTGTAGCAGGCTTCTGCATTCCGGATGATGGGGTGTTGGGCGATGGGCACGACGTTGCCGAATGTGGCTTTGGCCGCTGCTGTGTTGGTTCGAATGGTGGCTTCGTCCTCGCAATGAGTGGCCACCAGCATGGGCGCCTCCTTGAAGATACCTTCGAGCACTTTGTCTTCATCCACGAGCATATCCCCAGTGGACGACCCCATGAACACCTTGATGCCACAGACGGTCTTGGGGTCCGTCTTCAGCACTTCATCGAGGTTGTGGTTGCTGGCGCCCATGAAGAAGCTGTAATTGACAGGACTCACCTCTTCCGCGCGATCGTATTTCTCCTGGAGCAAGCTTTGGTCGAGGGTTTGGGGGACCGTGTTGGGCATTTCCATGAAGGAGGTGATTCCTCCCGCTGCCGCCGCTGCTGCCTCGGTCGCGATTTCAGCTTTGTGGGTCAAGCCCGGTTCCCTGAAGTGTACTTGGTCGTCGATGCATCCAGGCATCACCCATTGACCCCGGCAATCTCTCACCTCGGCTGCGGCGGCGAGGGCTCGAATCTTTGGGTCTTCGTGTCGTTCGGCCAAATCAACCCCTTTGGCCACAATCCACTCCCCTTGAACCAAAAGGTCCTCCACGCGGACGGAACCTTCATTGACGACGTGACCTTGGCGAAAGAGAATGGGCATGGGGAGAGGATCTTAGGTTTTGGAGGGGTAGAAAATTCGTTGAAAGCGCATCTGAAGCACCCCCACGAGGGCCTCGCGAAAGATGTTCATGCTCATTTTGGACGTGCCCAATTCTCGGTCCACAAAGGTGATGGGCACTTCTTGAATGCGGAAGCCGTTTCGTTTGGCCCGAAGCTTCATTTCAATCTGGAAAGCATAGCCCACGAATTGGACAGCGTTGAGTTGGATCGTTTCCAAGGTCTCCCTGCGGTAGCACACAAATCCAGCGGTGCTGTCGCGTACGCCCAAGCCCAAAATGATGTTGACATACCACGACGCCCCGTAGCTCAGCATCAAGCGATTCCAAGGCCAGTTGACCACTCCACCTCCTCGAACGTAGCGGGAACCCACTGCCACCCCAACACCTTCGTTGGCGCAAGGCATGCGCAACCGAACCAAGTCGGCTGGAGTGTGAGAAAAATCGCAGTCCATCTCGAAGATGAAGTCGTAGGCCCGCCCCAAAGCCCATTGGAAACCGGCGATGTAGGCGGTTCCCAATCCCAACTTTCCTTCACGTTCCAAGAGGTGGATGCGGTTGGGGTGTTGGGACGCGGCCTCTCTCACCAATTGCGCCGTTCCGTCCGGAGAACCATCGTCGACAACCAACACGTCGAATGGGTGGTCCAAGCCAATCACCGTTTCAAGCATGCGAACCACGTTCTCTCGCTCGTTGTAAGTGGGGATGATGACCAAACTGTCGTTCATGGCGTTGGGGATGAGGTGCTTCTCGCGTTCACGTGGTCATTCTCAGAAGATTGAGTTCCGCCTCAGTCAGATGCCTCCAATGGCCTCTGGGCAAATCTTTTTTGGTCAAGGGTCCATAGGTCACCCGGTCCACTTTCAACACCTTGTGGCCGAGCTGTTCCCACATCCTCCGCACGATTCGGCTTCTGTTGCTGTGAATTTCCATGCCGATTTCATGGGGGTCATTTTTCACAAAAGCGCAGCTCCGGGCCTTCACAAATCCCTCATCCACGACAAATCCCGCCATCATGCTTTCGAGCTGTTCAACAGTGGCTTTTTTGCCCAATGTGACGTGGTAGAGCTCTCGAAGATTCACCGCCGGATGCGTCAAACGCTTCGCCATTTCTCCGTCGTTTGTGAACAAGACCAACCCAGAAGCCTCTTTTTCAATTCGACCCACCGGTGAAATGCGTTCCTTGCAGGCGTTTTTCAGCAAATCCATCACCGTGCGGCGACCTTGGGGGTCAAACTCCACAGACAGGATGTTTTTGGGTTTGTTCACCAAGACGTAGCGCATGGCTTCTGGCCGAATGGTATCCCCTTCCACACGCACAATGTCCTTGGAGGGATCCACTTTGCAGCCCAACTCCGTGACCACTTGACCATTGACGGTTACGACACCCGCCCCAATCATGACGTCTGCCTCGCGACGCGAGCAGATTCCAGCTTGCGAGATGTACCGGTTGAGGCGCATGGCTGCGGAGGAATCGGGAACGGGCGCAAACTTGACTTTGGGTCTCGATTCAGGCCTCCCTCGCTGAGGCTTGGGTTGGGCTGCATGTGAAGGTGGTGTCGACGTGCGGCCAGAGCCACGTGACGGCCCTCCCTTGCGGGCGCCTCCTCGGCGGCCTTGGTCAGGGGTTCTTTTCATCTCAGCAAAGGTACGACGAGGCGAGTGACACGCGCGTGTCCACGGGTTTGCCATCTCTGGGTTTGCCACCTCGCGCCCACAACAGACCTGTCGTGCTCATCCAACCACACGTCCCCAGCCATGGCCACCTGAAAAGGCATCGGTGATGCGTGTGACATGAACTTGTTGGTTGAGGAGTGAAACCAGCACGACATCAAATTGGCATTCCACCAACCGACCTACTTCATGGCGGAGGTAGACATGTCCGGCTTGGATGATGCGCTTTTTCTGTGCCATGGATGGCATCCACAGCCTCGGGTCGTTCGCGGACAAGACGCACCCAGACCGAAGCTTGACTTCGTGAAAGACAATCCGAAACCCATCCCAGCTGACGATGTCAATTTCTGAGCGATTCCAGCGCCAATTGCGCGCCAAAATCGCATGACCCTCACGTTGGAGATGCGTCACAGCGGCGTCCTCGCCCAACTGCCCTTGTTCGGTCCGGGTGCGTTGTTCCAAAACCATGGCCCAAACCAAGGTCAGGAATTCAACAGAGGGACGACAGAGTTTGTGGGTGAGGGTCGGGATTTTACCGTAGCTCCAAAGCCGTGCTTCCAATCACCAACCCGGCTTGCAAGACTTCCACGTTGTACAGCCCTGCTTCAAGAGGTTCCGAGGGTGTGCAAAAGATGCAAGCTTCGAGGCGCTCTCTGGCATAATCGATGACCCTCGAAGCACTTGCTTCATCGGATGCTTCATCGCCAGACACCAGCGTACCGGATGGTGTGGTCAACCGAAGAATCAATTCGGTTCTTCCGACAGGTGCGATGCGATTTTCCAGCAGGGTGAAGCACACCCGAATCATTTCGGTGCGATCGGCTCGATCGGTGTCACGTTGCCGTCCAGAGGACAACATGCGCAGGCCAACCGCAGTGAGTTCAGCAGCCTGAAGGGTGCGCCCGGCCTCAAGCATTTCCTCCATGTTCTCCTGCTTTTGGACCAAGGCGGCGTTTTCCTCTGAAACGGCCTCCACCTGTTCCTTCATGGCGAGGTTTTCATCGAGCAACGCCACATTCAATTGATTGAGCGAATCAATGGTCGCGATGTATCCTTTCATGATGGCGCGAAGGGTTTCGGCCTCTTTTTGGGCTTTGGACAATTCCCAACGCCCATTCTTCACCCGCGTGAGCAATCCATCAATACGCTCTTGTTGAGCCGCCAATTCCGCCAACATCAAGCCATTCTCTGTTTCCAATGTGTCGTAGGCAAAGCGCATTTTCTCCAAATCCAAAATCAATTGATCCTTCTCCACGGAGAGCACGGCATTTTGGCTATTCAATCCCTCGATTGCCGTGCCTCGTTGCAGCAACTCTGCACCAAGAAAAACGCAAATCAAGGCGAGGATTGCAACCACAATCCACCATGTTTTTTGGGACATTTCTGGCATTTCAAGGACAAAGGTGTCTCTCAAATGCGTGCGGTTGTCCAGTCTTTCAAATTCTTCACAACCGAGGGGGTGTGGGAAACTTGATGTCTTTTGAGTGCATTCACGCGTGGAGTTGTCTTTGTGTGGTTGAATTTTGTGCCATGATGCGCATGGTGTTGGTGGTTGTTCTTTGGGTTGCCGTGACCTCGGCATCGTCCCAACAGGACGACGTTTTTCAGGCTCCATGTGGTTCCGAATCAGTTCATGCCAGGGCTGAGCATGAATGGCCTGCTTATGCCATGGGCCTGGCTCGGATGTCCGCCAGATCCGAATCTTGGGAGATTGGAGCCACGGAATGTGTGGTTGGTGATGGCTTGTCTGAGGCAGAGGTTCCGGTGGTGTTTCACGTCATGCATGTTGGTTCAGCGTATGGAGTTTCTGAAAACATCACAGATGCCCAAATCGAGAGCGCCATCGTGGCGTTGAACAATGACTTCAGGCATATCACGGGCACACTGGGCGACGGAGATGGTGTGGACACCGGCATCTCCTTTGTCAAGGCGCGTCGGGATCCTCAGGGACAGCCCACTAATGGGGTGTTGCGGGTGGACGGCCGCTCGGTGCCTGGATACGAACTGGACGGCATAGCCTTGTCCGCGCTGGATCCCGGGGCGCCAGAATTGGCATTGAAAGGCCTGTCGGCGTGGCCTGCAGAAGAGTATGTCAATGTGTGGGTGGTCTCAGAAATTTCGGGAAACAACGCGGGTACCGGAATTCAAGGATTTGCCTACCTCGGCCCGACGGGCAATGTGGCGGACGGCATTGTCATTTTGTACAACGCCATTGGAACTGTGGGAAACGTGAAGCCTTCAACCAATTTGAATCGCACGTTCACCCACGAAATGGGTCACCACCTGAGTTTGTACCACACGTTTCACAACACCTTGGGATGCGCAACGGAATCCAATTGCACAACACAAGGGGACAAGGTGTGCGACACACCCTCAACCATGGCGAATTCAGCATGCTTCACCCCTTCATGCGATGGCGCTCAGTTGGAGAATTACATGGACTACACTCCGTCGTGGTGTCGGAACATGTTCACGCAAGGCCAAACCGACCGGATGTGGGCTTGCCTGACGGAGGAACGCCCAGGGCTTCTCTGTTCCCTCGGAGGGGTCTCTCCCGTGGATCATGATTTGGGGGTGACATGGGTTGCGACCACCGAAGATGGCGGCTCATGCGGTTCGATGTGGACGCCACGTTTGCGCGTGAGCAACCAAGGGCTTCTCCCTGCCGAGGGCTGGGGGGTTTCTTGTGAATTGGATGGGTCGCCGTTGTTGCCACTGACTGCCATGCCGCTCCTGAACCCAGGAGAGAGTGCGGACGTCGATTGGGTCGTCGACACCTTGGCGCCAGGGACCCACGAATTGGAGGCGACTTTGGTGTGGGCTCTGGACGAATTTGCAGGGAACGATTCGTCCGTCCAAGTCATGGATCACCTTCCCTTGCCTCAATGGACGGTCTCCATCTACACCGATTTTTTTGCCCCCGAAACTTCATGGAACATGATGGATGAGGCGGGAAACAGTTTGTTTTCATTTCAACCATCCACAACGGGCAACCAGCTGTTTGAATATTCATTCTGCGCATCACCAGGGTGTTACACCCTTCATTTCGCGGACGCGGGAGGTGACGGCATGCGATTCGGTGGGTGGTATTCAGTGGTCGATGATGCTGGGTTGGTGTTGCTGGAAGAGGAGGAATCGATCGGAGACAATTTTGGCAGTGCCGTGTCTCATGAAATATGCCAAACCGAGCTTCTTGTGCTCGGGGGATGCACCTACGCGCTGGCACTCAATTTTGATGTGAATGCGCAAGAAGACGATGGGTCGTGTGAATTCCCTTGCTTTGGGGACAGCGACAGCGATGGGTTCGTGGGGATTGGGGATTTGCTGAACATGCTGCCGCTCATTGGTCAAGCTTGCTCGGTGCCGGGAGGCGAGTGAAGGGCCTCGGAGTCCACCAAAGGCACCCCCGAGTGATGCAACTTCATCAAAAAGTTGTAAGTTCTGCTTTTCCAAACCCTGTTGAACATGAAACACATTCACGCACTCCGGACCCAACAATTGTTGACTTCTGGGCTCGTTTTGGCCTTGATTGGATGGTCTACCGCTGCTTCAGCCCAATGCGCTGAGAATGAATCTGAGGTGTTGGTGGAGATTTTGACTGATAATTACCCTGGCGAAATCACATGGACGCTCTCCGATGCGTCGGGCGTGTTGCTTTCTGGCGGACCCTACAACCAAAATGGCACAACCTTCACGGCATCCACATGCATCGATGGTGCTGTGGAATTCCCTTGTCTGCAATTTGTCATCAATGACAGTTATGGCGACGGCATTTGCTGCGGTTATGGCCAAGGGGCATACACCTTGTATCTCGACGGGGTGGAAGTTGCCACTGGAGGAAACTATGCCAGCCAAGACATCGTGCAATTCGATTGCGCGCCAGGCGCTACCTGCAATGACGCATTTGCCTTGACGGAGGCTGATTACGGCACAGTGTCCCAGCCCTCTGCGAATTTTTGGTACTCATTCACCCCTCCGGCCAATGGGATGTATCAGTTTTCATCGTGTGGCACTGGATGCAACACCGCCTTGTACATCTACGATTATTGCAACATGGGTAACTTCGACAACACCAACGAAGGGACCATCTACTACGACGACAACCAGGCTGGATGCGGAGAAGAGGCGGCTTTGACAGCCCTGTTGGAGGGTGGTGTCTCGTATTGGATTCGGTTTGCTTCGTTGGATGGCTCGTGCGATGGTTTTGATTGGTCATTTTCTTACCAAGGCCCTCCCACGGGGTGCACAGACTCGTCAGCCTGCAACTACAATCCTGCCGCCGAAGAGGACGATGGCTCGTGTGTGTATGAAGGGGATCTTACTTGCACGGGTCCGGACTTGATTGTGCTTGAAAGTGCAATTACAAGCAGTTTGCAGACGACCACCATGAATGTAGGATCCACGGATTGCTACATCGAAGAGGGTTGTTTGAACGGGTTTGGCACCCGGGAGTTGATCCGATTCACGACCCATATCAGGAACATTGGTGAACTCGACTATTACATTGGCACCACCTCCATGAACAACCAAACGGGGCAATTCGAATGGGGAAATTGCCACAATCATTGGCATTACAAGGGGTACGCCAAGTATGACTTGTTCACCATGGACGGGGGCCTCATTCCCATTGGGTTCAAGAATGGATTTTGTGTGATGGACCTCGAATGCAGCGGTGGCGGATCCTTCACGTACGGCTGCTCCAACATGGGAATCTCTGCAGGTTGTGGAGACATCTATTCAAGCGGGTTGAGCTGTCAATGGATTGATGTCACGGATGTTGAAGATGGCCAGTACCGTTTGGTGGTCCGGGTAAACTGGGATTATGACCCAGATGCCCTTGGTCGCTATGAAACCAACACCCAAAACAACTGGGCTGTGGTGTGCCTCGATCTGAATCGCTCTGGAGGAAGCCTTCAAACCACCATTCTGACGGACTGCCCCACGTTCACAGATTGTTCTGGGGAGCCCTTTGGCACTGCGCTGTTTGACTGCAACGGCGAATGCGGAGGGGTGGCGTTGATGGGCGACCTGAATGACGACCTGAACCAAGACTTGTCCGATGCCCAGATGTACGCGGAAGGTGTTCTCGGGGGAGACCTTGTGGTGGCGGGCTGCACGGACATCAACGCCGACGGCGCCATCTCGCTGGCGGACGCCATGTTCATGGCGGATTGTCAGTTTTGGAATGAGGCTCATACCCACCCAGACAGTTCAGGCGTGCACAGCCATTGTGAGTTCCCAGTCAACGACGTGACCAATCCTTTTGACACAACGCACTTCACCTTGGGAGAAGTGAATTGGGAAGAACAGTATGTGGACGTGCTGGTGAGGAACCCCGACAGTCGCATCTATGGTTATCAGCTCGAATTGGATGGACTCCAAATCAGCATGACGGAGAGTTTGTTGGACGGGGCAGAAGGGTACACGGGTACGCCATCTCACGCCCCCGGCGGATCTCAAGTGTTGACCATGAGTTATGACGGCACCACCATCCCCAAGCACACGGCGTATGTTCCTCTGCTGCGCATCCATTGGATTGGCAGCGCCAATGGCATGGTGTGTTTGACAGGAGAGCCAGAGATCATGAACGAATCCCTGCAGAAGACGTTGTTTGATCTGGACAATCCATGCCAAGAACAAACCACGAGCCCATGCCCAGGGGACCTCGATGGGGACCTCGTCATCACGGTATCAGACATCTTGGATGTGCTGAGCGAATTCGGCTGCGTGACCAAGTGCACGTCGGACCTCAATGGTGATGGGGTGGTGAACGTGACCGACGTGTTGCTCGTGCTTTCGGCGTTTGGAACTGCGTGCAATTAACGTTTGAACCTTCACAAGGTCAGGACCTTGGATTGAGTAGCCCCTTGAAATGCGCCCAATTGGCGTACACCAAGGCGGCATTCAAAACGAAGATGACACTCATGATGACGAGGTGGCTCGGCACCATGAAGATGCCCCACATGAGCATGCCGACGGCGTAGGGAAAGGCCATGAGGACCCCGAGCTGTTCGCGCCCGGGCAAGACCATCACGACGCCGGCGATGAGTTTGGCGGTGCAGATGAACGGCAAGAGGAACTTGGTTTCCAGCACCGCAAACACAAAGGCCTGCGCCTCGGGTTCAGGGTAGCCTGTGGCCATGATTGAGGCGTCGCCCCAGTAGATGTTGTACAGGTGTTTGGCTCCGGAGCCCAAAAGAACAAGGGCGTAGAGGTACCGGAGCACGGCGTGAAGTCGTGGATTCATGTCGCCCAAGTTCCGCAATTTGAATTCATGTTTGACGAAACTTGGGCGACGGCCCGTCAGTCGCAAGCGTCCCCAAACACTGACAAC
>JAQBVN010000003.1 GCA_027622975.1 Bacteroidota bacterium | reverse complement strand
CGGAAGCTCGGACGCGGACGCGAAGTTTGTGAACGACTTTGTCTCGGCGTGGACCAAGGTGATGAACCTAGACCGCTTCGACCTACAGTCCGTGCGCTAATTCCTCAAGCACGACATATTGAAACCTCGCGCGCCGGCCAGTTTTGGTCGGCGCGTTTTTTTGTCCCCACTCGAGGGTAAGAGGGGGATGCAGGACTTGGCGAAGGAAACCCTATCGAGGGTCCAAAGCTTGGGCCCATTCGATGTAAGACGGATCGCTCAGCGCTTTCAAAAAGAGGATCAATTCGTTCTGTTCGGATGGGGTCAACCCGAGTGGCTGAATCCGGGGATCTTGGTTGGGATGACCAGAGCCGCCTTGGTTGTAATGGTCTATGACCTCGGCCAAGGTTGAGAGAGAACCGTCAAACATATAGGGTGCTGTGAATGTCAAATTGCGCAGACTCGGCGTCTTGAATGCGCCCACATCTGCGGAGTCGAAAGTCAACCGATATGCCCCAACGTCGTCATAGGACGAATACAATCCGTTGTTGTGTGTTTCGAAATCGGTGAACCATAGGTCTTGATGACAACCGCTGCATCCGTGGTCTTCAAACAAGGTCATGCCACGAAGTTCTGCGTCACTGAGGGCATGTTCATTACCCAAAACCCATTGGTCGTAAGGAGAATTTCCGCTGATGAAAGAGCGCTCGAATGCCGCCAAGGCGCGTGTGATGGCAAAAGCGTCTAGATCCCGCTGAAAGGCTTGCTCCGACCATGCCTTGTAGTCAGGATCCTTGGAGAGTTGAGCAGCGATGAGGTTGATGTCGTGATTGAATTCATGGGGTTCTTGGATGGGAGCGAGAACTTGTGATTCAAGGCTAGAGATTCCACCTTCGCGATGAAAACGAGGCTGCCAAGCCAGGTTGACTAGTGTCGGGGTGTTTCGGAATCCCTCCCGGCCAAAGACACCAAGGGACACAGATGATGTGTCTGAAAATGCACGCTCTGGTTGGTGGCATGTTGCGCAACTCACTTGACCATCTTCGCTTAAGCGTGTGTCAAAAAACAGGTGTCGCCCCAACTCCCAAGAAGCTTCGCTCCATGGGTTCTCAGGAGGGAATGATACGGATGGAAAATGTGCTGGAATAGGCACTACGTCAGCGAGTGTTCGTTCGGGGTCTCGGCCGTGACATGAGACCAAGAGCATCACCCCCGTGATCAGAACTGGAGCACCTCTCAGGCATCCGCGCTCTCGCGAACCCATCATGTGATTTGGCAATTGAGACATCTCGTCATGCAAAACAACGCCATTCTGCAACTGGTTGCGCCGAGGATGTTGCGTCCGTTCGATGGTCTAGCGCTGATCCGGCACCCTACCTTTGTCGAGAACCCTTTGAACCATGAAGAAGCCCCACGCCATCCTCTACGTTTTTCAAGTAATCAAAGGCCAAGAAGCGGCGTTCGAAGCGGCGTGGGCCGACGTGACGCGTGAAATCCACGCCAAGTGCGGGAGCCTCGGATCGCGCCTGCACACGTGGGTAGGGGGAACCTACTGGGCGTATGCGCAGTGGCCCAGCCGCGAGGCGCTGGAGAATGCGGAGATTGAAGGGCATGCCACGCTGATGGAAGCGCGCCAGCGGATGGTGGAGGCCTGCGAAAGCATGGAGGTCTTTGGCGAGGGCAACGTTGTCCACGACCTCCTTGTGAAGGAATCGGCCTGAGCCCGGTTCGGTCTGAAGCGGGGGACTACCTTTGCGGCTTCCTAAAAAAAGTCCCCTGATGCGCCTCGCCCTTTTTGACTTCCGCCAAACGGTGGACTACCGCCTTGAAATTCTCAGTGGCCTGACGGTCGCCATGGCCCTGATCCCCGAAGCTGTGGCGTTTGCCTTGATTGCGGGATTGAGCCCGCTCACGGGCCTGTATGCGGCGTTTGTGGTGGGGTTGGTGGCCAGCGTCTTGGGCGGTCGTCCTGGCATGATCAGCGGCGCGACGGGCGCCGTGGCGGTGGTGATTGCGGCGCTTGTGGTGACGCACGGTCCCGAGTACATTTTCGCGACGGTCATCCTCGCCGGCCTTCTCCAGGCGGCGGCGGGTTTTCTGCGACTTGGAAAGCTCATGCGGTTGGTGCCGCAGCCGGTGATTTTTGGGTTTGTGAACGGCCTGGCCATCATCATCGGAGGAAGCCAAATCGAGCAATTCAAAACCGACGGCGGCGAATGGCTGCATGGCGGGGAGCTGGGGCTGTTCGTGGGCCTGACGCTGCTCGCGATGGCCATCATCGCGTTCCTGCCCAAGCTCACGAAGAAAATCCCAGGAGGGCTGACCGCCATCTTGGTGGTGTTTGGGTTGACGGCGGCCTTCGGGTTGGAGACGAAAACGGTGGGCGACCTCGCGTCCATCCAGGGCGGCTTTCCACCGTTCCACCTTCCCGACGTGCCCTTGACGCTGGAGACCCTGCAAGTCATTTTCCCCTATGCGGTCATCGTGGCTGGGGTCGGGTTGATTGAGAGCCTTCTCACGTTGAACATCCTCGACGAAATCACCGGCACGCGGGGTCAGGGCAACCGGGAGTGCGTGGCGCAAGGCGCGGCCAACGTGCTGAGTGGTCTGTTTAGCGGCATGGGCGGGTGCGCGATGATTGGCCAAAGCCTCATCAACGTCAGTTCCGGCGCTCGGGCGCGGTTGAGCGGCATCGTCGCGGCGGTCATGCTTCTTGTGTTCATTTTGTTTGGCGCGCCCCTGATCGAAAAGCTGCCCATGGCCGCCCTGACGGGGTTGATGATCATGGTCGCCATCGGCACGTTCGAGTGGGCGTCGTTGCGGACGTTTCGTCGCATGCCGACGTCCGACGTGTTGATCATGGTCCTGGTGACCTTGGTGACGGCGGTGCTTCACAACCTCGCGCTCGCCGTGCTGCTCGGCGTGGTTGTGGCCGCGTTGGTGTTCGCGTGGGACAACGCCATCCGCATCCGCGCGAGGAAGCGCATCGACGAACAGGGGTGGAAGCACTACGAGCTGTACGGCCCGTTGTTCTTTGGGTCCACGACGGTGTTCGCCGAGAAGTTCGACATCGAAGGCGACCCGGATCACGTGGTGCTCGACTTCGCCGAGAGCCGTGTGGTGGACATGTCGGCCATCGAGGCGCTGAACCGGTTGACCTCGCGGTACGCCGATGCCGGCAAGAAGGTCCACCTCCGACACTTGAGTGAAGACTGCCGCCGCCTCATTGACAAGGCTCAGGCGATCATCGAAGTCAACCACTTCGAAGACCCCACCTACAAGGTGGTGAGCGACACGAAGTGAGGGACGGCGGCGGAGGCGTAGTTTTAGGGCACATTCGTCTGCGATGATTCAATACAACCCCAAAAGCTGGTTCAGCCTCATTTTTCACGCCTACAGCCGGCAGGTGTTCCGCAAGTTGTTTCCGGCCATGCTCGCGGTTGCGGCGTTGACTGCGGGGGTGTGCTACGTCGAGCTGGAGGTGTTCGAAGAACCGATGGAAGTCAGCAACGTGGTGCACTCGTTGCTCGGATTTGTGCTGTCGTTGTTCCTTGTGTTCCGGACCAACACGGCCTACGACCGGTGGTGGGAAGGCCGAAAGCAGTGGGGCGCGCTGGTGAACGTGTCCCGGACGCTCGCCATGCGCGTGCGTGAATTTGGGGGCGGTCCCGAGGTTCGGGCGTTTTTCCAAACGCACATCCCGTCGTTTGTCGATGCCCTCCGGGACCACCTGCGCCCTGCGCAGCCCGAGCAGCTGGCTAGGCCGGAGGCGGAGTCGTTTGCCCGCGCGAATCACGCCCCCAACGCGTGGGCGCAGGCGATGGAGCGGGAGGCTGCACGTTTGGCCTCGAACGGCACCTGGACCGCCCAACAGCACTGGCTCGTCTCCCAAAACCTCGAGCGCATGGTCGACATCCTCGGGGCATGCGAGCGCATCCTCAAGACGCCGATTCCCTACAGCTACAGCATGTTCATGAAGAAATTCATCTTCATCTACGTGGTGACTTTGCCGATTGGGTTTGTGTCCACGTTCCAATGGTGGTCCATCCCGGTGGTCTCTCTGGTGTTCTACATTCTGGTCAGCATTGAGCTGATCGCGGAAGAAATTGAGGATCCGTTTGGGGTGGACGAAAACGACCTTCCGCTCGACGGCCTGTGCGCGACCATCCGCGCCAACACCGACGAAATCCTGACCCGTGGCTGATTCGAATTCGTCGGGATTCCGCGCTGGCATGGTGATAGGAGCGTTGTTCCTTGCATTGGGGGCGTCCTGTGGAGCAATTGGCGCACATTCCTTGAAGGCCGTGTTGACGCCTGAACGACTCGATTCATGGGCCACCGCCAGTTGGTACTTGCTCGCCATGGGAGGCGGGCTTCTCGGTGCATCCAACCTCACCCATAAACAGGCATCAAGGATGGCACTTTACGCAGTGATTGCAGGGACCATTTTGTTTTCTGGAAGCATCATGGCGTTGGTCCTTATGGCCACGTTCGAGGTTGGTGAAAGCATACGCGCATTCATAGGTCCGCTCACCCCGTTGGGTGGATTGATGATGATTGGAGGATGGCTGGTTTGGGCTTGGCAGAAGAAAGGGGGCTGACAAGGGGGTGGACAAAATCAGCGCTGGTAGGGCCCAAACATCGCCACTTGGCGATTCACCTCTTGACCTTGTTTGACAGCTGACGCGCGGAACATGCCTGCGCTGTTGAACACCAGTGCGACTTGGCCGTCGGCGGAAACGGCCACCACGCCGCCGTCACCTCCCAAAGCGCCCATTTCGTCGAAAATGGTTGATTCGCACGCGGATTGAAGGCTTTGATTCCCGTGCAACATGCGGCTGTGAATGTCTTGAGTGACGCCCGTGCGGATGAAGTATTCTCCCCAGCCGGTGGCGGATACAGCGCAGGTTCGGTTGTCCGCCCACGTCCCTGCCCCCACGACGGGGCTGTCCCCGATGCGGCCGTGCCTTTTGTACGTCATGCCTCCCGTGGAGGTCGCGGCAGCGAGGTTGCCGCTGGCGTCCAGTGCCACGCACCCCACCGTGCCGCGCTTCTCCTCGAGGGGGACCGGGTCGTCGCCTTCCCTTGCTGCGGCACGGAGGTAGCGCTCGTACGCTTTGGAGGTGTCAAACCACGAAGCGTCGGCCGGTTCTGCACCTTGAGTCCTCGCAAATTCGCCCGCGCCGTGCCCGCTAAAAAACACGTGCTCGCTGCTGTCCATGACCAGGCGCGCCACGCTGATGGGGTGCCGGTAGCCCTGAAGTCCCGTTACGGCTCCGCAATTGCGGGTGGCGCCGTCGGCAATGGAGGCATCCAATTCGTGGGTGCCCTCGGATGTGAACACGGCGCCTCGCCCCGCATTGAACAGCGAATCGTCTTCGAGCATGCGCACCACGATTTCCACCACGTCCAGGGCGGGCGAGCCACGTTCAAGCATGGCCTCCCCAAGTTCGAGTGCCCGGGAAAGTGAGGAGTCGTAGGCCTTTTGTTGTTCGGGGTTGAGGTCTTCTTCTCCAAAATGTCCGGCTCCTCCGTGGATTGCCAAAGCCCACTCCGCACGGGGTTGGGTTGAAGAAGGGGAAGAGGGATGTTCAGGCGAGGTGCATCCGAAGCCAAGCACGAGGGTGGCTGCAATCGGCGCGCGGAGCTTGAAGGAAAAAGTCATGTCAGTGGATTCGGCTTGAGAGCAGGCCCAGCAAGGCAAAAGGCACCACGGCGTCGGCCAGATGAGCCCAAATGTCCGGATTCTTGAACCAGATGAAGTTGCTGTACGGATAGAACATGAAGCCGGCCAACCCGACCGCGACAGCCACCGCGACCCGCTTGCCGGTCGTGGCATCGCCTGCCCGCCCCAGGATCCAGAAAAGTAGCAGGGCAGTCAAGAAGTTCATGATCACGCTCCGAAGCAAGTTGGGAGTCATGTCGCCGCGCCAGTTCATTTGGTAATTCAGCACGCCGTAGGGTTGGCCCTCCATCCGAGCCATGTACTCCGCTCCCAATGCGGGGTCGGCTCGCTCTTCAGGGGAAGGGCTGCCGAGCGCGTACATGCCTTCTTCGAGGTTCAACTCGGCCAAGCGTTCGAGGATGGGGTCTTGCAAGGGGGTGTATTCTTGGGCTGACCCGTGGAGGTTGGCTCCCGCAAAGGAGATGAACTGCCAAACAAAGAGAATCAGGCCACCCAAGAGGGAAAAGAGAAGGGGCTTTTTCATGGAGAACGTTTGAGAGGTGTGTTGCAAATGAAAGGCAAAAAAGGGGGCGACCACCCGGTCGTCCCCCTTGGGTGGCAAAAGCCGGAAGGGCAATTCAGCTCACGTCCCCCGCGGCCCAGGCGTGGGGGTCGAATTTGGATTTGAAGAGAACCTTGACAAGTCCGTGGATGGCAAGCACGATGAGCAACCCCTCAAAAATGCCGAGTTCGAACACCAGAAATCCGCACACGACAGACAAGGTCAGGGCGTAGAGGCCGTGTGTGCGCACGTGTCCAATGTTGGCCATCATTTTCCAACCGGAATAGACCATGATGATTCCAAGGGCATACTCTGGAAGGTGGGTGAGAAGTACGGGGAACAGCACGACGACGAACAGGACAATCGCCGTGAACAAGTTCGACAGCTTGGTCACGGCTCCGGCGACGGCGTTGGTGGTGCTTTTTGCCAAGCCGTCGAGGTTGGTCATGCCACCGAAAAACGTGGAACCGAGGTTGGCAATCACGATGGCAAACAAACTGTTGTTGCTGTCGCATTTTCGGCCCATCGGATCAAGCTTCTCGATTGCCACGTTGCTCATCACTTGTTCAATGACGTCAATTGAGCCCAACATCATGGCAAATCCGCCCATTTTCAGCGCCATCCACCACACCTCTGAGGTGGGCATTCCGTCCAAGTGAGGAACGGGAAGGGCCAAGGAAAATGGCACCTCGTCAAGGGCAATCATGGGCAGCGGCATGAAAAAGCTCAGCAGCACACCCGTGCCCATGATGACGAAGTAGGGCAAGGCGGGCATCCGCTGTTTGTAGCTTTTGTACAGCAAGACAAACAGGACAAACGAAACCAAGGAGAGCACCAAAATGACCTCTCTTTCAAAGTTCAGCCAAGCGTCTGTTTCGTGCTCGATGTCGTAGAGGAAGGGGATGAATTTGAAAGCGATTTTCAATCCAACCCCGGCCAACAGTCCCTCCACGAGGTACGGCGGAACCAATTTGAGGATCCACCGCTCGAGTCGGAATTTCCAAACGACGGCTTGGGAGAGCGAGGTGAGCAGGATGACGAAGGGCATGTTTTGGGGGCCAAATGTGGCCACTCCAAGGGCCAAAGCCGGAGCCAAACCCGCCGCGACGCCGGGTGTCCCAACGTAGTTTCCTGGCTTGAAAAGGGAGGTTACAAACCCGACGATGCAGGCAAAGATGACCGTGTACATTCCGGTCATGATGGGGTAATCGGACATCAGACAGATTCCAGCCGTCAAGGGGACGGCCATGGCGCCTGCCACGGTTCCCGCGAGGGCGTCGCGACGCAGGTATTGAACCGTGTTGGAAAAGCTTGGTGTGTTCATGGCAATGAAATGAAAATGTGAAAACAGGAGAAAAAGGGCTTGTCGGGAATCCTCCCGTCAAGCCGCATCGATTGAGGCACCTGCGCGTCGCACAGGCGGTCCTCCTGTCACATCAACATTCCAGCTGCCACCGGCAATACGCCTCCGTTCTCGAGGCTTTCCAGACCCAAGTCGGCAGGGTGTTCGCTCGCCGCTCGGCTGTCAGGTCGTGGGAAGTTTGGCAGTTGCAAACGCATTTGGCCAAAATTGCAGCCACGACGGCGTTGTTCCACGAATGGACCGCTTCCAAGACGTCGAATGTCTCTGCGGCCACTTCCTCCAGTTCGGTCAATTCCTTTTCCTCGAGCCATTCGTCGTTCGAGGTTTGGAAGGCAGCCAAGAACACGAACAGCCCAATCAGCACAGCTCCGAAGGCGGCGCATTGCCGCAATCCTTGGAGGTGAGAAAGGCAGGGGAAGGGAAGGGGCCGCTTCATGAAACAAAGGTCGGGAATTGTTTTTACTGTGTGTTGCCTGCCGGAAAAAAATGCATGTGACTTGAATGGCACGGCGGGGGCCTTCCAACAAGAGATTGGCGCTATTGTGACGGAGACGTGACACAAGTCATCTCCTCGAGGGGAGTGCCCCCAAGTACCTTTGTTTCATGATGTTTCGCGCTGCATTGCTGGTGGCCCTCGTCGGCTGGAGTGTCCCGCATTGGGGGCTTGCTCAGGACTTGACAGGCACGGTGGTGGACGAACTGGGGAAGCCCGTTGCGCAGGCGCATTGCGTTGTAGGCAAGGTGTTGACGACCACGGACGTCGACGGCCGTTTTTCCATGCAGTTGGGGTTGTCGCAGGCACGACTGACCGTGTCGCATGTCGGCTTTGAAACCGCCGATCGGACAGTGAGTTTGCCCGCCGCGAACGTGGTGATTGTGCTGGCGTTGGAAGATCAGGTGTTGGCTCCCGCTGTCGTCAAAGATGCGTTCGTGCGGCCGCACTCGGCCACGCGGGCCAACGTCCGGGAAATGCCCGTTCAGGAGTTGGATGCTGTGCCTGCGACGTCTCGGCTCCAGGCACTGAAGTCGGTGGCAGGCGTGCAGTTTGTGTCGGCCGGTTCAGGCATGATTCGACCGGTGCTTCGCGGACTCTCCGGGTTGAGGGTCGCCACGCAGTTTTTGGGGTCGCGCGTCGAAAGTCAGGCGTGGGGTGAAGGCCACGGCATCTTCTTCCCGGAACAGGGCGTGTCGCGCATTGAAGTGATTCGAGGAGCCGAGGCGTTGCAATACGGGCCGGACGCCTACGGTGGCGTGATCAACGTGGTGCCCACAGGACCTCTGTCGGAGCCGGGTCGACTCACTCAGGTTTCGTTCACGGGGCACAGCAACACCAAGGGAAGCCAGTCGTCCTTGATGACCCAAAAGCGAAGTCCCTCCCGTCACCACGTCTTGCTGATGGGGGTCAATCGGTTTGGGGAGTACCAATTGCCGGACGCCACGACTGCGTCGGGTTCGCAGCTGCGGCAATTCTACTCGCAGGGTCGGTTTGGCTACCTCCAAAAGTGGGGCACGTGGGAAGGGGCTTACAGCTCCTGTTACAACACCGCGGGCATCGTAGGCTACGGCGGAACCCAGCAATCGGGCGATCACATGCTCACCACCGGGGCGCATTTCCGTTGGGGCGCATGGGACTGGCACCCCACGCTCAGCTACCAGCTGAATCACCGCAAAGAACTCGCCGTTGTTCCGCCAGACAGCTTGACCGAGGACAACGAGCAGGCCCACACGGAGTTGGACCTCAGCCTGCGCACCACCCGTTATGACGTACGTGCTCACCGCAAGGGCGATCGAGGTTGGGAGTGGTCGTTGGGGAGCCAAGGCTTTTCCAAGTCCAACCAAAACGACACCGCCCTCATCGACCTCGACGCAGCATTCATTCCCGACGCGAGCATCCATGGCGTGGGCGTGTTTGCCAAGGCGTCCAAGCCTTCCGCGTCCGTAGTCCCGACGGCCTCGATTCGCGGCGACGTGCACCGCATTGCGTGGTCGGCCCGCCCAGGCCTGAATTTGGATGCCGAACAGCTTGCCGCGGCCGGAAGCCGCGACTATGGCATGGTGTCGGGAGCGCTCGGCGCGACTTGGCAGGCGCGGGAGCGCCACCGCTTGGGCGCCCACGTGATGCAGGGAAACCGCGCCCCGGGTTTGTCGGAGTTGCTGGCGTTTGGGATGCACCACGACAGCTTCCGCGAGGAACAAGGCGACGTCGACTTGAAGGCAGAAACGAGCCGCAGCGTGGAACTTCAGTGGGTGGTGAATTCGACGGCCGAGGGCACGGGGTGGAGCGGTGACGTGGCCTTGTACGCGAGCAGCATTGAAAATTACATGCTCCTCGTTCCCGCAGGCTCAACCAACGGCGAAGGTTTCCCCATTCAGCTTCACCAAGCGACGTTGGCGCGGCTTGCGGGGGCCGATGTCAACGCGACATGGCAAGCGTCGCGCGATCTTCCGTGGTCGGCCCACGTTGCGCTGTCGGTCGTCGATGCCCAAGACGAAGCAGGCGCCGCGCTTCCGTGGACTCCCCCCGCGACAGGCCGGCTCGAAGTCCGACGCGGCTGGAGCGGGGCAGGACGTTCTCAGGGAGCCAGCAGCGTGGTGGTCGAAGCCTCCCGCGACGCCGTGTTGGTTCACGCGTCCACGTCCTGGAATTGGGGCGAACGCATTCGGTTGAATGCCCAAGTGATCAACGCCACGAACGTCACTTACATCCCGACCCTTTCCCTGTTGCGAAACGTGGGGATGGCCGAGCCAGGACGAAACGTCCGCGTGCAGGTGGTGTACACGTTCTGAATTCAGACAAAATGTCTGGTATGCCGCGTGTTTGCTGACAAAAAGACGGGTTTTGGGTTTTGGAACGAGAGTTGCCGCCTCATGGGAAACAACAATCTCATGGATATCAACTCGTTTACCCTCAAGAGCCAGGAGGTGCTGAGCCGCGCGGAACAAGATGCGTTGGCGCAAGGCCACACCAGCATTGAAACGCTTCATGTGCTCGGAGCCATGATGAGCGTCCAAGACCCCGTCATTCCCATGTTGCTCGGCCGCATGAACGTGCCTGTCAAGCGCATCCAGCAAGCCGTCACAGCGGCCGTGCAGGGCCTTGGAACTGCGGATGGCAACCGCCCGCAGTGGTCTCGTGACGCGGGGCAAGTTCTTCAGCGTGCGGTGGCCCTTGCACGAAAGGCCGGCGACGAATACGTGGCGACCGACCGACTTGTGCAGGCCTTGCTGGAACACGGCGACACCGCGAGCCAAATCCTCAAAGACGCCGGCGTAACCCAAAAGGGGATGAGCCAAGCGATTGAGGCTCTCCGTCAGGGCGAAGCCACCACATCGTCCAGCCAGGAGAGCACCTACGAGGCCCTTTCCAAGTACGCGCGGAACCTCAACCAGCTCGTGCTCCACGGCAAACTCGACCCCGTCATCGGCCGCGACGATGAAATCCGTCGTGTGCTTCAAATCCTCAGCCGTCGTACGAAAAACAACCCCATCCTGATCGGGGAGCCGGGAGTTGGGAAAACGGCCATCGCCGAAGGCATTGCCCATCGCATCGTGAACGGTGACGTGCCCCAGGACTTGCACCGCAAGGTCATCCACTCGCTCGACATGGGCGCGTTGGTCGCCGGCGCCAAGTACAAGGGGGAGTTTGAGGAGCGGCTCAAGGCGGTCGTCAAGGAAGTCCAAAACGACGACGACGTCATCCTCTTCATCGACGAGATCCACACCTTGGTTGGTGCGGGCGGAGGCGAAGGGGCGATGGACGCCGCGAACATCCTTAAGCCGGCGCTTGCGAGAGGGGAGTTGCGCGCGATTGGGGCCACCACGCTTCAGGAATACCAGAAGTACTTTGAGAAGGACAAGGCGCTGGAGCGCCGGTTCCAAAAGGTTCGTGTCGACGAGCCCGACCGGGACGACGCCGTGTCCATCTTGCGCGGCATCAAAGAGAAGTACGAGAAGCACCACGGGGTGCAGATCAAGGACGAGGCCATCCTTGCAGCTGTCGACCTTTCCACAAGGTACATCTCGGACCGCTTTTTGCCGGACAAGGCCATCGACCTCGTGGACGAGGCGGCGTCCAAGTTGCGCCTGGAAATGAATTCGAAACCGACGGAGCTCGACGAGCTCGACCGCCGCATCCTGCAACTCGAAATCGAGCGCGAGGCGATCAAGCGCGAGGACGACACCGTGAAGCTTGCCGAAATCGGTGTGCAGCTGGCCAACCTCCAGGAGGAGCGAGACCGGTTGGGTGCACAGTGGGCGACGGAGAAGGATCTGGCGGACGCCATTGCGGCCGCGAAGTCCCGCATGGAAGAACTGAAAGGCGAAGCGGAGCGGGCAGAACGCGAGGGGGATTTTGGGCGTGTGGCGGAAATCCGGTACGGGCAGCTTGAGCAACTCAAACGAGACGTGGAAGGGAAAAAGGAAGAGCTGGCCAACTTGCCAACTTCGACGAAGTTGATCAAGGAAGAGGTGGACGCCGAGGAAATCGCGGCCGTGGTAGCCCGGTGGACAGGGATTCCCGTGCAGCGCATGATGGAGGGTGAGCGGGAGAAGCTGCTAAAGCTCGAAGACAGGTTGCACGGCCGCGTGGTCGGACAGGCCCGTGCCGTCGAGGCGGTTTCGGACGCAATCCGGCGCTCGCGCAGCGGACTGGGTGACGAGGGGCGACCCGTTGGAAGCTTCCTTTTCCTCGGCACCACCGGGGTGGGAAAGACGGAGCTGGCCCGCGCCCTCAGCCATGAACTGTTCAACGATGATCAGGCCATGGTTCGGGTAGATATGTCCGAATTTCAGGAGCGCCACAGCGTCAGCCGCCTGATTGGCGCGCCTCCGGGCTACGTGGGGCACGACGAAGGTGGACAGCTCACGGAAGCGATCCGTCGCCGTCCGTACAGCGTGGTGCTCCTCGACGAAATCGAAAAGGCCCACCCCGATGTCTTCAACATCCTGCTTCAGGTCCTCGACGACGGCAGGCTGACGGACGGCAAGGGCCGCACAGTCGATTTCAAAAACACCGTCGTCATCATGACCTCGAACGCGGGATCAGAGCTCATCCAAGCTCGTTTTGAACAAGCCAAGGGGAAACTCTCGCCAGAGGTTTTGGACCACATGGAACATGACGCCATGGATGCCTTGCGAAACATGGTGCGTCCCGAGTTTTTGAACCGAATTGACGACGTCATTGTGTTTGAGCCAATCACCCAAGACTCACTCCGGGCAATCGTGGAGTTGCAACTTCACAGTTTGAAGGAGAGGTTGGAGTCCGCGGGAATCAAATTGTGCGTCAGCGAAGAGGCATTGTCTTGGCTCGCTGAGCAGGGTTACAGCCCTTCCATGGGGGCCCGTCCATTGAAGCGACTGATTCAGCGAACCGTCCTGAACACATTGAGTAAGTCCATTCTGGCGGGAAGGGTTCCGACAGGGGAGCCCATGGTGATGGATGTATTTGATGGGGAGGTCGTTTTCAGAGAGAAAATAGAGGAAGAGGCCTGTTGGACTCTCTGACACCTGTGAAGGATTTTTTTTGGATGGGTAGACCCACATCCCTTGTGTCAGTGATGAGTTTCGTTGAGCCGCCAAAAATTGAAAGGCTTCGACGTAGGAGGTCGTGTGTGATGTGAAGAAGTCGTGGCGTAGGTTACCAACAAAAAGATTGGGGGCGGCGTACATTCGAGCATAATCACATCTTTTCATGAAACGGAGTCAGTTCTTGCAAGCCGTGGGTGCAGCCTTGGCGTTGCCAGCCGCCATCCCCCTGTCGGCAGCCTCTCAATCTTTGCAATCACGTGGCAGGGAGGGAGGGATTGGACGAAGCAATTGTGTGCTTGTCCCCACAGAAACGGCAGGCCCTTTCCCATTGGATTTGACTGAGAACGAGTATTTCTTCAGACAAGAAATCCAAGAAGACAGGGTGGGGGTCAGGCTTCGCCAACGTGTACGAATTGTGGGGGCTGCCAATTGCGAACCCATGCCCAATGTGCGAGTCAATGTTTGGCATTGCGATCGGGACGGAGATTATTCTGGTTACGCGGCGATGGGTTCCGAAGGGCTCACTTATTGTCGGGGGTACCAAATCACGGATGCCAATGGGGAGTGTGAATTCCTCACCATCGTGCCTGGGTGGTACCCTGGTCGGGTGACCCACATGCACTTTCAGGTGCACGTGAGTTCACAATACAGCGTGGTTTCCCAATGGACTTGGCCCCACGAGACCTTGGTTGAGGTCTTGAATGAGCATCCAGACCTCTACCCGGCGGGCCCAGATCCCATGTCGCCCGAGCAAGACGGAGTGTTTGTGGATGGATTCGAATTGCAGCTGGCCGATTTGATGTGGGATGAGGCTTCTGGAGAATACGTGTCGTTTTTCGAAGCAACCGTGGAAGGCGAAGGGACCTCAGGTGTCGGGCATTTGGAATGGCAGGCGGCACAGGTCTTTGATGTGGGCCAAAATCACCCCAACCCCGTCGTTTCCCAGACTACCATTCCTGTGCATTTGGTCCAATCGGCTGCGTTGTCCTGGTCTCTTTGGAGCCCCGATGGCAAGCGAGTTTACTCCGAACATCTCGGTACGTTGAGCCAGGGAGCTCATGAGATTGTCGTGGATTTTGGAAAGCTCGGTTTGCCTCCTGCATCGTACATCTATCAGGTGGAGGCTGTGACGACCCGTGGCCGCTTTCCGATGGTTCGTCGCATGACGGTCCTCTGATTTGCTCGCGGAGGTTCAGTCCAAATGTTCGGACCTTTGTCCCATGAATGATCTCACCCGCTGTGCCCTTGAGGCGGCCTTGCATGCAGGGCGTGCCATCATGGAGATATACAATTCAGGTGATTTTGGGGTGGAGTCCAAATCGGACAACAGCCCATTAACCCAGGCGGATCGTGCAGCCCACGAGTTGATTGTCGAACGTTTGAGAGAAACTGGGATTCCAGTGCTTTCAGAGGAAGGGAAACATCTACCCTTCAACACGAGACAAACGTGGTCCACGCTTTGGATTGTAGACCCTGTGGATGGAACCAAGGAGTTCATCAAGCGCAATGGAGAGTTCACAGTCAACATTGCCTTGGTGGAAGGAGGACGTCCTGCACTGGGGATCGTTCTTGCCCCAGCCCTCGGGGAAGCCTACGTGGGCGTGGTGGGTGAGGGTGCATGGAAAGTCCGTGTTGATTCCGATGTCGATCAAACGTGGGCTTCTCGGAAACCGATTCCGCAGCCTCGCGAGGTTGGTAGACCCTTCACTGTGGTCGCGAGTCGGTCTCACATGTCTCCAGAAACGGAGATGTACGTCGATGAACTTCGAAGGGTCCACGGTGAGGTGGCTTTGATTTCCAAGGGGAGCTCTCTCAAGTTGTGCATGGTCGCTGAAGGCGTGGCCGATGCTTACCCTCGCTTTGCGCCCACCATGGAATGGGACACGGCTGCTGGCCAGGCCGTGTGTGAGGCTGCAGGGTTTAGGGTCATCGATCAGCGTACCGGTGAATCCATGAGATACAACCGTGAAGAGTTGCTCAATGCTTGGTTTTTGGTCTGTGCATGATGCCAAGTGAGTCCTTGTGTTCAGGCTTGTTATTTTGGCCTCATGAGAATTGAAGCTGCCACGGTGGATGAGTACCTCCATCAGGTTCCTCAAGAGCGCAAGGAGACCTTGACTGCGCTGAGAAAGACGATTTTGGACAACCTTCCTCAAGGATTCGAGGAGCGCATGAATTACGGAATGCCGAGCTATGTCGTTCCTCATGCGCTGTATCCCAAGGGTTATCACTGTGATCCCGAGTTGCCACTTCCATTCCTGAGTTTTGCAAGCCAAAAGAACTTTGTGGCTCTCTATCACATGGGTTTGTATGCAAGCGAAGAGGCCATGTTGTGGTTCACATCGTCTTGGGATGCAACCCTTTGGGGAAAGCTTGACATGGGGAAGAGTTGCATTCGTTTTAAGAAGATGGATCAGATTCCTCTGCAGACGATAGGAGACTTGGTGAGCCGGATGTCCGTCATGGACTGGGTGGGTTTGTATGAGCGTGCATTCCGTTCACCCAAGCCATGATTGGATGCCGTCTAATGGGGTCTTGTCACCTCGTGATCGTAGCAATCTTCTTGGGTTGTACCTCGTGGATTGCCGAGGCTCAGCAAGTGCGTTGGTTGCCTTCAGAGGCGTCCCTATCCACTGGATACTGGTTGGCCGAGACTGGGCCGGTCCAGGATGCCGTGGAACGGCCCTCTTGGGGAGCACAAGCGGCTTGGACCACCAAAACATCCACGGGGTGGGCGGCCCACTTTTCTGGGATTGAACACGGGGGGTTTATGGGCTTGCACCATACGGGGTCGAGCGACTATGGTATTCAAGGTCAAGCGGGATGGCTGTTGAGAACACGTCAACTGCGGATGATCGGATGGTCTTATGCGGGAGGTGTGGTCTACAATTCAAGAATCTACAATGCGGAGACAGCACCAAACAGGATTGCTGTGGGAAGTCACTTGAATGGGTTGATTCGTCTTGGCATCACGGTGGCCAATGGCTCTCCTGTTGGGTTGGACTTGGGGATTTTGCACACGAGCAATGGTGCCTTGAGGAGACCCAACCAAGGCATCAACACCGTTCATGCTTCGCTGGTCATTCGTCCAGGTGGCCTTCCGATTCGAGGGGTGGTTGCAGAAGGTGCCACCAGAGGTAGTTGGCGCTCCATGGTGGGATTGGCTTTGGGGGGGAGGGATCACGGGCCCTATGGTGGGACCATTTTGGGCGTTCAGGAACTCTTGGCCCAAACCACATACGCCTTGTTCTCAACCCACGGATTGACGGCCCAAGTGTCCTTGGTTCATCATGGTGCTTTGGGGGCCGATCCAAACACAGGAGAGCCATCAGACACGATAGGTACAGCCTTTCAAGAGCGCATTCAGCCCAGTATTTCTGGTGGCTGGACATGGTTGTTTGGACGTGCGAGGTTGGATCTGCTCACTGGAGGGGTGTTGCTTCACCCGACCCCCGGGTTCCTGCCCACCTTTGCGAAGGCTCAATGCATGATGCGGGTGTCGAGGGACTTGGATGTTTTTGCTTCGCTTCGATTCACTGATTGGCGGGCAGATTATGTGAGCGCGGGCATCGCCCTGCGTTGGGGCGATGCTGAAGCTTACTGCCACACCTGCCCTTCATATCGCTAACCGCTGGCACAAGGGGTTTTCAACGCAACATTTCCATTGGATGCCTCGTTTTGAAGAGGACAGGTCCAGACGTGATCATGCAGCATCCACACTTTGATACCTTGATTTTGGAAGGCGGAAGCCTTCGTTGTTCATTCACTGCTGGAGTGATGGACGCCTTGGTCCTGTTGGGTCCCTTGTCTTTTGAACGGACAATCGGTGTGAGTGCCGGAGCCATGGTGATGGCATCTCATTTGGCAGGTCAATACAAGCATTTCTATCGCGTGGCCAAGGAACTGGTGGATGATGGAAAGTTCATCAGTTTTCGCTCGGCCTGGAGCAAGGAGGGACTGATGAACTTGGCGCATTTGAAAGCTCACGTGATGCGCCATGCACCGTTGAATTTGGATGCACTGGAAAGGGCTCAATCTCGAACCCATGCCTTGGTGGTCACAACGCACTATGAGTCAGGAGAGGCGTTGTACATCGAGCCGAGGGGTCGAGAGTGGATCGGGGCATTGATCGCCTCAGCAACCTTGCCTATGGTCACGCGCGGCAAGGTTCAGTTTCGAGGTGAATGGATGTTTGATGGAGGATATGCGGACTCTTTGCCCCTCGACAAAGCCATTGAATTGGGCGCGAGGTCAATGCTGGTGGTGCGAACTCGTCCCATTGGGGACCACGTGGTGAAGAGCACCATGGATTCTTTGGCGTCGTATTGGTACAAAGACCAAGCACATTTGACGCACTTGTTCAATCATGGCCATGAACGTTACAATGCCACAGTCGATCGGTTGCTTTTGGGTGGAGACGATCAGGGCAGGACGTGGGAGGAAATTGCCCCGCCTTTTCCATTGCGCACCTCAGGTTGGAGTGTCGGGTCTGAGGAAGTGATGTTGGACTATCGATTGGGAGCGGAGACTGCGATGAACTGGTGGGCCCTCAAAATGGGTCATGTCCAGCATTTTTAGTGCGACACGCGAGGTCTTGCACTGAATCCACCCACATCAGTTCTCGGAGGTGAGGTTGGCAATCACCTCGGAGAGGGATTCATGCCTTCCAAGTTTCATGCGTTTGCGCAATCGCGATCGACTGACTTCCACAGCCCGAACGCTGATGAACATCAAAGATGAGATGTCTTTTGAACTCAAATTTATCTTCAGGTAGGTGCAGAGCTTGACATCGTTGGGAGTGAGGCCAGGATACTTGGCTTTGAGCGTGGAGGTGAAGTGAAGGTGAACCTTGTTGAATTGGGCTGAGAACACTTCCCATGATTCATCGTTTCGACCCGAGTTGGCAATCAGGTCGAGCAGGGGTTTGATCTCCTCACTTTTGGGGTCTTCCAAGCGCCTGGCCAATGACGTAAGTCCTTCTTCGAGAGTTTTCACAAGTTGGGCTTTCTCCACCAAGTGCAAGGTGGCGCTGGCGAGTTCCTGATTTTGATTGGCGAGTTGGGCCCTTGCATTGGCAAGTTCACTTTGGCGTCGCGCCTTTTCGGCTTCGGCCAGGGACTCTGCGTAGTGAGCTTGGGCCTCCTCAGATGCGGCGGTGTGCTCCTCGCGAAGTCTTCGCCTTCTTTGGACTCCCCAACCGGCAATGGCCGAGACGGACAGCACAGTGGCTAGCCAAGGCAATCCCGCATGAGCCCACCAAGGTTTTCTGACTGACAAGACATAGGATGATGTTGGTCCTTCCCAGTGGGAGCCGGCGATGGCACGAAACTCAACCAAGTGTCGTCCCGCTCCCAGTCCCCCAATGACAATGCTTGGGCTGGACTGGGGAGGAGACCAGCCGTCGCTGGCTTGCGGTAATCTCCATTGATAGGCTGACATTCCAACCCAGCGCGAACCTTCGCAGGTCAATTCCAATTGGAGCGTATGCTCGCCTGATGGGAGTTCCCAAAGGGTGTCCAAAGCCATGGACTCAAGTGATGGCTCGTGACTCGCTTCTCCATTGATCCATGAGATTTTGGTCAGTCGAACGTTGGGCCCCTGGTTTCGGTTCAACATTCTTTTGGCAGAGAGGGCGGTAAATCCATCTTCTGTGGGAATGCATAAATCTCCAGAATCGAGCCATTCGAGTTGCTCAAAGGGCTCAACGGGAGGGGTGGGCAGAAGGCTAGCCCTTCGCACGTCCACCTTCCACGTCGCGCCCTCTCGATGGGCCAGTGTATGCACCAAGTCACTCCCCTGCAACCCCCAGAGGCTTCGGTCAGGTCCCACCCACAATTTTCGAGTGCCATGCTCAAAGCCTGGGAGAGGTTCGGGCAAAGGTTCCAAGGTGGATGTGCTAGCATTCCAATGCCAAATCTCCTGTCCCGTGGTCACAATCAATTCATCATCCAAGGACACGACACCGACGTTGAGTGGTTGTGGAAGTCCGTCGAGTTCATCAAAGTGTCTCACCACGTCAAGTGTTTGGTTGGGGAGATTCAAAGCAAGTTGATGCAACCCCTTGTAAGGATGGGCCACCCACAGGGTGTCGCGTGTCCAGGCCAACAATCGTGCACTTTCTTCAAAGCCTTGCATGGGTCCCAGGTCCAACCACTGTCCATCCAAGCGTTTCACAAGCCGGAGACCCTCGAAGGTCCCAGCGATCATGACGTCGGGCACTGTCGGGTGATTTTCCAGGGTCCAAACTCCGGTCCCCTCGATGACGGGTACAAGCTTTGTGCCTTGGACGATTCCTGCGCCAGAGAGATGGCAGCACCACACCTCATCGTGGTGTTTTTCAAGAGACCAGACCTGTCCGAATACGCCATCTATGGATACAGGTTGGCCCTGGCCCTGGCCCTGGCCTTGGCCCTGGCGGGTCATAACCAATCCTTGAGACGTTCCCCAATAGGTGGTGCCGTCAAAAAGGTGAAGGGATGTAGCCCCAGTTTCATCGAGGTCATTCAAAACTTGGGGGATTCGTTGAGGCCATGTCCAACGCGCCAGTGAGACCCCACCTTCCATGCCAAGCCATACATCTCCCTCTCGACTCAAAGCCATGGAAAGCACGTTGTTTTTGGCCAAGCCGTCCGATGTATTCCATATCTGATCGACATGTGCGCCATCCGAGGTCAAGACCACCCCACCCTCAGAAGTTCCCAGCAAGATCATGGATTCGAGTGCCAGCATGCAATTGACTCGGAAATCGCGAAGGATTCGGGACAGGGATGTCAAGTCTTCCTCGAGCTCCTGTTGCTGGCCTACAACAAACATCCCATGGGCGTGTGACACCCACTTGGTAGTCCCTTCAAGCTTCAGGGCGCATTCCATCCGCACTTGAGGAGGCAGATCAAACAACTTCCTCGCCTCGCCGCGGATGCCGACTTGCCAGAGCGATTGGTCACGTTGAAAATGCAAATCTCCGTCAAACACAAAGCCATTGGTCATACGCCCCTTTTGAATCAATTCTGGCTTCCCCGAGGACGGCCAACGGGCCACGAAGTTGTTTGTGACGATGAAAAGACAATGCTCCACGACTTCCAACCTCCAGACGTCTTCAAACATTCCGCAGGTGTTTTGGAGTTCAGCTGTGAGGTTGGCCCAACCCCCGGCCTGGCGTTTGGCCACAATTCCCTGGCCACCAACAGTGATTTGGTCCTCCCACAAAGCGAGTGAGCGGGCCATGGTGCTGTTGGGGAGCGGCGACAATTCCCATTTCGTGCCATCAAATGACATGAGTCCTTTGGTGTTGGCGATGGACAGGTTTCCCTGGGCGTCATGATCGACTTCCCAATGGGACGGTCCCCCGCCACTCGCTGTTCTTTCAATGTTGTGGAAAAGAGGTGACTGTGCGCTCAAAGGGTGGGTCAAACACACACACAAGACAAGAATCAATCTGTCGAGTATAGGGGGCATTGAGAGGTTGATTGTAGCGTTGTTTAGCATGTGTAGACTTAAACACAAATGATTGAAATAAAATGGTTCAATCAAATATTGGCATCCACATTGTAGTGGCAATGTTAAGGTAGAAATGAAGAAGTGTGCAGTTTGTGTTATGGTAGATTTGGGGGTGGGTGGCGGGAGGTCTATGTACATTGCACACGACATGAGAGCGTTGATCTGGCCTTGTTGGTGGATTGCTGTGTGGACCCTTGCCACATGGGGTTGCTCCTCCACTGAAGTTGAGATCCGAGGTGGGGTCGTTGAGGATGATTTGGCGTTTCGTGGTTCAGCGCGTGTGGAGGCTCTGTTGGAGGGCATGAGCCTCGAGGACAAGGTGGGGGAGATGACCCAACTGACATTGGACATGTTCTGTGTGGGGGAGCCTTTTGAACTTGAAGAGCCGCATCGTTTGGATTGGGAGAAAGTTGAACTGGCCATCGGGACGTATCGGGTGGGCAGTGTGCTGAATTGTGGAGGACATGCCTATCCTCCAAGCACGTGGCATGAGTTGATTGGGGGCATTCAAGAGGTGAGCATGAGGGCCAAAGGTTTGCCGGTGTTGTACGGCGTAGACGCCATTCATGGTGCTACGTACACCAGCGGTTCGCCGCTGGGCCCTCAGCAAATTGCCTTGGCTGCGACTTGGGACACGAGTTTGGTTCGAAAAGTTGCCGCAGCAACGGCCAAGGAGGTCAACCGAAGTGGGATTCCATGGAATTTTTCTCCAGTTCTTGATGTGGGACGCGATCCACGTTGGCCACGCTTTTGGGAGACGTTTGGAGAAGATGTCAAACTCGTAAGTGACATGGGTGTCAGTGTGGTGAAGGGCTATCAGGAATCCCCGCACCCGGTGGCAGCAACCTTGAAGCACTACGTGGGCTACAGCATGCCATGGAGCGGAAAGGATCGAACGCCCGCCTACATTCCAGAGCGTCAGTTGCGTGAGATTTTTTTACCTCCCTTTCAGGCTGCTGTTGACGCAGGTGTCATGAGTGTCATGGTCAACAGTGGTGAGATGAATGGGATCCCGACCCATGCCAATCGGTTTGCGCTCACGGATTTGCTTCGTGGGGAATTGGGATTTAAGGGGGTTGTTGTGACTGACTGGGAGGACATCAAGTATTTGGTAACTCGGCACAAAATCGCACGAAGCCACAAGGAGGCCATCCTGCTGTCGATCTCTGCAGGCGTTGACATGAGCATGGTGCCTCAGGATTTGGAGTTTCCGGTCTTGTTGAAAGAGTTGGTCGACGAGGGGGCTATTTCTGAATCGCGCATTGATCTCAGTGTCCGCAGGATTTTGACGATGAAGGAACAGTTGGGGTTGCTGGACGAAGGAGGAGGGGACATGCCATCCCCGTTGACCGAAGAGGAACGATCGGGTCAAGAAGGACCCATGGTTCGGGCAGCCCTCGAGTGCATCACTTTGGTCAAAAACGAAGGTCATCACCTCGCCACACCAAACCGCCCATTGCTTCCACTCGGGGGGTCTGGATCTGTGTTTGTGACGGGTCCAACCGCCCATTCGCTGAACGCACTCAATGGGGGATGGTCTGGTACTTGGCAGGGCACGGATCCTGCGTTCAACAATCCCGGACGTCTCACCGCATTCGAAGCTATGGTCGAGGAGTTTGGACAAGACCGATTGATCTTCGAAGAGCTCGCAAGCATGGATTTCACCTCTGAGGACATTGAACGGGTGGTGGAGGCCATTCGTACGTCCCAGTCCAAGGTGGTTGTGTTGTTCCTCGGCGAAATGCCTTACACAGAACTGGCGGGAAATATTGGAGATTTGCGACTTCCAGACAACCAACTCGACTTGGTTCGAGCTGTCGATGCGACGGGTGTGCAAGTGGTGGGTGTGTTCGTGGAAGGAAGACCCCGGACTTTTTCCCAAGTGGAACCGTTGATGGACGCCGTGGTGATGGCTTATTTGCCAGGTGAGTTTGGAGGTCCTGCCATCGCGCAGGTGTTGAGCGGTGCGTTCAATCCTTCAGGGCGTTTGCCATTCACATGGCCTCGAGAGGCGTCAAGCCATGTGACCTACGACCGGAAACACACCGAAGATGTGCATTCTGACTTCAGCACCCATGCGTTTCAACCTCAATACGCTTTTGGTCATGGGTTGAATTACAGTCCGGTGCGCACCACGGGGTTGAGGATTTTGGGTAGCAACGAGGTTGGGATGGGGGATTTGCTTGAGGTGGAGGTCACTCTTGAAAACTTGGGGGATCGAACCACAGCAGAGGTCGTCATGTTGTTCGTCCAAGATCGGGTGGCAAGCATTACACCGTCTGTGGACAAACTCAAGGCCTACAAAAGGGTGTTTGTGGATGCCCATGCAACAGCTACGGTGATTCTCTCGGTTCCTACATCGGAGTTAGGATTCATCGGTTTGGAGCAGAATTACGTCGTAGAACCTGGAGTTTTTGGATTGCGTGTTCAAAACCAAGTCACTGAATTTAAATTAATAAAATAACTTTACGTCATGAAACAAGTTTTCTCTCTCTCCCTCTGGGTGATGCTCGCCGCAGGCGCGTCAGCCCAAACGACCTTCAACGTGGACATGACCTGTGCGCCAGAAGGATTTGACAATGTCTTTGTGACTGGTCCTTGGTGCGGTTGGTGCGCCAACGATGTGTACAACACGATGACCGACGATGATGGTGATGGGGTCTACACCGTGACCTTGGACACGGCAGTGACAGGATTGGTGGAATACAAGTATGCCATCAACGGTTTTGCCGATCAGGAGAACTTGGTCAATGACATGGTGGATGGTGGATCATGTGCGCCCGTCACTGATTTCAATGCTTACGCCAACCGTCAAATCCAGGCGGGTTCAACGGCCAACGATTACTACGGAACATGCGACGGGACGTGCAACGACGTACCGCCTCCCCCGGCCCAAAACATCACCTTTCGAGTTGACATGGCAGGATATGCCGGAACTTTTGGAACGGTGAACCTCAATGGTTCTTTCAACGGATGGTGTGGGGCTTGCGCTTTGATGACTGATGCAGATGGAGATGGTGTGTACGAGTTGGATGTGGCCATTCCACAAGGCACGGTGGAATACAAATTCACCGTTGACGGTTGGGGTGATCAGGAAATGTTTGACGAGGGTGCATCATGCACGTCGACCATCGATGGGTACACCAACCGGACCTTGGATGTGACGGGTGACGCCATTCTTCCAGTGGCATGTTGGAACCTTTGCACCGCGTGCAACGCTGAGCCTGTGCCCGGTTGTACCGATGCCGCGGCTTGCAACTACAACATGGACGCCACAGAGGACGACGGAAGCTGTGTGTACGGAGATGGGCCAGAGGTTGGAGTAACCGTCGTCGATGCACTTTGCTTTGACGGCACCGGTGCCATGTTCATTGACACCACTGCGACCTACTGGGACGAAATCTTGTACTTGGTGGACACCATGATGTTGGATTCAGTGTTCGCTGATACGTTGCTTGTGGGGTATGGATTGAATGGATTGATTCCCGGGAGCTACACCCTGTTGGCCACCGATTCAATCGGTTGTACATCAAGCACGCCCTTCGAAGTACTCTCACCAGAGGAATTGACCATTTCAGTGACCATCCTCAACGTGGACAGCGGAGCAGGAGATGGACAAGCTGAAGCCACTGTTGGAGGAGGAACACCTGAATACACGGTGGTATGGACCAACATGACAGGCATGATTTCAAATCCAGATTCATTGGCTTCTGGGCTGTACACGGCAACGGTGACTGATGCCAACGGCTGCACGGCTTCTGCCAGCTTGACGATGACGATTGACGGATTGGATGAGCTGTTGACACTCGAAGGAGTGTTGTTCCCCGTTCCAGTGCAAGATGTGTTGACCATCAGCTTGTCAAAGCCCTTGACGGCTGATGCACGACTGGATGTGCGCGACGTTCAGGGTCGTTTGATTCACAACATGATTGTCCGTCAGGGGCAGTCGCAATGGGTGGTAGATGCAACAACTTGGCCAGCGGGAGTTTACAATCTGCAAGTTGAGACTGTTGCAGGCCATGGATCATGGAACTTCGTCAAATGAATCGACTGATTGTTGGACTTCTCTCGTGGATGCTGCTCTTCGGGGCGGCATCCTCGGGATGGAGTCAGTCTACGACCTCCCCTGCACAACGTGGGAACCAGGGAACCATTTCTGTGTCAGGCACCGTCCTCGATGGGGACATCCCATTGCCTGGCGTGACCATCACTGTCAAGGGGTCGTTTGCAGGAACTGCAACGGATTTAGATGGTGAATTCACCCTTGTGGTGGATGCGGGTTCCACACTCGTCTTTTCCTACATCGGGTACCTCAGACAAGAGGTGCAGGTGACCAATACCGTCTCGGACTTGAATGTCCAAATGAAGCCCGATGTCGCGGGATTGGAAGAAGCGGTTGTCATTGGGTACGGGAACCAGCAACGAAGCAAGATTTCTGGCGCTGTCACTTCCGTAGATATCAAGGAAGCCACTTCCATTCCAGTGTTGAGAACGGAACAGGCCCTGCAAGGTCGTGCCGCGGGTGTTCAAGTCACCCAGAATTCAGGCCAACCAGGGTCCACGCAGACCATCCGGATTCGAGGCATCGGCTCCATCAACAATGCCGACCCGTTGTTCATTGTGGATGGCATTCCTTCGGGCGGCATCGACTACCTCAATCCCTCTGACATTGAAAGCATCAGCATCCTGAAGGATGCGGCCTCCACTGCCATCTATGGCGCCAGAGGAGCCAATGGTGTGGTGTTGATCACCACGAAGAAGGGATCGCGCAGCAGCAAAGCACAGGTCAGCTACGACAGCTATATCGGCATGCAAGAACCATGGAAATACATGGCCTTGCTCAACGCGGAAGAATACGCCATTCTCCAAAATGAGAGCCGAGCAGCAGCAGGCATGTCAGCCTTGACAGATTTGAGCAATCCTTCGGCATTGGGTGAAGGCACGGACTGGCAAGACGCGATCTTCCAACGGGCACCCATGGCTAGTCACAGCGTGCTGTACACCAATGGCACGGAATCTTCGAGCATCGCCATGGGGGCGAGCCACTTCTCCCAGGATGGCATCATTGGTGGGGAGAAGGGACGTTTTGAGCGAACGACGTTCCGCGTCAATACGGAGCAAAATGCGGGGGATCGCTTTCGCGTGGGGCAGAATGTGAATTTTACGCATATCAAACGCAATGCGCTGGCTGAGAACAACGAGTTCAGCACCCCAGTGCTCCGTGCGTTGAATATGGATCCCGTGACTGCAATCCAGCGGGAAGACGGAACCTATGCCTACACGAATTTCATCGACAGTGACATTGTCAACCCCGTCAATCAAATTGAGCAAACACATGACAACTGGACCACGAATCGTTTCGTTGGCAATGTGTATGGTGAACTTGACTTGTTGCCGGAATTGACCTTTCGTTCTTCGGTGAACGTGGACATGAGCCTCGGTTCACAAAAGATTTTCTTCCCGGCCTATGATTTGGCCTTGTTTCCTGGCGACCCCAACAGGCCCGCCACCGAATTCCGACCCGTGAACAGCTTGGTGCGAGCAGAGAACAAGTGGAGCTCGTGGCAATGGGAAAACACCTTGACCTACACCAAGGAGTTGGCCAACGAAGACAAATTGCAGGTGATTGCAGGTTATTCGGCTCTGGAGCAGAATTACACGAGCATCTCAGCATCTCGGGACAGTTTGGCGAGCAATGATCCTGCGCTTGCATTCTTGAGCAACAGCTTGAATGTGGAGCCACAGATTCCACGGGCGAGTGACCAAATCAGCGAGACGGCTTGGATCGGGCAATTTGTTCGGGCCTCCTACGACATTGGACAGGAGTGGTCATTGATGGGAACCCTTCGCCGCGACGGGTCGTCGAGGTTTGGTGTGAACAACCGCTTTGGATTTTTCCCTTCGATGAGTGCAGCGTGGAATTTGACGGGACGTCCTTGGTTCGACGAAAAGGATTGGATTGATTTCTTCAAGGTTCGTGCGAGCTGGGGAAGAAATGGAAATGCGGAGATTGGTGACTATGCGTACAGCCCTGTCATTGTCAATGGATTGAATTACACGTTTGGCGTAGATCAAACCCAAACCATTGGCTCAGGCCCGGTGCTCATCGCCAATCCCGATTTGAAGTGGGAAACAGGAGAGCAGGTCAATCTCGGTCTCGATGCAGATTTCTTGGATGGTCGTTGGAACGTCATCTTCGATCTCTATGAGAAGAACACCCGTGACATGTTGGCCTATGTTCCCAACCCAGGTACTGCCGGATTAGAACCAGGACCCACGAATGTGGCATCGGCTCGCAACCGTGGTGCCGAACTTTCGTTGGGTTACCAGGGGGGAGAGGGTGATTTGACCTACAACTTGACGGGCAACATCTCCATGTACAGGAATTCGGTCACGGATCTTGGGGGCGGCTCGGATTCTGAAGACAACCAACCCATTTTCACGGGCAATGTATTTGGTTCGGGCGACTTTGTCTCCATCACCCAAATTAACAGCCCCATTGCGATGTTTTATGGGTTTGAAACGGCTGGAATTTTTCAGTCTCAAGAGGAAGCATCAGCTTCTGCACAGCCCAACGCGGTTGCAGGAGACGTGATTTTTGTGGACCAAAACAACGACGGTGTCATCGACAACAAGGACAAGGTCATCATTGGCAATCCACATCCGGATTTCACTTATGGATTCAATGCCTCGACGACTTGGAAGAACTGGGATGCCACGTTATTCTTGCAGGGGAGTTACGGCAACGATGTGTACAACGGCATGTTCCGTTACGACTTGGCATCCACCAACCGTCCCGTGTCCGCCTTGGAGCGGTGGACGGGTCCAGGAAGCAGCGACGACCAACCACGCGTCACACACTCGGATTTGAACTTCAACAACCGGGTGTCCGATCGCTTTGTTGAGGATGGGTCGTACTTCCGCATCAAGTCCCTACAGGTGGGATACACCCTTCCTCGTACAGCCTCGGAGCGCGCCGGGATTGGCAAATTCCGGGTGTATGCAAGCGCAAACAACTTGTTCACCTTCACTGACTACAGCGGTTTGGATCCTGAAATCGGGACCCGCGGAACGCTCGAAATTGGCATTGATCGTGGATTTTACCCATCACCCCGGATTTACAATCTGGGCTTAAATGTGACTTTCTGATGATTCGCACGAAGACAACGATGAGACAGGGGCTTCTCGCCCTTGTGGCTGTATCCCTTTTGGCGGCATGCAACAAGGATTTCCTTGATCGCAATCCGTACATCGGCAGCTCTCAGAGCAATTTTTACCAAACAGCCGAAGATGCTGAAGCCGCAGTCATTGCGTGCTATGCTCCTCTTCAAGTTGAAATCAGTGATGGCGCCCACTTCCGTTGGTATTTCGGAGACGTCGTCAGCGATGATAGCGACAAGGGAGGATCCGGCGATACCGATGGACCTGATTTGTTGGAATTCGCAAGTTTCGTGGGTGACCCCTCTAGCGGGATTGTGCTTGGAGAGTGGAAGGCCGCGTACAAGGGAATTACCTATTGCAACATTGCCTTGGAGAACATTCCTGGCATTGAGATGGATGAGCTTCAAAAGCTCGCGTTCTTGGGCGAAGCTCAATTCATTCGGGCGTTTTGGTATTTCAATTTGGTCACGACTTTCGGTGGAGTTCCTCTGGTAGATCGGCCTTTGGCGCCCTCGGAATACGCACAGCCTCGTGCCACTGCTGAAGCCATTTGGGCACTGATTGAGGCGGATTTGATCGAAGCGGCAGCCAATTTGCCGGAGAAGAGTTCATATGGGGTAGGAGACATGGGGCGAGCCACGCGTGGAGCCGCCAACGCCTTGTTGGCGAAGGCGTATTTATACCAAGGCAAATTTGCGGAATGCAGGGAGCGCTGTGAGGACGTGGTGTTCTCTGGTGAGTACAGCTTGGCTTCTGACTATGGCAGCATCTTTACTGAGGCAGGAGAGAATGGTCCCGGCAGCGTTTGGGAAATCCAATATGCCAATGATTCTGGAGGGAACTGGGGAGCTCAGTTTTGGAGTGAAGGCACATACACCAATGTGTTTCAGCGAGCGCGTGGAACGTTCAGTGGGTATGGATTCAATTTGCCCACCCAAGATTTTGTGGATGAATTCGAGATTTGGGAAGAGCAAATTGGTCCTGATTTGATCACCAAGGTGGATCCCAGATTGGGCTTCTCGGTGTACGCTCTGGGTGACAACGTCGCGGATTGGGGCGAGTTGACAGCGGACGCAACAGGCAATGACAATCCTTATTACGCGAGAAAGTATTTCAATCCTGCTTCAGAGTTGGCCCCTTTCGGGGATCCCAATCCCAACGGAGGTTCCAACGATCGCGTGATTCGATTTGCTGACGTCTTGTTGATGCATGCCGAGGCCTGCAATCGCTTGGGGGACGATGCGGCTGCGAAGGCATCCCTGAAGTTGGTGCGCGATCGCGTGGCCGTTCCTTGGAGCGCCGTTGCCAATTTGACCGGGCAAGACCTGCTTGAGGCCATCTGGCACGAGCGTCGCGTCGAACTCGGATTGGAAGGACACCGCTTTTTTGATTTGGTCCGTCAAGGCAGGGCCCAAGAAGTGTTGGGCTCCGCGGGATTCACCAATGGAAAGAGTGAGTTGTTTCCGATTCCGACTGCAGAAATCACCTTGTCCAACGGGTTGCTGACCCAAAACCCTGGCTACTGATGAAGAACTCAATGAAATCAGGATGGATGGCATGTGCCATTGTTGCATTGGCATGGGGTTGCCAGCCATTTGTGGACGAGGGAATTGAATTGCCCGCTCCGCCAACAGCAGAAGTGAATTGGTTTTACCTCGACTCCAACACCGTTGTTTTTGAAGCGGATGCGAGTGAAGACGTATTCATGCATCTGTGGAGTTTTGGCAATGGACAAACGAGCAGTGAGCCCAACGACACCATGATTTATTACGTGGAGGGGAATTATCCCATCCAATACCAAGGTCACGCGGAAGGGGGGATGGCACTTTTCACGGACACCGTTTCCATTGAAAAGACACTCGAATTGCCGTGCGAAGGGACCTTGGCGCTGTTGACGGGATGTGACAATCCCAAATCTTGGAAATTCGCGCAGGACGCGGGATCCATCGCCATTGGTCCAGAACCGGGATCTGGTGAATGGTATTCCTCGCCAGCAGGTGGATTGACAGCTTGGCAATACGACGACACATGGAGCCTTCTTGAAGATGGCACGTTTGTGTATGACAACAATGGTGGAACGATGAATCCTTTTGATGGGTACATCGAGACACCCATGACTGTTCAGCCTTCCACGTTTTTCCTCGAATTGGGAGCAGGTCCCAATGGTGAAGATCAATTCACGGTGGGTCCTCTGTTGACCGAAGCTGCTCAGATCTGCGGATGGATGGGTGTTTGGGATTCAGGTCCTGTGTACACCATCGCTGAATTGACAGAGACCCGTTTGGTGATCAATGGCCAGCAGCAAAGCGGCGATTGTGTGTCGAGTGGCGGGTACTTTACCTTGATTTTTGAGCTTGATTGAGACTGAGAAATACCATAGGATGAGCATGCATAGGAATCAGAGTTTTTTTGGGTGGTTGTTGGGGCTGTTGGCCTTGTCGACGGGCTGTACAGACTGTGGCAAGGGACCTGAGCCTGTGGCTGCTGAAATCCGATTCGTGGGGGATCGTACGTCTCTGGAAAATGCCTTCAATACGAATTTTAAGTTTGAAGTGAGATTGGATGCCGCCAACGATCAGGAAGTCCGAGTGGATTTTGAAACTGTTGAAGGCACTGCAAAGGCTGGAGAGGATTTTGAACCTGTCGCAGGAACTCTTGTGTTTGAGCCAGGCGATTTGATTCAGGACATCCTCGTTCCAATCGTCATTGATGAAGGATTGGAGTCGGATGAGCAGTTTACAGTTGTCCTTTCCAACCCTGTCAATGGGTATTTGCTCGGAAACGTCCAAGAGGCCACCGGAACCATTTTGAATGACGACACCTCACTTGAGGTGGTGTTGCCTGAAGGTGGGTATGATACCCCGCATGGTCCGGACAATCCTCCTCCGGGCATGACCTTGGTGTGGAGCGATGAATTTGACGGCACAGCGATCAATCCGTCCAACTGGGTTCACGAAACAGGTGGCAATGGTTGGGGTAACAACGAGTGGCAAGTTTACACCAACGACGAGGCCAACTCGTACGTGGAAGATGGTCATTTGATGATTGTGGCGCTGCAAGAGGGAGGCACCTACACCTCTGCACGACTGAAGTCTCAAGATCTCCAGGAATTCCAATTTGGCAGAATTGACATTCGTGCAGTACTGCCATTTGGGCAGGGGGTTTGGCCAGCTCTGTGGATGCTGGGGGCAAATTTCAATGAAGTCGGATGGCCGGAGTGCGGGGAAATCGACATCATGGAGTTGTTGGGGCATCAACCCAACTTCGTGCATGGCACGGCCCATTGGGGGGAAATCATTGGGGGTGGTCACCCGAGCTATGGCGTGTCGACCTACTCAGACTTTCCCACGACGTTTGTGGATGAGTTTCATGTGTTTTCCATCGAATGGTCCCAGGACACGATCCAATGGCTCATGAATGATGAGGTGTTTCATACGATCACTTCTGAGAATGTCGCACCGTACGAGAATCCCTTCAATGCGCCTTTTTTCTTCATCATGAACATCGCAGTGGGAGGGAATTGGCCGGGCTATCCCGACGATACAACCCTGTTTCCTCAATTCATGGCGGTCGACTACATCCGAGTTTATCAATAACTTCGGATGTAGTTTGCCCGCCATGAATGAGTCTTTCAGTCCAGACTTCCGACAGTACGATGCCATTTTTGGCGACGACCCCCCGGCGTACCGGGAATTCCTTGAAGCCCTTGAAAGGTCTTTAGACAAGGCCAAGGGGGGGCTGGAGTCAGCGGCAAAAACTCAGGATTGGAATGTCATCTCTGCCACGAGACATTCACTGAAGCCCACACTGACACTGCTCGGAGCCGCAGAAATTCATGAAGAATTGGATCGATGGAGACCCACCATGTCTGCCATTGATTCGTCCAAGGTGACGGATTTGCTAGATGACATCATTGCTGCTGTTTCAATGAAGAGACACAATCTTCTTTCAGAAGCCAAGGGGTGAATCCGGACAATGAAATCGTGGATCGCGTTCGATCCTTGTGTTTGTCTCTTCCTTCAGTTCAGGAAGACATGCCTTTTGATGAACACACTTTGGTCTACAAGGTGGGAGGAAAAATGTTTTGCTTGTTGGATGCTACACAATTCAACGGTTGCGCTTTGAAATGTGATCCAGAGCGCATTCCAGAATTGAGAGAATCCTTTGAGGGGATTGACGCTGGGCCTTACTTGAGTCGTCGTCACTGGAATTACGTGTGGCCCGTGCCAACTGGAGACGTTCCTTGGATTGTCTTTGAGGGGCTTCTTAAAGAATCGTATGCCTTGGTGTATCAGGGGCTGACCCGAAAGGTGAAGGCTGAAGTGGATGCCTCAGGAAAGGTCTGATTTCCAGAGGAGAGAAGGTCTAAAAGGCCAAATCGGTTGGAGTTGGTCATTCTCGAGGTAATTTCGAGCCGATTCAGTGTCCGAATACAACGAAATTATTCCATCCATGAAACGTTTTAGACTGTCTATTCCAGTGCTCGCTTTGGGCATGTTGATTTGTCAAGGATTTCAAACTGCATCGGTTCAAGCCCAATGCGATGAGGTTTTCATTTCCGAGTACATCGAAGGATGGGGAAACAACAAGGCCGTGGAAATCTACAATCCCACCAATGCGATCATCGACATGAGCAACTATCGCTTGGAGCGCTATTCCAATGGTGCAACTGCGGCAGCTGACAACCAGAAAGTGGACCTTTCTGGTACGTTGCACCCAGACAGCGTGCTCGTGTACGTGTTGGACAAGCAAGATCCCGATGGTGTAGACTTTGAAGCGCCTGTATGGGATGAATTGGCGGCCGCAGCGGATGTGTGGTTGTGCCCTGTGTACGACGAGAACAACGCCATGTACTTCAACGGCAACGACGCCTTGGTGTTGAGAAACACCTGCACCAACACGGTGGTGGATGTGTTTGGAAAGGTCGGTGAAGATCCAGGCACCACAGGATGGGCTGAAATGACCCAAAACCATACACTCACTCGCCTGCCAGCCGTGACGTCCGGTGATGTGAATGCCATCGATGAATTCTTGGTGGTGGACCAGTGGTCCGGAGTGTTGTGGTCGAGCGATTCCTTGAACTACACCTTGGACATTGTGTTTTCTACCCTTGGCTCTCACACTTGCGATTGCGGTGATTCAGTGCCTTCAGGCAGCCCGGACGATTGCGTAGTCAGTGGGGTGGATGTGCATGCTCCCGCGTCTGTTGAGTTGTTTCCCAATCCTGCGTTGGGAGATGTGTTGACCGTGCGGAGCGCTTCGACCATTCGTGGAATCATCCTCTACAACTTGTCAGGCCAAATCGTTCAGTCTTCCAAGGTGGCCGAATTGACCATGGTGGAATTGAACCTCGCGGGCGTGGAGGCAGGGGCTTACCTGCTTGAAGTCGTGCATTCGAATGGCACGACTGAGACGCGTCGCTTGGTTCGGAACTAAGGTTTGACCTTCAATCCCCAAACCATGAAACAGGGAATCATTCTTGCCTTGGCAATCTGGGCCTTGGCAGGAGGCCTTCACGCGCAGTTGTGTGTGGTGGAGGGCACAGTCGTGGATGCATTGACCAACGAACCCCTCATTGGTGCCTACATCAAATCCGTGAACAGCGTCGTAGCAACCGACTTCGACGGAGCTTTCAGTTTGGCACTTCCCAAGGGGGCGGCTTCCCTCGAAGTGTCTTACATCGGATATGCCTCCCAACAAAGGCAGGTGGAATGCACTGGGGCCTCAACGCAAGTGAGATTCCGCATGGAGACACTCATCATGGAGGAGGCGGTGGTCTCCGCGGATGTGGTGATTTCTCGAAAGACACCTGTGGCTTTTACGAATGTGTTGCCTGCTCAAATTCAAGAGGAACTGGCTGGACGCGACCTGCCACTGGTGCTCAACACAACCCCGGGCGTGTACGCCACACAACAGGGCGGTGGAGACGGAGATGCGCGTGTGACCATTCGCGGATTTGACCAAACCAACCTCGCGGTCATGGTGGACGGCGTGCCCATGAACGACATGGAAAACGGATGGGTGTATTGGAGCAACTGGGCGGGTTTGGATTTGGTGGTTCGGACCACTCAAGTTCAACGCGGCCTCGGGGCGAGCAAGCTCGCCATCCCTTCCGTAGGAGGGACCATCAACATCTTGACGGGAGGAGACGAGTCGGCCAACGGGTCGATCAATTATCAATCGGAAATTGGGTCCTATGGATACTACAGAAACAGCCTCAGCGGGGTGTTTGGAAATCATGAAAAGGGCTTTTTGCATTTCACAGGTTCGTACAAAGCCAACCGTGGTTTCGCCGACGGGTTGGAATCGGAGACGTATGCTTACTACCTCAAGGGACGCACATCGATTGGCAACCACAACCTGAGTTTGACAACGTTTGGCGCCCCCCAACGACATGGCCAGCGTGCTTACCAAATGCAGGTCTTTGAATATGACACAAACCTCGCTCAACAATTGACAGATGAGGCTGGACAAGAGGAATTGGCCGAAGTGCTATCAGGGTTGACTGAGACTTCCATTGTGTCGAGGGGGCGTGAATTCAACGAATTCATGGTGAACTACCAGGAGGTGTACTACAATTACAACGAGGAGACGGGTCAAATCGACACAACCTATGGCGACGTTCGACGTTACAATTCCCGCCAAAACTTTTACTTCAAACCCATCGTGACTGTGAGAGATGTGTGGAGTTTGTCGGATCGATCGACTCTGACGACCACAGCCTACGCCAGTTTTGGCACGGGAGGAGGAGAAGCGTTGTCGAGCACGCCAGGGGATCGCACCTCGGACGGCGAGTTGGACATGCAAGGCACTTGGGATTCTCACCAGTTGTTTGAGTTTGGGCCCAATGGCTTGAACGTGGACGAAAACGGAGAACGCAAAGGCTCCAATTTCATTCGGATTGCACACAACGATCACCGTTGGTTTGGAGCTTTGTCCAATTTCTCAACCCAGCTTTCGGATCAGTTGAATTTCAGTGCCGGAGTGGATGTGCGTCATTACACCGGGAGCCATTACCGCACGTTGGGGAACATGTTTGGGGCTGATTACTACGACGCACCGGATGATCGCCGAGACCAAAATGCAAGCTTCGACGCACCCCTTCGAGAAGGAGACAAATATTACTATCACGACGATGGCCAAGTGGCTTGGGGTGGTTCATACCTCCAACTGGAACTCGACAAATACAATTATTCGGCCTTCATCAATGTAAGTGGGGCTCAGAGCTGGTACCGAGCCATTGACTATTTCCGTCCCAACGTGGTGACGTTGAATGACACAATCTATGAAGTGCGATCCACGGATGAGTACAGGGCTTTGGGCGAGACGGAGTGGAAAATGGACACAACCTTTGTGACGGCCAGTCACCCCGGTTTGTCAACATACACCACGGATTGGGAACAACTCAACAGCGCAACCATCAAGGCAGGCGGGAATTACAACTTCAACGAATGGGTGAATGCCTACATGAACTTGGGGTACCTCAACAGAGCGCCCCTCTTCAATTCGGTGTTTGACCTGAACAACAATGTCATCGAAGGATACGAGAACCAATATGTGAAGGCAGTGGAAGCTGGGGTAAAGTTTGCCAAAGGCAAATTTGCGAGCAATGTGAATGCCTACAGAACAGGGTGGGAAAACAAACCGGTGAACCGCTTCTATGGCGTCTCGGGATTGTGGCAAGACCCTACCCTGTCTGTCTATGCGGACACCTCCACTGTGGCGGGTCGAGAGTTCTTGATCAACTTGGTTGAAAGTGATGCAAGTGCAGAAGAGTGGGGTCAAGTTGCAGCATCCGTCATCGATGATGTCGATCGTAGCCTAGGTTACAACCTGTTGAACGCCGATGCCGTGCATTCCGGGATTGAATGGGACTTCGCCTACACCCCCTCACCCAAGTGGGACTTGCAAGGTGTCGTGTCAGCGGGGAATTGGCGTTGGACGAGCAACGAACGGGTGGAGTTGGTCAACAGCACAACCAATTCTTTCATTACACGCCTCACGGATGGCGGAATTGCAGACACGTTGGTCAACCTGGACGGTGTCCGGGTGGGTGATGCGGCCCAGCGTCAAATCTCAGGGGCTCTGAGCTTCCGTCCCAAACGCGGAACCTATGTGTCGTTGAGAAACACAGTGTTTTGGCAACACTACGCGAATTTTTCGCCTGGCGATGTGATCACAGGTGGTGCCCCTAAGGATGTATGGATGACACCGGCGTATGCGCTTCTCGATGTCAACGCGGGGACATCATTCGATGTGTCGGACCATGCGAAACTGCGTTTGCGACTCAGTGTGACCAACGTCCTCGACGCGTTGTACGTGTCAGACGCAACGAACAACTCTCAGTATGCTCCCAATCCTTATGGGGTGGAAGGCGGTTCAGGCCGTGCGGAGGTGTTTGTGGGGCCGCCGCGCATGGTTCGTTTGAGCGCCGTGCTTGAATTGAAAGGATTGCAGAACAAGAAACCTAAGGAATGAACTTGAAATTGACTTTGGCCTTGACGGCCGCTGTTATGACCACGGGAGCTGTGGCGCAAAACAACATCCTCGACGCGCGCGAGAATTACAACGTGGGAGATGTGGTCACGGTCACCGGGGTGGTGACCAGCGACGACAACCTCGGTTCCGTCCGTTACCTCCAGGATGCCACGGCAGGCATTGCGCTTTACCCCGGTGCGGATTGGTCGTCCTGGGATGCGACGCCGCAGATTGGGGACAGCCTGAGCGTGACGGGAGAAATCACCGAATACAACGGGTTGCTTGAAGTGGGCCCCAACTTGACGGCGGTGGATTTCTTCGGGGCCGGCACGTTGCCTGATCCTTTGGAGATTACGCCAGCCCAAATGAACGAAAGCCTCGAAGGGCAACTCGTTCGAATCAACGGAGTGACCTTTCCGCTTGCAGGCACGTTCATCACAGGAAACACCACCTACGACTTCAACGCGGCAGGAGAGTCGGGTGTGATTTACGTGCGTACAAGTAACTCGCTGGTGGGAGAAGAATTGACGGGATGCGAAGTGGACATGATCGGGATTGTGTCGCAATTCTCGTTCGACGGGTTTGGTGGTTACCAGTTGTTGCCCCGCGGACCGGTGGATTTGATTCCTGCGTCCGCGCTGTGCTACACCTCGCCGGTTTCCCAAACCAACCTCGCCACCACGAGCTTCACCTTGTCGTGGACCACGGATTTGGCGTGCGACGGAACGGTGGAATACGGTCTGACAGAGGACTTGGGAATGACGGCTTCGGCCATCGCAGGCAACACCCCGAGCCACTTTGTGAACCTCGAGGGGCTCGAGCCGGGAACCATTTACTACGCGCGTGCGGTGTCCACCCTCGACGACGGTTCTTCAGCCGTGTCAACCATCCGGCCTTACGCGACGGTTTCGGAAAGCTCAGGGAACATTCACGTGTACTTTAACGGCGCCGTGGACCACGGCGTCGCCACGGAGGAGTTGGCGCTTTCGCTTGGCACCGACATGAACGACACGGTGGCCGCTTGGATCATGAGCGCCCAGCACACCTTGGATGTTGCAGCGTATAACCTTGGGGACCAAACGGTGGAAGATGCCGTGAACGCGGCTGCGGCCAACGGCGTCCAAATCCGCTGGATCTACGAAGGCACCAACGCCAACGTCGGCTTGATGAACCTCGACGCATCGGTGGTCACCCACCCACGAACGGACGGCGAGGGCAGCGGCATGCACAACAAGTTCATTGTTGGAGACGCTGATTTTGCCGAAACGGCGTTTGTGTTGACCGGTTCGACGAACCTCACCACAGGACAGCTCGTGAGTGACCTGAACAACGCCATTGTGTTTGAGGATCAAAGTTTGGCCCGCGCTTACGAGTTGGAGTTTGAAGAAATGTGGGGGAGTCAGGGCATGACGCCTGATCCTGCAAACAGCAAGTTTGGCGCGGACAAGACCTGGAACACCCCGGTGGACTTCCTGATTGGTGGAAGCCCCGTGGAGTTGTATTTCTCTCCCTCGGACGGCACCAACGCGGCCATCCTGGCGGAAATCGAGGCCGCCAACGCGGACTTGGAATTTGCACTTCTGACCTTGACTCGCGACGATTTGGGCTCGGCGATTGTCGAACTCAACCAAAGTTTCTTCGTCAGCCCGGTCGGCGTGATTGAACAGGTCAACGTTACGGGAAGCGAATTCGACAACCTGATCAGCAACGGCGTGCAGGTGTACGCGCACAATTTGAGTGGCGATTGCCACCACAAATACGCCATTGTCGACCACAGCGAGGTGGGCTCGGACCCGCTGGTCATCACCGGTTCGCACAACTGGTCGTCCAGCGCCGAAAGCGTCAACGACGAAAACACGGTGATTGTGCACAACGCGCGTGTCGCCAACCTGTACCACCAAGAATTCCATGGAATCATCAACGCCTTGACAGGCAACCCGGATGCGGTGGTCGAAGGCTCAGCCGCCCAATGGGTCCTGATGCCCAACCCGGCGCGCGAGCAGGTTTGGGTGAGTGGACTCTCTGCCGGCGACGTGGTGTCGGTTTGGGACATGAGCGGCCGACGTGCCGAAGTGGGCCAATGGGCGCAAGGCGGCGTGGTGCAATTGGAATTGGCCGGGTTGAGTGCCGGCATGTACACGGTTTCGGTGACGCACCGTTCGGGTCACGTGACCACGAACCGCCTGGCGGTACACTGAGGAACCTTCTTGTTCCAGGAGGTTGAATCCCTGGTTCGTGTGGTGTATTTTCATCACATGGACCAGGGATTGTCGCAAATGTGGGCCAACTACACGCCCGATCACCACGACACGTGGAGGCGCTTGTACGAGCGTCAGCGCGCCAATTTGGAAGGCAAGGCTTCCCCACTTCGCTTGGAATTGGACCGCTGGTTCGCCGGTTTTGATCTTGAGGGAAATGCGTGATTGGTGTCGACGGTGCGAAAGGGCGGCAGTGTCCGCGGCGTTCATGCTCTCCTTTGCCACGGCATGGGGACAATGCGACGGTGTGCGTTACCGCTACCGAGTGTTTGATCAAATCCAAGTGGATTATGGCGTGATTTACGGAGGAAACGTCGGCGCCTCGGGTGCGATGGAGGAATTGGACATGGACGTGTACCGCCCTGTGGGAGACGACGTCTCCGATCGTCCGGTGGTGATTTTGGCGCACGGCGGGTTTTTCCTTGCGGGAAGCAACGACGGCACGGACGTGGTGCCGTTGTGCGAGGATTTGGCCCGCATGGGCTATGTCGCGGCAAGCATCAGCTATAGGCTTGGCGTGGACGATTTCTTTGATTTGTCCACGTCTTTGCAAGAGGCCGTCTTTCGCGGTGTCCACGACGCGAAGGCAGCGGTGAGGTTTTTTCGAAGGTCCCACACGGAAGAAGGCAACCCTTGGGGCATTGATCCCGACCGGATTGTCCTGGGTGGATCGTCTGCAGGCGGCTTCATCGCTCTGCATGCGGCCTATGTGGACAATCTCGGGGAGGTGCCTGATGGCATTGATTTGACCCAGCCTGGTTTGGGTGGAGGCATTGAAGGCTTGAGTGGAAACCCGGGATACAGTTCCGCAGTTCTCTCTGTGATGAACATTTCAGGGGCTTTGGGAAGCGCCACCTGGTTAGAAGCTGGAGACGCTCCTGTGGTAAGCACCCATGGCACCTCGGACACAACGGTTCCCTTTGGTACTGGAATGGTTCAATTGTTGGGTTTTGATGTCATCGAAGTGGACGGCAGTTGGCCGGTGCATCTCCAGGCAAGTGCGGAAGGTGTTGTCAATTCCTTGACGGTGTTTGAAGGTGCGGGTCACGTTCCCCACATGGATGATCCATGGTATTACGATTGGAACTTGTCAGCGTTGATGTCTTTCACCAGCCAACAGGTCTGTCCCTCGTATCCGCCCGTTGCCAACAACTACGATGTCGACGCGCCACCCGTCGGATGCCTGGGGGATGTCACCGTCGACGGCTGGGTGGCTGTTGCAGACCTCCTGGTGATGTTGGCCGAGTTTGGATGTCAACAGGATTGTGTTGTGGACGTCAACGGAGATGGGGCAGTGACCGTTTCAGACATCCTGATGATCTTGGGATTGTTTGGAACTCACTGCTTCTGAATTGTTCCTCCCACCTGACAGGTTGTATTCTTGTTTTGATGCAATTGACAACCTTGGATTGGGCCCTCATCGGGGCGTATTTCGTTTTGGCCTTGGGCGTAGGACTTTGGGCAAGCCGACAGGCCAAATCAGATGCCGCGGGATATTTCCTCGCTGGTCGAAACATGCCTTGGTGGCTTCTAGGCATCAGCATGGTAGCGACCACGTTCAGCACCGATACCCCCAACTTGGTGACGGATCTAGTCAGGCAACAAGGGGTGGCAGGCAATTGGGCGTGGTGGGCTTTTCTGTTGACTGGAATGGTGACTGTGTTTGTGTATGCAAGGCTCTGGCGCCGTTCGGGCGTACTCACGGACATCAGCTTTTACGAGCTTCGATATGGGGGCAAATCGGCTGCTTTTTTGCGTGGATTTCGCGCGTTGTATCTCGGCTTGGTGTTCAATGTTCTCGTGATGGCCACGGTGAGTTTGGCTGCCATCAAACTTGGCAGCATCTTGCTGGGATGGCCGGGTTGGCTGACGTTGTTGGTGACATGTAGCATCACGTTGGTTTACAGTGTCCTCGGTGGCTTGAGGGCCGTGATTTTGACGGATTTTGTGCAGTTCATCCTCGCGATGGTCGGCTCGGTGTGGGCGGCGTGGTGGATTGTGGAATTGCCTGAAATCGGCGGATTGAAGGGGTTGTTGAATCACCCTTCTGTGGTTCCCCAATTGGACCTGGTTCCTGATTTGACCAACCCTGATGCATGGATTCCGATGTTGCTCATTCCCTTGGCGGTCCAATGGTGGTCGAGTTATTACCCAGGTGCTGAACCCGGGGGAGGTGGGTACATAGCCCAACGTATGTTTTCTGCCAAGGACGAAGGGCATGCAGTGGGTGCCACATTGCTGTTCAATGTCGCTCACTATGCACTGAGGCCATGGCCTTGGATTTTGGTGGCCTTGGCTTCGCTCATTGTGTTTCCAGACCTGGCCTCATTGCAAGAGGCGTTTCCCCATGTGGCGGAGGACAAGGTGGGTCATGACTTGGCGTATCCGGCCATGTTGTCTTTGCTCCCTCCTGGATTGCTTGGGCTTGTGGCAGCCTCACTGCTCGCAGCTTTCATGAGTACGATGAGCACTCAATTGAATTTGGGGGCAAGTTATTTGGTCCACGATTTCTACGGTCGATTCATCCGCCCCGAGGCCACGGAACGTCAACGTGTTGTGGCAGGACAACTGGCCACGGGTTTCTCTTTGGTGTTGGGTGCCGGTCTTGGTTTGTCTCTCACCGATGCAGGTCAGGCGTTCAATTTGTTGCTCCTGTTGGGAGCTGGAACGGGAGGATTGTTTTTGCTGCGCTGGTTTTGGTGGCGAATTTCAGCGGCCACTGAAATTTCAGCGATGGTCATTTCGCTGGTGGTCGCCATGTATTTCACATGGATTCACGATGCGTTGTCCGCAGATCCATTGGCATGGGTTCCCGTGTTGGAGTCGTGGGAGAAGTTGTTGTGGGGAACAGCCCTGACCACGGGCGGGTGGGTTGCGACTGCGTGGATTTTTCAGCCAGAATCTCAAGAGGTGTTGACTTCTTTTGTAGCCCAAACCGGCGTTTCAGGTCCAGGATGGCGTGGCTTCGCGAGGGATACATCCCCTCGCGGGCATTCTGTGTCACGTGGCTTGTTGCAAGCGTTTTTGGGCTGTGTGTCTGTGTATGGCGCCCTGATGGCCACAGGTTCGTGGTTGTATGGCCACGAGACATCGGCTTTGTGGCTTGTGGTCCTTGCGCTGCTTGCTGCCCTGGGTGTGTTTTCATTGCACCGTCAAGGTCTCCGTGAGCATGGGATGGTTTGAACCCTTTGTATCTGAGGCTCCCGGGAGGGTTTGTCTCATGGGTGAACATCAGGATTATTTGGGTTTGCCAGTGATGGCTGCGGCCATTCCGCTTCGTTGCCGCATGGTGGTGTCGCCGAGCACGGATGGAAAGTGGCGGTTAGAAACCCCGGGCCTGAGGTTTGCGTGGAGTTCTGATGAGTCATGGTCAGCGCCTCATGACGGGGAATGGAACGTGCGGGATTTTTTGCATGCGGGTTTGGCCCACGCCGAGGTCCAAGGTTGGGAAGTCCACGCGGGTGGACATGTGCTTTGCCATGTCGACATCCCCTTGCAATCTGGGTGCAGCAGTTCCACAGCAATGGTCGTGGCATGGGTGAATGCCTTGGCCTATGCCTCTGGTTGTACCCTGAATCCCATGGAACTCGCGCGTCATGCGCATGAAGTGGAGGTGGGGCGGTTTGGAGCTCCTGGAGGATTCATGGATCATGTGGCCATTGCGTGTGGAGGGGTTCTCAGGATTCATCCGGGTTGGCATGTCGAATCCCTTGAAGGGGGGCATCAGGGGGCTTGGGTGTTGGTGGACTCGGGAGAGCCCAAGAACACGTTTGGCCATCTTCAGCGCTGCAAGTTGTCGCGCCTGTCACTTTTGGAGCGAGCGGGCGGGGGGTGGCGCCCGCTCGAGGACGTGGCCGGCACGGAAACTTGGACCGACGAGGAATTGGCACTTTGGCGAGGCACATGGCGGAATGTCAAGTTGGAGGAGGAGGCCGCCGAATCTTGGGGAAAGGGTGGAGGTGAACATGTGGCCAAACTCATGGGAAGTCATCACCATGTGTTGCGGGAGGCTCTGGGTCTTAGTACGCCCAAGCTTGAGACGTTGGGCCATTCGGCCATGGAAGCCGGTGCTTGGGGCTACAAGGTGGTGGGTTCTGGTGGGGGGGGCTGTGCGTTGGTGTGGTGCCCGCGGTCTCGAACGGACGAGGTTCACAACGCTTTGCGAGATGCAGGGGCAAACGCATCTTGGACCGTTTCTCCCGTGGATGGTGCGGTTTGCCGTCCATGGAAACAACCGAGCCATCCCTTGGTGGTCCTGGCTGCGGGACGGTCTTCGCGCATGAGGGCTGAATCCTCGTTGGATCAAGCAGGACTGGGTGAAGGGGCCACAGCCTTGCTTCGACAAGTGACCAAGGCCATGTTGCCCGTGAACGCCGAGGGCAAACCTTTTCTCGCCTTGATTCTTGAACAAGCCCAAGCCGAGGGGGTGGATTTCGTATGTGTAGTACTTTCTGCAGAAGACGACACCTCGGAGGCTGAACTTCGCCGTTGGGCACCTCAGGGTTTGGCCTGGGATGTAGCGAGGCAAGGAATCCCTTGTGGGCGATCCAAACCAGAGGGTACTGCAGCGGCTGTGGCCGTGGCCTTGGAGGCACATCCCGAATGGTCGGGAATCTGTGTTTCGGTGTGCAATGGCGACAACAAGCCACCATCAGGTGCCTTCAGCGCCCTGACCGAGGTGGGGCATGGCATGGTGGTGTTTGACCGGGACTCGTTGGGTTTACCGAAGGAACGGGTGATGGCCTTCGCAGTGGTGGAGTGGTCGGAGGATGCGGGATTGATGGCCATGATGGAGAAACCCAGTGCCCAGGATGTGGAGCGTGTCAAGGATGGCAATGGCAAGGTTTGGGTGAGCATGAATGTGTTTCGATGGGAAAGGGATTGTTTGCTGAATGCATGCCTCAACACACCCTTGGAGCCATTGAGAAATGAACGCGAGATCCCCACGGCCTTGATGCTAGCTTCAAGCGAGGCTACCTTCCCCTGCATTCCCATGGAGGGGGCATTCGTGGATTTGACCCATCCAGGCGATTGGAAGGCTTTTCAAACAGGATGGGCTTGATGAACCAAACAATGATTCAACCATGAGACATGACATTTCGGTTGGTAGAACACAGGCCTCGGGTGGGTCGTTGATGGGCAGGGGGGCATGCTGAGCGTCGAGGTTTGTGCAAGCACTTTGGTGGATGTTGCTTTGGCCATTGAGGGTGGGGCGCATCGGGTGGAGCTGTGCTCGGTGTGGCAAGTGGGTGGAATCACCCCCAATGTTGTTGTGGTGGAATCGGCGGTGTCCATGGGCATGGAGGTGAGGGCATTGATCCGTCCCCGTGAAGGTCATTTTGGATGGTCGGCTTCCGAGCGGACCTGGTCTGTGGAAGAGGCCAAACTCATGATGGATGCCGGGGCAGACCGGGTTGTCGTGGGTGGTTTGAATTCGGACCATCGATTGGACACGGATTACCTTCACAGGATGTGCGATGAAGTGGGGGCAGAAGCCCTGGTGTGGCACCGAGCCATTGATGTCAGTGATTCCCCCGAGGCGGATGTCGAAGCCCTTTTGTCCGCCGGCGTCACCACGTTGCTGTCCAGCGGTCGATGCGCCAGGGCGGTGGAAGGTTTGGACCATCTTCGGTCTTGGATGGACATGGGCATGGAAGTCGTGGCAGGAGGGGGCGTCAGGCCGCAGGATGTCCCAGCCCTGCGAGCGGCCGGAGTGGAGGGCGTTCATGCGTCATGCAGGAGAACTTCTCTGCCTTGGCAGCACCCCTTGTTTGATGGAAGTGTCCACCCGGTTGACCTCGACAAGGTGGTTGCCTTGGTCCAAGCGGCCCAACACATGACGCACCCCCATGAATGATGACATGAACAGACGCACGCCCATGATGAATCGTTTCACAACCCGGTCAGGGCTGTTGGTGAGATCCATAGGGATTGGAGAATTTGGAATTCGCGCTCGAGTTCGAGCTCTGGCTGCTGCGGTTCATTCCACCGGGGCTGCGATGGAATCGGTTGTCGCTTCCACCGGGGCTGCGATGGAATCGGTTGTCGCTTCCGCATCGGTTGTCGCTTCTGCTTTGCTTGTCGCTTGTGCCTTCTCCGGATGTGGTCACGGTCCAGTGCACCCATTGCCACGAGGAAGTGTGGAAAGTTTGGTGCCGTATCCAGTGCGCGTGGATGTTGGAAGCACGGAGGTTCCGGGGTTTCGGTCCAATGGGAAATTGCGATTGTCCTGGCCCGAGGGCTGGCCTATGGATGGGGTGACCCAATGGCTGACTTCGGCTGGTTTGACATGGGAGGTGCTCCCCACAAAGGACGGTAGACTCGAGAATTCATGGCATGAACAGCCCGGGGTTTGGGCATGGAAAGCAGTGGAAGAGGATTTGGGAGAAGAGGGATATCGCTTGACTGTGAGCAAGGACAGGGTGCTCATTGAGTCTCGTGATGCAGAGGGTGGGTTCCGCGGGTGGACGACACTCAGGCAGTTGTTGCCTCCTTCGTGCGAAACAGGGTGTCCTGTGGGTTTTGTCCTTCCAGAGGTCTTCATTGAGGACCATGCGGCATTGGAACACCGTGGTCTGCTGTTGGATTGTTGTCGACACATGATGGAGCCTTCGTTTGTCATGCAAGTGATCGATGCTTTGTCCCTCCAAAAAATGAATGTCTTGCACTGGCATCTGACGGAGGATCAAGGGTGGCGAATTCCCATTCCAACCTATCCCAAACTGACAGAGATTGGTGGATTTCGAACCGAGGAAGATGGAAGTGTGACGGGTGGATTTTACACCAAACAAGACATCCAAGGGATCGTGCGATATGCAGCCGATCGGCATGTGGAGATCATCCCTGAAATTGAGATGCCAGGACATTGTCGCGCTGCGTTGGCCGCATACCCTTGGCTTGGATGCACGGGAGAACCCATGGATGTTCCCAACAATTGGGGGGTGTTCAAAGATGTCTATTGCGCGGGTCAGGATACGACCTTGGCATTCATGCGCGCGGTGCTTGATGAGGTGTGTACACTCTTTCCATCGGAGGTGATTCACATCGGAGGTGACGAGGTCCCCAGGGTTCGCTGGGAGGATTGCGAACGGTGCCAATTCCGCATGGCTAGCCTTGGATTCACCCATGAATCTCAACTTCAAACGTTTTTCATCAACCAGATGGGAGCGCACCTCGCTTCCAAGGGTCGCCGAATCATGGGTTGGGATGAAATTCTTGAGGGGGGATTGCCCGATGGAGCCATGGTCCAGAGCTGGCGAGGCATGCAGGGTGCCGTGGAGGCTACACATTTGGGCACGGATGTGGTGGTGTCCCCGACAAGTCACTGCTATTTGGATTATCCGCTACGTTCCATCGATCTCGAGAAAGTCTATGGTTTTGACCCCATACCGGAAGAGGCCAAAGGTCAATTGGGTCGCGTGCTCGGCGGCGAGTGCAACATGTGGACCGAGCGTGCCCCCCAAGACCAGGTCATGGGAAAGGTGTTTCCGAGGTCCACGGGCTTGGCAGAGGTGTTGTGGTCTGGGACGGAAGTGACCTTGGAGGAGGGTGCATACGATCGGTTCTTGAGGCGATTGGATGGGTTGGCCCAACGATGGGCTCACATGGGATTGGATCCAGGGTTGGAAGGGGTGCCCGTGGCTGTGAGTGTTCAGCCACATATGGAAGGGATGGTCGAGGTCCTCGTGGAACCTGCGCTTCGCCATGTGGGGGGTGATGTGACGTTTGTTCCTGACGACGGATCGGGGCCGAACACCAAAAGCAAGGTCGGTGGCTCCGTGTTGGTGCAGGGACTGGGGGAGGTGTGGGTCGACGTGAGCATGCGGGGAAGGGCCACCGGGGTGACGGAACGATTTCCGGTGGCGGGACATGCGGCGGCCCATCAGCCCTTGGAGCTGTCCTATACGCCAAGCCCCCATTACACAGGAGGTGGTCCCCAAGCCTTGGCGGACGGTCGCCGCGGTTCTTTGGACTTTCGAGATGGAGCATGGCAGGCCCTGCAGGGTCAGGACATGACGTGCACAGCAGATCTAGGCGAGGTCAAGTCCTTGTCGAGGGTGGAGACCCAGTTGTACTTGTATCAGGATGCTTGGATTTTCATGCCGGCTCATCTCAAGTGGTCGGTGTCCACCGATGGAATTCGATTTGTGGAATTGCCGATTCAAGCGCCATGGGGTGAAGCCCTTGAACGAGACGGGCGACAAACTGTGGTTCCCGTCGGCCTGGACCTCGATGGCCTCTCAGCCAGATATGTTCGGATGCATCTCGTCAATCCAGGTCCTTGCCCCTCGTGGCACGATGCCGCTTCTGAACCCACATGGTTGTTCGTTGATGAATTCGTGGTGAAGGCCTCCAACCTTCAGAGGCTTGACGAGGTGGGAGAGGAGAGCGAGGATGCTTCCAAACGGGTACACCACGGGACCTGAACCTGACATTCAGGCGCCAGCAAAGGCAGAAGTTGTGGAGCTTGTTTTGGCGAACTGCCCTTCCTTGTCGTACCTTGGTGTGAAACAAACACTAAGCCCATCTTCAAGCACCATGCCTCGCGACCTTACCCTCCTTCAAGTCAAAGCCCGTGTTTGGGTGATGTGGGCCATGCTTGGCGTCATGCCCGGCATCATGTTCACCCAAGGCACAAGTGTTTTTGCCCAAACACCCATCGTCTTGGATCCACCGGCGGGTACACAAGATGGTGTCAACGTACTCAACACAAGCACGGTCATTGTTCAACTGCGCGCGCCAGGAAAAACCCATGTTCATCTTCGTGGTGATTTCAACGCATGGGCCACTACAGATGCCTCGTTGATGCGCAAGAGTGTGGATGGAACGCGTCATTGGTTGCAGGTGAACAACCTCACACCAGGGACTTGGTATCGCTATCATTTCTTGGTGGAAAATGAATTGGAAATCGGTGACCCCTATGCCGAGCTCGTTCTCGATCCATGGGACGACGCCTACATTCCGCAAAGTCATTTCCCAGGGATGCCTGCGTTTCCTTCGAGTCAAGCCAATTGGCATACGACGGCTTTTCGCACGGACAGTCCTTATTTCTTGTGGACAGACGGAGATTTCCAAAAGCCATCCCAAGACCGCTTGGTGATCTATGAGACGCTGGTCCGTGATTTTGACGAAGCCCAAACTTTCCAGGATGTCATCAATCGTTTGGACTACCTCGAATTCATGGGATTCAATGCCATCGAATTGATGCCGGTGAGTGAATTTGAGGGCAACCTCAGCTGGGGCTACAATCCCAACTTTCGATTCGCCGTCGACAAGTTCTACGGCCCCAAGGCCAAACTCAAGGAACTCGTGAACAAATGCCACGAACGTGGAATTGCGGTCATCCTCGACGTGGTTCCCAACCACAGTTTTGGCACCGATCCGATGGTTCGCTTGTACCAAGATGCCGATGGTACGGTGGCCAGCACCAATCCTTGGTTCAACGAGGTGGCCATGCACCCGTTCAGCCCTGGATACGATTTTGACCACGGTGATCCTTGGACGAGGGAGTTTTGGAAACGGGTGTTTAATTTTTGGATTGACGAGTACCACATCGATGGCTACCGCGTGGACTTGAGCAAGGGTTTGACCCAAAACTTCACAGGCTCCAATGTGGATGCTTGGAACCAATACGACCAGAGCAGGGTAGACATCTTGTTTGACTACGCCAATGATTTGTGGAGCAATCACCCTGGCACCTACATGATTTTGGAGCACCTCGGCAACAACGATGAGGAGACAGCGTTGGCCAATGGAGGATTCATGATTTGGGGCAAAATGACCTACGCGTTCTCTCAATCAGCCATGGGGTATTACGGAGACATCAACTACGCTTCCTGGCAGAATCGGGGGTATGCTTGGCCCAATTTGGTGGCATATGCTGAAAGTCACGACGAAGAGCGCATGGGCTATGAGTTGGCGGCGTACGGGAATTCTTCTGGCAGCTACAACGTTCAGGTCGAGTCCACAGCCATGGATCGCTTGGCGATGACGCATGCGTTTTTGTTGGCACTTCCCGGTCCAAAAATGATTTGGCAATGGGGTGAATTGGGCTACGATACCAGCATTTTCGATTGTCTCAATGGAAGTTTTGCAGAAGAATGCAAATTGGGTGAGAAGCCAGCCCCTTGGCTTGACCTGGGCAATGAGCATCGGCTTTCCTTGGCCAAGACCATTGCAGCATTGGTTGATTTGAAGAAGAACCAGCCGGTGTTTGGGACCTTTGATTACAACGTGGATGGTTCTGGGATGGGCAAGCGCATTCACCTGTATGGGCCCAATCAAAATGCAGTCCTCGTGGGCAATTTTGACGTGAATCCAATCAGCATGGTGCCAGGATTCCCTTACAATGGGACGTGGTATGATTATTTCACGGGTTTGCCTTTGTCGGTGAACAACGTGGGGCAAGCCCAAACTTTCCAGCCTGGTGAATGGCATCTCTATTTGGACACTCCATTGCCGACACCGGACACGGATGGGTCCATCCCCATTTTGGCCGAGGTGGGCTGCACGGACCCAGCGGCCGTGAACTACGATCCGTTGGCAGAAGCTGACAATGGTTCTTGCCAATATGAAACCGTGCTCCAGCTCGATTTGGGCGAACTCACACCTGCTGCGGCAGGGGTCCATGTGGCGGGATCTTTTCAAGGTTGGGTGGCTGACGCCACGCCCCTGGAACTCGGAGAGGACGGCTTGTACCGCACCACGGTCGTGGCCCAAACTGGCAGCATGGTGGAATACAAATTCCTGAATGGGGATGCGTGGGGCACGGATGAGGGTGTTCCCGCCGCGTGTGGTGTGTCCAACGGTTTGGGTGGGTTCAACCGCTCGTTTTTGGTCCTCGCGGAGAATCAAACCCTCGATGTCCATTGCTTCGCGGCATGCGACCCATGCACACCTGTGGGTCCGGTCGATTGCTCAGCCGGCGATTGCTGCGGATTGGGCACGATCTGGGATGCCGTGTCAGGAACGTGCATCGCTTCAGGGACAGAACCGAGTCTTTGTGTGGAGGATTTGAATGGTGATGGCACTGTGGCCGTTGCGGACATACTTCAGCTCCTCGGGGCGTTTGGCGCAGTGTGCGAATGAGGGTTTGACCTCAAGGGCACAGAGAACCAAAAAGCGTCAGGAAGACCAGCAAATCTCCGGTGGCGCATACACCATCCCCGTCCAAGTCCTCCTCGTTGGCGAACCCTCCGAACGCGCTCAAGAGCTGCAGCAGATCCGAGGTTCCATGAGAAAAGTCGTAGTCGAAGTCGGCTGGACAACCGTGTGGTTCCCAAATGTGGTGTCGCGCGTTGATTTCGAGGTCGGTGTGGACTGTGGTTTGACCTGAGGGCCAGTTCACCACCAAGGAATCCACCGAAGCGATGTTGCCTAAACCCCAATGCAAATCCAGGGTGCTCGCCCCAGAATATCCCTGACCAATGTTGACCTCATCCATGCGTGATTGCCCGTTCGCGTGCAACGTTGCCCGCGCTCCCACGGCGTCGCGGTTGCTCAGGGTTCCGTGCAATTTCACTTGCATCCAATGCCCTGTCGCTGCATCATTCCTGAGTAACCCGATTCCTGGTTGGGTGGCCGATTTGGGCGTGGCAGTCACAAGGTCCAAATCTCCGTCGCCATCGAGGTCTCCCATGGCCAGGCCGTAGTCGGAATGTCGATGCTCCAAGGTCATGTCGCCCTCACTCACGGGCGTGAAGGTGTTGTCACCATTCCCCCGGTAGAGGATATTCGGCAGCGGTGCGAAGGCGTAATCGTTGACGATGTACAAATCCCACGATCCATCGTGGTCGTAATCGAAGAAGACACATCCCCAAGTCATCCCCGAGTCATTGGTGCCAGAGGAGATGCTGATGTCTGAGAACGTCCCATCGCCATCATTCAAAAACATCGCGCTGGGGTAGAGGTCGGTGATGTACATGTCCAACCAACCGTCATGGTTGATGTCAGCCACGTCAACCCCCATGCAATTTCCTTGGTAATTCAGCCCTGCGAAATAGGCAATGTTGGTGAAGGTTCCGTTGCCATTGTTGCGGAACAATTTGTTGGTTTGGTTGGCGTCATGCGTCAAATAGAGGTCTTGATCACCGTCGTTGTCGTGGTCAAAAAACACACTTCCCATGCCCACCCCGGTATCCAAGGTTCCCGTGGCCTCGTAGACATTCTCGAATCCCAGACCTCCTAGGTTTCGGAAAAAGTGGTTGACGGCATTGATGTTGACCACGTAGAGATCCGTGAATCCATCGTTGTCGTAATCCGCTGCATGGAGGCTTCGACATTGCAGATCGCTGGCAAGTCCAAATTCCTCGGCCATATTGACAAAGGTGCCGTCCCCTTGATTGACGTAAAATCGATTGGGGATGGAAGGGTTTCCAGAATACCCATTGCCCGTGGCCAGGTCCATATCACCATCGTTGTCAAAATCAAACCAAATGGCGGCATTGGTCGATCCGGAGTCATTCACGCCAGCAGATGCCCCTACCTCTGTGAAAGTCATGTTGCCATCATTTCTATACAGAAGGTTGGGTGCGAACTTGCTCCCAATGTAGATGTCCTCATCGCCATCGTTGTCGTAATCCCCAATGGCCACGGCGTGGTGCTGTCCTTCGCCCGTGAGTCCTGCTTCTTCTCCAATGTTGACAAACGCCGGTGGTGTCTGTCCCCAGCTGAATCCAAGGGAGGCCAAACTGGCACATGCAGCCCACCACATTCGCTTCATTCCCGAAAGATACACAGGCTCTTGGTCGAACGAAATCATGAATGTGAAGAAGTTTTTTTTTGATTAGCCATATAATGTTTCTTGTTTATACAAGACTTGACCTATGTTTGAATCCGTGCATCAAACGAACGCTGGTGCCAAGGCATAGGCTGTTCGATTGGGTACAAGTAGATTGTTAGGATGGAAGGGCGCCTCGGCGCCCTTCTTGACACTTGAGAATTTCACAGAGCCGCTGGTCATCATGAGCACACGTTTGAGCTTTCGCGCACAACATCTTTGGTTGGTGATGGTTGCTTGGTTGGTCGTGTCATGCGGAGACGGACAGGGCACGGAGCGCTTGGTGATTGACCAAATCGAAATTCTGGCCTATGATGTGAATTACGCGGAGGATCCTTTCGGCGAATCTGGGGCTCCAGATTTCTTTGCCGTTGTTTCGGTGTGGAACGAAGAATACTATACTTCTCCGGTGGTGACTGACCAGGGAATCGGTGCACGCATCGATTTTGAATCCCTGAGCTTCCAAGGCATCGAAATAGACCGGGAGGTGACCATCACATTGTTTGACCATGACGACGACAGCTTGGAGGATTTTGTCGGAGAGGTGACTTTTGTGCCGCGAGATTTGATCTACACGGAACCTGTGAGGCACTCTTTGTATGGGGGCTATCTCCAAGTGGATTTGCTTCTCCAATGGTGATTCAATGAAATTTCCCTCCAAACCCTTGGACGCCTCTTTTTTCTCGCTATATTTGCACCCCTGTTTTTAGCAAGCAGAACAAGAATGGCACATCACAAATCAGCCCTCAAGCGCCTCCGTTCAGACGAGAAGAAGCGCGACCGCAACCGCTACCAGCACAAGACTGCGCGCAACGCTGTGCGTAAGCTGCGCGCCACACAAGACGCCACAGAGGCGGCCACGATGCTTCCCGTCGTGAGTGGCATGTTGGACAAGCTTGCCAAGCGCAATGTGATTCACAAGAACAAAGCAGCGAACCTGAAGTCGAGCCTGGCGCTCCACGTCGCCGGTCTTTGATTGAGAGTCGACAAGCACAAACTTGAGGGCCTTCCCATGGTGGAGGGCCTTTTTTTTGCGCCATGAAAATTGCACTTCGTCCCCGAGAGCGTGTGGCCAGTGAAGGTGTGGAATCTCTTGAGGATGAGGAATTGTTGGCGTTGCTTCTTGGTACGGGGCGGTCTGGCCAAGCAGCGGAAGACGTGGCCAAGGAAGTGATGGACATGGCACAGGGGTGTTTGAACAACCTCGCTTCTTGGCCTCCCGAAGGGTTGGCCATGATTCCCGGCATTGGCCCGGCCAAATCGTGCATGATCGCAGCGGCCATGGAGTTGGGTCGACGTCGACAAATGGCCTTGGGTCGGGTGGGCTTGCGCGTGACCTCTTCCCAAGATGTTCATCGTCGGTTTGTCGATCGGCTGTCGGACTTGCAGCATGAAGAATTTTGGGCGGTCATGCTCCGCAGATCGAACCAGGTCATGGCGGAGGTATGCATTTCCAAAGGAGGATTGACGGGCACTGTGGCTGACCCAAAAATCATATTCGGACGTGCATTGGCCATGCGCGCAGCCGCGTTGGTCGTGGTTCACAACCATCCTTCGGGCAATGCCGTTCCGAGTGAAGCAGACCGAAGGTTGACACGTCAACTCGCAAGTGCCGGCGAGTGTTTGGACTTGCCCTTGCTCGATCATATCATCATTGCGGGTGGTCAGTACGTTAGCTTTGCAGACCAAGGATGGTTGACGTGATGAAAGAGACCCATGCAATGGTCATTGTAGGAGCGCGCCCTCAGTTTGTCAAGGGTGCAGCGCTTCATCGTGCCTTGGTGGGGAGGCAAGGTTGGAAAACGACCTGGGTTCACACAGGCCAACATCACGATGAGGTTTTGAGCGAACAGTTCTTTGCAGAATTTTCAATGCCTGCCCCTGACGTGAGATTGCACCCTGACCCATCATGTCGCGCGAAACGCCTTGGGGACATGATGGATGGGATCCAAAGGGCCATTCTTGCTCATCAGCCCGATTGGGTATTGGTGTTTGGCGACACGGATTCAACCTTGGCCGGGGCGTGGGCTGCGGTGGCTGAAGGTGTTCCCCTGGTTCACGTCGAGGCTGGCCTTCGGTCTGGAGACTGGGCCATGCCGGAGGAGGTGAATCGAGTCTTGGTGGATCGGATGTCATCTGTGTTGATTTGTCCGACGGACGAGTCTGTCGAGCACCTTCGGCAAGAGGGGATTGAGCAGCGTTGGAACCCTGGAATGAAGCCCTCTATTTCTGCACCAGTGGTTCTGAAAACAGGGGACGTCATGCACGACAATGCCCTCCACTTAAGTCGACATTTTTGCGAGAAGGATCGGGGGTGTGGTCCCGTGTTGTTGACGATGCATCGTCCTTCCAATGTCGACGATGTGACAAGGTTGGTGTCTTGGCTGCAGGCTGCTGGCCAATGGGCACAATCACAACAGCGGAGGATTTGTTTTCCGGTCCACCCCAGAACGGAACATTCATTGACCCTGTGGTCCATGACGTGGAAAGAGGCCTTGAGGGACTGGGGTATCGATGCTTCATTGCCCATGGGTGCCACGGAACTGTTGAGATCGATTCATGGGGCACCGCTGGTGTTGACGGATAGTGGAGGGGTTCAAAAGGAGTGCTATTCCCTTGGAACTCGATGCCTCGTACTTCGAGATACCACAGAATGGAGGGACCAAATCACCCGCGGTCATTCAACCCTTGTACCCGAGCCGGCCATGTTGGCAAAGGCGGCTGAATCCATGCTTTCTTTGGATCGGTTTGAGGTCGATGATTTGTACGGTCAGGGCAATGCTGCACACTCGATTCTTGAAGCTTTGGAAAGGTGTGGGCTCTCTCTGCATGGAGAGAAACTTGATTGACCGATGGAGAAGTGGACGTTGCATCATCCCAAACCTTCTCAACGCATGCGGTATGTGGTGGATGTGGTGTGGAGAGAATGGTTGGGTGTGGAAATCGAGTGGGTTTTAGGTGACTCGGAGCATGGTTCGGCCCAATTGGATTCAAGGGTCGCACTTTGTTGGGGTGGAGAAGCCGTGGTATCCTGGCCATGCCATCCAATCATGTTGGATGGGACGCAACCTGGACCCTCCAGTCATGTTGAATGGAGTTGTGAACGGTTGCATACGGATCGTTTTGGCCTCATGTGCTTGGCCATGCCTTGTGCTGTGAATGACGGCAAGGAGGGTCGGCAGATCGATGTGCTTGGGGCCTTGTTCTATGCGTTGACATGTTGGGGGGAAATAGGTTGTGCGCGAGATGAACACGGTAGACCCGCACCTTCGTCACTTCCGCTGTCGTTGCAAGAACATGAACCTCAATTTGGAGATGTCATCATGTCTCGAGGTATGCAACATCGGTTGCCTTGGGCTGAGTGTTTTGCGGTGGCATGGTGGGAGTTTTGGTCTCACTCAATCCCTCGCGATCGCTCCGTGAACGCGAGAAATGCCCCACGAGGCCTCATCTGGAATCCGACTTTCGATGTTGATGTGGCTCTGAAGCATCGAGGCCGAACGTGGTGGAAATCCCATGCGCTCCAATGCCGTGATTTTTTGAGTGGTAGGTGGTCTCAATGCCGAGAGCGTCGTCGCGTGTTGAGGGGCATCGAACAGGACCCTTTTGATACCTACGGTTGGATTCGACGATTTCATGAGACGGAATCATTGTCTTGGTATGTTTTGTGTTCACGCCGCAGCCATCCTTATGATGTGGGGTTGGACGCCAAGGGCGAATTTCTTCCCGCCTTGGTAGAAAATTTGGCTTCTCATACAGAGGAAGGCAGGGTCCATTGGCATCCGGGATATCGCGCCATGAGCGACCCTGCCGTGTTTCAAGAAGAGGCCCGGATGGCCGTACAAATGGGACTTGAATGCACACGCGTGCGGGCCCATTTCCTTCGCTCAGAACCTGAAGGTTGGGCAGCCTTGTCGATGCGGTCGGTTGTCGAGGATGCGTCGCTTGGGTGGTCGAGGGAGGTCGGCTTCAGGGCAGGTGTGAGTTGTCCTTTTCCTGCCTATGATTGGGTCCATGACAAAGTGCTGCCAATGACCATTCGTCCATTGGCCGTCATGGACATGGGGTTGATGGAATGCATCCGATTGTTCCCCCAGTTTGCCAAAGTGGAGTTGCCAATGATGATGGATGTTGTGGCGTCAATTGGTGGGCATTGGGTGAGTTGTTGGCACAACACGACGGTGAGTGATGATCAGGCATGGAAGGGTTGGAAGTCAACATATGTTCACATGGCCCAAGAACTTCGGCAACGTGTGAGATGTACTTTAGGGCATGACAGAGATGGGATGGCTTGAAATCATCGGTTGGATGGTGGCTGCCGTGGTGAAGTTTTTGGTGACTCCCACGGCCATGGTTGCAGCGGGTGTGCCGTGGTATGAGGTTTGGATTGTCTCAACGTTGGGTGCTGCTGCTGGAGTCGCGATGTTCTGGAATTTTGGAAAGTGGCTTTTTTCGTGGTGGGAAGGCATGAGAGGGCCGAGAAATGAGCGTGGCAAAAAGGTTTTTACACCAAGTCGGAGGCGTTTCGTCAACTTGAAAAACAGGGCTGGATTGGTCGGGTTGATGGCTGTTTCTGGATTGATTTCAGTGCCCGTCGCTACCATGCTGGCAGCCAAGTATTTTCGGGATGCCCCGTTTGCCATGGCCCGCATGATGCTCGCCTATGGTTTGTGGGCTGGTTGGTTGACATTCATTTCAGTGTGGGTCAAATCCTTGGCCGCATGAATGCCCTGCTGTTTTTTGATTTGGACCACACCCTGTGGGACTTTGAGACCAATTCACGCCTGGCATTGACGCAGGGATACGATGCATTTGACCTTGGTGCGAAGGGCATACCTCGGGTGGAGGATTGGATTGAAGCGTATGAGGAAGCCAACGACCTATGCTGGGCTGAGTACCGGGCGGGGAGGATGACCAAGGACGTGCTCCGTGGCCAAAGGTTTCTCATGGCTTCAGAAAAGTTGGGTGCTGCAATGAATGAGGATTTGGCCCAACGTTTGGGACAGCATTACATCCTCACCTCGCCGCACCAAACCGGATTGATCCAAGGTACTCACGCTCTGTTGTCTGAACTACAAAAGAGGGGACATGACATGTGGTTGCTGACCAATGGTTTTGAAGAGGTGCAGCATCTCAAGGTGGATCGATGCGGGTTGAGCACATATTTTCATGGGGTGTTGACAAGTGATGCTTTGGGTGTCAAGAAGCCTCATCCCGACGCATTTTTGAAGGCGTTGGAATCCACGGGAGTCGTGAATCCAGGCCAGATTTACATGATTGGAGACAGTTGGGAAAGTGACATTGAGGGAGCGCAAAACGTCGGATGGAGGGGGGTGCACTTCAATCCAAGCGGATCTGTTGAGCCCGGGGCGTGGAAGACGGTCCGACGGTTGGAAGAGGTTTTGGCCTTGCCCTTGATTCCTTGACGTACCTTCGGGTCATGTCCAATCAAGAGTCCAAGGGTAAGCTCAACATCGAGCTCCCAGAAGAAGTGGCCACCGGGATTTACGCCAACTTGGCGGTGATCACGCACAGCCCCGCAGAGTTTGTCATGGATTTCATTCAGGTCATGCCAGGCATGCCCAAAGCCAAGGTTCGATCTCGTGTGGTGATGTCACCACATCATGTCAAAAGGCTGCTGGCGGCATTGGCTGAAAATGTTCAACGATTTGAAAGCCAGCATGGCCCCATCAATGATCATGGTGCCACGGATTTGGGCACACCGCTCCCATACATGGGACCACAGGGGGAAGCTTGACCGCAATTGACACTTGAAAACTGCTCCCCCAAAGGCATGGCAGTCTCGTTTTGTTGCGGAACATCGAGACAACGAGAGTAACGGGAAGTGCAGTGGACGGCATGTCTGTCCCGCTGAATAGCGGCGATTACATTACCTCGGGGCGAGCCAGGATCGTCCGTCTTGAAACGTCCCAAGGACTTGGCCATAGGTTTGTTCAGGCAGTGGGGGCAGGTTCATTCCTCGCGTATGAACATGAGGTTTGTGGGCCGCATGGGGGTCAAACCAGGTGAGGTTGGCTGGTGCTCCGACATCCAGGGGATGGGCGTCCAATCCAACAATGGAAGATGGGCCTGAAGTCCAAGCGCGAAGCGTGGCCGAGAGAGCTTCTTGTTCATTGGGACAAACCTCGCGTACGCCTGTCAGTGACAAGGCAAAGGCCGAAGGCAAGCTCGCAACTCCGTTTGGGCTCAGCATGAATTCCACGTCGTGATGTTCCAGATCCTCGGGGCGGTGGTCACTTGTGATGGCGTCGATTGTGCCATCAATGATGCCCAAACGAAGGGCGTCACGGTCCTTCGAAGATCGCAAGGGAGGCATCATGCGAAGGGTCCCTACAAACCCGAGCAGGTCTTCGTCATGGTAGGCAAGGTGCATCGCTGTCGTGGCACATGTGACGTGAAGGCCCTCTCGTTTGGCCTGTCGAATAAGCTCGACTCCTTCTGCCGTGGTCACAACTGAAAAGTGGAGATGTCCGCCCGCATATCGAAGGATGTCGAGGTCTCGTGCAATGCGCATCGTTTCAGCCCCAGAAGGCGACCCCGTCAACCCCATGGCTGTGCTGGCAGCGCCCTCATGCATGACGCCACCGGCATTGAGGTCTTGGTCTAGGGGCACATCCATGACTGCTTTTCCATGGACGAGACTGTAGGTCAAAGCGCGTTGCAACAATCCCACGCGGTCAATGGCACAATCGTCTGTGAATCCAACGGCTCCTGCCTCGTGCATGTCATGCATTTCGGAGATTTGCTGTCCGCGACCCTGCTCCGACACATGCGCCAGAGGCAAGGCCTTGGTGGGAATGCCTGCTGCATGCGCCCGATGGGCAGATGCCAACACGCCAGACACAGCGCCTGCATGGTCCACACAAGGATGGGTGGTGGGGAGAACGCCAACAGAGGTCATCCCTCCCGCTGCAGCGGCGAGCAATCCTTGGACCATGCCTTCCTTGGTTTCTTGGCCGGGTTCGCGGAAATGTACCTGAAGGTCCACCCAGCCAGGGGATAGGACGCTACCTGAACCATCCAGAGATGAACCGTGAGGTGGGAGGGAATCTGCCGCGTCTTCCCCCATGGCGGCAATGGTGCCGTTCATGAGTAGCACATCGGTCACTTGGTTATGCCACGGACTGTGCGGGTCGTGAATGCAGACAGATGTCAGGAGAATAGCTTGTTCCATCGGCGTAGAAGAATCGATTCGAATGCCAGAGCCAAAAGCGTGGCTGCAAAGAAATACCAGGCCAATCGCTTCCCAGAAATGTGTTGTTCAACCATCGCTCCGAGGCCTTCAGCGTGTCGCAACCACACCTCCACGTGGGACCATCCTTCCGCTTCAACAGCTTCTTTCCACGTTGGGACATCCCATGCCTCCAAGGTGGATTCCACGCGGTCATGGTTCATGCCAAAGGAAGCAGTGGTGGAATCATCGCGTTGCACCAGGTAGGCTCCAGGGACCGACAAGGCCTCTCCCCATCCGAGTTTGACACCTTCTGGTGTGCTTCGTACTTCAGGGACAATGCGTTGATGGGCGTTTGTGGGTGGGACTGATTCCTCTGTTGTCACCCGATGGATGGTCCAAGCAATGTCCGCGGACCGGGTGTTGTCGTTGTCATCAGAGACGGGCACGACCAGGGCAAGGTCTTTGCCGAGGGTTAGGCTGTGGCTTTGGACATTGCGCGCGGATTGGGCAACGCGCAGGAGCATTGGCACAAACAATCCATGGCGGGTCAAATTTCCCGTTTCAAGGGGGGTGGCTAACCAATGGATGTCTCCTCCTGTGGCCGTTGCATTGGTCAGTACGCTCCAGTAAGGGAGTCCGCTTGCAGCGACCGCAATCACGTCTTCATCGAGACTCAAGGGTCTGTCGAGCAGGCGGTCGTAAGCGGGCCAATCAATGTTGGAGGGTACATGCCGGAACACCCCTTGAAAGAGTGGATGTTTCCATTGAACTTGGGAGACCTGACCATTTTCACGAACCCACCCTCGAGGCTTGGGAAGACTCATGGCTTCGGCCACAGCCACCACCCCTCGTCCCGCACTGTCTGGCACGATGAGCACAGTACCGCCCGCGTTGTTGAAATCCCGAAGCATCGCCAACGAACCTGGCGCCGGGTTTGTGAGGGCATCTGCGATGACAAGATCAAACTTCGACAATTCTTGAGGTGAAGGCAGTGAAGTTCCTGTCGAGGTCTTCACGGCTGGCGCTCCGGAGGCCAATGCCCTGTTCACCAAGTCAGGTGTGTTCGCGTCGAGATCTTCCACCCAGTGATACACTTCCACAGCCGCTTCTACGCTGTAACCCATGAAATGGATGTCGTCAAATTGGACTGGAGCATCACGAAGCGACACAGCCAACACGTGTGGGCCTGGTGTTCCGTGCGTGAACCTCAACACCGTGTCTGTGGACATTCCGGGCACCACATGAAAGGACCCGATGGCTTCAGTGACACCATCCATTCGCAGGGTCAGAGGCAACGCATCCACCCCCTCGGAGGCGTCGTGCGCAATCCTCACATGAAGCACCGCTGGTTCATTGGACAAGGCAATCGGTGCATCAAACCACACCGAATCAATCCACAAATTGGGCACGGCATTGGGCAAAACAGGCACCACACGCCATTCCACGGTTGTGTCGGGGCTCTGAGTGCCCAACACTTGGTGGCTTGTTCTCTGTAGGTCGCTGACCCAAAAGGACCAACCGGCCGCATCACCCCTTCGACCCAACTGATCTGAAGCCCTGCGGATGACAGCGTCTAGGGCGGGTGCCTGGTTGCCAGGCTGGATGGCGGCGATTCGTTCAAGGGCTTCATTTTGAGTTACAAAGCGCTGGTCTTGCCCCTCAAAATCACTCGTGAATACATGAAACTTATCCGTCTCTTCAAACGCTTCAACCAGAGATGTGGCCTTTTGTTTGGCCTCTTGAAGAAGGGGACTGTTTTCACCAGCACCCATCATCGAAGGGCTGTTGTCAACATAGACCGAGACCGCTGCGCGAGACGTCTGCGCATCGGCGTCGTTCTCGCGGAGAATGGGATCCGCAAAGGCCAAGACCAAACACGAAAACGCGAGAATTCTGCTCAACAGAATGAGCAAGTTCCGGAGCCGGTGCCTGCTTTGGGTTTCCTTCTGGACGTCTTTGAGGAAGGCGACATTGGAGAAAGCAACTCGCTTGTACCGCCGCAATTGCAGCAGGTGCAAGGCAATCGGAATGGCGATTGCCAACAATCCCCAGAGTATGTCAGGCCTTCCCCACACGTCGCGAATTTAGCCCGATTTTTGCCCCATGTCACCAGCGGACCTCAAGGAGTTTTTATGGGAGAAGGCAGCGCAATATGAAGTGCCTGACTTCATTCCGTTGGACCCTCTGTCCATTCCACATCGATACAGCGAACTCCGAGACATTGAAGTGTCGGCTTTGTTGGCCGCGACGTTGGCCTGGGGACAGCGTGGGACCATCTTGGTCAGTTTGGAGGATTTGATGCAGAGAATGGATCACGAGCCTGGCGCGTTTGTCGTGAACCACAGCGAATCCGATTTGAAGGCATTCAATGGCTTTGTTCACAGGACCTTTCAGGCAGAGGATGCCAAAGGGTTTGTCCAGGCTTTGGCATCGCTGTACAAGCGTTATGACAGTCTCGAAGATGTGTTTGTGAAGCATTGGATGCAAGGAGGGGATCCCTCGCAATTGAAGGAAGCCATCGCGGGGTTTCATCGCGAATTCATGGCGTGTCAAGGGGTGGCTTCGCGAACCAAAAAGCACGTGGCCAATCCGAGTTTGGGTTCTGCGGCCAAGCGATTGAACATGTTCTTGAGATGGATGGTTCGCCCGGCCCATCGAGGTGTGGACTTGGGCCTTTGGTCTCGGATTTCCCCTTCCGTCTTGAGCATTCCTTTGGATGTTCACACGTCCAATGTGGGGCGGAAACTGGGTCTTCTGACCCGAACGGCCAACGACTGGAGGGCGGTCGAGGAATTGACAGCCTCGTTGCGCATCATCGATCCCCAGGATCCCATTCGAATGGATTTTGCGCTCTTTGGTTTGGGCGCCATGGAGGGGTTTTAACTTGGCTTCCCAAGATTGATTCATGAGTAAGCATTCGATTCGGACCACCCTGGACGGTAGCCAGACTCTTCACAGAGAGGACTTGGATGTGTTCTACCACAGCGTCCACGGGGCATGGTCTGAAACGCGTCATGTTTTTGGGGCCATGGGTTTGGAGGCCTGGTGGGACGAAAGGGACCTGCGGGGGGAAGGTGTTCGCGAGGTTCACGTGTTGGAAGTTGGCTTGGGTACAGGATTGAATGCGTTGTGCGTCAATATGTTGTCAAGATTGTATCAACGAAAAGTTCACATGGTTTCCCTGGAGCCACATCCCCTGAGCAGCGTGGATGTTCAGGGCTTGGGCCATCTCGAATTGACTGAGGTTTCGCCGGAAGTTTTGGTCAACATCCATGACCACGGAAGGCACGAGGATGAATGGATGTCTTTTGAGCGTTGGACAGTTGAGCTTCAACAGGCCTCACTGCGTGAGCAAACTTTCGACGTGATTTTTTTCGATGCCTTTGCCCCCAAAGCTCAGCCTGAGCTCTGGGAGGTGGCGATTTTTGATCGATTGAGGTGGGCGCTTCGTCCTGGTGGGGTGTTGGTCACATACTGTGCCAAGGGAGGGGTGAGGCGGGCCATGGAAGCCGCAGGATTTTTGGTGGAGCGACTTCCTGGTCCGCCTGGCAAACGAGAAATGCTAAGAGCGCGTCGACCCCATCAACCAGAGGGTCGGTTCAACGTCAGGGGCTACATGTTGGTGACACGCTGGAATGAAGATCTCGGAAGTCGTGAGGTTTTGGTGTCTTATGAGCGTTTGCCCATGGGAGGGGTGATGAAGTTTCCAGGTGGCGGCCTTGAATGGGGCGAAGGCGTCTCAGCTTGCATTCGGAGAGAGGCCTTGGAGGAATTGGGCCAGGCAGTGGAGGTGAATGGATGGATGCACGTCAGCGAAGTCGGGTACATCAGTTCGTTTGATCCAACCCACCACATTGTGGCCATTCATTGCGAGGCAAGGTTGTGCGGCCCAGTGGAATTTGACGATACCGGTTGTTTGGAGGACGTCTATGGGAAACGCGTACCCTTGATGCATCAACGGCTCGGCTGGAGACCTGTTGCCACCTTGTTGCCCAAGGACTTTCACTTTGCCTCCGATGGTGCCGCTTGGCGGGCATGGCTCGGCCAACAATCCGCTCAAACCTTGAAGGTGCGCTGAAGGGCTAGTTCAACAAACCCCAGCGGTTTTCGACGCAATCGTCCACGCGTTGACACAGTTGTTCAGGCGTGTACGTGCGCCAGCCGAGATCGGCGAGTTCTCCTCCCAGCACGAAGTAGGAGTCCAAATCGATGGCCTGCATGTCTGCCACCACGTGTTCCCTGAAATTCAAAAGGGCAATCCATCCATCGGCATCCATGGCCTCGTCAAACCACTCCTCATAATAGGCATCGTCGCTGTGATGGAAGTTCAGAACATTTTCGCCAATCAAGATGAATTTCGAAATGCCTTCAGCCATCATGGGGTCGATGACCTCCCTTTTCAAAAGCATGATGTCATTGAACAAGCAGTCGTTCCATTCGCCTATGAATTCCAAAATGGCGTGTCCTTCCTCATAGTCTGCCCAAAGAATCTTGGTGTAGAGCGTTTGGCTCCCAAATTCATCCCACTGCGGGTGGATGTAATGATCGTACACCTTCAGATGAAAGGCCATTTCGTTGTACACCCGGCCATAGAAAGGGCTTCGGGAATCTTCACTGGCGATGTAATGGTTTCGCCAAGCGTAATAGGGTTCAAGGGCGTGCACCGGTCAGGAGTTGAATGCTTGGATGGCTGCGCGCACGCTTCCATGTTTCAATAGGGAAGCCTCGGCCTCTGTCAATGCCAACCCCGTGCCCTCAGCAACCATTCGAGCTCCCCGTTCCACGAGTTTTTGGTTGGTAAGTTGCATGTCCACCATACGATTTCCCTGGACGTGTCCCAAACGAATCATCGTGGCCGTGGTCAGGCGATTCAACAGAAGTTTGGTCGCAGTGCCAGCTTTCATGCGCGTGGATCCAGTGACGAATTCAGGTCCTGTGACGGCCACCACGGGATGGTCGCAACACGCAACGATGGGGCTGTCTGGATTGCACGTGATGCAGCCCGTGAGGATGTTCCGTCGGCGTGCTTCATTCAGGGCACCGATCACGTAGGGAGTGCGACCACTTGCGGCAATGCCAACCACGGTGTCCAAAGGCGTGATGGATGCAAATTCCAAATCCCTCCATCCCTGATGGGGGTCATCTTCCGCACCCTCGACGGCCTGCCGAATGGCCGGGTCTCCGCCGGCCATCAGTCCAACGACCTTGCCGTGTTCAACCCCAAAAGTGGGAGGGCATTCGCTGGCATCAACCACACCAAGTCGTCCGCTGGTTCCTGCCCCGAGGTAAAACAATCGACCTCCTTCTTTCATTCTCGGAACCAAGGCCTCGATCAATTTCACCAAGGCAGGCATGGCATCTGCGACCGCTGGCTGCACGTCTTCATCGACTTGATGCATGGCTTGGAGCAGGGCCTCCACAGAGAGCAAGTGAAGATCGTCAATGGGGCCCGGTTGCTCCGTGGGAGGAAGGTTGGTTGGCATCGTGGAGGGGACGTCTTGGTTCAACAGCGCATGCCCCCGTTGAGAGTGCATGCCACAAGCGGCAGGGTTGAGTTCAGGTTGTGATTTCGAGGCATTGCGTCAAGGTCGGGAAATTGCTGTTCAAAGTACGGACCAAACGTCATGGCGCGAGATTCATGCGCCTGCGGCAGACCAAATTTCCCAAGCACGGTCTGCCTGCAGGCGCAGCATGTCCGCTCCATTCAAAGTCAGGGCACCCTGGCCTTTGGCCCGACGAAGTAACTCAGTTTGTGGCGGATTGTAAATCAAGTCCACCACCAGGTGATCTGGACCCAAAAACTTGGTCGGGATGGGCGGGCATGCCTCCACATGGGGATGCATCCCCACTGGAGTGCATTGAATCAACAACAGATGGTGCTGAAAGGTCCATGAGGAGAGTTCGTCGTATCCGATGACAGGTCGCCCGCATGCCTGGGGTCGCAACTTGCCATCTTCCATGTCCTTGGCATGCACACCCCTTGAAACGGACACCGCTTCAATGCCCAATCCTTTCAGCACGTGGTGGACGGCTGCAGCGCTCCCTCCGGTACCGAGCACGAGGGCACGTTCATGCCTCATGGCCAGGAAAGGTTGAATCGCACGCTGAAACCCCCAAACATCTGTGTTGTAGCCTACCCATGACTTGTCCTCGCGAACGACCGTATTGACCGCCCCGACTTCCTCGGCTTCCACGGACAACCGGTCCAGCAAAGACAGGATGGATTGCTTGAATGGCAAGGTCACATTGAATCCTTTCAACGCAGGGGTGGAATTCATCCACTTGCCCACCTCGTCGATGGTGTTGAACTCAAAGGCCAGGTATTCCAGATCGCTCCGTCCCAGGGTTTCAAACCGCTTGCGAAACATGGCTGGGCTTTGCGAGTGCCCAAGGGGAGTTCCGACCACACCCAGGAGGGTCTGGATCTCCTTCGAATTGTCAGGAGGCATGGCCCTCGATTTGATTTCGAGATTTCCCCCACCGATCCAATCCCCACACAATGGCGGCGCCCAGCAGAGCCAGGGCAATCACAGATGCGATTTCCATCGGAGCAGAAGATGGCGAAGTGTTTTTCCACACATATTCGATGCGACCGTCGCTGTGGGTATACAAGGCCCTCGTCGCCTCTTTCCAGGGCCAAAGTGCTTGCAAGGATCCCACCAAGAAGCCCGTCAATGTGGCCAGCGTAGCTTGTCGATGGGCGTTGAGAAGCCATGTCAAGAACCGACTGAACGAAAGGAGTCCCGCGAACGCTCCGATTGCAAATGCACCCACCCGAATCAAATCCAATGTTTTGACAGCCAGGAGTACCGGAGCGTAAGCTCCCAGTATCAACAGCAAAAAACTGCCTGAAATTCCTGGCAAGAGCATGGCGCAAATGGCCAGGGCTCCCGCAAGGATGAGGAATCCTGGATGGTCGGTTTGGACAAGAGGAGGCAGGGAAGTCACAAACCCAGCCACGGCACATCCAATGGCAGCCCAAACCCACATGTTCAAGGACCATGTCCCCACGTGTCTCCCTACCAATGGAACTGAAGCAGCCACGAGTCCCGTGAACAATGCCCGGAGGAGAACTGGTTCATGTTCCAGCAGCCAATGAAGGGGGCTTGCCAAGGTGACAATCGCCAGCCCAATGCCAGTCCCAAGCGCCAACAAAAAACGGCCATTGACAGCCTTCCATGCTTGTTTGACATCCCCTTGAAGAAGGGCTTTGAGCCCATCCTTGGACATGGCTGAAAGTGCTGAAAGTAAGGGGTCGTAAATGCCCGCAATGAATGCCACTGTGCCTCCGCTGACTCCGGGAACCAGATCAGCCATGCCCATGGCGAAGCCCTTGACGGTCACCGACCACGGCCACTTCATGCGACCTCCAAGTTGGGATCCATGCGCTCCGCCCAGGCGGTGATGCCTCCTTTGAGGTTGTGAATGTTGTCCAAGCCATGGGCCGTCAAAGCATGCGTAACGGCAGCGGAACGAGACCCAGATCTGCAATGAATGACCACAGGATGGTCCGTGGGGAGCTCATCCATCCGTTGCATGATGTCACCCATCGGGATGTGCATTCCTTCGATGTGGCTCACCTCGCGTTCATAGGGTTCACGAATGTCAACCAGCGTGTGCGGGATGTTTTCATCCCTCCAACGCTTCAGAGTTTCCACATTGATTTCATTCATGGTCGGGTGGTTCATTCTTCGGCCAAAGCCTCTTCGTCAGGAATTTGGCGGACGCCCTCTGCCATGGCTTCGGGCAAATGGTCAAAAAATGTATCTCCACGCAATCCAAGGCGCAGACATTCGAGAGGGATGACATCGTGTGGTCCGATGTTGCCCAGGTTGACATTGGCTCCAAACTGTTTCAGGAACCACACCTGCTGGGGCTTTTGGGGGGCTTCCCACAAGATGTCCTCCAACTTCACTTTGGCCAAAATCCGCCGCACCAACGCTGTGTGAGCCGTGCCGTTGGGCCGGTAGATCCCCACATTTCCACTCTCGCGCGCTTCGGCGATCACCTTCCAACTTCCGGCTTCCAGTTCTTTCTGCATCATGGTGGTCCATTTGTTGGGGCTGATCAAGATGCCAGCTTCTTTGGAGCCCACCTCACTCAGCACCCTGTAGCCTTTGGACAAGCGCTGAATCATTTCACATTTGTCATCCTCTTCAATGACCATGGACCCGTCGCTCACTTCCACACATTCCAATCCCAAGGCATCTACAAACCGCAGGTAATCGTCGAGCTGTTTGCGGACAAAGAAAGCCTCAAACAAGGTGCCTCCGGGGTAGACGATGAGGCCAGCATCTTGATAAATTTTGATCTTTTCTCGCACGTTGGGCGTGATCACCGAGGTGCCAAATCCGAGTTTCAACAAATCCACCTTGTCCGCGCATACCTCGAGAAAATCTTCGGCTTGACGAAGGCTTAGTCCTTTGTCCATTACCATGGTCAATCCAGACTCACGGGGCTTGGTGGTGCGCTCCGGCAAATGGTTCAATGAATGGTTCATGTGTCAGGGTTTGAATCGCGCGTAGCGGCTGGCTACGCGGGGGTCGTCCAAAAGGCCAGGGTAGGTCTCAAGAAGACGGTCCATGCCGTCAAAGTCTGCAAGCAAAAGCGTGTCGAGAAGGCGCAAAGCCTCCCCGTCCAATCGCAGGGCAAACAAACTGACAAATTGTTTGTACCCCAAGGTGCTTGAGGTGGGTGGAACGTGCTCGAAGGCATTGTCGAGCATTTTGAGGGCTTCTTCATGGGCCTCCATGGCTTGGAGGTTGTCAACGCGCTCCTCCCAGGCCTCAATCACGGAAGGATTACGCTCCAGGAGCTGGACCAAACAGATTTCAGCTTCTTCATGGCGTTCCATCTTTTTCAGGATGGTCGCCATCATCAGCAGGGTGTCTTCATGGTCAGGGTGTAACAACAAGGCCTGGGCGAGGTGCTCCAAAGCCTCATCGCGGCGCTCTTGCAAATCGGCAAGAACGCCCAAGCCAATGTGGGCCTCCACGAAATGGGGGTCCAAGTCCAAGCATTGTTCGTAATACTGACGTGCTTCGTCCAGGTTGCCCAAGTTTTCGAGGCATTCTCCCATGTAGCAGAATGTGCTCGGCTGGGGAGCATCCAATAGCAATGTTTCTCTGTGTACTTCCAAGGCATCGCCAAACCGATCCAAGGCGGTTAACGCCTCTGCTTTTTGGTGGTAGGCTGGCGCAAAACTGTCCTCAATGGCGATGGCAAAATCATAGGCATCCACCGCCTCTTTGTACTTGCCCAACCGCTGGTAGGCATTCCCCAAGTTGTACCACGCCGCAAAGCTGTAGGGGTGATCGTCGAGGTATTGGATGTAAAAAGAGGCAGCCTCTTTGATGCGTCCTTCTTTGTCGAAGCAGAAGGCCAACTCGTACAAGGCCGTCTCGTTGGAAGGGTCTTCCTTCAGGGCATCGAGCAAAATGCGGATGGCTTGCTTCCATTCCCCGAGGTTCTCGTGCTCAAGCGCAATGTCGATGTACAAATCTCTTCGCAGCTCCTCATCCGCGAAATTCATCACCTCTCGAAAGTGCTGAAGCGCCAATTTATGCTCGTGCATTTGGCTGTAAATGCCCGCCAATGTCAAGTGAATCTCTTCATTCTGAGGCTCAAACGACAGCAGGTTCTTCAGCCGGGGAATGGCTTGAACGTGTTTGCCGTTGCTTGCCAAAATCTGAGCCTCGCGCAGTTGCAATGTCAGGCTTTCTGGGTACAACCCAATGGCAAAATGGTGAACCTGCTGGGCCTGGCGCAGCGAGCCCCGTTCGAGGTAATGTTCGATCAGGAATTCGAGGTCATCGTGGTCAAAAAACCGCGACTCTCCAGCCTCCATCATGGCCTCAAAGGCCTTGGCGAGTGCTAGGAATTGTTCCTCTTCTTGATGTGGACGACTTTCTTCGTGCATTCCCTCCCAATGTACGTTGCAAATGTCGGAAGAAATTGACCATGAAACGCGCGATTTTGAACAGGTGTGGTGGAAAAATGTCAAAGCGCCTTTGACGCGGGGATGAGCCCTTGACGGGGTGGGACCGTTGTACCTTGGCCCCATGTTGATTGCGTCTATTTCAGGAATCAGGGGCACGGTTGGAGGTGCGCCGGGGGAAGGCCTGAGCCCCGCCGACGTTGTGCGTTTTGCCAGTGGGTACGGGCAGTGGGTCAAATCCCAGGTTGGGTCCACGCAGGGCAGGCCTCGGATTGTTGTTGGAAGGGATGCACGGATTTCTGGACCTTGGGTGCGTGACATTGTGTGCGGCACCCTCAATGCCCTGGGCATGGATGTGGTCGACCTCGGATTGAGCACGACTCCCACGGTCGAGTTGGCCGTGCCGGGGTTGGCCGCTGATGGAGGCATCATTCTCACAGCGTCTCACAATCCCAAACAATGGAATGCCCTGAAGTTGTTGGATGCGCAAGGTGAATTCTTGTCTGCTGCTGCCGGTTCAGAAGTTCTGGCGTTGGCGCAACAGCCATGTGCCTTTGCATCGGTCGACCAAACGGGCGTGACCTCCCATGACGACAGTTGGCTTTCCAAGCATGTGCAGCATGTGTTGGATCTTGAATTGGTGGATGCCAAAGCCATCCGAAGCGCAGGGCTCAAGGTGGCAGTGGATGCCGTGAATTCTTCGGGAGGTATTGCTGTTCCGATGTTGCTAGAGGCACTCGGGGTGGAGGTGGTGCGTGTTCACTGTGAACCGCACGGCGATTTTGCCCACAATCCCGAGCCTTTGCCCCACCATTTGACGGATTTGACCCAAGCGGTGGTGGCCCACGGCTGTGATTTAGGCATCAGTGTGGATCCAGATGTGGACCGACTCTGTTTCGTGTGTGAAGATGGAAGTTTTTTTGGGGAGGAATACACGCTCGTTGCAGTTGCAGACCACGTGTTGTCTATCACCCCAGGACCCACAGTCAGCAATTTGAGTAGCACCCGGGCTTTGCGCATGGTCAGTGAGCGGCACGGTTGCACGTATACGGCTGCCGCAGTCGGTGAAGTCAATGTTGTCGCTCAAATTCGTGCCACGGGTGCCATACTCGGTGGGGAAGGCAACGGAGGCATCATTTATCCCACCTCCCATGCAGGTCGAGATGCGCTGGTCGGAATTGGATTGTTTTTGACACTTCTCGTGGCTCGCGGCATGTCGTGCAGTGCACTGAGGGCCACCTATCCTGATTTGGCCATGGTGAAGGATAAAATGGAACTTCCACCTGTGGATGTCGACGCTGCGTTGACATCACTTGTGGCCCAATTTCCAGAAGCCGAAGTGAACACCGTGGATGGTGTGAAGTTTGATCTTGAAGAAGGATGGGTTCACTTGAGAAGAAGCAACACAGAACCCATTATCCGCATGTACGGCGAAGCAGGATCGCCGCAAGAGGCTGCGGATTTGGTCGGGCGTTTTCGTGAGGCACTTCAACAGGCCTTGGCCGATGCCCCCTCCACGACATCACAGATGCCTTAATATTGCCCTCCGATGTATGCCTATCTCGACAACGCAGCCACCACGCCCGTAGCTCCTGAAGTTGCGGAAGCCATGATGGATGTGTATCGCTCTGTGCACGGGAATCCTTCCTCCACCCATGGTCCAGGTCGAAAGGCCAAAGCATTGGTCGAAACGAGTCGCAGGGCCATTGCCCAACACGTGGGTTGTTCACCACGTGCGATTTGTTTCACGTCGGGAGGCACCGAGGCCGACAATCACGCCATTCAGGCTGCTGTTCGGTCACTCGGGGTGCGAAGAATCATCACATCAGCAGCAGAGCACAGCGCAGTCATCAAGGCTTCCGAGCACATGGGTAGTCAAGCTTCAATAGAGGTTGTTCATGTTCAGCACTTGTCATCGGGAGAGGTCGACTTGGAGCATTTAGAGGTGTTGCTGGCCAAGGACACGACCACAACCTTGGTTTCATTGATGCATGCCAACAACGAAGTCGGCGTGATGATCGATTTGGCAGTGGTGGGTAAAATGTGCCGGACTTATGGTGCATACTTCCACAGTGATACAGTCCAAACCATGGGGCATTATCCACTGAATCTCTCGGAGATTGACATTGATTTTGTCACGTGTTCGGCCCACAAATTTCATGGTCCCAAGGGCATTGGTTTTCTGTACATCAATCCCTCCCTCCGCATTGATGGTTTGATTGTAGGCGGGGGCCAGGAAAGGACCATGCGTGGTGGCACAGAAAATGTTGCCGGCATTGTGGGTCTGGCCAAAGCCATGGACATGGCCTTTGAACATATGGAGGGTCATGAGAACCATGTTCGTCGCTTGAAAGCCAGTCTTGCAGAGGGCTTGAAACAAAGGCTTCCCGGTTTGGTGTTCAATGCTGAAAGCGACAGGCAGGATCGTCTGTACACCGTGTTGAATGTCAAGTTTCCGCCTCATCCTAACAGCGGTCTGGCCATTTTTCTGTTCGATTTGGAAGGGGTGGCCGCTTCAGGAGGCAGTGCCTGTTCAAGCGGAGCCACGCTAGGGTCTCATGTGTTGAGAGCCCTGGGTTACCATGATCCTGCATGCGCCAGCGTTCGATTTTCATTTTCTCGTTACACGGGCGATGAAGACATCGCCCTTGCTTTGGAAGCTGTGGAAAAAATTTTTGCTCCGCACGAAGTGACCTTGAAGTGACCAAGTCATCCCGGGCTTTTTCAAAGGTTGCCAAACCTTGACAAACAGGTGGTCTGGGCTTTCTTTTTGACTACATTCGTGCATGCCCCTCAACCGACTCTTTCATCAAGTGATGAAGGCTCGCATGCCCCAAATTCGTTGGGCGCAAGAGCGTCCAGCGGATGCACAGCGCGGGGTGTTTTTGGGCCTGATCCACGCGTTGGCCACAACCCGATATGGGAAGGAGATGGGCATCCATTCACCGCATGTGATTTCGCGACGAAAGGACTTCGTGCGCGCAGTGCCTGTGGTGACATACGACGAGCTCAAACCTTGGTTTCACAGAGCCATGAATGGGGAAGGGGATGTGGTTTGGCCCGGCCAAGTGAAATGGTTTGCCCAGAGCTCGGGTACGACGAGTGACCAATTCAAGTGGTTGCCCGTGACGCGAGAGGGCCTGCTTCATTGTCACTACAAAGGAGGAAAAGATCTGTTGGCTCAATATTGCAGCCAAGTGCCTGACGCCCAGCTGTATCAAGGAAAGCATTTGATTCTGGGAGGTTCGAGCGCCCTGGTGTCTGAGGGAGGGACTGCCATCAAGGGAGACCTGAGCGCCATCATTGTGCGTCACCTGCCCCCATGGGTGGAGGCTCGACGAACGCCGAAGCGCTCCATCGCCTTGATGCCCCAATGGGAAGACAAGGTGGAAGCGATGGCGCGAGCCACCATGACCCAGGATGTCAGGATTTTGGCTGGTGTGCCGAGTTGGATGTCAATTGTGGCGGACAAGGTGTTGGAGCTTTCAGGCAAGGAGCACTTGCGGGAGGTTTGGCCCAATTTGTGGATGTACATGCACGGTGGTGTGGGCTTCGATCCATACCGTGCGACGTTTGACCGTTTGATTCCCAATCTTCCCGGACAGAGACCCATGCATTATCTCGAGACGTACAATGCGTCCGAAGGATTTTTTGCCTACCAAGACGTGCTCGGTCGAGATGACATGGCTTTGTTGATGGATCATGGCATCTATTATGAGTTCATGCCCATGGAAGAGTGGGGCAAGGAGTTCCCGGAAACCCTAGAATTTCGTGAGACAGAAGTGGGAGAGTCCTATGCTTTGGTCATCAGCACCAACGTGGGGCTTTGGCGATATGTGGTTGGTGATGTGGTCACAATTTCCTCGAAAGTTCCGTTGCGCGTGAAGGTGGCGGGTCGTTTGACCTCCTTCTTGAATCTCGTGGGGGAAGAAGTCATGGTACGCCAAACGGATGAGGCCATGTCTCAAGTAGCCCGGGAGCTCGGCGCCCAATTGTACAACTACATGGGAGGACCCCGATTGGATGATTTTGGCAAGCCCATTGGTCACAGTTGGATTGTCGAACTGAAGGCTGGAAGCATGGTTCCACCCGCAGAATCTTGGGCTCAACGTTTGGATTTGGCGTTGCAGGCGCGAAATGGGGACTACCGTGCCAAACGTTCGGGAAACATGGCACTTCAGCCGCCAGTCCTCATGTGGGTTGGACACGGCACCTTCGACCGCTGGCTGCGTGAGAGAAACCGCTTGGGAGGGCAACACAAAGTGCCGCGTTTGACCCAGAATCCGCAACTCTTGGATGGGTTGAGGGAGGTGGCCAAGAAAGAGTTTTCCCCAACGTATTGACGTTCCTTGGTAGGTGACGTTCTCCAACCTACTTTGGTCCTTCATTTCAGGAGAAGCACCACGACATGCATATTGCCATCGCAGGAAACATTGGCTCCGGCAAGACGACGTTGACCACGCTCTTGGCCAAGCATTACCGCTACACCCCTCATTTTGAACAGGTGGATGACAATCCCTACCTGAATGACTTTTACAAGGACATGCAGCGGTGGTCATTCAATTTGCAGATCTATTTCTTGAAGTCAAGGTTTGCACAACTGATTGAGATGAAGGAGAAGGGCAAACCAATCATCCAAGACCGAACCATCTACGAGGACGCACACATTTTCGCCCCCAATTTGCAGGCGATGGGGTTGATGACATCTCGTGATTTTGCCAACTATCTGTCCTTGTTTGAATTGATGGAGGAGTTTGTGACTCCACCGGACTTGTTGGTGTACCTGAGGGCTTCAGTGCCGACGTTGGTGGCTCAAATCCAAAAGCGCGGACGGGCCTATGAAGAGGCCATTCGATTGGATTACCTGAATCGCCTCAATGAGCGCTATGAAGCTTGGATCAGCACCTACACCAAGGGAGAGCTACTCATCATTGATGTGGACAACAACAGTTTTCACGAAAGCAAAGAAGACTTGGGCAACATCATCACGTCAATCGATGGCAAATTGAACAACTTGTTCAGTTGAGTGGGAGGAAGGGCGTCGCTTCCTGAATTTGTCAAAGCGTTCATCCCCTCGGCAGGGCCCATTGAAAGATGGTGCAAAAGAGAATCCACAAAAAAGCCCGCTGGAAGCGGGCTTTTTTCGTGATCGATGATCGTTGAGGTGTTTCGATCAGAAATTCTGGGGGACTTTCACAGAGGATGCATTCATGGAGGTTCCCATGATTCGGAACCCCACAGTCACGTCATCCTTGATGGCCCAATCGAGGTTATCAAAGAAGGTTCCCGATTGGTACTTGATGTCGTGTTTGGTTAGGTCGAGCATCATTTTACCGGACACAGAAATGCCTTCAAGATGTTCGGAACCTGGAACGGGTGCTGTAGCAATCACAACGGGGATGTCATAAGTGGCCTCAATCCCGTTCATGTTCAAGGTGCAGTTCAACGTGGTGTTGCCGTTCTCAATGGCTGTCGAATGGTTGACCGTCAACACGGCTTTTGGATGCACTTCCACATTGAAAAAATCTCCGGACTTGAGGTGATTTTCAAGATTCTCTTTGGATTCCCCTGTCAAATCAGTCACGGAAATTTGGGTCATGTCAAACGTGACAAGGCCCGCAATGATCTGCCCGTCTTTGACCATAAACTTGGCGTTTTCCACGAACAAATTCCCTTGGTGTCCTTCACCCGTCAACTTCTCGGCTGCCCATGTGACGTTAGGCTCGACTTTGTTGGCAACGTAGTTGCCATCCTTCAGTCCACTCGTTTGGACAGCGTCGTTTGCAGGAGCGGATTCAGAAGGGGCTGTGGAAGTGCCACAGGATGCAATTGTCAAGGCAAAGGCCAGGCTCATTAACGCGTTTCTCATGATTCGGACGATTCGTGTGTGATTGAAATTTCTGTTTGGCCCGCATCGTTGGTTGCGTCGTGGTCATGCCCTCCTCCAAGGATGGGCGCAATGACCAAGCCCACGAGGCACGTCAACTTGATGAGGATGTTCATGGAAGGACCTGAGGTGTCCTTGAACGGGTCACCCACGGTGTCGCCAGTGACGGCCGCTTTGTGCGCGTCAGATCCTTTGAACGTCATTTCGCCGTTGATTTCCACGCCGGCTTCGAAGGATTTCTTCGCATTGTCCCAAGCACCACCAGCGTTGTTTTGGAAGATGGCCCAAAGCACCCCGCTCACCGTCACGCCTGCCATGTAACCGCCAAGGGTCTCAGCAGCCCAAGAGGCTTCTGCACCCAACAACAAAGGCACCAGGCCGATGATCAACGGGAACAAGATGGTCATGGCTCCAGGAAGCATCATTTCTTTCAACGCGGCCCGGGTGGAAATGTCCACGCATTTGCCGTATTCAGGCTTGCCAGTTCCCTCCAAAATTCCAGGAATCTCACGGAACTGACGGCGAACTTCTTGCACCATTTCCATGGCGGCCTTTCCGACGCTGTTCATGGCCAACGCTGAAAATACCACGGGGACCATGCCACCGATGAACAAGGCAGCGAGGACATTCGCCTTGAAGATGTTGATGCCTTCAATGCCGGTGAACTCCACGTACGCCGCGAACAGGGCCAGGGCGGTCAACGCCGCAGAGGCGATGGCGAATCCTTTTCCGATGGCAGCCGTCGTGTTTCCTACAGAGTCCAAGATGTCCGTGCGCTTGCGCACTTCGTCGGGCAATTCGCTCATTTCAGCAATGCCGCCTGCGTTGTCTGCGATGGGGCCAAAAGCGTCGATGGCAAGTTGCATGGCCGTGGTGGCCATCATGGAGCAGGCAGCAATGGCCACGCCATAGAATCCGGCAAACTCGTAGGCCGTGAAGATGGCGGCTGCGAAGAGAATGATGGGGCCAAACGTCGAGATCATGCCCGTCGCAAGACCGGCGATGATGTTGGTCGCAGCTCCGGTAGAAGAGTTCTGCACGATGTCGAGGACTGGCTTCTTGCCGAGTCCCGTGTAGTACTCGGTCATCCAGCTGATGGCGCCGCCCACAATCAAGCCGACAATCACCGCGTAGAACACGTTCATCGAACTGAAGGTGCGGTCGCCTTCTCCAAAGAATTCCATCGTGAGCTCAGCTGGGAGCATCACGTCAATGAGGAAGTAACATGCGATGGCGGTCAACACAATGGAGCCCCAGTTTCCGCGGTTCAACGCTGCTTGAACCTGAGCTTCCTTGGCGTCGTCGCCAACGCGAATCACCTGTGCGCCGAGAATCGAGAACACGATGCCAAGCGCAGAAATCACGAGGGGCAACAAGATGGTGGACAAGCCTCCGAAGTTGTCCTGAATGGAGCCGCCCATGTCTCTGATTACGTAGTTTCCAAGCACCATGGCCGCCAACACAGTAGCCACGTAAGAGCCAAAGAGGTCAGCGCCCATGCCGGCCACGTCACCGACGTTGTCTCCCACGTTGTCGGCGATGGTTGCGGGGTTGCGGGGATCGTCTTCGGGAATGCCTGCTTCCACCTTGCCGACGAGGTCGGCACCGACGTCTGCGGCCTTGGTGTAGATGCCGCCTCCGACGCGGGCGAACAACGCAATGCTCTCCGCTCCCAGCGAGAAGCCGGCGAGGGCCTCGAGGATGACGGTCATCCTCTTCACAGATGTCGCTCCGGTTTCTACTACGTCACCTCCCATCCAACCAAGAAGGAGAATGAAGAGGGCGCTCAAACCGAAGACTGCGAGGCCAGCCACGCCGAGGCCCATCACCATGCCACCCGTGAAGGAGACTTTCAAACCCTCGCTCAAGCTCGTGCGAGCGGCTTGGGTGGTGCGAACGTTGGCTTGGGTGGCGATGCGCATGCCGATGTTGCCGGCGAGGGCCGAGAACACGGCGCCAATGACAAAGGCAACCACGATGAACCAATGGGTGGTTTCCACCATGGACGACACGAGGCCGAGGAGGGCACCTGCAACCACGACGAAGACGGCAAGAATGCGGTATTCGGCACTCAAAAACGCAAGGGCGCCTTCGTGAATGTGCTGTGCGATTTCGCTCATGCGAGCTTCACCGGTGCTTTGTTTGCGCACCCATGCGGCTTGAATAGCCATGACAACGAGGCCTAGAATGGCCAATCCTGGAACGAGAAAGAGCAGAGACTGCTGCATGATGTAGGTGTTATGAGACCTCCTGTAGGTCGAATTGAAATGATAATGGTTCTGAAACGGAGAGCAAGGTACCTTGAAATCAGGCGACGTAGGTGACGTCCTTGCAAGCTTCGACGATGTCTTTGATTTGCGGCAGAGCCTCCTCGATCAACGATGTCGAAAAAGCAAAAGGCGTGTCGCTTTGGCACAAACGACGCACAGGAGCATCGAGGTGGTCGAATGCATGTCGCTGAACGCGGTAGGTGATTTCGGTGGCAATGGAGGCCACGGGGAAGCTTTCCTCCACTATGACCAGCCTGTTGGTCTTTTTGACACTCTCAAGAATGGTGTCCAAATCCAACGGACGAATGGTCACCAAATCGATGATTTCCGCTTCGATGCCTTCTTTCGCAAGCTCGTCGGCAGCCGCGTGAACAGTTTTGAGGATTTTGCCAAAAGACACAATGGTCACGTCCGAGCCCTTTCTCCGAACGTTGGCCTTGCCGATGGGAACGAGAAACTCTCCATCGGGGATCATGCCTTTGTCCCCGTACATCTTTTCCGATTCCATGATCAACACCGGGTTGTCGTCGCGGATGGCGGACTTCAACAACCCTTTGGCTTCGTAAGGTGTGAAAGGGGTCACGACCTTCAAACCTGGCATCGAGGCGTACAGGCTCTCGTAGCTCTGGCTGTGCGTGGCTGCCAATTGACCTGCCGTTCCGTTGGGTCCCCGGAACACGATGGGCACTGGGAATTGTCCGCCGCTCATTTGGAGCATTTTGGACGCGTGGTTGATGATTTGGTCCGAAGCCAACACGGCAAAGTTCCACGTCATGTATTCCACAATGGGGCGGAGGCCGTTCATGGCCGCACCCACAGCAATGGCGCTGAATCCGAGTTCGGCGATGGGAGTGTCAATGACCCGTTCTGGTCCAAACTCGTCCAGCATGCCTTTGGAGGCCTTGTACGCTCCGTTGTACTCTGCCACTTCTTCTCCGAGGAGAAAGACCGATTCGTCTCGGCGCATTTCTTCGCTCATGGCCTCAGCCACGGCTTCCCTGAATGTCACTTCACGCATTTTGATGCTTGATTTGGGCGGCAAAGGTAATCCACAGAGCAATGTGCCGGTCATCGGGGGGGATTGGATGACGATTTCGGGCATGGAATGGTCTGGAGTGAACTACCTTTGTCAAGCGTTCAAAGGGTCTTGAGCCTCTGCATTGAGAGGCTACCTCAATGACACTTTGGCAGATTTACACATCATGAAGTTTCTCGTTTGCATCAGCAAAGCCCCCGACACGACAAGCCGAATTGCCTTTGCGGAAGGCAACAAAGTGTTTGACGTGAACGGCGTTCAGTTTATTGTGAATCCCTACGACGAATGGTACGCCTTGGTGCGGGCCTTGGAGTTGAAGGAGCAACACGGTGGCTCCGTCACGACCATCACGGTGGGCGAGGCCGATTGTGATCCGGTGATTCGAAAGGCCTTGGCCATTGGTGCAGACGATGCCATACGCGTGGATGCCGTGCCAACCGATGCTCTTCAAGTGGCCACGCTGATTGCCGCCCAAGCACGGGCAGGCTCCTATGACGTGATCCTTTGTGGCAAGGAGACCATTGATCACAACGGCTCTGTGGTTGGTGCGATGGTGGCAGAATTGCTCGATATGCCCTTCATTTCTTTGGCGACGTCGTTGGATGTTGATGGCCAAACGGCCAAGGCTCGTCGTGAGGCGAGCGGTGGGTTGGAGGTCGTGGAGACCGGTCTTCCCGTTGTGGTGAGCGCCTCCAAGGGCATGGCCGAACAGCGAATCCCCAACATGAGGGGAATCATGGCAGCCAGGACCAAGCCCCTTCAAGTGGTGGCTCCTGAAAACGTGGCGCAAGGCACCTCCGTGGCACAGTTTGAACTCCCCCCTGCGAAAGGCGCATGTAAAATGATTTCCGCAGACCAACCCGAAGTGTTGGTGCGTTTGTTGCGTGAAGAAGCCAAAGTCCTCTAACCACTCAAAACCTGAGACATGAATTGTTTGGCATTTGTACCGACAAAACAAGGTCAGGCCACCAAGGCCGGATTGGAAGCCATTTCGTACGCTGCTCGTCATGGAGCTCACGTGACCGCGCTCGTTGTGGGACCCCTGACGGGGGATGGTGGCATGGGGTCAGCGGGGGCGTCCAATGTGTTGCACGTGACGGAGGATCTCCAGGATGAAGGTCAAATCGCCCGTGCAGTCGCAGCTGCCGCTCAGTCCTTGGGGGCCAGTCTCGTGGTGGCGCCCCATGACCATGTAGGAAGGGCTGTGGCCCCTCGGGTGGCTGTTCGTTTGAAGGCGGGGCTGGTGCCCGGCGTGACGTCCCCCGTGGATGGGAACACCTTTCAACGCAATGTCTTCAGTGGCAAGGCGATGGCCCATGTGCAGGTCCACACCGATGTGAAGGTGGTCACAACGACACCCAATGCCTTTGGCGCGGATCAAAGCGGCGCAACGGCTGCCGTGGAAGTGTTTGGAGTGGATGCTGGTCCTGCTCGATTGAAGGTGACGGGATTCGAATCTTCCAGCGAGGATGGGTCGGTGCCACTTCCCGAAGCCGTTCGGGTGGTTTCGGCGGGACGAGGTTTGAAAGGCCCTGAGCATTGGGGAATTGTGGAGGATTTGGCCAAGGCCCTAGGCGCCACCACGGCATGCAGCCGGCCAGTGAGCGACATGGGATGGCGTCCTCATCACGAGCACGTGGGACAAACAGGCATCACCATCCGCCCAGATTTGTACATCGCGGCGGGTATTTCAGGTGCCATTCAACATCTTGCAGGTGTCAACCAAAGCAAAGTCATTGTGGCGATCAACACCGATCCCGAAGCACCATTTTTCAAAGCCGCGGACTACGGCATCGTCGGCGATGCCTTCGAGGTGTTGCCCAAACTGACAGCAGCTGTCCAAAATTTGGGTTAAACTGCACCTGACGCAGCGCGCATGAAAAAGGTCGACCTCGAGATTTTGGACATTGCATTGAGCGGATCCTCTTCTGGAGCATACGCTCTGGTTATGGGTGAAGTAAACGGCCGTCGGAAACTCCCCATTGTCATTGGGGGCGCTGAAGCGCAGTCCATTGCCATTGAGCTTGAAAACATGAAGCCGAGTCGGCCTTTGACACACGACCTGATGAAAAATGCCTTGACGGCCTTTGGCATGGAGGTGACAGAGGTCTTGATTCACAAAATGGTTGAGGGAGTGTTCTATGCCCAAATCACGGTCACAGATGGGGTGAGAGAGGAATACATTGATTCGAGGTCGTCGGATGCTGTGGCCGTGGGTGTGAGGTTTGGCTGTCCACTTCGTTGCAGCGAAGAAGTTCTTCAAATTGCAGGCATAGATCCCGAAGGAGAGGGCGAGGATGCAGTCGACCGGTTGGAAGAATTGGAACAAGAGGCCGGAGAACAGGTGACGGTCGAAGAATTGAAGAAAAAATTGCAAGAGGCCATCGAGCATGAGAATTACGAGTTGGCCTCGGAACTGAAAAAGCGGATCGACCAACAGTCGGCTGGGTGATTCGGCATGCGGCCACGGCGTATCTTAGCCGCATGAACAAATCAGTTGGCATCATCATGGGAAGCGCAAGCGATTTGCCTGTGATGGAAGGGGCCCAAAAGATCCTTCAGGAGCTCGGCGTGACTTGTGAAATGACCGTTGTTTCGGCGCATCGGACCCCAGAACGAATGATGCAGTACGCCCAAGAAGCGGCAGGTCGCGGGGTGGGGGTCATCATTGCAGGGGCCGGAGGGGCCGCCCATCTTCCTGGGATGACCGCATCGCTGACTCCCCTTCCCGTGATTGGGGTTCCCATCAAAAGCAGCAACAGCATCGACGGTTGGGATTCCGTGTTGAGCATTCTCCAGATGCCCGCTGGTGTGCCTGTGGCAACTGTGGCCTTGGATGGTGGGGTGAATGCCGGAATTTTGGCAGCCCAAATTCTCGGAGCATCTGACGATGCATTGCGAGAGCGTATCTCCGCTTACAAGGCATCTCTGAAGGACAAGGTCATGGCTTCCTTGCAGGCTGTGGAATCCCATCGGAGCTCATGAAGTCGTCTTCTGAGGTGACATCGCTTCGACCCCAGGACGTCGATGCCCGAACCCTGCATGGATTCCTCCTCGGTGGCATTGCACCCAGACCGATTGCCTTTGTGAGTTCCATGGATGCCATGGGACGTGTGAATTTGGCTCCTTTCAGCTATTTCAACGTGTTCTCTGCCAACCCTCCGTGGGTCATTTTTTCTCCGGCCCGAAGGGGGCGAGATGCCACGACCAAACACACATGGGACAATGTTCAAGTCGTTCCTGAGGTGGTCGTGAATTTGGTGGATTACGCCATGGTTCATGCATGTTCTTTGGCGAGTACGGATTTTGACGCGGGCGTGGATGAATTCGTGAAGGCCGGCCTGACCCCTCTGGCGTCCATGGACGTTCGCCCGCCTCGGGTGGCAGAATCACCCATCCAGTTGGAATGTCGTGTGGTCAAGGTGGAGTCACTTGGCGATCAGGGCGGGGCCGGTCAACTGGTCTTTGCTGAGATCGTTCGAATTCACGCTCGGGGTGATGTGCTCAACGCCTCGGGGCTGCCCGACGCCACGAAGTTGGATTTGGTGGGCCGGTGTGGAGGAGACCATTACGTTCGAGCTTCAGGTGAGGCGTTGTTTGAAGTGCCCAAACCGCTGGGTGTGCCAGGCATGGGGGTCGATGCCCTTCCCGAGGACATTCGAACAAGCGATGTGTTGACGGGAAATCAATTGGCGATGTTGGGTGGTTGCGAATGCATGCCGGACGAGACGGACGTCAACGAGTACAAATTGCTTGAACTGTCCGACGTGTTCATGCGCTACGAAGGTGAGGGCGTGGAACTTGAGCGGGCTTTGCATGCTCGAGCGGCCCAACTTTTGGACAACGGTTTGGTGGACGAAGCGTGGAAAACACTTCTGGCATTCAACGCCGGTTGACTCGGTAAATCGACGGGTACATCCTACCTTCGTTTCATGGCATTTGAAGTGAAAGGCACCCTGAAAAAGCTGTTTGACCAGCAAGACTTCCCAAGTGGATTTTACAAGCGAGATTTTGTGATTACAACGCTTGAGCAGTACCCACAAGACATCAAGTTCTCCGCATTGAAGGAGAAGACCGATCAATTGGGTCAATTCGCTGAGGGCGACGTGGTGAATGTGAAATTCGATTTGCGCGGCCGGGAATACAACGGGAATTACTACGTGGATTTGAATGCTTGGCGGATTGAACGAGGTGATGCCTCGGAGGCAGCCCCAACGGGTCAGGCCGGAGCTGTGAGTTCTGCGCCCATGCCCTCCGTGCCCCCCATGTCCACTGTGGCTCCCGTCGACGACGACGATTTGCCCTTCTGATTGGGGGTATGGCTTCCGCTCGCTCCGGTGAATCAGGCTTGGATCGTGCGCTGAATGCTTATGCACAGGCCTTTCAGAGGTGGCTACCCACTCCGTTTTCCATAGCCATTCTCCTCACGGTCGTTGCCGCAGTTTCTGCGTTGCCTTTGTCTTCTCCCCACGAAGTATTGAATTCTTGGGTGGATGGACTGTGGAATCCCGGGCTGATGAGGTTTGGTTTTCAGGCAATGTTCATGCTTGTCCTAGGCCATGTGTTGGCCTTGGCCCCTCCCGTGTTACGCATGTTGTCAAAGGCGGTGGATTGGTTGGTCCTTCGGCCTGCGTGGGCGCCTGCCAAGGTGGCCATGTTGAGCATGGCACTCGGATGGTTGAATTGGGGGTTGGGCTTGATTGGAGGAGCCATCTTGGTTCGGGGCGTTCTCGATACCATGAGGCGCACCCCGGAATCTTCAAACCTTCATCACATCCACGCAGGCGTTCTCGGTGCCGCGGGGTACACCGGACTACTCGTTTGGCATGGGGGCATCAGTGGGTCTGCACCACTCAAGGCCGCAGAATCGGGTCATCTGCAATCTTTGGTTCCTCAGGCAGCATGGGCGTCCGAATTGCCTGAAGCCATGTCCCTCAGAGAAACGGCGTTGAGCAACTGGAGTTTGATGGTGACCCTGGCTGTGGGCCTGGCAGTGATTGCAGTGTTTGCATGGTTGGGACAAAGGACGTTTGACGCAAGTTCACGCGCATCGACCGACGACCGAGGGGAGACGAACACGGGAAGCGATGGATCGGAAAACCCAGAGTCATGGCGCTCGGGTGCTTCCGAATCGTGGGGCACGGCAGTTCCAGAACCTGAGGAAGGATCCGCGAATGGCATGGTGACAAGTTCAGTTCATGGATTCGCGGACCGTTTGGATACACAAAGGGGCTTGGCCTATCTGTTGGGATTGGCATGCATGGGTGGTGCCCTGATGTGGGCGGCAAGGAACGAAACCTGGACCCAGCTCACGTTTGTCACCCCCGATTGGATCAACTTGGTGTTGCTTGGATTCGCCATGGTCGCCCATGGTCAAGTGAAGGGCATGCTTGCTGCCTTGGATCAAGCCATTGCTGGGGCCTCGGGGATATTGGTGCAGTTTCCCCTGTATTTTGGCATCATGGGCATGGTGACGGGGACAGGACTTGGTGAGTTGCTGGCCCAAACCTTGGTCAATCTAACCTCGCCTTCCATGCTACCAGAAGCGTTGTTTGTCTCTTCTGGGCTGCTGAACATTTTTGTTCCAAGTGGAGGTGGGCAATGGGCTGTTCAAGGTCCACTCGTGTTGGAGGCCTGCCACGCCTTGGGGGTCCCATTGGAACGCGGCATCATGGCCATGGCATTTGGTGACGAATTGACCAACATGCTTCAGCCTTTTTGGGCGTTGCCACTCCTAGGCATCACGGGGCTTTCGGCACGAGACATTTTGCCGTACACTCTGCTCATCATGATCGTCGCGGGATGTGTGATGCTCGCATTGATGGCTTTTTGGGCTTGACGACAGCATCCGTGGACTGATTGGGTGTCCCTGTTCACTCCGGCGAAAGTGTGCTGTGACAAAAGATGGACTTTGGACTGTCATGGATACGTCGGAGGTGGGGAAATCCGCCCGAATTTCGCTTCCTCGATGGCTCAGGAATTCAGCACACATGTTTTGCCCAACGGTCTCCGGATCATTCATGCGTGGTTGCCTCGCGAAGTCAGTCATTGCGCCCTGGTGATCAATGCGGGGACCAGGGATGAGGAGACAGGGAAAGAGGGTTTGGCCCATTTCATTGAACATGTCCTGTTCAAAGGAACCACGCAACGAAAGGCGTTTCACATCCTGAACCGCATGGAATCTGTGGGGGGAGAAGTCAATGCCTACACCACCAAAGAGGATACCTGGATCACATCCTCGCAGCGGACTCGGTATACTGAACGAGCACTCGAACTCTTGGCCGACATCGCTTTTCGCAGCACGTTTCCAGAGGCTGAATTGGACAAGGAACGAGATGTGGTGTTGGATGAAATTGCGAGTGTTCAGGATCAGCCTGGAGATGTCATTTTCGAGGATTTCGAGACACTTTTGTTCGAGAATCATCCCTTGGGCAGACGGATTTTGGGGGATGAAGACAGCGTGAGAAAGCTATCCCGATGCGACGTAACTGATTTTGTCGCAGCGAATTATCGCCCCCATCGCATGGTGCTTGGTGTGGTGGGGTCAGTTTCATGGGCGGAAGTCCTTCATTGGGCCGAGAGGCACTTTGCTGAGTTTGGGGGTGCCGATTCGGAATCGCCATCGGCTGGCTCGGCCCGCTTGGATTTGCCATCGCGGGTCGTTCCTGAGGGCACTCCGCCTTTTCGTAGGGTGGAACCACGAGGCTTGCACCAAGTCCATCACGTCAGTGGATGCTTGGCTCCCGGTGGGGATCACAAGGACAAACTTCCCATGACGGTCTTGGCCAACATCTTGGGTGGACCTTCCATGAATTGTCGACTGAATTTGAACATTCGTGAACGACATGGCATGGCTTATCACCTCGAGGCCAACCACATTGTATACCAAGACGTTGGAATGTTCAATGTGTATTTTGGCACGGATGCTCGTTTTCATGATCGGGTGGAACATTTGGTGAGCCGCGAGTTGCACTCTCTGAGAAACAAGGCCCTCGGCACCCGTCAACTTCATGATGCCAAACAGCAAATTCTCGGTCAAATTGCACTTGGTCACGAGCACGGCGCTTCTGTCCTTTCAGGCCTTGCCAAGACGTACTTAATGTATGACAAGGTGGAGACAATGAATGCCTTGATTGAGGCCATTGAAGGGCTCACCGCAAGTCATTTGTTGGAAGTTGCGAACCGTTGGATGCACGAGGACCACATGAGTCAATTGGTGTTCATGACTCCCCCAGGTCAATCTCGGGAAGAGTAGCCTCTTCCGAGTTTAGTCTCTTTCCGAGTTTAGTCTCTTTCCGAGGTTAGTCTCTTTCCGAGGTTAGTCTCGGTTGTATGTGTGCCAGTCGTTGTGCCTGGATTCGATGCCATTCTTGATGGATCGAATTTTCAAAGCCAAACCACCCCACAGTGCACCTCCATGTTTCAGGACCCGTGCCATGGCTTCGTCATCATTGTCCGAGGCCAAGGCCATGTCTGCAAGCACTTCCAGATTGTGCGCACGAAGCCACTGAACGGCTTGTGAATCTCCTTCGGCACCTCGGCACAGTGCCATCAATTCAGGATGACCTTCAGCCATAAGCCATTCGCGAGCAGAAGGGTCCAAATGCAACGCGTGAACAAACAATCCCAGTTCTGGATATCCTTGACTCATGAGCCAGTGTCGGATGGCTTGATCACCAGAAATGGCCTCTCCCCAAGCAAGAAGGACTTTGTCTGGATATTGCCTGCCAATCATGGTGCAATGTAGGCACAGGTGGGTACCTTCGCAGCCTTGAACGAGCCACTCTTCACGCGAACTTTTTGGCTGCTATGCACGGGGACGGTCCTGTTCATGGCAAGCTTTGGTATGCTCTTGCCAGAGCTTCCTGGTTATTTGGCTGCGAAGGGGTCTGGCCATTTGATTGGGTGGATTGTTGCGCTGTTCACTGTGGGGGCGTTTGTGAGCCGGTTTGTGTCCGGAAGGTTGGCTGATTTGGCGGGAAGAAAGGTTGTCATGCTCTTTGGAACGGCGGTTGCAGGGATTTCTGGATTCTTGTACATCGGCGCAGGTCGTTTGGAGGATGTGGCATTGTCTATTTCGGCTTTTCTCGCGGTGCGGTTGTTCCATGGCATGTCTACAGGATTTCGGCCGACCGGAACCAGCGCTTTTTTGACAGACATTGCCCCGGTTTCTCGAAGAGGTGAGGCTCTTGGGTACCTCGGTGTCGCTGGAAATGCGGGCATGGCTTTGGGTCCAGCCTTGGGAAGTTGGCTTGCCGTAGAGTGGGGATATGAAACCATGTTTTTGGCCAGCAGTTTGCTCGGGATGGCATCCTATGGCATGACCATGTTGCTTCCCGAGAGTTTGCCCCACGCACGTCCGGTCCAATGGTCTGATCTCAATGTCTTTGGTGGTGGAGTGGTCGAGCGATCGGCATGGCCTGCTTCTGTTTTTTTGCTCCCCGTGGCCATCGCGTTTGGAACCTTTTTGACGATTACGCCAGATTTGGTGGAAGATTTGGGGTTCACATACAAGGGGTCGTTCAACACCATCGTTGTGGTGGCTTCAGTCGTGACCCGTCTCTTGGCTGGAAGGGCTTCAGACCGGCATGGACGTGTTGAATTGATGTTGATTGGTGCCTTGCTTTTGGCCGCTGGCATGGTGATGTTCTCCATGGCCACCACGGTTCCCATGTTGGTGGCAGCGGGCATTGTTTACGGTCTCTCTGTGGGAATCAACATGCCGACAATTTTCGCCTGGACTGTGGACCTTGCACCGGAGGGAAGGGCTGCCACAGGGTTGGGAACGATGTTGATGGCCTTGGAGGTTGGAATTGGCATTGGCGCCTTTGCATCTGGCACATGGTACGCCAACCATCCCGAAGACTTGTTGAATCTCTATGGAATGTGTGCCGTGTTTGGCTTGGTGGGTTTTGGCTTTCTGTGGGGTTGGCGACGCATTCACAAAATGGGTGTGGACACGCGTTGATAACTCTTTGGCTTGAGGAGCCTCTTGGCAACTTCTGAGGCTATCTTTCTGCCATGGAAGTCATCCTTGAAAAGCAACTCCAAGAAGCGTTGGCAGAGCGCCGCGCTGTGATGGGAGAATTTCTTCGATTGAAAGCTGAGTTGGTCCGGACTCAGCAGCGCAACGATGATCTCCGCTCAGAGAACAAGGCCTTGCGAGAGGCCTTGCACGCAGCTGAGCACGAAGTGACAAATTTGTTTAGTTATGCAACCCAAATGGGTGGCGAAGCGTCTTAACAATACCTCTCCACTTCGATTCACAACCGAATGAAAAAGGCCTCCGCTTGAGAGGCCTTTTTTGTGTCCATGGTTTCGGATGGGTTGCTTATGATTCTGCCACAATCAATCCGGCTGACTGCGTCGGAAAAGCCCTGTCCATCTTTTTGAACAGCCCTTGAAGCACTTTGCCAGGCCCCACCTCAATGACCTCAGTTGCGCCGTCACCGATCATCGCTTCCATGGTTTGGGTCCACTTGACAGGAGCCGTAAGCTGGGCTACGAGTTGTTCGCGGATGACCGCAGGGTCCGTGGTGGGGGAAGCAGACACGTTTTGATAAATGGGGCAACGCGGCGCACGAAGGTCTGCTTCTGCGATGGCCTTGGCCAATTCCTCGCGAGCGGGTTCCATCAGCGGACTGTGGAAGGCTCCCCCAACTGGTAACACGAGTGCACGACGCGCTCCGGCATCGCTCAAGGCCAGGCAGGCTGCTTCGACGGCCGGTACTTCACCAGAAATGACCAACTGGCCTGGGCAATTGTAATTGGCAGCAACCACAATCCCTTCCGTGTCTTCGCAAATTCGCTCCACCACTCCGTTTTCAAGGCCGAGGACGGCAGCCATGGTGGATGGCTGAAGTTCACATGCCTTCTGCATGGCATTGGCCCGTGCACTTACGAGACGAAGTCCCTCGGCAAAGGTCAGAGAACCCGCAGCCACCAAAGCACTGAATTCGCCCAAGCTGTGGCCAGCGACCATGTCAGGTCGAAACGCCTCCTCCATGCATTCTGCCAAAATCACGGAATGCAGAAAAATGGCGGGTTGGGTGACAGCCGTCTGCTTGAGTTCGTCATCCGTGCCTGAAAACATGATGGAGGAAATGTCAAATCCAAGGATGTCGTTGGCTTCCTCAAACCTTTGACGCGCCGCAGGGGAAGCCTCAAAGAGATCTTGTCCCATGCCAGAGAATTGGGCGCCTTGGCCCGGGAACACAAATGCTTTCATCATCAATCAAGAGAATTTGAGGGACAAACCTACCGCAAGAATTTGTTTCAATTGCACGCCAGGACCCACTTCACCAGTGTCGCCCGGTACATCGGGGTCGGGGTCGCGAAGGACCAGGTCGACATCTTTGTCATAGATCAATGTCAATCCCAAGGTGGTGGACAGCCAATTGTTCACTTTCAATGTGAGGACGTGGTCGGAGAACACGTCAACTGCTTCAGGCTCTTCGAGGTAGTTGCTGAACAAATCCAATCTCACAGCGTAGGTCACGTTCTCACTGACTTGTTCTTTCAAACCCAAACGTACATACCCACCGACTTCGTGTCTTGCTTGGGCTCCTGCGGGCACCCCGAAGGTTCCAGCCGCCGAAAGTTCTGTGTCGAGTACGTACGTTGATTTAGATGTGAAGGGCGCCAGGAAGATGGTCGTGGTTTGGGTCGGTTTCAAATCCAACCCCAGCGCCATCACGAGGTAACCCGGAGCCATGAAACGCGACGTGATTTGATTGAGGTCAGGAACGCCGTTGACGGCCGCGAATCCAGGCGCAATTTGGGTTCGAAAACTCGCCAGTGCAGTCAAGGCGCCCTTGTCTTTCAGGCGATATCCCAGTTTGGTAGCCAGTTCAATGCGATCATCGGTTTTGAGGATGACCCCTTCGTCGGGGCGATGGAGCATGCCAAAGGCCCCATGGAATTCAGTGTCCCACCCAAAGTTGGTACCGTCATATTCCCAAAACTGATCCAGTTTGGCAATCAAGCTTGCCGAACTCTGTCCTCCCGCGGCCCATTGACTCAGCTGTACTTGGCTGAATTGGATGTTGACCAAGGTTTCATGTTTGTGGTAGATGGAATCGGCATCTCCCACAACGGGGGCACGCAATTTGGATTCGTCGTTGGAGGGTAGGGGCGTGGCCAGGGTTTGAGACCATGAGTGCTCTGCGAACCATCCCGCCAGCAGCATGAATAGGATATTCCGCAGATGGAATGACATCATCACCTCAGATCTTTCCTTAATCAGCGAACCATCGTAACGTGCCCTGTGTAGATATCGGCTCCCCGGCCATCTTTCTTTTTCAAGGCAATTCTCCATGAATAGACGTCGCTCGTGCCTGTGAAATGATCTCCGGCTCCAGTGATGTCGTTCTCTCCGGTCCAGGCTTTGTTGGGATTGGTCGTATGAAACACCAAATGACCGGAACGGTTGAATACCCAGCACTCGTATTTGGCCAACAACTCTTGTCCCGAAATTTCTGGGAACCAAGCATCATTCAGTCCATCGTTGTTGGGAGTGAATGCATTGGGGACATACAGGTAGACATCGTTGGCTACCTCGATCACTTGGGAGGCTACATCCGTGCAACCGCATTCATTCACCACGAGAAGTTGTGCATTGTATTGGCCCGATGAAGCGTATTCCCAATCGGGATTGACTTCACTTGAGCCCTCTCCATCGCCAAAAGACCAAATGTTTTCAATTTGACCTATCGAGGTGTTCTCAAAGTGAACAACGGGATTGACAAACTCTACCAATGAATCCACTTCAAAGGCTGCCACTGGAGGCGTACAACCTTCAAAAGCCTCGGTGTATTCAACTTCTGAGCAACAAGTGATGGTTGAATTGTCGATCGTGTGGTCTTTGCAAGCCGAGAACTCTGCGTTGTAATACCCCGGAAATTCGACATCCAAGGCCAAAGGCGAAGCGAAATTCTCCATGGTCGGGTAGCCGGGAATCTCAAGCACAAAATCGGAGGCACCTGATGATGAATTGACAATGCTCACACTCGTCGGCAGACAAATGGAATTTTGCACAAATGTCAATTGAGGTTCGGGAAGCTCCTGGATGGTGAACAGGTGTTCGGATGTCGTTTGGCTGCATCCGTATGAATTGGTAGCTTCCAAAATCACCTCAATCACCCCAAATGAATCACACCACAATTCAGGCACGACAGCCGTAGATTCAGTCAGGTGGACGTCGTTTTGGTCTAGCCCTGTGCCAGCAGAGGCATACCACTGAAAACTCAAGCTATCATCAGGGCACACGTTGTAGTCGGCCGACGAATGGACAATGATCACTTCGTTTCCGTTCTGCGGGTCGAAGCAATCTTGTGGGGAGGCAAAAACAAAATCAGGATCAGGGGTGGGGCTGACACTTGTTTCATCTACACCGCTTGTCGTGCAGAACAAAATGGCGCCATCCAAAGTGGTGTGTGTAAATCGAACGGTCCAATCAACCTCCCGATTGAGAGGACATGGCGAGGCATTCACAAAGTTGTCGCAAAATTGAGGAGACAGTGAGGCCGGATCTGTTTCGAAGAAATATTCAACCAAGGTTTCTTGAGGCAGGTTTTCATTGTCCACTTGCAATTCAATGCAATCTCCTTCAGGCGAACACATTTGGGGGAGCAAGAAATCGGTTTGTGCGACCACAGGAGTGGGCCAAACATCCACATTGAGTAGGTAGGATCCAGATTCACACCCACCGCATATTGCGCGGATGATGGCTGTCATGGGATCAGATGAAGTAGGTTCAATGCCTCCAACATTTTCCAGGTTGTATTCCACGAAAGTGTCTGAAGATGTACCTCCATTGGAGATGAAAGCCATCCCTCCAGAGAGGCCGTTCATCTGAAAGTCATAGACACACGAGGGCTCTGGATTTGTGACTTCCACGATAACATCAACAGGTGAACCTTGGCAGGTTGACGCGGGGTGTGTTACAGAAATGGCAGGAATCGGAGCCACATCGAGACATTCGGACCACTGTGTGGCGCAGGACAGCGAGGTTCCTTGAAAGTTGTAGGTCTGTGTTTTGGAAACGATCAAACAGGTGTTGCCCACAGTTGCGTCAAAACTCACGGCTGGCGAGGAGGAATCCAGAACTTCCAGACCTTGACTTGACGTAAAATCGTATACAACGTTTCCGGCGCTGTTGTTGGTGTCTTCAAAAGTGATGAGATTTCCCTCACACAATGGGCCATTGATGCTCAAGTTTGGCTCAATCTCAGGATTGTCATAAACCACACAATCGTAATTGGCCGTCGACGAACACATCAAATCGCCCCCATCGACGGTGTGAATGAGTGTACCCGTGACGTCAATCCCAACTGTGTTGCATGCCAAGGGGTTGGTGTGCACAATCGATTCACGAACATTTCCTGGGCAACAAGACGATGGGGCTGGTTCAGAATTCAGCAAGAAAATATCCGTCCCAAATGTGACATCCCATTGGTACATGTCAGCGCCACACACCTCAATTTCCAGTTCGTCTTCAGAACAAACTGCGTTCCCTACAAAGGTCAAATCAGGTCGTTCTAGGACCACAAAAGACAATGTCGTGGGGTCCGACGTGCAGCCATACCCATCGCTCACTGTTGCGATGAGGGATTGGGATTCTGATTCAGAACAGTCGGCACCATTGAAAGACACGGGAACGGCCAGGTTGATTTGATCTCCAGTCAGGACACCTCCGTCACTTGGGATGCTCCAGTCCCACGTCATTTCCACTCCATCCCATGACGGAACGCCGCAAGAAGCTTCCAACGTGGCCACCAAGAGGTCTGAGTCGCAGAACGCAGGCGTGTTGATGATTCCTGACGCGACAGGTTTGGGCAGAACAGAGAACGTGGTTTGAACCGTTACTGGGCAAGTCTCAGAGGTGAGGCTTGGATTGTAATTCTGCCCAAACTCGAGCACGAGATCCAATGTTGCCTCTTCGCTGCACGCGCCGAAAGTCTCGGCGTTGTTCCAAGTTGTGGAAAAGCCTGTGCCAATGGAGTTGCCATTCACGAACCAATCAAATGAATTGTTCGTTCCAGTGAAACCACTGGCTTGGATGGTCACATTGGCACCTTCGCAGACCACCCCGTCATTGGCGACTCCACTCGTTTCCGACACGGTGACAATCGGGGTGCTGACATTCAGCACTCGGGTCAAAAAAGTTTGGGTTGTGGAACAGGTCACTGTTGTACCTCCAGAAGCAGGTGTCCAACTACCCGAGCCCACGATAGGTCCCGTCTCGTCGTTCAACAATGCTTGGTTCCCACCCACCACTGTGATGCAGTCAAAAGGGATTTCAGCGTCTATTTGGCAGGTTTCGGATGTGAAGCAAATGGGTGTATCCACAGGCCCAAAACAAATGGACTGAGGTCCTTCAATCACAACGTCCCAAGGACTCCCGGAGCACACGAAGGTAGAACTTGTCGTGGTCATCGACGGCGGAGGGGCAACATACAAGGCGTCAAGCCATTCTTCAGAAGAGACGCATCCGTCAGGAGAAGTCAACTCGACACTCACATTCAAGGCAGGAGTCGCAAAACCTCCGCAGTAATCTTCCTGTGCCAGATTGAGACACGGGGTGAGTGTCACTCCATTTCCAGTGCCCACCAAAGGGGCGGCAGTTCCGTCAGACCAAGTAGCAGACCACGAAAAATTTATTCCGCCATTGGGAAGTCCACCGACCAAAGGGTTCATCGCTTGAATTGTGACTTCACCAGAGCAATCACACAAGGCATTGATGGGCGTTCCATTGTCTCCCGTCATGAAAATCTCCAAACCATCCACGGATGGCAATCCAGCAACATCCAAGGTTGCGCCTGAGAATGTGCTCTCACTGCTTCCATCGCCGTAGATCACAGTGGCCGACACCGTGTAGGTGTCTGGTGTCAAAGGTGTGAAGGCAAGCGTGAGCTCATTGCTCCAATCACCCAAGGTTGGACCAGGTCCTGAAGGGTCCAATTCCCAAGCTGAGTCGTTGTTGCCCGAAGCGGACGTCACAACCCAAGTCACGTTGGTGACATTGGCCACTGGTTGGTCAAGTCCAAGCAGGGTGAAGGTGATGAGTTCTGAATTTGAACACGTTTGTGATGCAGAAGCCGACAGGGTCATTGGCATCAGGGACTCCAAGGGTGAATGCAGCTCCCGAAAGGCAGCTGATTCAGTCCCGACACTCACTGTCAAGACCAAGAGTGTCGCTTGGAGAACATGATGAAAGTTCTGGCAGATTGATGGATGGACCATGAAATGTGAAAATTTCAAGTGAGCAAGTTACGCAGACAGAGTGAAGCGAGGTGCCCTAGCGCGGACTTCTCTGCTTGAATCGTTGAAAAGTTGAGGTTGCACAAGCAGAACGCTTTTCAAGTGCAAAGTGTTGATTCCTTCGTGTGATGCCATGCCTGCAAGGCCCATCTGCAGGCTAATTTGGAGCCAAAATTTACAACCCAAACACCTCGATGAAACATCTAACCCTCTTGGGGCTCGCCCTGTTGGCTCTGCCCCCTCAAGCAATTTCGCAATACACTTTAACGGTGGAGGCGTCAAATGCAACCCAAGCCGGTTTGACAACATATCGATTCTTTGTGGACATGAACGACCCCACAGACCGCATGAGCGCTGTGTTCGCGGATGATGAGTCCCCGATGTTCATCGATGTGCCTGAAGGAGCTTTCAACAGCACATTCAATTCTTCTTGGAATGCTTCTGGCATCAATCCCGCGTTTTTGGCGGTGATGCCGGAGTTAGCTGATGACACCTACGCAACCATTGGTTTGGTAGGGCCGGCCTCCACGTCCGGACTGGCCAATGCGGCCGATCCGTCCATTGTGGAAGACAACACCCAGCCAATCACGCCTTTCTTTTTGACCAATGGGATAACGTATGTCGAGAGCAACACCTTGGTGGGTTCGTCCTGGTACATCTTGAACACGGCTAGCAATGGGCTCCCTGACGCCGACATGAGGGTGATGATCTTGCAGGTGACCACAGCGGGTTCATTGTCGGGACAAATCAGCTATCAAGTGTTTCCTTTGGGAGTCGGGCCCAATGAGCAGCGCTACACAGTGGCCTTTGACGGAGCGGGGTTGTTTGGAGGCGAGATCCAGCTGGGATGCACAGATGACGCTGCTTGCAATTACGATGCAACGGCTGATGAGGATGATGGAAGTTGTGTGTATCCCGATCCAGGATTTTGTGATTGTGAGGGAAATGTTCTCGATGCTGCAGGCGTTTGTGGGGGTGATTGCATGATGGATGACAACCAAAATGGCATTTGTGATGACGCCGAGGTGTTGGGATGCACCATCTCCACAGCCTGCAACTACAACCCCGAGGCCAACGTCAACGATGGATCGTGCGATGGCGCTCCAAATGGATTTTGCGACTGCGATGGACTTGTTCCAGACACAGACAATGACGGGGTGTGTGACGAAGATGAAATTGGAGGGTGTGATGATGGTTTGGCCTGCAATTTTGATCCATTAGCCACGGACAACGACGGCTCATGCGAGTACTGCTCTTGCACGGGACAATTGTTCTCTCTGTCGGTGGACACCACGGCCGCTTTCCAGGATGGTTTGACACGTTACCGTGTGTATGTGAACATGAATTCGGCCACGGACCGGGTCAGTGCGGTGTATTCGGATTCCCAAAATCCCCTCGAAATCCAGGCGCCGGAGGGTGCTTGGAACAGCGAATTTGCGAACACTTGGAATGCTGCTGGTTTGGATCCCGCGCTGTTTCAATCCCACCCAGAGATTGTGGATGATTCGTACGCCACCATTGGATTGACAGGCCCAGCGGGTCCTCTAGGACCTGGGTTTGAGAACGCGACTTCAGTCGACCCTTTGAATCTTTTGAATGGATTTTTTGACATGGACGGAGCCACGTCATTGGTGTCAAACACAGAGCCAGGGATGAGTTGGTTCATTTTGCCCACGGCACTCAATGGATTGCCAGATGCCGACAACCGCGTGCTGTTGATGCAGATCACAACCACAGGGAGCATCAGTGGCACCTTGAATTATCAGATTTTCCCTCAAGGCGACCCATCAGCGGCTGTGTACATGACGGCCAGTTTTGACGGGGTTGGTACGTTTGGCCAAACCGTATTCTGCGGCTGCTTGGAGGCGAATGCCTGCAATTTTAACCCAGAAGCCACCATCAGCGACGGGTCTTGCGAATACGAAACATGTCAAGGTTGCATGGAGGAGACAGCGTGCAATTTTGACCCCGAAGCCACCCTCAGCAATGAACTTCTATGCAACTACCCAGAGGTGGGATACGACTGCGATGGGGTGTGCTACGATGATGATGCCGATGGTGTGTGCAATGTGGATGAAATCGAGGGATGCACAGATGAGGTCGCTTGCAATTACAATGCGGAAGTGACCGATGAGAACAATGCCTTGTGCACCTATGCCGATGACTATTATGATTGCGACGGCAACTGCGTGAATGATTCAGATGGCGATGGCGTATGCGATGAATTGGAAATTGCCGGGTGCACAGATGAGTTGGCCTGCAATTACAATGCGGAGGCCACAGAAGACGACGGAATGTGCGAATACGCCGAGGAGTTCTACGATTGTGAAGGCAACTGTTTGAGCGATTCAGACGGTGATGGAGTGTGCGATGAATTGGAAGTCACGGGTTGCACCAATGCAGAAGCCTGCAATTACAATGAACTTGCCACCGATGATGATGATTCATGCCTTGTGGTAGGTGATGTTTGCGATGATGGTGACGAGAACACCATCAATGATGTGATTGACGAAAATTGCGAATGCACGGGAGAGATCGACGCCGTGTTGGAAGTGTCTTCTTTGGCGTTTGACTTGTTTCCCAACCCCGCTGGTCATTCAGTCTCATTGCGGTTTGGGGAAACGAGTACAGAGGTCACTTTGCGCATTCTCGATGCCGCGGGACGTCTTGTATGGGAACGCCAAAATTTGGTTACCCAAGGAACCATGGAATTGGATGTCGCCATGCTGGGTAGCGGCACCTACCAAGTCATGGTTTCAGACCTGCGCGGTGTGGTGGTGAGACGTTTGGCCATTCAACGATAAGGTCAACCTCCACGCTTGCACGGGTCTATCTCCGTGCATCACTTTCGGAACATGCCCGGTCCTGCAAAGTAGGATCGGGCATGTTTTTTTTTGGTGTGTTTGGAAATTGCACATCTTTCACCCTTGCGAAGGACCCAGCACGAGCCAGACATCTTACCTTGCCTTCCGATTCACACTTAATTTCAATCCATGAAACATTTGACCCTTGTTGGGATGCTGATGCTCTGGATCTGCGTCACGGGACAGGCCCAGTACACCATGACTGTAGAGGCCACAGATGCGGTTCAAACCGGCTTGACCACCTACCGTTTTTACGTAAACATGAACGATGCCACGGACCGCATGAGTGCGGTGTACGGCAACAATGATGCGACACTGCAGGTGAGTGCGCCTGCTGGGGCGTACAACAATTCGTACAACACTTCGTGGAATGCCTCTGGATTAAACCCCGCGTTTTTGATTGTTTTCCCTGAAATGGTGGATGATACTTACGCAACCATCGGATTGGTGGGACCCGCATCCTTTTCAGGGATTCCCAACGCGGCTGACCCAGCTATTGTGGAGGATTCCACACAGCCCATCACTCCGTTCTTTTTGACGGCCAATGCCACTGAATTGTTGTCCAACACCTTGATTGGATCCTCGTGGTACATTTTGAACACGGCAGGCAATGGCTTGCCCAATGCGAATTTGCAAGTGTTGATTCTGCAGGTGACCACCTCTGGTACGGTCTCGGGTCAGGTCAATTTCCAGGTCTTCCCGCTAGGTGTTGGTGCCAATGAAGTGCAAATGATAGTGCCCTTTGACGGTCCGGGCACTTTCAGTGGCCAAAACTTTTTGGATTTTGGCTGCACGGATGAATTGGCCTGCAACTATGATGAGAATGCCGTGGAAGATGATGGTTCATGCGATTACACCTGTGTCGGTTGCATGGATGAAACTGCCTGCAATTACGATGCGGCTGCCACGATAGAAGGTGAATGCCAATTCCTCGATGCATTGGGCATTTGCGGGGGTGATTGCGAGGCAGATACCAACAGCAATGGCCAGTGCGATGACACAGAGATTGCGGGCTGCATGAACGAGAATGCATGCAATTTCAATCCAGACGCCACGTTGAGCAATGGCACTTGCGATTTCTTGTCGTGCTTGGTGTTTGGCTGCACGGATCCAACGGCGTGCAACTATGATCCTGACGCGGAATACAGCGATGGCAGCTGCACGTACGAGACTCCCCCATATGACTGCGATGGCAACTGCATCAATGACGACGACGGTGATGGGGTGTGCAACGAGCTTGAGGTGTTTGGCTGCACGGATGAAGATGCGTGCAATTACAATGCGGCTGCCACCGAAGACAGTGGCAACTGTACCTATCCCACGGCGCCATTTGATTGCAATGGGGATTGTGTGAACGACTTCAACAACAATGGGATCTGTGACGAATTTGAGGGACAGGGCTGCACGGATGTTGTTGCGTGCAACTACGACAACACCGCAACAGAGGACAACGGTTCATGCCAATATGCGGAAGAATTCTACGATTGCGACGGTGCATGCTTGATGGATGCCGACGGCGATGGCGTATGTGATGAGCTGGAAGTAGCCGGTTGCACCGCAATGGACGCATGCAACTACGACATGGTGGCTACGGACAACGATGGCTCATGTGAATACGCAGCAGAGTTCTACGATTGTGCCGGCGCATGTTTGTTGGATTCCGACGGCGATGGCGTATGTGATGAGTTGGAAGTAGCGGGTTGCACTGACACGGACGCATGCAACTACGACATGGTGGCTACGGACAACGATGGCTCATGTGAATACGCAGCAGAGTTCTACGATTGCGATGGTGTATGCTTGATGGATGCCGACAGTGATGGCGTATGTGACGAGCTTGAGGTACTCGGTTGTGATGATCAGACTGCTTGCAACTACGACATGGTGGCTACGGAGAACGACGGCTCATGTGTGTATGCCGATGAGTTCTACGATTGCGATGGCGTATGCTTGATGGATTCCGACGGCGACGGCGTATGTGACGAGTTGGAGGTGGCCGGTTGTACCGACATGACGGCATGCAACTACGACATGGCTTCTACGGATGATGACGGCTCATGTGAGTTCGAGAGCTGTGCAGGCTGCATGGACGTCACGGCGTGTAACTATGACATGGAAGCCACCATCGAAGACAACGCATCTTGCGAATATGCTGTTGATTATTACGACTGTGAGGGCAATTGCTTGATGGATGCTGACGGCGACGGCGTATGTGACGAGTTGGAGGTGGTCGGTTGCACCGACATGGCGGCTTGCAATTACAACGAACTGGCCACAGACGACGACGGCACCTGTGAATACCCCGCTGAGGCGTATTTGGATTGTGATGGCAACTGCATCAACGATCAGGACGGTGATGGCGTTTGTGATGAATTGGAGGTGGAAGGATGCACCAACATGGATGCATGCAACTACGATGAGTTGGCCACAGATGACGACGGCTCCTGCATCTTGGTGGGGGACACATGCGACGACGGTGATGAAAACACCATCAACGACACAATCGACGAAAACTGCGACTGCGTCGGCGAGGTCGACGGTGTAGAAGAAGCACGCTTGGCGTTTGGCATGTTCCCGAACCCCACCACGGGCCAAGTGACCATGTCCGTCGCTGGCTTCCACACAGGAGCGACGGTTCAGGTGCTCGACGGCGCCGGTCGCGTGGTGTGGACGGAACAGAACATTGTGCTGCAAGGCAACACCGTAATGGACTTGTCCGGATTGAGCAGCGGCACGTACAACGTGATGCTTTCAGATGAACGAGGTGTTAGCGTGAAGCGACTCGCCATCCAGCGATGAAGGAATTGAATTGAGGTCGGTGACCTCAAAGAAAGCCCGGGCCGCAAAGTCCGGGCTTTTTGTTTTCTCGGAATTCTGACCGTTTACTTTCCGATGCAGAAGTGAGAGAAAATGTGACCAAGAATGTCGTCCGCGTGCACAGCTCCGGTGATTTCTCCGAGGTGGTGGAGCGCTTGACGGGCGTCTACAGCCACGAGGTCACCCGGGATGCCGTTGCCGAGGCCATCTCGAACAGCTTGCAGTGTATTTTTGGCGGCTGTGAGCGCTTGGAAGTGGCGCAGGTTGGTGACCACCAATCGATGGCCTTGCTCGTTGGAGTGATATCGTTCCACGAGTGCTTGACGCAGATCGTCTAGACCAGTGCCATTGGAGGCGCTCATGGTCAGGGTAGAGAGGTTTGGATTTCCAGCCGGAGCAGGGGCGAGGTCGCACTTGTTCCAGACCACGATGACGTGGGCGTCGGGCGCGAGGTCGAGGGCGTCGATTCGTGCTTGGACGTCTTCGTGGGCGTCCGTGCTGGCGTCCAGAAGGAGCAGGACCGTGGAGGCGCTCGAGGCCTTCGCCAAGGCGCGGCGAATTCCCTCGGCTTCGACGACGTCGTCGGTGTCCCGAAGGCCGGCCGTGTCGATGAACCGAAAAAGCAGGCCCTCGAGGGTGCAGGCGTCTTCCACGGTGTCGCGGGTCGTGCCGGGGATGTCCGAGACGATGGCGCGGTCGTCGCCGAGGAGGGCGTTGAGCAGGGTGGACTTGCCGCGGTTGGGGGCGCCGACGATGGCGACCGGGATGCCTTCTTTCATGGCGTTGCCGGTCGCGAAACTGTCCGCGAGGCTTGTGACGCGGGAGAGGAGGTCGGCGAGCAGGGCGTCGAAGCGTTCGCGATCGGCGAACTCAACGTCCTCTTCGGCAAAATCGAGTTCGAGTTCGAGAAGGCCTGCAAAGCCAATCAGGGCTTCGCGCAGGGCGTTGATCTCGCGGGCGAAGCCGCCTCGAAGTTGATCGAGGGCGAGGCGGTGCGCGCCCGCGTGCTCTGCGGCGATGAGGTCGGCGACGGCTTCGGCCTGGGTGAGGTCGAGTCGTCCGTTGAGGAAGGCCCGCTGCGTGAATTCCCCGGGACCGGCCTGTCGGCAACCCGCTTCGATGAGGGCGCGCATGACCTCGCGCTGGATGAACTGCGAGCCGTGAATGTTGAACTCCACCGTGTCTTCGCCCGTGTAGGAACCGGGGCCGCGAAGAACGAGGGCGAGGCCTTCGTCGAGGACGGTGCCGTCGGCGTCGCGAAAGCGGCCGAAGGCGACCGAGCGATCGGCCACCGAGTCGAGGGGCTTGGAGAAGACCTTGGAGCCGAGGGCGAGGGCGTCAGAACCGGAGATGCGAACCACCGCGATTCCACCCGCACCGGGGGCGGTGGAGATGGCGCAAATCGTGGCGCCGTCAACTGCGTCGCGAAGGGGGGAGTTCATGGCGCGAATTTGGCCTAAATTTGCCGCGCATTCACAATTCAAGGCGACTCAATCGCCGCACAATCCAACCCACACGACATGAGCGTTCTCGTCAACCGCGACTCCAAAATCATCGTTCAAGGCTTCACCGGAGGCGAAGGCACCTTCCACGCAGGCCAAATGATTGAATACGGCACCAACGTGGTTGGCGGCGTGACGCCAGGGAAAGGAGGCCAATCCCACCTCGACCGCCCCGTGTTCAACACGGTGGCGGATGCCGTTGCGGAGACGGGAGCGGACGTGAGCATTGTGTTCGTGCCGCCTGCGTTTGCAGCCGACGCCCTCATGGAAGCGGCGGACGCCGGCATCAAGGTCATCGTCGCCATCACCGAGGGCATTCCCGTGGCGGACATGGTCAAGGTGAAGGCGTACATCGACCAGCGCGACTGCACCCTCATCGGCCCCAACTGCCCAGGAATCATCACCGCGGGTCAGGCCAAGGTGGGCATCATGCCAGGCTTCATCTTCGAGCCCGGCGTCGTGGGCATTGTGTCCAAGTCGGGCACCCTCACGTACGAGGCGGTGGACCAGTGCACGAAGGCCGGTCTCGGCCAAACCACGGCCATCGGCATCGGCGGCGACCCCATCATCGGCACCACGACCCTCGAGGCGGTCAAGCTTCTCATGGCGGACGACGAAACAAAGGGCATCGTGATGATCGGCGAGATTGGGGGTGACCTCGAAGTCCAAGCAGCACGTTGGATTCAGGCAAACGGCACCAAGCCCGTCGTCGGCTTCATCGCGGGCGTCACGGCACCCAAGGGCCGCACCATGGGCCACGCTGGCGCCATCGTGTCTGGCGAAGACGAGTCGGCCGAAGCGAAAAAGCGCGTCATGCGCGAGTGCGGCATCCACGTGGTGGACAGCCCTGCCGACATCGGCTCGAAGATGGCCGAGGTTCTCGCTGCCGTCACGGCGTAAGTCTCCGAAAAGTCGTCGATAAGTATTCGAACGTTCTGAGATTCGTTGGTTTCTCAGGTTTGACCATGGTTTGGCTGATGGGCAGTTTGGCTGATGGGCAGTTTGGCTGATGGGCAGTTTTGCTGACCTTGGTTTTGCTGGACCCGAGTTGTGTTTGAGAAGATGGGGGATTGAAATCTTCTGCTTGTCCATTATCCAACTTTGAGATTGAACGTCAAACGGCTTCTTTGTTCGGCATCAATCATCACGGTGCCTCCGAGCTGTTTGACAAATCTTCCCACGAGTCTCAATCCCAAAGACGAAGCATGCTCGAAGTCAAAGTCCTCGGGCAATCCCGGTCCGTGGTCATCGTATGTGATTTGAACCCTGCCTTCACCCATGTCGAGCACCACCAAGTGCACTTGGGTTGTGCCTTCATGGTCAAGGGCGTGTTTGGCTGTGTTGGTCAGCAGTTCATTGAACAACATGCCCAAGGGCAATCCGTGCTCGCGTTTTGCCAGAAGTTCGTCCCCCGTCAATTTGAGCCTAAGCGTATCTGGGTTGGGGGTGTGAACCACGGCAATGAGGGACGTTAAGTCTGTCAGATATTCTCGGAACCCCATGGAATTGCCCTCCTCCAAGGTGTAGATGTGTTTGTGAATCAGGGCAATGGAGTCAATTCGGGACTTGCTTTGTCCAAATTCTCGTCGGATGGTTTCATCTTCAATTTGTACAGCCTGCAAATCCATCAAGCTGCTGATCAATTGCAAGTTGTTTTTGACGCGGTGATGGGTTTCCGCCAAAAATGAATCTTTCTGTGCCAAGGCCTTTCTAAGCCTCGTTGTGCGCTCCTGAACAGTCGCTTCCAAGGTTTTGTTCCGCCTGCTGAGCCTGACATTTCGAAACCAAGCTCCTAGGACATAGAGTCCAAACACATTCGCGATGCACCCCAACTGAAACCACGGATTCATGAACAAAGGCAAATCCACGAAGACGGGGATTTTCAGAGACATGGGTAGCCATCCACGTTCACTGCTTTTGGCTTTGATTTCAACAATCCATTGACCTTGACTGAGTCTGGGAACGTAGAATACTTCGTCCAACAGGGGTGACCATTCAACCAAATCGAGATCCTGAATTTCCTCGGTCTGATACCAGCGGTAAGAAAATGAATGTGAAGTCCCAGTCATGTCGGGAACAATTGGATGGATGGATAGAAAATCGTCTCCCGAACCCATGTGGATTTGTCCTGATTCTCTGAACTCCAGGGTCACATCTGAGACCGTGTGTTCGTCACTCTTGTGTTGGTCGATTCGTTCGATCCGTGGAGCCAAGTCTTGCATGGCATCTGCCTCATGGGCCTCGACGGGATCAAACGAAGTCACACTGCCCAATCCCCCAAAGTACATGCGACCATCGTCGTGTTTGGAGAAAGACATTCGATTGAATTCAGTTTCCACCAACCCACGTTTTTCTCCAAACACTCGAATGGCACCTGTTTCAGGATGTACGGAAATCAGCCCTTGGTTGGTGGAAGCCCACACCATACCGTCTGACGCCACGAGAGCTCCATACACCGTGTTGGAAGGGAGTCCGGCGTCCGAATTGTAGAAAGCCAGAGAGGATGACTTGGGCTGCCAGAGAACAAGACCCTGGCCTTGGGTGCAAAACCAAATGTTGTCATCGTTTTCTCGCAGGATGGAATAGCACGTTGATTGAATGGATCTCAACTCTGGATAGAGAGTGCTGGCAGGCCCAAGGGAGGATTGACCAGGCTTGAAAACTTGGAGTGCTTGAGCGCCTGCAACCAGCACTTGCCCATCCAGCTCGAGAACGTCATAGGTGTTATTGGACACTCCCAAACCCAGGCTTTCCTGACCGCCTTGTGGAATGGCTTCCAGCCCGTCACGCATGACGTAAAAGGTTCCATCACTCATTCGTTTCAGGCCCCATGAAAATTGTCCTGTACAGGACGAGGCAAGCTCCGTTCGAAGCGGGGAATCGGCGTCAGCGGTTTTCCAAAGTCCACCACCGTAGGCCATCCAGAGGGTGTCACCATCGGCGTAGAAGCCAGTGCAATTGTTGTCGGTTCGCCACAAGGGATTGAGGCCGTGTGCTTCGATTTCATACACCCCTGTGGCATCTGAGGCCAGCAACAAGGTGCCGTTCCAACTTACAATGTCTCGGCAGCCCAAGTTGAACCCCTCTGGGGCCAGGGCATAGTTGTGATTTCGAAAAACGCTCTTTTCTACTGCCACGTGGAACAATCCAAAAGAGCTCAAAACAATGGCTTGCTGAGAGTCGAGAAACAGGAGGTCATGCAATCCCATGGTCAAGCGGTCAGAGGCTGGCAAGTCGTGATGGATCAAACACTGACCTTGGATGTTGTAGACTGACAGGCGATTCGCATCCAACACCCAAATGTGATTGGACCAAGGATTGAGACGGGCTTCTGTGGCTCTGTAATCGGGATTGAGAGGAAGGAAGGTGGACCAATCCACACCCAGTGGAGATTGAGTGGCAGGCATCAATCTGCCGTCTGCCTTTCGATACATGTAGGGATCCTGTTGTGACCCTGTCAGGTCGGGGCGATCCCACGCGGCGAAAAGAACATCACCTCGAGGTCCAAACCAAAGATTGTGTACGTGAGAGCGCCGGGACTCATATTGTGGTACCATGTATTGCGCAGAAGCAGGCGAAGTGATGCATCGACCGTCTTGGCAGTGCACTGTTTTCATCGAATCGAGCTGTTCATGCTCTAACAGCAGGAACAACCCTACGTCAGACGATTCATAAAGTCCGTGTGGCTGCCATGGGGAGGAGCACTGGTATCTCGTCACCCATCGTTGCGTTGGCTCGTCGAATTCGACCACCCGTGATGTTCCAGACGTACGATTGACGAGGAAGCACAGGCTTTCTTTTTGTAGGTCCGATGGATGCATGTGATCAAAAAGAACGTCGTCTGGCCCCAACGGTGGTAGGTTGGGAGATTGACTGGCAGCGAGCCGGATGGGATCCAAGGCGCACAGCGTGTCTTGCAATGGCATGCCATGTGGGGAATCACCGAATTGAAGGCCAAACTCTCCACCCGGCAGCCTCAACGCAGCACGTAGGTACTCATGGGATCCTTGCGCAAATTGAAAAACATCGGAATAGAGGATTTTTCTGTAGGATGTCCCATTGAAACGATAGGCTGCCAAATCACTGAAAAACCACAGGAATCCCTCAACATCTTGGTGCACAAACCGCGGTCCTTCCGAAAATTGGGCTCCTTCGTCCTCCAAGTCTGTCACACTGCAGAAATAGGATTCAAGTGTGGATTCAGATGAATCCAAGGTTGCTTGGGAATGGCCAACCAAGGTTGCCTCGGCACACATGAAAAGGCATGCGACTCGACCTAGGAGCTTGGGCAATTCAACCATGGGCTCACTTAGACCCTGTCGCGCAGCGAAGGAAATCGATCCACCAACCTTTTCTTGTTGGTCTTGCTCACGGGGATTTTCTTGCCGTGGACAGTCAATTGACGTCCGTCAAAATGTTCCGCGTAGCTGATGTTGACCAAATGGCTTCGATGCACACGCACGAATCGGTCGGGAGGCAGGGTGTCTTCGACCTTGTTCATGGAAGTTCGAACGACATGGACGTCCCTGTTTTGCATGTGAAATTCCACATACACATGGGCACTTCGCACATGCGCAATTTCGTAAGTGAACAATCGAACCTGGTTTCCATTCACCGTGACAAAAAGCACGCGGAGTTCGTGGTTGTAGTTGATGTCATCATCCATGACCTCAACATGCTGATCGAGCGCCGCCGGGTGCATCAATTCCCAATTGGCCATGGCAACTTCAATGCTGCTGTACACATTGGACGCTTGAAATGGCTTGACGATGAATCCCATGGGAGTCGTCTGTTTGGCCAATTCCACGGTGCCTGAATCCGCATTTGCCGTCACGTAGACGTGCGGGATTCTGTTTTGGCGCTTCAAGTACTGGCCAAGTTCGATGCCGTCATGTTTTTCTTGAAGATGAATGTCAATCAAGACCAAATCGGCGGGGCCACGAGCCACATAACCTTTGGCTTCTTGCAAGGTCATGGCGGGTCCCCAAGGTCTAAACCCCAGAGATTGCAAAGTCATCATGAGTTGCTCTGCAATGATGGCCTCGTCCTCGACCACCACGATGTTTAATCTCGCCTGTTCCATCCTTGGTGAAGATAGCAGGTTCTTCGTTTTTCTCTGCATGATCACAACTTCCTTGCAAGTTTTGAGGGTCCTTCCATGGAAAGAGCGGGCGTCAGCCTGCGCTGTCTGGTTACATTTGGCATGGACGGATGATCCGAGTTGGCTCGTCCTCCCACCATCCCATGATTCTGACTGCCCTTGCCTCCCTTTCCGCGTTGTTTGGATTTCTCGCCTGTGTGATGTTGATGCGCATGAAGGAGAAACAGGATGGACCAGGCCTTCGGTCAGGTGAAGAGTTGGACCTCCGCATGGTTCTTTCAGACCAAGAAGGTCGTGTACGAGATGAGTTTTCGAGAAATCGAAAGGAGGCAAGCGACCAGGCTCAAGCTCAAAGAGAGGAGCTGAGAAACAACCTTTCGAGTTTTGAAAAGCATCTCGATGAGGATGCCAAGGAATTGCAAGGGCTTTTGCGTCAGCAGTTTGGAGATTTGCTCTTGCAATTGGACCAGCAGGGAAAAACAGCCGTGGACGCCGTGAAAGATGTGCGGGAGACCGTAGATAAGCAGCTCAAGGAGATTCGAGAGGACAACGGAAACAGGTTGGAGGAGATGCGAAAGACGGTGGATGAAAAGCTGCAATCAACCCTTGAAAAACGACTGGGAGATAGTTTCAAGTTGGTCAGTGATCGCTTGGAACAGGTTCACAAGGGGTTGGGGGAGATGCAATCATTGGCCAGCGGAGTGGGGGATTTGAAAAAGGTTTTGAGCAATGTCAAAACCAAGGGCATTCTGGGCGAATACCAATTGGGAAACATTTTGGAGCAGATGCTTGCAAGAGAACAATTTGAAGAGAATATTGCGACGAGGCCAGGAAGCAGTGAGCGGGTGGAGTTTGCAGTTCGCATGCCTGGGCAGGGAGACAATGAGTCGGTTTGGCTTCCCATTGATTCGAAATTTCCATTGAAGGGCTACGAGGATCTCATCAATGCGCGAGAGCTGGGCGACTTGGCGAGCATCCAGGCAGCGGAAAAGGCATTGGCTCGAACCATCGAGTCTTTCGCCAAAGACATCAGCGAGAAATACCTCGAGGCGCCTTACACCACGGAATTTGGGGTGATGTTCTTGCCGGTAGAAAGCTTGTATGCTGAAGTGTTGAGGCATCCCGGGGTGTTTGAAACACTCCAACGCAAGTACCGCATCACAGTGACGGGTCCCACCACCATGTCAGCGCTTTTGAATAGCTTGCAAATGGGATTCCGAACGTTGGCCGTCACCAAGAGAAGCAGTGAGGTCTGGAAAATACTCGAGGCAGTGAAAACTGAGTTTGGGAAATTCAGCGAGCAACTCGAGCGGGTGGATGACCGTTTGGGCAAGGCGAAGTCAGAATTGGAAAAACTCCGCAACACACGGACCAACCAGATGGAGCGCAAGCTTCGTGACGTGGCTACGTTGGAGGCGCGGGAAAGTGCCCAGTTGCTCGACTTGCCGGATGCCACGCCATCCCACGGTTTGGAATCTGACGAATGACCTAGGAATCCTCAGGTCGGACCTCAGGGACCTTTGAACAGCATGAACGATCCATGAACTTCAACCGGTCCAAATTCAGTCAATTCAGTGACGCCATTTTCAGTGGTGATTCGCACGGCCTCGTTGGTGTGGGCGATGTTCATGACGTAGTAGTACACACCCTCAGACGTGTCAGGATCCGGCAACCAACCCGCCGTGCTTCCAAAGTCATCGTGTTGGAAAATGGTTTGTCCCCATCGGTTGTAAATCCGCACAGAACTGCCAGGGAATTGGGCGAGGTTGGGCACAAAAAAGCGGTTGTTCAAATCGTCATTTCTCGGGGTGATGACGTTGGGGATGATCAAATCACAATCTGCACGCAGAACCACAATTTCTCCCGTGCTTGTCGCGGTGCAGGGGGGAGGTGTGGTGGATTCGGCGAAATACAAACCGGGGGTGTTGACGAGAAGGCTCGCTTCGGTTGAGATCAACACGGGGTCGCTGCCTGATTCATCCACAAACCACCATTCAACGGTGGGGTTTTCCACGGCCAACTCTGATGGGAGATTGACCCATGTTTGTTCTCCAAAACAAATCTCACGTTCATCTTCCCAATCCATCGCCAAATCCTCGGGTGTGTACACCGTCACAGTCAGTGAATCAGACAATGCCGGACAATAGGGATCGGGCAAGGTCGCGACATACACACCGGCATCTTGAAGCCCAATGTTTGGCAGAACCACAAATTCCCCTGTTGCGTTGAATCCGTCGGGTCCTGTCCACGTTGTTGAGGCTGAGGATGACGAGAAGGTGATGGTTTGACCAAGGCACGCAGCCAAATCACCCGACAAGGCAGGAGGTCCGAGCGGCTGGTGAACCGTCACTTCGATTGTGTCGTTTTGAATTTCGCATTCACCCGTGTAGCCTTGAATGACGTAGTTGCCCGCCACATTGTCTGTGGCGAAGCCCAGGTTCACGCTCAACCCGGTCGAAGTAAAATTGTTGGGTCCACTCCATTGGTACAACCCATTTTCTACGGGTAAGACCTCAAGCACGAGGGGGTCCCCCACACAGGGGTCAAGGGATTGGTTGATCGCTTGATACTGCAATGCTCCGTAATCTGAGAAATAGCCATACCTGGTTCCAGAGCTTGCACCACCGTTGATGATTCCCATGTGGAAGACATGGCTTGTGTTTTCAATTCGGGTGGCCCCTCCTACGGGGATCATGCCTTCGAGCGTGGTGACTTGGGCAAACATCCAGTTGGGATTGCCCGGAACAATGGCAAACATGCTGGCAGTGATCACGCCCGAGGTACCATTGAACAAGAAATTGCCCTCCCCACCAGCGGGAACTAACAGATTGAATCGCATGGTTTCGCTGGTGGAACGAACAAAGACGGTGGCATTCGACCCCGTGCATTTGACACTTGGAAGCTGCGCTCCACCAAGTTCACATCCGAAGCCAGTGGATTGCCAAACCGCGGCTGGCTCAGAAGTTTCGATGAACGCCGAAGGGGTGTTGAGCACATGTTGATAAGCTTCCCCTGCCTGCAGGGTGGCCAACAGCGCGCCATCGACTTGCACCGTGGTGTTATTCACCGTGGCCAAAATTTGGATTCTGTCGTCACCCGCCAAGTACCCATGAACCGCAATGTATTCCGTCCCTAAGATGTTGTCCGGAACCAATTGGTCTCCCATCAAATCAGCACATCCGCCAAAAATTATGCCGCTGCAGGAATCGTCCGAAAGCGTCACTGCCACAGGCGCAGATGACGCGATGGTGGTCCCCGTGGGATGTGCTGCCGCACTCGTTCCCGCTGCTCTGCCAGAATAGGTTGAACCAGCAAAAGGCAAAACCACATCAAAAGAAATTCCCGCAGGATGTCCCACGAGATCTTGAGTGGGTGTGATTGTAATCACGGTGTTGTCCTCGGTGGCTACCACGTCAAATCCCGCAGGGGAGGACGTGTATCCATTGCTCGTGAAGTTTTGGAAGGGCAAATGAAAAGAGGTTCCCAACGCATTGTCACCTTTCAAGGCGAAAATGTCAGGATTGTTGATGCGATTGACTTCGTAGTAGGCGGAAATGTTGGCCGAACTCGTGATGTGGATTCCTTTGTCTAATACTTCGTTAAAAGGTTGGTTTTCATACCATGACAGTGAATCGGTCAAATCAATGGACAAGGCGCTGTTGGCTGGAATGGTCACATTCAGTGGCAGGTAGTTGCCGTTGGCGGGCATGTCGACCACCACATCGGCCGGGACGTCAAAAGTGGCAAATCGCAACAAAACGGGGCTGTCACCATGCAATGAAGTCACTTCGGGGGCCACAAACCAAAACTCGTCATCCACTTGGCCCCACGCACCTGAGGTTCCAAAGACCATCGCGCCCGTGACCAAACATCCAATCCATCCTTGTTTCATGCGCCCAAAAATAGAACCGATTCTCATGCCTATGACCGATGACCGGTTCGACTAGATTTCACGGAAAACGGGATGACTTGATTTGGAAGTCCATGCGCCTCCGCTGACGTCAGGCACATCCACACGTTCATTCCCTTGGGCCACTGATCGCTCACTTAAAACCCCAACAAGGCTCCACAACGCCCCGTCATAGACGCTCAAATCGAGCGCGACCCCTTCATTCAAGCACCGAATGAGCCTGTACATCATCACGAAGTCCATGCCCCCGTGGCCTTGTTGATTTGCAGTGATGCCCTCTTTCAAACTGGCCCAGAGCGGATGGTCGTACTCGGCACGAGCGGCGTCGTAGGCTTCGTCGTCTTGCCAACGGTGCCAATCCCAGGTCGGGCCGTGATCGAGGTACAAACGCGAAGGGTAGCCGTAATGCGTGGCTCCTGTGCCGCATAGTTTGTTGAGCCGAGAGTATGGTCGTCCGGTGTGCGTGTCAAATTGAAGCAGGATGCTTTTGCCGTGGGTCGTCCGAATCAACGTGGTGTTGACGTCTCCGCATTTCACTTGCGACGCCATTGCTTGGAGCTCGGGGTCCTCGGCTTCCCTCAATGCTTTCGACAGCGCGGCTTCGTTGGAACTCATCGATACGAGGTGGCTGAGGTTGTCTCCGCGCAGCACGTCCATGTACATGCACACGGGTCCAAGCCCATGGGTGGTGTACAGGTTTCCATCTCGTTCGAGGTGTTCGCGCAAGCGCCAACGGTTGTGGTAGTAGGTCGCGTCGAGGAGCAGGGCCCGGAGGTCGTGCAAGTAGGCGCATTCCGCATGTGTCACGTCCCCAAATACGCCCTGCTTGACCATGTTCAACAGCCACAGTTCCTCGCCGTTGTAGCAGCAGTTCTCGAGCATGATGCAGTGCTTCCTGGTGCGTTCAGAGGTTGTGACCAGCTCAAGACAATCGGCTTCGGTGGTTGCAATGGGAACTTCGCTCGCGGCATGGAGTCCTTGCTCCATGGCGTGCAGGGCCATGGGGGTGTGGAGGTGCCAGGGGGTGGCGATGACGACCAAATCGGCCACGTCCGGGTTGCAAGCTTGCCGCCACGCCTCGCCCGACGGGTCATCCAGCAACAGCGGGACGCGCGATTGGAAGGTCGCAACTTTCTCGGCGGCGCGTGCGACGTAAGGTGCTTGCACGTCGCAGAGCGCCGTGATTTCGGCGTGGCCTTGCTGAACAAGCCATTCGAGCATTTCAATCAGAGAGCTGCCGCGGTTGCCGAGACCCAGCATCGCGACACGAACCTTGGGGATGGCTGGCGCTGCGTGGTCGAGCATCGACCCGTTCACTCGCGACCAGTCGAGGCTCGAGAGACGGGCGGCGTCAGACGTACCCATGTCTGATGAACCCGAGCCGCTGGAAGAAAGCCCAAGTCCGCCTAGCATACCTCCTCCAAAGAGTCCGCCTAATTTGAGAAAATCACTTCGCTTCATGCCGTTCAAGGTACATCAAGGATAGGGTCACATCCACGGTCCTTGTTGGGAGACCACGCGAGAAACGGCCAAGTCACGAAGTTGGCGGGCTTGTGCTTCAGGCAAGTAACTGAGTTGGGCCACCCCGGACGACGTGTGGAAGGTCAGGTGGGCGACGCCACGCCTAGCGTGAATGCGGTTTTGGGTCAGTTCAACGGCCTGAAGTTTGGTCCAATCGATCATCACGCGGCGGCGGAAGAGCCATCCCCGGTGGGCGCTCAGGTGCCTGCCGTCCGTGGTGGCCCATTGCCCACGGTGGACCTTGCGCGAAAGCCATCCGACCCAGCTCCAGCACATCGCGCCCATGGCCATGCCCCATTCGAGCCCGAGCGCCCATCCCGCGCCGACCGCAAGGGGCGTCAAGATCAGCCCGCGCTTCACCCAACGGATCCAAAACGCGTACTTCACAGGCCGCAATGTGACCAGCCGGCGCTCCGGCCAGGAGGGAAACAGGAGTGCCTCAAGGCGCCTCGTGCGCTTCGAGTTCATCGCCGGAATCCCCATTTTCATGCCACCGCCGCCGTCCATCCCGCCGTTGCCGGACTGGCTCGCATCAACGGCCCCGCCCGCCGCGGCCTGCCGAATGTGGACGGTGTCCATGGAGAACAGGCGCCGGATCCAGGTGCTCTCCCACATGACCCACTGCACCTTGTGCAAAGGAATCTGCATCGATTGTCGGTTGAGAAGGCCTTGCGTGAGGTGGAGGGCTGCCGTGCGTTTGGCCCGAGATCCTTCCACCCAGAGCCTCATCTGCCAGTGCTTCAGCACGCTTGTGACCAGCGAAATCGCCACTGCTACGGTTGCGATGACGACCGGCGAAATCACCAACAGGAGGGGCGAGAGGAAGAGCAGGATGGTCCGCCAAAGTCCCGGTACTTTGGCCCACAGCTCGGCGACAACCTCCCACGCGACGCCTTGAAAGGTGACCACGCCGCCGATGGCGAAGGCGACCTTCGCGAGGTGGTTTTGGGAGAGGCCTACCTTGAGGAGCGTTGGCACGTCGAGTTCGAGCAGAGGGGAGCGCGTGGCGGTCGTTCGAGTTGTGGACGGTTGCTCCGACTCAGGTGTGCTTTCGTTTGGCACCTCCACAGGCTCGTCCTCGGCGGTCAGCATTTCGCGCAGAGCCTGGGCTTCGGCCCATTTCAAGGCGTGGATTCGCAATTCGGACCCGCTGGACCCGGCCGTGTCGACGCGCAAACCGCACACGCCAAAGGCGCGCTGGATCAAGTTTTGCTCCACGTGCACGGCTTGGACGCGTTCGAGGGGGATGTTGATTTTCTCCCGCACCAACACCCCTTTGTGGACGTGGAATTTGCCCTCTTTGACATTGAAGGAAAAGCGCCAAAAATGGAGCACAGCCCCTACCACCGTCAACACGGCACCGGCCGCGAGGGCCCAAGCAAAGTATTTCGCGTCCTCTTCTTGTTGCACGTACGCTGCCAGGAGAATGGGCCAAGCGGCGCGAAGCATCTTTTGGGCTTGCCATCCGACGAGAACGAGCAGGCCCACGGCATGCTGGCGGCGTGGCACTTCGAAGGCGAAACGAACGTCAGTCATGGCTTCCGTCTTCAAGCAGGCGACGGATGTTGCGCGCCGTCGCCATGCTGAGCCCGGGGATTTCGAGGTTGGCTCCTGCAGCACCCGCCGTGTAGAGTTTCAGGGTGCAGTACCCCAGCCACCTTCCCAATGGTCCTTGTTGGATTTCGCTGTGTTGGATGCGTGAAAACGGCACGGCCACAACGGTGCGCGACCACCATCCGCTGCGGTACACCACGTCGTGTTCCCGAACGAGGTATCCACGCAAAGGCCATCCCTTCCATTCTTCGAGTCCCCAAAGCCCCATCACAAGCGCCCACACTCCGCCTAACATGACCCAAAGTTGCCACGGGGGCGCGCTGTCGCCCCACACGGCTATGGCGGTCAACGGACCAGCCACGACCAGCCCCGTTCCGAGCGCCACGCTTCCCCACACCACGGCACGCGCCTTGGCATAGGAGGGAAGGACAGCCACGACGTCAACCTCGTCGAGTTCAGGCCAGCCCGCCAGGTCGACGAGATCGTTCTTCACATGGGGAATCGAAGGCATGCCGCGAAGTTAGGGCCGCACCTTGATGCGGTGCACGCCGGGCTTACGCGGAGTCAAGATGGTGTCGCGCAGCACCTTCAATTCTTCTGGACTTGCCACAAAATCCAGCGCCGACGTGTCCACCCACAGCACCCGCGATCCGCGGTGGTGCTTGTAGTGGGCCGCGTATCCTTTGGCCACCCGTTCGAGGTAGCCCTTGGGTAGGTTTTGTTCGTAGTCGCGGCCGCGCTTGACGATTTGGGCTTCTTGACGCTCACGCCCAGGATCCAAAATCGCCACCACTTCTGGCTGGGGAAGCTGATCCGCCATCATTTGGAACATGGTGTTGAACAGCTTGAATTCGTCTTTGGGCAAGTTGACTTTCGCAAAAATCAGGCTCTTCGCGAAGCTGTAATCCGCCACCAGCCGCTGCTTGAAAAGATTGCGGCTCTTGATCGCGCTTTGCATCTGCTTGTAGCGGTCGGCCAAAAACGACAGCTCCACGCTGAACGCGTGCGCCTCGGGATTCTCGTAAAACTTCTCGAGGAACGGGTTCTCCTCGAATCGCTCGAGCATCAATTCCGCGCCCAAATCTTTCGCCAACCACGTCGCAAACGTGGTCTTGCCCGCGCCAATGCCTCCTTCAATTGCAATGCTTGCGTACATGGTTTACGTGCGTTCGGAAGGTTGGGTGGTGGGAACATGCAACCGAACGGCAGGCTCCGTATCGCATGCCTGGAGCGCTTGGGCCACTGTCGTTCCGTCAAGTAGGAGGTTGGGGTCCAAATCGCTCAGGGGCTGGAGCACAAACCGGCGGGCCGTCATCCGTGGGTGTGGCACTTCCAGTTGTTGGCCGTTCGTCGCTTTGCCGTTCCACGTTTCCCCGTTTTCAGTGCACAGGACGTCGAGGTCTAGGGTGCGGTTGGTGTAGCCTTCGGCGCGGGCGGGCCGAACGCGACCACATTCGCGTTCAATGTCCAAGACGAGCGACAACAGTTCCGGAAGGGGCATATTCGTCTCCAAGGCGACCACCATGTTGAGAAATGCGGGGGTACCTTCCGCCATCCCCCATGCGTCGGTTTCGTACCTCGGTGAAAGCGTCATGGCACGAATTGACCTCTGCTCCACAAGTCGCCCCTCCAGCAATTTCAATCCCTCGTCCAACCACCTGTCGCGGTCTTCCAAGTTGGTGCCCAGTCCCAAGTACACGGTTCGCATTTTCTTCACCTTCGTTGGCTCCGAAGGTAGTCCCAAACCCTAGCCTTGACCTACTTTTGACGCCATGTCTTCATTTGGAAAAAACATCCTCAGCTCGGCCATTGGCTCGACGCTTGGCTTGCTCGTTGCAGGCACGGTCTTGATTTTCATTTTTGTCGGGGTGCTTGTCGGTGGAATCGTAGGCGCGCTTGCGGACGCCGATCCCATGGCCGACGCGGACATTGACTTGGGCGAGGCCAACGTGCTTAAAGTGACTCTGAATGCCCCCATCGTGGAGCGCGGTGGTAACGACGTTCCCTTTTCGTTCAGTTTGGGCGGGGGACTTGAGCCGAACATGCACATGGGACTCAACCAAATTCTTGACGCCTTCAAACGAGCCGCAGCGGACGAGCAACTCGAAGGCGTGCTGCTCAACGTGGACGACGTAAGCGTGCTGCCAAGCATGATGGAAGACCTTCGTGCAGGGTTGGAGGTGTTGAAGGACAGCGGTAAGTTCGTGGTGGCTTGGAGCGAAACCATGAGCCAGCGCGCCCTTCACTTCAACAGCGCTGCGGACGAGATTTACCTTCATCCTCAGGGAGGGATGCTGTTGAATGGCCTTCGGAGTCAAAGCATGTTCTATCCTGGCATGTTTGAGAAGCTGGGCATTGACGTCACGGTCGTCCGCGGTCCCGACAACAAATACAAGAGTGCCGTGGAGCCGTTCCTTCGCAAGGATTTTAGCCCGGAGAATCGCGAGCAAATCGCAGCGCTCCTCGAAGGATTTTGGCTCGACATGAGCCTCGACATTGAGCAAGCCCGTCACTTGGAAGAGGGCACCCTTGACGACTTGGCGAACCGCCTCGCCATCCGCAGTCCCCAGGACGCTGTTGATGCGCATTTGATTGACGGCTTGTTGTACGAAGACCAAATGATGGACCTGTTGAAGGACAAACTAGGAGGGGAGGAGCCGGAGCTGATTTCACTAGGCGAGTACACGCTTGCCGAGCGCTTTTTGGGCGGAATGGACGTATTGACTGCTGCGTTGGAAAAGGCCGGTGAAGAGGAGAGCGGCGACGACGATTCGAAGAAATTGGGCGGCAATGTGGCCGTGATCTACGCGGTTGGCGGGATTGAAAGCGGCCAAGGCGACGCGTCCACCATTGGGTCGGAAACGCTCGCCGAGGCGTTGCGCGAGGCACGTGAGGCCGACGACGTTCGTGCCGTTGTGCTTCGGGTCAACTCTCCAGGCGGAAGTGCCATGGCGAGCGACGTCATTTGGCGAGAGACTGTCCTGCTCAAAGAGGCTGGTAAACCGCTTGTGGTGAGCATGAGTGATTTGGCCGCTTCTGGGGGCTACTACATCAGTTGTGCGGCGGATCACATTTTCGCCAATGCCACCACCATCACAGGATCCATTGGTGTGTTTGGCATGATTCCCAACCTTGGTGGTATGCTGGAAAAGCATGTGGGGATTTCATTTGATGAAGTGGCACTTCATGACCACGCGGGGCAACCTGATGGATTGTTTGCTCCTGATGAGATTGCACTTGATGCCATCAACGAAAGTGTATCGGAGATCTATGACGCCTTCACTTCCCGCGTGGCAGAGGGCCGTGGAATGACTCGTTCTCAGGTCGAGGAAATGGCACGAGGCCGCGTGTGGACCGGATCAGCGGCTCTTGAAAATGGCCTTGTGGACGAGATTGGGGATCTGGAACAAGCCGTGGCCAAAGCCGCAGAACTTGCCAACCTCGATCGCAGCGACATCCGTCGTGTGGCATTACCTGAGGCTCAAGATCCTTTGGAGGCGTTCTTGGAGGATTTGGCCGGTGTGGAGATGGGCTTGCCAGCGTTGGGCCTGACTGGTGTGGAACGCGATGTCCTCCAAGAGCTTTGGCAGGTTCGGCGCATGGTGGAAACGGGCGATCCCATCCAGGCGAGACTTCCTTACACGTTGCGTATTCGTTGACGCCATCCTTCCCCGTTGCCCATGAGTGAACGTCCATCCCGCTCGGAGAGGCTGTCCGTGCAGGCTTACAGCAAGGCGGACAAATTGCCATTGCGTTTGGTGTTGGACAACATTCGGAGTGGCCAAAACGTCGGTGCGTGCTTCCGGTCGGCCGATGCATTTCGGATTGAGGGTTTGGACTTATGCGGCATCACGTGTCATCCTCCTCACAGGGACATCCTCAAAAGTGCGCTTGGGGCAAGTGATCATGTGTCTTGGAGGGCTCACGACGACGCGTTGTTGGCCATTCGCGAATTGCAGGAAGCGGGTTGGAAAGTCGCGGCTGTGGAGCAGGCCGTTCACAGCACTCCATTGCATGCGTGGCAACCTCAGTCCCATGAACGTTGGGCATTGGTTCTAGGGAATGAAGTCCGCGGGGTGTCGCAAGAGGTTTTAAACGCGTGTGACCTCGCCGTGGAAATGCCCCAATACGGCGTGAAGCAAAGCATCAACGTCAGTGTGTGCGCAGGGGTCGTGTTGTGGCAGGCAGCCCTGCACATGAGGCATGGGGCTTGAAACGCTTCGTGGATGTGACGAGTTTGTTGAATCGCCTTCCCACCTCCCAGAAGGCTTTCCATCCGTGCCTTCCTGCGGTTCCCTCCTCGAAAAAAAAAGCCCCACCCGCGTGAGGTGAGGCTTTGTGTCTTTCGATTGCATCAATCACATGCCCAATGCGCCTTTGTGGTCCCGGAATTCCAGGTCGGTTTGGGCTTTGGAACGCAGGGTGGGATCCTTGGCAAGGGCGTCTTCCACATGCTTCTTGACCCCAGCATTGTCTTTCAGTCGCGCTGCGCACACGGCAAGCAGATAGCTAGCCACAGCACTGTCATCCTTTGAATTTTCCAGGGTCGTCCGCGCACCATTGGCATCGCCATTCAAAAGTTTGGCCAAGGCGAGGTTGACATTGGCGTTTGCACCCATGCTCGAGATCGCACGTGCATAATCACCTTCAGTGATGGCCAAGATGCCTTTGTTATGGCTCAATTCTGGGCCACCAGAAGCTTTGGCGTAAAGCGTGGCCGCCTCGGCGTTGTCTCCCTTTTGACGCGCAATGGCTCCCAAGTTGGTCAGCACGCTTCCATTGTTGGGGGCCAACGATTTGGCTGCATTGAAGGCCTCCGCGGCTTGGTTGGAACGTCCAAGTTCCATCAATGTCACACCCACATTGTTGTGGGTGCGGTAATCATCGCTGTGAACGCGTGCGGCGTTTTGATACACCTCCAAACGGTCGTTGGAATCCTCAAACAGTGTTGCTGCGAAGAGTATTTCCTCTACCGTCAAAATGTCTGCATTGTTTTTGGACAAATCCACAAGCTCCTCGTCTGTGTAGCCCTCCACGGTGAATGTGATGGACACTTGCGAGCGACGCAAAGAGGGAAGAATGCTCTTCTCAATCTCCTGGTACGTCTTGGCGATGTTCTTGATTTCTTGCTCTCGCTTGTTTTTGTCACTGTACATCTCGAGAACACGCAAAATCAAATCTTTGTCCGCAATGTCAGAGGCTCGCATCAAGGATTTGAATCCTTCCCAATCTTCACCTTCGGGCTTTTCTTGAACGGAACTGTCATTCAAGGTCAAACGCTTTCGACCCATCTCTGCCGTCACTGCTTTGTTTGCAGAGAGGGCACGATCCATGGCCAAGTCTTCATTCAGGCTGATTTCGCCTTCTGGAGAGGCATAGGCCGCTGTGGAAATGCCAACAATAGTCACGCTGTCTGCTGACGCTGCCAGTGCAAACAACTCCTCCGCCGCTTTCCAATCTTCATCACGAAGTTCAGTTCCTTGAACGTACGAGCTGTTGTAACCGTAATTCACAATCACCTCTTGCACGTAGGTCATCACACGTTGGAAGTTGTCTTGGGTGAGGACAAACTGCTCATCAGGCTGGACCCATTGTTGGGTGGTGATGACACCCTTGCCCAATTCAATGGCGGGAAAAGTTCCCGTTTTGTCACCTTGACGACCATTCATACGAAGCTCCAAGCGGGCGACGTCTTCCATAGCTGCTTCGTAGGGCACAGTTGCATTGTACGAAATACTTTTTCCACTCTCCCATGAGACGACCGTGCCGTTGCCAGCAGCATCTTCACCTTGGAAGTTGGCCGTGCGGAAGGCCACTTCACCGCCATCCCACACCAAGTAAGGAGTGGCTTCGAGGGTGACTTTTTTGGCAAAGTATTTTGGAGGAAAGTTTCCGGTGATTTCGAGAGACACTTCATTTCCCTGTAACACGAGGGGTGATGGAGCGATTTCGAGGTTTACCTCCTCGATTTTTTTGATCATCTTCGGAAGGCTGCAGCCTGCCAAGAGCACGACAGCCAAAAGGGTTGAAATAATGCGCATGTTTTGTGAATTCACGGCAAAAGTAAAGAAACTCTGCGGGAGGATTAGCCCGCGACGACGCCCATGTTGGAGAACTTGCGAAGACGGTTGTTCACACGCTTGTCAGGATCCATCTTTTGGAGCTTGTCCAATTCATCAATGATCACCCGTTTCACGGTGGCGTAGGCTTCCTCCCTGTTTGAATGGGCCCCTCCGAGCGGTTCGGGAATGATGTCGTCCACCAAGCCCAATCCCTTCATGTCTTCACCAGTCAATTTCAACGCCTCAGCCGCTTGCATCTTGTAGTCCCATGAGCGCCACAAAATGCTTGAGCAACTCTCCGGACTAATCACGCTGTACCAGGTGTTTTCCATCATCAACACCTTGTCTCCGATGCCAATGCCCAACGCTCCCCCCGAAGCCCCCTCACCAATGACCACGCAAATCACCGGAACACGGAGTTGACACATTTCGAGCAAGTTGCGTGCGATGGCTTCGCCTTGGCCTCGCTCTTCCGCTTCCAAACCAGGGTAGGCCCCCGGTGTGTCGATCAAGGTGACCACGGGGCGGTTGAATTTCTCCGCCAACTTCATCAACCGCAAGGCTTTGCGATATCCTTCAGGGTTGGCCATGCCAAAATTGCGGTATTGCCGCATTTTGGTGTTGATGCCTTTTTGCTGCCCGATGAGCATGACAGGCCGTCCCTCGATGTCAGCCAGTCCACCCACCATGGCCTTGTCATCTTTGACAGTCCGATCACCATGCAATTCCATGAACTGTCCCCCAGACAAGGCTTTGAAGTAGTCAAGGGTGTAGGGGCGGTCTGGGTGGCGACTGACTTGAACGCGTTGCCACGGGGTAAGCTTGCTGTAAATCTCTTGGGTGACTTCCTGGATTTTGACCTCCAACTCACTGATGGTGGTGGTCATGTCGAGGTCATTGTTCTCCTGAATCTCGCGTGCCTGCGCGAGTTGTTCGCGCAAGGTCTTGATGGGTGCTTCGAAGTCGAGGTAATTCATCGCGTCAAAGATGCGGCGGTTTGTCCAACCAGCGTCGCCCGCCTTCCTCAAAGATTTCATCAATGGCGGTCATCATGCATCATCATTCATTCAATCCTGTGACCCCCTGAAGCAGGCCATGAACTGTACAATGGCCAGGGCTATGGCCGATTGTACAATGGCTGGGCGAAAAATGATCCCAAAGAACTCTGTCCCAGTGGGTGGCACGTTTCCGCGATCCTCGATTGGAATTTATTGGTCGCCTGTTTGGGTGGATCCGACTTGGCTGGTGATGCGCTCAGAGGAACAGATTTGCTCTTTGAAGAATGGCAACCACCTGGAAATGAGCATTTCAAGGCTCTTCCAGGAGGCTGTCGAGATCAGGACGCTGGAGAGTTTTACGACCGTGGAAGCAGGGCTGGATTTTGGGTTCAAGAAAATGCCTGGCATCGCTCCATCTACAGTGGAAATCAGATCCTGTCGACTGATGTGAGCATGCAAGACTGATATTCTGTTCGGTGCGTCAAAGACTGACCCGCTTGTAACTCACTTGTAACTCACTTGAGCAACCGAACAACCATGGCGCGGACCGCGCGGCCCCGGTGGCTGATTGCGTTTTTCTCTTCGGGGGCCATGTCCGCAAACGTGCGGTCGTGGCCCTCGGGCGTGAAGACGGGGTCGTAGCCGAAGCCCTTGGCTCCAGAGCGCTGAAGGGCGATCGTGCCCCGGCACGTGCCTTCGATGAGGTGCTCCTCGCCGTCGCGAATGAGGCAGATGGCCGTGCGGAATTGGGCGGACCGTGATTCAGGAGAGGTGGCGCCCATGCGGTTGAGCTCGGCGAGGAGTTTCGTCATGTTGGCTTCCGAATCGCCGTTGGCGCCGGCGTAACGTGCGCTCAGCACGCCGGGCGCCCCGTCCAGAGCTAAGACTTCGAGGCCCGTGTCGTCCGCGAAGCAATCAAGCCCGTAGTGGGTGACGACGTGTCGCGCCTTGATTTGGGCGTTGCCTTCGAGGGTGGCGGCGTCTTCGACGATTTCTTCGTGGCACCCGATGTCCGTCAGGCTTTGGATGCGGTAGCGGTCGCCGAGCATCTCTTGCAACTCGCGCACCTTGTTGGCGTTGTGCGTGGCAAACACGAGAACGGGCAAACGGTCGTCATTGGGGTGGCTCATGTCGCAAAGGTGCGACGAAAGCGGGACAGGTGCGAGGTCATTGGAGCAGCCGTCGGTTGAGTTTGCCTCGTTCGGTGCGGGGCAGGTCTCCCCATTCGAGGGTGCGTGGAGTTTTGGCAGGGCCGAGAAGGGATTTGAGGGATTCGCGCCAGCCGTCGAGCAGCGCAACGGGATCGGCGTCGTCCGGGGGAGTGCCTGCCAAGCGAAGGACGACGGCCTGGCCGAGGATTTCGTCAGGCCGCCCAAATGCCGCCCAGTCCGACACCCACGCAGGCATGAACGATTCCAGAGCGCGCTCGACCTCTCTGGGGTGGACCAGCACACCGCCCGAGTTGATGACTTCGTCGGCACGCCCCAACCACAAGAACCCGCCTTGGGGAAGTTCCTCGATGCAGTCGCGTGTGACAAGTTGGTGAAGTTCACGTGATGGGGCGTCAATCACCGCACAGCCCGACTCGTCGGTGCCGATGGTCACAGACGGGAGCGGGTGGAAGGGAGCTGCGAGGTCGAGGGTGGAGGCAAGCTTTCGGGTGGCGACGTGGGTCAGGGCCTCGCTCAATCCGTAGCTTTCCCAAACCTCGTCCACACGGTCCGATGTCAGCAGGCTTTCGAGCAGCGGGGCGGACACGGGGCCGCCACCAAGAAGCAACGTGCGGGCGGACCCTGTGCCGTGTTCGAGCCAGCCTTGTGCTTGGTGTGGCGTAAGCGCGACGAAGTCGGCGCATCCCGTCCAGCCGGGCCGGGAAGAGGGGGCCACGAGATTGAGGTCCCAGGCGCCTTCGATGGCGCGCACCACCATGGCCTGCCCGGCCACAAAGGACGTAGGCAGGGCAAGAACGGCGCGAGTTCCGGGATTGAGGTGCCAGTGTCGCAAGGTGTCGTGCACGCTGGCAAGAACGGCGCTGCGGCTGTGCTGGACCGATTTTGGATCGCCTGTGGTGCCGGAAGTTTGGATGGCCATGCCGGGCTCATCGCCCTTGCACCACTTGAGCCAAACTTCGGCCACGTCGCTCAACCATGCCTCGCGTTTGGCTTGCGTGCGACGGAATTCAGCCGCCCCAATGGCGGTTGCGGGCCACGATTGTGTCCCGAGTCGGACCGTTCCTGTGCGTGCGGGTTTCCCGTTCATGTTTCGCCGTGATTGACGCCGCAGCCGCAGCCTGGTTCGTGCCTCACCGCTCCCTTGAGGGCACGGTGCCAAATCGATTCGTCCCGCGGGGTTTGCGAAGCTGTGATCAGGGTTCCGTCCGTCACCGTCAAGGGACCAGAAACGTTGTTGAGGAACAGTCCTCCGGTTCCGAGGCCTTGTGGCAGGGGCTTGACTTCACCCGAGAGGGCGGGTTGAACGGCAGTCCATTGCGCAATGACATTGAGGCCCACGTTTGATTCGAGGGCAGAGGTAGCCCACCACCCCATGCCGCGCTGCTCGGCAAGCCGGGACCACACGGTCGCTGCGTCGAGCCCACCAATCAAAGAGGGCTTGAGCACGAGGAATTGGGGTCTGACATGGTCGAGCAAACGCATTCGGTCTGTCAAGGCATGCACGCCGATGAGGCTTTCGTCCAGCGCGATCGGGAGAATGTTTTCCTCGCAGAGTTCCGCCAACCCGTCGCGGTCGTGCGGCTTGAGCGGTTGCTCAATGCTGTGAATCTCAAGGCTGGCAAGCGCCTCGAGTCGGGCGCGGGTTTCGTCCAAGGACAGGGCGCTGAAGGCCCCGTTGGCGTCCACGCGCAGCGTGAATTCGCCGGAGGGACAGCGTTCGCGGACCTGCCTCAGCATGTTCAGCTCGGCGTTCCAATCGTGGGCACCCACCTTGCATTTGAGGGTGGTGAATCCGCGCTTGACCAGGTCTTCGAATTGGGAGAGCATGCCTTCCACAGGTCCCATCCAAACGAGGCCGTTGATATGAATGGCCCGCTCTCCGCGGGAGAAAGTGGACTCCGCAATCACGCCTCGACCGCCTTCGTGCAAGTCCCAGGCAGCCGTCTCCACCGCAAACCGAACGGCCGGGAGGTCGGCAGAAACCGACATGGCATCCAGGCATCCGCTCGCCGCCACGCGCTTCAGGGCGTCGCGCGCGGCCCCTTCCGACTCGATCGACAGGCCAGGAATCAAGCTGCACTCCCCTACACCGAGACGACCTTGGCTGTCTTCCGCGACAAGAAACCAGGTGGGTTTGTGGGTGAGGGTGTCGCGCGAGGTTTGGGCTGGCGTTCGAAAGGCGAGGGGGTGTTCGACCACTGCCATGCGGAGGCCGCGAAGGACGGGGGCGGGGGGCCAGATGTCTCCGGCAGCAATCACGGCGTCAGGGTTTGGTCCATGAACATGAAGAGTGCGACCAAAAACGAACTCAACGCCACCCGCTTCAGTTCAGGATTGAGCTCGGCAGGCGTGTGGCACTTCCAGACGTCCACGGCGTGACGTGCATGCACAAGGGCAATCAGGCCGTACCAAAGCGTGCCGCGCCAGACCCCATCGTTCCATGGGCCGAGGAAAAACACGCCGAGTGCGCCCCAGCCCAAGGCCAGCACAACAAGGTGGTAGATTTTCCCGCCGCGAAATCCGAGCCGGACCACGGTGGTGTTCTTTCCCGCAAGGGCATCCGACTCGTGGTCACGCAGGTTGTTCAGGTTCAGCACGGCCACGCTCATGCAGCCGGAGAAGAAGGCGGGAAGAACCCAGATTGCACTGACGTGGTGAGCCACCAGAAGCCCAACGCCAAGCACTCCAACCCACCCAAAGAACACCATGACATATACATCTCCAAGGCCTTGATATCCATATGCTTTGCTGCCGATTGTATAACGCATCGCTGCAACAATTCCTGCAACGCCAAGTGCGCCCAAAATCCCCATGCGTGCAGCGTCCAAGTTGCCGCCTTCGGTTCCACCAATCACCCCCGGAACAAAGGCCACGACCAGCGTGGCGATGCCGGCGAGAAACGCCGAGAGGGCCGTGATGACCAGGGCGCGTTTCATGGAGGATGCTGAGAGGGCTCCTGAGGCGAGCGCGCGATCCTTCCGGCCTGCAGCGGTGTCGGTTCCCTTGATGTAATCCCCGTAGTCGTTGGCAAAATTGGCCACGACCTGGAGCAAAATCACGGTGGAAAGGGCCCCCACCACGACCGGCCAAAACCTCGCCAAGCCCGCCGAGTCCAACCCCTCCGCGTGCGCAAGCGACGCGCCCAACAGGACGCACGTAACCGCCAAGGGAAGGGTGCGGAGTCGAGCAGCTTTGATCCAGGGATTCATTTTGTCACTTGTTTAGTTTCTTTAAAAACAATATTTAAGGTTGTTTTAATTCGAGTTTTGGTGGAATTAATCTCGGCAAGATTCAAGGTAGGTCTTGACTGCATCCGCGCTGTCCACGTTGGGAGTCACAACTTCCACCACGACCAAACCCTCTTCGTCCCGGGCGTGTTCAAGGGCTCTTTTCAATTCTGCCGCCGAAGTGGCGCGGAGGTACTTCGCATCGGCGCCTTGGGCCACCGAGGCCACAGTCCGGGCGGGGGGCGTTTCAAAATGCCGATGAAACACCTCGCCATGTTGCGTGCCTGGAAGCCATCGGAAAATGCCTCCGCCGCCGTTGTTGATCACCACCACCTTCAGTCCGTGGCGCTGCAAGGAGGGCTCCGTCAAAAAGGCGTTGGAATCGTAGTGAAACGCCACGTCTCCGGTGACGAGCCACGTGGATGGGGTTTGGCCCAAACCGCATCGCCCCGCATGCCAGCCCAGCGCAGTGGACATGCATCCGTCGATTCCTGCCACGCCCCGATTGGCATGAAAAGTGGCGTGCGCACTGCACGTTTCAGCGAGGTCGAGCCATTGGGCGTACCGAGCAGAAGCGCTGTTGGCCACGTGGAGGGCGTTGGGCCGTTCTTTTTCGCTCCAAGAAGCCCACGTTTGGGTCATGGACTTCCAAGCCATCAAATCGCTCCATTTCTCTTCGCAAGCCGAAGTCGCCTCGAGGAGGTGATTTTTGGCTTGGTTCCACCCGTCACGTTGCATCGGGGAGCTCGTCCACGTGAGGACTTCCGCAGGGGCAGAGCCTTGCAAGGTGCCCCAGATGTCCCATCCCGTCCCTTCTCCGTCGAGGTCTTCGCCGACGTGCCAATGGGGAATGCCGTTCAAGGCGTTGCGCAGGGCTTTCGACATGGGCGGGAGCCCGAGGGTGATGACGGCCTCGGGTTGAAGGGGGGCTGGCCAGGCTCCGTCCTGCAGGACACGTTCTGCACCGAACAGGACGCAAGGCCCCTTGACTCCGCTTCCTCGCTCGGCGAGGCACGGCATGTTGACATGGAGGTGGGTCGAGGCCGAGCGAGCTGCCGTCCTGGGCCGAGGCCCCGCCAAAACCACGACACGACCTCGGTCGAGCGCCTCCCGAAGCTTTTGGGGGATGGGAAGCGGGTTTGGGGTGGAGTCTGCCTGGTCTTCCAGGTTTCCCTCGGACGTCGACGGAAGGGTTGGGGCCGGGGCGAGGTCGTACAGGGGTTCCTCGAGCGGGACGTTGAGGTGAACGGGACCGGCACTTTGGCCGGGACCTCCATGGAGGGCGAGGCGCACCGCGCGGCGCGCACGTCGCGTCAACTCCACCAGGTCCATTCGCGACTCGTCGAGCGCGTCGTGGTGCACGGTGTGCGCCGCGTGCACGCCCGCTTGGGCGATCGATTGGCCGTGCCCTCTTCCAACCACGTCCGCAGGGCGGTCCGCGGTGATGCTCAGCAGGGGAATGCGGGCGTGAAACGCCTCGGCCAAAGCGGGGCCGTGATTGAGCGCAGCCGTTCCCGAGGTGCATACGGCAGGCACCGGGGTCCACGTGGCCAGCGAAAGGCCGAGGGCGTGGTGCGCCGCCGAACGTTCGTCGAGGCTTACGTGAACCGTGATTTCAGGCTGGTGGTGCAGGGCAAGCACGAGCGGCGCGTTGCGCGAGCCGGGGCTGACGACCGCGTGCCGAACGCCGTGTTCGGCCAGCACCGCCGCGAGAACGGCGGCCGCGGGATGCGAGCTGCTCGTGTGCATGGCACGAAGGTACGGGGTGCTCAGCCTTGAAAGGCGGGTGAGATGCTTTGGAGTTTGGCCTCGGTCTCGGACCACTCACGCTCAGGCACCGAACCCTCTACAATGCCGCCTCCTGCAAACAACGCCACCCCGTTTTCAGCCCAATGCGCGCAACGCAAATTCACGTAATACGCGCATCCAAGGGGAGAAGACCAGCCCAGAAATCCGGCGTAGTACGTGCGGTTGTGCCTCTCGTGGATCCGGATGAAGTTTGCCGCGGCTTCCAAGGGGCGCCCACAAACGGCAGGAGTCGGATGAAGTGCTTTGGCCAGGGCGTGAAGGTCGCCGGGATACCGAGCCGAGATCCGCGTTTCCAAGTGAACCAATTCCCCGTACCGTTTGTCACGCGGGCCATCTTGGTTGATGTCTTCGGCACCGAGCCGGTTCAAGACCTCGAGCACGTGGTCCGTCACAACTTGTTGTTCTTGACGCTCCTTGTCGGTCCAGGCTTCTTCCGAACCGATCCTTCGCGTTCCTGCCAGTGAAACGGTGTCCACGTCGTGTTGTTGTGCGCGGAGCAAAAGTTCAGGTGTGGCGCCGCACCACGTGCCTTCCACAGGATGGTGCATGAGGTAGACCAAGGCGTGGGGGTGAAGGGCGCAGAGGTTCTGGAAGGCGAGTTCGGGCGGCACGGAATTGTTCGAAACACGTGTGCGCGAGACGACGACCTTGTCGAATGTCCCACTGCGAATGGCGGCCAAGGCTGTCTCGACATTTCCTATGTGCTCTGCACGGGTGGTGTCCGGCATGGCCGGAGTAGCAATGTGTGGGAGAGTGCCTGGTGCGGGAGATGATGTTCGCACAGCGTGTCCACTCCACGAAATTTCAGGGGCGCCGCCGGCCACGTCAAACGGGGAGAAGTGAAATGTGGAGGTACCGCTGGCGTCTGGAATTAACGTAAACACGTCGGTGTGTCCAGGAGGTCTCCACCAAAGTCTCGGATCTGAAGCCGTCGCAGTGTTGGCTCTAGCCTCGGCGTGAGGCGCATCGTCAAAAAACGTTTCAGTCACGGCGTGTTACAATCATGACCGTGAGGCGAGACGTGCAAACCAAGTCTCCGTCATCGTCCCGAATTTCAATGTTCCAGACGTGCAATTTTCCACCTCTGTGCGACAATGTAGCGGTCCCATGGACCCATCCAGAGCGAACGCCTTTGACGTGGTTGGCATTGACCTCAATCCCAACAGCTCCTTTGCCTGAGGACTCAACCAACATGTGGGACCCGACGCTACCGAGGGTCTCTGCCAAGACGACACTTGCTCCTCCGTGGAGCATGCCATAGGGTTGATGCGTGCGCGCATCCACGGGCATCCGTCCCTTGACGAGCCCCTCTTGGACGTTTGTGATTTCCAATCCAATCACTTCCGCAATGGTGTGTTTCCCGATTTCCTTCAGGCGCGTCATCTTTGCATCGTCCATCATGTCAAAATTACAACCAAACGCGGCCCGTATTCTGTTGGCCGAAGACACGCCTTCCCTGCGACACATGTTGGCGATCAATTTGCGCAGTGAAGGCCACAAAGTTGTGGAAGCGCATGACGGTGTCGAGGCGCTTGAGGCTCTGAGGAATCAGAGATTTGACGCGGCCATACTCGATGTGATGATGCCGCGAATGGATGGCTTTTCCGTGTGCCGCACAGCACGGCTGGAGGGCATCGAGACCCCTATTTTGTTCCTGACAGCGCGCAACGAAGGGTCAGACCGGGTGGAGGGATTGAAGCTTGGTGCCAATGACTACCTCGGCAAACCATTCTTGATGGAGGAGTTGTTGCTTCGGCTCGATCGCCTGATGCCTCACGCAGCATCTGAGCCATGGACCCAGTTGCAATCGGCTCAAATTGGACAGGGCAGGGTTGATTTTGCAGCGTTTGAGGCCGTCGGTAACGACGGTGTGATTCGAGGCATCTCGAAGCGAGAAGCCATGCTTCTCAAGTTGCTCATCGGGCGTCAGGGTGAAGTGGTGAGTCGAGAAGACATCTTGCAATTGGTTTGGGGGTATGACATCATTCCTTCTACACGGACCATCGACAACTTCATCCTGTCCTTCAGGAAGACCTTTGAACCAGACCCCAAGACCCCCCGTTATTTTCATTCCATCCGTGGGGTGGGATACAAGTTCACGCCCTGAAGCCAATGCATTAAATAATTGAAAATCAATGATTTGATTTTTCAATCAGATTGTAGTGCAGTTTTTTTTAAAATCCGAGGCAACCCCATGAATTGCGCCTCGTCTAACAACTGACATGGTCAATGATCATGTTGGTTTCAATTTTCTTGCAGGTTATGGAGGGGGCCGAAGGGCCTCCTTCTTCTTTTGTGCCAAATCAACAATGTGCCAAATCAACAAGGTGAGAGATCGCTTGGTGGATGTCCAAACGGCAAGTGGCAACGCCCAATGATCAAGGCCAGGAAGGTCCACCGCAGGAAATACCCGTCCGCCGCAGTAAATACCGGTCCGCCGCAGTACATGCACGCTTTCCAGAGAAAACGCCTACGGGATGTTGGGCTTGGACAAGTCGACGTGGACGACGGCCTTGGTTTCGAAGAATTCGGATGCAAACCACCTTGAAAGGGGATGCACCTTGGTGGTTTGGCCAACCTCAGCCAACTCTTCTCGGAGGTCTCCCCCTTTGAGATACAGGATGCCTGGAGCCAGGCCGGATGGGTTTGCAGAACGGACTTTGGCTTCTACCCAAGGAATGAATGCGGCCAAGCGGGTCACAGCGCGGCTCACCACAAATTCAAAATGCCCTTCCACCTCTTCTGCGCGTGCGTGGATCGCTTTGACGTTGGTCAGGCCAGCGGCTTCTGTCACGGCTTCAACCACCTTGATTTTCTTTCCAATGCTGTCACAGAGCACAAACGACGTTTCGGGAAACATGATGGCCAAGGGAATTCCCGGAAATCCGCCACCAGTGCCTACATCGAGGACCCGCGTCGCAGGTTGGAATCCATGAACCTTGGCAATTCCCAAACTGTGCAGGACATGCCTCTCCATGACCGCCTCATCTTTTCTGGAAATGACGTTGATTTTTTGGTTCCAAGACGCAATCTCAGTGGCGACAATGTCCAATTGATCCAACTGGTGCGCTGTTAAGTTTGGGAAATGGGGCAGCACCCATTCACGGGCGGTCATGGCGTCAAATGATTTCGCGGCTCGATTCCAACACCTTGGCCATCATGTCTCTGGCCCGGAACAATTGCGCCTTGACGGTTCCAAGAGGAAGGTCCAATTCTTCGGCAATTTCCTCGTAGCTCTTTTCCTCAAAATACCTCAATTCCACCAAACGTCTGTACCGATCTTTCAGCTGAGCAACGACCTCCCTGAGTCGCTCCATGCGCTCCTGCTTTTGCAGGGTTTCGAGTGGGTCCAACCCATCGTCTTTCACGCTGATTTCCATCTGCTCTCCCTCGTCGTTCGTGAAGCCTCTGTCCAGTGAAAGTGCGTTGATTTTCTTCTTCCGAATGAAGTCGATGGTGTGGTTGGATGCGATTTTGAACAACCAGGTGGAAAAGGCAAACGCCGGGGTATACTGGTGCAGCCTCTTGAAGGCCTTGGTGAAGGTTTCGATGGTCAAGTCCTCTGCGTCATCCTCGCTGAACACCATGCGGTTGATCAAATGGAAGATGGCCCCTTCATATCGCTTCATCAGCTCCGCATAGGCCTTCTGGTCTTTCTCTTGGGTGGCACGCAAGACAAGCGCGTAGTCCCGTTGGGCCTTGTCAGAGAGGTTGGGGTTCACTTCCATGGGGTCGATTCAGGTTGTTGGCCTCGCCACCAAGACCAAACCCGAAAGGCACTCACGGCGGGCTCGAGCACCAGCCGCCATGCACTGAAACCCGGTTGTCCAGTTTGGCGCAAGAACAGACCGAAGGTAAGCGTGCGATGGGTCAACGCCAAGCCCAAGGCTCCAATGGATACCACCCCCGGGTTGTGGACAACCCCAGCCACCAGCACCCACCAGAGCATGCCGGGAACCAAGAGCCAAAGTTTGATTGTCCACGGATAACTCGGACTTGCACTGAAGTGTCTCGTCTTTTGGCGTCGCCAGGCCTTCCACGTTGTGGGCCAAGCAGATTCTGTGTGGGCCTCTGGCTTGATGCACGTCAACACCCGGGCACCACCAGCCACAGCCTCCTGCAGCCACAAGTCATCATCTCCGGAGGGAATGTGACTGTGAGAATCCATGCCGTGACTCATTTCCCAAGCGGTTTTTGTCAAGGCCATGTTTCGGCCAAACGCCAAGTATGGCCGACCCCCACGTGCGGCGCCAACCGCTTTTTGGGCCAGACGCTGGGCCTCCAACACTTGAAGGCGCGCCAACCATCCTTTGGCTTGCCGTGCCTCCCGATTGTAAGCTTCGACGGGCCATCCCACGCCAACCATGACATCCCAGGAAGTGGAAGCACCATGCGTCATGTGGGCAAGCCAGGAAGCATCTCGAGGACGACAATCGGCGTCGAGAAGCACCCGAACATGGAAGCTGGCCATGCCCATGGCGTGGGTGATCGCATCTTTTTTGCCGGGCCGTGAGCCCTCAATGCGGGTGGGTTTCCACCTGCTGTCGCGCTTTGCAATGTCTAGCAGCCCTTCCCAAGTCTCATCCGTGCTGCCATCGTCGACAACCACGACTTCGACTTTGTTTCCGGCATTCTCCCATCGATTCAGCGCTGGAAGCAATCCCTGCTCCAATGGAAGCAATTGTTCAGCTTCATTTCTGCAACAAACAATGACAGAACATTCCCGAATTGTTTCATCCCAAGCGTCGGTAGGGTTCCAAGACAAACTGCTGGTGGTGATTACCGGAAACACGCCATCCCAGCGCCAAGCCCAATGAATCTGTCCAGCCGCTGCGATCCAAGACGCAATCATCGGCCAATCAATGGATCACCACCACGTGACAAGTGTATCGATTGCCTTGGTGCCCGACCCACTCGAGGAGGTAGGTCCCTTCCGACCAAGAGGAGACATCCACGATGGTTTGGTCGGCAGTGATGGCCTGACTGAAAATGCTTTTTCCAGCCATGTCACGAACGTTCATGTGTCCCGTTCCCGCCGGCCACTCCACCCGGAGTTCATCCGACGCTGGAACAGGATAGGCAAGGACAGTGGCTGTCGTCAGGCCCCAAGCATCGAGCGTTTCATCGGCACAGAATTGGTCTTGAGCCGACGCGCCAAATTCGCCTCCACTTGACACCACCTCCCCGTTGGGATCTGTAATCGTCCAACTTCCTTCACCCCAATCACAACAAATTCCATCTTCATAGCTGTCCTCAATCCTGAAGATGTAGCATCCTTGTTCAAGGCAGAAGTCAACCACCACTTCGCTGCCGTCCATCCCATCTTGATAGGGCCCCCCTTGGTACAACGTCTGCCCCAATCTCTTCAAAGTCCAGGTCGTTTCGCTGCCATAGTCGTCGAGGATCAAAGTCAACGTGTAGTTGTAGGTGGGTCCTTCGTAGGCCGTGAATTCCACCGAGGTTGTGTTGTTGAGGGCATTCTCATCAGCGACCCCATTGGGTGTGATGACGGTGACTTCCACTTCGTTCACACCTCCTTGGCTCACGAAAGGAGGCAGGGTGACAACGTCCGCTTCAAACGGCGCCAAATTGCCGGCCCACGACTGCTGCTGGATGGCACCACCGTTGATGCTGTACTCCAACATACAACTGGTCAGATCATTGGTGCCGGTGTTGGTGATGGTGACCTCAATGGTCACCTCCTCGGCCCCACAAAGGACCCCGTCGGGAGCTCCCGAGATGCTCACACCTGCATCATTGTCAAAGGTGATGGCGCCGTCTGGATAGCCGTCCCAAACCAATGTTCCGGATCCTGAGGGATCCAAGTACTCTGCCAAGCCTTGTCCCCAGCTGACGTTGAATCGGCCGTACCAATCGGGTTGACCGTTGTTCACACTTCCGGAACAAGCCGCGGCCCCTCCGTACAGCTGACCAATGACGCGGTGGTTTTGGTCAAACAAAGGTGATCCAGATGACCCCCCTTCTGTGACTCCCAATTCCCATTCGTTGATGTACCACACCGCGGCTCCTGCTGCCTGTTGCTGAGAAGGGCTGTCATCTTCAAAACAGATCTTTTTCACATCCCCAGAGGGGTGGTGAATTCCCACGGCGCTTGAGGGAATGGCCCCTGAGGCATCCCACCCAGCGTATTGCACGTTGAAGGCCACAGGAGGGGTTTGGCTCAATTCGATCAAGGCCACGTCCGATTGCCCGCTGTTGACGAGCAACGTTCCTCCGCTGATGCTTTGGTTGGTGGGACCTGAATTGCCAGTGCATGTCGACGATTCATGGTTGAAGTAATACACCCAATTTCCGGGGTTTCCCAAACAATGGTTGGCAGTCAAAAAATAAGGAGTCCCATCGTTGCTCGTGTTGTTTACCAAAGCCCCGGAACAAACGGCAAAGTTTCCTTGGACAATCAGTGCCACGCTTCGTTTTTCGGTGGCCCAAGTGGCACCCTCCGGGCAATTGACATTGATGTTGCACGCACCGCTGTTGCCAAACGGACCGCGATCCTCATCGCCATGGGGCCACCCAGAAAGCAAGCGGTATCCCTGCACAACTTCGTCCAAGTGCAACTGGGGGAACAATTCAAGCGACAGGGGCTGTCGGTATTCAATCACAAGTTGATCGGTGAGGACCACACCCGTGGCCAAACCGCCCCATGGTTTGACATTGCGATGATCAAAAGAGCCCAGAATGTCACTGCCATCGGTTGCATACACAAAGAGCTGACCACCCTTGGGGACATCGTATTCGTCAAACCTCACCGACATGCAGGACGCTCCGGGAGCGTCAAACACCATCCTCCACACCCGGTAGTCGTTCTCCTCGGTCCACGCTCCGTCAGAAACTGCAGAGATGTCCACGGTGTGATTGACTCCAAATCGCCAAGGAGCCTCCTTGTATCGGTCAGTCACTGCATCTTCCGCTGCAAGGGCGTCGCGATCCAACGCAGGAAGGGCCAGGGGAAGGGGGCGGGCGCCGTCAATCCACGGACTTCCGCCGTATGACAGTTGAGCATGCAAATGGGTGGGCGCCAAGGTCAAAAAGACTGGAAGCGCCATCCACAGGTGACGTAGGATTTGTTTCATGGGTAGTCGTAGTTCAGAGGTTCGTTCCAATCTTGAAGAAGCAACACAGTGACTCCCCTTGGGGTGCCTCGATACTCGCGAACTCCCCATGCCAGAGAATCCTCAATCAATGCGCGGCAAGGGTCGCCATCGGAACGATGCACAAGTCTGAGAGGTTGCTTGGGGGGCAAACTCTTCAGCATGGGCCCCGAGGATTTGAGCACAAATTCATGCAATCCGCATCCACCTCCATACCGCACCACGGCCCGCAGAGAATCACCGTCCAGCCAAACATTCACCCACTCAAAGGACGCCTCAAGTCTGGGCGTCTTGGAGTCTGGATTCTCGAGGTTAGTCGTTGGGGCTGTTTCTTCAACGTCCGCGGATTCATTCAGCGACGCGCAAGCAACGACGAAGACGGAACTCGCCATCACAAGCCAAGCCTTTGAAAAAACATGTGCCAAGTTGCATTCGGTCATGACGTGAAATTAGGAACCCATGTTCGTTCGTCTCGCTTCGAGGGCAAATAGTTCGTCTCGCAGCCGTGCAGCTTCCATGAATTCCATGCTCTTGGCTGCGCGTTCCATGTCTTTGCGGGTTTTGCCAATCAAACGGTCCAACTGGTCAGCGTCCATGCTCTGCACGATGGGGTCGGCCACCGTCAACGGAATGGCATCCGAATCGGCAGCGTAGTTTTTGGGGCGGTTGCTCACGACGTCACTTTGTTCAAACAGGGTTCTTTTGTCCTTCCTGATTTGGATGGGGGTCAAACCATGGAGTTGGTTGTAGGCTTCCTGTTTGGTTCGGCGACGCGCCGTTTCTTCGATGGTTGAGGCCATGCTCTCCGTGACTTTGTCAGCGTACATGATCACCCGGCCGTGAACGTTTCGGGCGGCGCGTCCTGCAGTTTGGGTGAGGCTTCGGTTGCTTCGAAGAAACCCTTCTTTGTCGGCATCCATGATTGCCACAAGGCTGACTTCCGGAAGGTCCAAACCCTCTCGAAGGAGGTTGACACCGACCAGCACATCAAAGGCCCCGTCCCGAAGTTCACGCAAGATTTCCACACGATCCAGGGTCTTCACGTCTGAATGAATGTACCGCGTTTTGATGCCCAATCGGTCGAGGTATTTGGTCAGTTCTTCGGCCATTCTCTTGGTGAGTGTGGTGACCAGGACCCTTTCTTGGGCGGCAATCGTGGTTCGAATTTCGACCACCAGATCATCCACTTGCGCATGGCAAGGCCTGACTTCAATGGGAGGGTCGAGGAGGCCAGTGGGTCGAATGACCTGTTCCACAATCACACCTTCAGCGCGTTCCAGCTCAAAATCAGCAGGCGTTGCGCTGACATAAACGGTTTGTCCTACAATGCCTTCGAATTCCTCGAAGGTCAAAGGTCGATTGTCGAGGGCTGATGGCAGTCGGAATCCATGGTCCACCAAGGTCACTTTACGCGACCGATCCCCTCCGTACATCGCGCCTATTTGTGGCATTGTGACGTGGCTTTCGTCCACGACCAACAAGAAATCCTTGGCGAAATAGTCAAGCAGACAAAAAGGCCTCTCACCGGGTTTTCGCCGGTCAAAGTACCTTGAATAATTCTCTATGCCCGAGCAAAACCCAAGCTCTTTGATCATTTCGAGGTCGTAGAGTGTTCGTTCTTCGAGCCGTTTGGCCTCTAGGTATCTGGCCTGGTCTCCAAAAAAGGCCTTTTGCAATTCGAGATCTTGCTGAATTTCCCAGACGGCCTGATGTGTGGTTTCCTTGCTACTCACAAAGAGGTTGGCCGGATAAATGGTGAATTGTTCAAAAGTGTGGAGCACATGCCCCGTGACAGGATCGATGCTTGCCAAACGCTCAATTTCGTCATCCCAAAACTCGATGCGAATGGCGTGATCGGCGTAGGCCAAATGAACATCCACGGTGTCGCCCTTGACGCGAAAGGTTCCTCGCTTGAATTCTGCAACTGACCGACTGTAGAGGCTCGTGACAAGCCTGTGCAAGACGTCCCGCCTCGTGATGCGTTGTCCCACGTCAAGAGACAGCACATTCTTATGAAATTCGACAGGGTTGCCAATGCCATAGATGCAACTGATGCTCGCCACGACAATGACATCTCGCCGTCCACTCAGCAGAGCCGAAGTGGCCGAGAGCCTCAATTTCTCGATTTCATCGTTGATCTGAAGGTCCTTTTCGATGTACGTGTTCGAGGCCGGGATAAACGCCTCAGGCTGGTAGTAATCGTAATAGCTGACGAAATACTCGACGAGGTTGTTGGGAAAGAACGCCTTGAATTCGCTGTACAACTGGGCAGCCAGCGTTTTGTTGTGGCTGAGAACGAGGGTTGGACGTTGGGTTTGGGCGATGACATTCGCCATGGTGAATGTCTTCCCAGAACCAGTCACCCCCAACAAAACTTGGTGCGGTGCGCCCTCATTGACACCCGCAACAAGTTGACGGATGGCCTCGGGTTGGTCTCCCGTGGGCTCAAAATCACTGATCAATTCAAAGGCCGACATGGCACAAAGGTAGGGTGTCCCAAGAGGCTCTTTCATTCTCGGGCGGGCTTTTCAGGTCAAACTCCTCGTCCACGTTTTGCAACAAAAAACCCCGCCTTTGGGCAGGGTTCTTTGTGTTGTTCGAAGAGGGAAGATTACTCCGCTACAACGTCAAACTTCACGGTCACATGGACCTCTTTGTGAAGCTTCACGGTGGCTTCGTATGAACCGAGTTCTTTGATGTGGTCGTCGGACATGGAAATTTGCTTCCGTTCCACATCGTACCCTGCTGCCTGGATGGCATCTGCGAGTTGGATGGTGTTGACAGAACCAAAAATCTTGCCGCTCTCGCCAGCCTTCGCACCCAACTTCAGGGTCAAGCCCGACAACTTGTCGGCAATGGCTTGAGCCGCTTCGCGAGCCTTGGCCGCTTTGTGTGCTTGTTGGCGAATGACTTCGTTGTTCACCTTCAAGTTGGATGCGGTTGCAGCCACAGCCATGCCTTGAGGAATGAGGAAATTGCGCGCGTAGCCGTCCTTGACGGTCACCACGTCATACTTGCTGCCGAGGGTATCGACGTCTTGCTTGAGAATGATGTCCATGGTGCGCGGAATTAACGGAGGTTGTCAGCAACGTATGGCATCAACGCGATGTGGCGAGCCTTTTTGATGGCTTGGGCTGCCTTGCGTTGGTACTTCAAACTGGTGCCAGTCAACCGGCGAGGCAAAATCTTGCCTTGGGGGTTGCAAAGCATCAACAAGAAGTCTGCATCCTTGTAATCAATGTACTTGATGCCCTTCTTGCGAAAGCGGCAGTAACGCTCAGCCTTCGTCTCGATGTCGATGGGGTTCAGGTAACGAACTTTTTTGTCAGCCATAACAGGAGAGATTAAGCCTCGGCGTTGTCACCTGCTGTTTCAGCGGCAGGTGCTGGCTTTTGGCGGTTCGACTTGTTGCGACGGCCTTCGGCGTACGCAATGTGATGCTTGTCCATCTTCGTGGTCAAGAAGCGGATGATGCGCTCGTCCCTTCGGAAATCAGTCTCGAATGGCAGGATCACGGCAGGGTCAGCTTCAAATTCCATCAAGTGGTAGAAGCCAGTCGACTTCTTCTGGATGGGATAGGCCAACTTCCGCAATCCCCATGCGTCCTCGTGGAGGATTTTGCCACCTTTGTCAGTGACAAACGCACGGAACTTCGACACTGTTTCCGCCACCTGCTCAGCAGACAGCACGGGAGTCATAATGAAAACAGTTTCGTAACGGTTCATGGAACGTTGTTAATTAATGGGGCGCAAAAGTACATCGGGCCATCCTGAAAACCAACAACTTTCTGCGCGAATTTGGGGATGGTTTGTGGAAAACGCAACTTGCCCACAACCTTCAAGCTGGGCGATATTCGCGGTTCCATGAGCGACCAACCTTACCTCGTCAGTGCACGGAAGTACCGCCCTCAAGACTGGGAGGCTGTGGTGGGGCAGGCGGGCATTACGCAAACCCTGCAACAGAGCATTGCCTCTGGTCAGATTGCGCAAGCCTACCTTTTTTGCGGTCCGCGTGGGGTGGGAAAGACGACGTCGGCGCGCATTTTTGCCAGAGCCATCAACGGGTTTGACGCTGCCGATGATGCGTTGGCGTTCAACGTGTTTGAACTTGACGCAGCGTCCAACAACAAGGTTGAGGACATTCGAAGCATTGTAGAGCAAGTTCGGATTCCGCCCCAAAAGGGGAAATACAAGGTCTACATCATTGACGAGGTGCACATGCTCAGCCAAGCAGCCTTCAATGCGTTTTTGAAGACGCTTGAGGAGCCTCCCGGGCACGCTGTGTTCATCTTGGCCACCACGGAGAAGCACAAAATCTTGCCCACCATCTTGTCTCGGTGCCAGATTTTTGATTTTCATCGAATCACGGTTCCAGACACCATAGCTCATTTGCAGCGCATTGCAGCGCAAGAGGGTGTTGTTGCGGAATTACAGGCATTGCACACCATTGCATCGAAGGCGGATGGAGCGCTTCGCGATGCCTTGAGCATGTTTGATCAGCTGGTGGCATTTGCTGGAAAGAATTTGACCGCCCAAGCCGTTGCCGAGCAACTTCATGTGTTGGATCACGACACGTACTTCTCACTCACAGACTGCGCACTCAACAGCGACATTCCAGGTGCGCTGCTGCAGTTTGACGAGGTGATGGCGAAGGGATTTGACGCCCATCATTTTGTGTCAGGGTGGGCGAGTCACATGCGCAATCTCATGGTCTGCCGGGATGCCCAAACCTTGAAGTTACTCGAAGTGACGGATGAGGTGAAGGTTCAATTTCAGGAGCAGGCTGCCCGAGCAGATTTGTTTTTTATCGTAGGCGCACTCGACGTGTTGAACCAGGCAGATGTCCAGTTTCGGGGGTCTCAACATCAGAGGCTTCTCGTGGAATTGGCGCTGATGCAAGTGTGTTCTCACGAGGCACTCAAAAAAAAAAGTCCTGACGAAGGGCTGATGCCGCCTTCCAAGGCTCCGACAATTAAGTCCAGCGGGGGGAGCGCCATGTCGACATCGACAAACTCTCCAAGCGAGAATTCTTCTGTGTTGGTGGCGGTTCAGGATTCGCCGGCCATTTCCCGGACCGAGCCCGAAGCGCCCAGGAGAGCACCCGTCGATTCGCCGGCTGACATGCCCGTCGATTCGCCGGCTGGCGCACCCTTGGAAGTCCTCCCTGTGCAAACTGCCGTTCCGTCGATTCCCCGAGCGGGTGGATTGCGAAAATCAAAGCGCGCCATTGTGACACCGGGTGGAGCCATCAAGGCATCCGTTGAAGCCGAGAAGCAAGAGGGAGAGGGAGAGGGTGCCGGGATGGTGGTGGACCCCTCGTGGAAGGACGAGGTCACCGAAGAAGGCGTCTGCGCGGTTTGGGATTCGTTTGTCGCAAAACTGAGGCAAGAGGACAAAGTGGCATTGGCCACAACCATGGCTGCCCATCTCCCAGTCTTGGAAGGCCTCGAGGTAAGGTTTGATGTAGGGAACCCCCTGCAGAGGGAACAAATGGACTCTTTGCGGACGGAGGTTTTGACAGCCTTGAAAACTGAACTTCGAAATGCCTCGTTGTCGTTGAAGATTGAGGTGGCCGAACAGCCATTGGAATCTCGGAAGGCCTTCTTGTCTGACCGAGAACGCTACGACCTGATGGTGGAAAAAAACCCAGCCTTGGATGCACTTCGAAAGGCTTTGGATCTGGACTTGGGTTGAGACGTAGGGAGCAAAGTGGTGGGAGGGCGAGGTTTCAAGAACAATTTGTGAAATCTCGGGGTTATGCCACCATGAACATGAAGCTTTGTGACGCCGGCATGGTCTCTTGTGTTCGGTTTTTGGTCTTTTGTGCCATGGTGTGCGTTGGTGCAAACCAAGGAGTTTGGTCGCAGGACAGCGATGGTCGATGTGTGATTTTGGGCAGGGTTGTTGACGCCACAACCAATGCCCCCTTGCCATTTGCATCCGTGGTTTTGCAGGGATCGACTGTGGGGACGACCACTGATTTTGATGGGGAGTATCGACTCGAGGGAATTCCCGCAGGCGTGAACAACGTGATTGTCTCGTTTTTGGGCTACAAAACCCAAACCATTTTTGAAATTGAAACCACACCATCCCGTCCTGCGGTGGTGAATGTTGCCTTGGAAGAGGCTGCTGTGGTGGTTGATGCAGCTGAGGTGGTGGCCGAATCAAGGGCCACGGCGGAGGAGGCGCCATTAAGCGTTCGAAGCATTGGGACCAACGAGATCAAAAGAAACCCAGGAGGAGGTCGCGACATCAGCCGGGCTTTGCGCAGTTTGCCCGGGGTCGCAGCCATTCCAAGTTTTCGCAATGACATTGTGATCCGTGGGGGGGCGCCCAATGAAAATCGCTTCTACCTCGATGGCATCGAAATCCCCAACATCAACCACTTCGCTACGCAAGGGGCAAGCGGCGGGCCGGTGGGAATGATCAATGTGGATTTGGTGCAAGGCGTGGATTTTTATGCGGGTGCGTTCCCAGCAGCCAGGGGCAACGCGCTCAGCAGTGTCATGGAATTCCGTTTCAAGGAAGCCCGAACAGATCAGTGGACCGCCAATGCCGTGGTTGGAACGAGCGATTTGGGTGTCACGCTCGAGGGGCCAACGGGTGATCGAAGCAGTTTGATTGTCAGTGCTCGTCGGAGTTATTTGCAATTGCTTTTCGAGGTCATTGGTTTGCCGTTTTTGCCCATTTACAACGACTACCAATACAAATGGACTTGGCGGCCCGATGATCGCAATGCGGTCACAGTTCTCGGTTTGGGGGCACTTGACAATTTTGAATTGAACACAGCCTTGGCCGAGGACACGTCTGCCCAAGATTACCTCAACCAAGTGGCGATTTTGGATGTCCTTCCAATCAGCGAGCAGTGGAACTACATGCAAGGGGTGAAATGGGACCACTACATGGATGATGGAAAGTGGATGTTGGTGCTGAGTCGAAACATGCTCGACAATTCGTCCTACAAACACCTTGACAACGATGTCAACCAGCCACGGACTTTCGATTATCTGAGTCAGGAAATTGAGAACAAATTCCGGGCGGAACGCCTGCGCAATTTGGAGGGTGGATGGAAGGCAAGTGCGGGAGTTGCCGGAGAATATGCGAAGTACAACAACGACACCAAGACGACGGTGTTTGTCCCGCAAGCAGGGCCTCAAGACATTGCCTTTGCGAGCGCATTCAAGATGGTCAAATACGGGGCGTTTGCACAGGCATCCAAAACCACCTTGCAAGAACGGCTCGTCTTGTCCGCGGGCATGCGTATCGATGGGGCCGCGTTGGTCGATGTGATGGATGGCGTGGACATGCCCGAATCTCAGCACTTGTCCAATCCTTGGAAGCAATTCAGCCCTCGCATGTCCGCCTCTTGGTCGTTTGCTCCTGGCTGGACGGCCAATGCCAACACGGGGATTTACCACCAGTTGCCGGCCTACACCATCTTGGGTTTTGGGCAAACCGATTCCACGGGCCAGACCTCCCTGGCCAATTGGCGTGACGGGTTGCGCTACACCTCCAACCGACAAGTGGTGGCAGGGGTGAGGAAGGAGTTGGCGGAACGCAACGCGGCAGTTTCTGTGGAAGGGTTTTTCAAGGGTTACGAAGGCTCTCCTGCCAGCGAGGCCAACGGCATTGCCTTGGCCAATCTCGGGGCGGATTTTGGCGTGGTAGGAAACGAGGCCGTGAATTTCGATGCACTAGGTCGAGCGTATGGACTTGAATTCCTTCTCCAACAGCGACTATACAAAGGGTATTATGGGCTTTTGGCCTACACCTTGGTGAGGAGTGAATACCAAAACCCAGGCGATGACCTCGACATCAGCCTTTGGACGCCGAGTTCTTGGGACAACCGTCACATCGTCAGTTTCACGGGAGGCAAGAAATGGGACAGTGGATGGGAAGTGGGGTTGCGCGTGTTGTTCAGCGGTGGGCTGCCATACACTCCATACGACGTGGCCCAGAGTTTGGAAATTGTCAACTGGGACACCTTCAATGCGCCTATTCTGGACTACGATTTGCTCAACACAGAGCGGAACGGGGCCTTCCACCAGGTGGATCTTCGTTTGGATCGAAAGTGGTTTTTTGACCAATGGTCACTTGATGTCTTCATGGATGTCCAAAACCTGACAGGTGCCGCTCCCCCTCAGCGGGCTCAACTTGATGTGGTCAGAGACCCGGCGACGGGCAGACCTGTGGAATCCACCACCAACCCTGCGTCCTATGACCCTCGTTTCATCTCCCTGTCTTCAGGTGCCGTGTTGCCCGCCATTGGCATGATTGTCGAGCTCTGAAGCCGGGTGTTCTTGGCGTTGTCATGAAGAGGAGTGGGTCCCGTCGCACGGAACGACCAACATGTTGGGTGGGAGGGTCTTTGGCAAATGCCGAGGACTTTCAACGGGATGTACCTTTGAAGGATGCAAACCATTGATTTGGGAAGGCAATTGGATGGACTCCCGTGGGCGGTGGGGTTGTTGTTTGCGGGCCTGTTTGGCACCCTTCATCACGTCGGATGGCTGCCTGCATGTTGGCTTGCCTGTGGCATGGTTGTGATGGCCCAAACCCGGGTGGATGTCGGCCCTGAGGAGTTGGCCATTCGTCGCACACTTGCGGGGCAAACCTTCAGTCGAACGTCGTGGCTATTGAATGACATTGAAGGGGCGTTGCTGGTGGAACACCGGGATGCCACGACATACACGAGTCACAGCCAGCGGAACACCATTCGTGCTCACAGCTTTGCATTGGTGCTTCGATTGAAAGCGAAGGGGAGGCGTGGAACTTCGGATGTGGAGGTGTATGAATTCACAGAGGTCTCTTTGGCGGAGAAGGTGATGATGGCGTTGAAACAGCATCAGGTTCCGGTGGCATGAGGGTGGACAAATTCCTCTGGGCTGTGCGTGTGTTCAAAACGCGTTCCATGGCAAGCCAACATTGTCGGGAGGGAAAGGTGTTTGTGGATGGTCAAACGGTCAAACCCGCGCGAGAACTCAAGTTGGGCCAGGTTGTGGAGGTGCGCAAGGGAGCCATTCGGTTCCACCATGAGGTTGTTTCCTTTCCCAAAAGCCGCGTAGGGGCGGCCTTGGTGTCGGAACACATGAAGGATGTGACCCCCGCCGAGGAGCTGGAAAAGTTGGACATGATTCGGCTGTCTCAACAAGACAGGCCCAAAGGGGTGGGTAGACCCACGAAACGGGATCGCCGTGATTGGGAAAAGACGTTCAAATCATGACCATGGATCGCTCTGGCAACGCATGGCAGTCTTCCTCGCCGCATGAGCGGCCCACGGTGTGGGTGAATCGCATTCCTGCAGAAGCCACTCGTTTGCTCCGGCATCGCGTTTTGTGGCCGCACAAGGCGTCGCCTGAGGTGTGTGTGATCGACATCGACCACGCGCCTCACGCGATTCATTTGGGCGCTTTTGTTCCCGCGGAAGTGGCGAAGCCTTGGGGTATCGAAGTGCCTGGATTGGATGGGAAACTGGTCGGGGCCTGTTCGTTGTTTGACCAACATTGCCAGCGCGTGGAGGTGCCTTGGAAGGAAGGCATGGACATGCGACTTCGCGTCATGGGTACCCTGCCAGAGGTGCGTGGTTGGGGGGCGGGTGGGGCCTTGATTCACAGGGCCGCAGAAGAGACGCTGGCCTTGGGTCGCCAGGTGTTGTGGTGCGATGCTCGGCAGGTTGCGTTTGGTTTCTACGAACGCCTGGGTTTTGATTACTTGAACGAGATCTATGACATCCCGGACATTGGACCACATCGAACGATGGCGCTCGACCTATCTTCGCCGCCGCAACGTAATTCTTGAGACATGCCAAGCATCAGTCGCAAAGGACAGGCCATGCCTGACAGCCCCATCCGAAAACTGGCTCCGTACGCAGCCGCGGCCAAAGCAGCCGGGAAGCGTGTGATTCATCTCAACATCGGTCAGCCTGACATTGAAACTCCGTCCATCGCCCTGGATGCTGTGCGGACGGACACGCGGACGGTCATCGAGTACAGCCCGTCGGAGGGATTCGATTCCTACCGGCAAGGGCTTGCAGCGTACTACCAAGGTGTTGGTGTGGATGTATCGGCGAACGACATCATTGTCACCACTGGAGGATCTGAGGCCTTGGTTTTTGCGTTCATGGCTTGTCTAGACCCAGGTGATGAAGTCATCATCCCGGAGCCATTCTATGCCAATTACAATGGATTTGCCAACATGGCGGGGGTCAAAGTGGTGCCCGTGACTGCGCACATTGAGGACGGGTTTGCCCTTCCTCCGATGGAGGCATTTGCGGCCAAAATCACGGATCGTACCAAGGCCATCTTGCTCTGCAACCCGGGCAACCCGACAGGAACGGTGTATGCCGAGGAGGCCTTGAACAGCTTGGCGACATTGGTGAGGAACCATGATTTGTATTTGATGGCTGACGAGGTGTACCGAGAATTCTGCTACGATGGAGCCACACCCAAGTCCGTCATGCAGTTGCCGGGATTGGAAGAACACGTGATGTTGGTGGACAGTGTGTCGAAGCGATACAGCATGTGTGGAGCGCGAATTGGTGGCTTGGTGACCAAGAATGCTGCTGTTCGTAAAGCGGCCATGAAGTTTGCCATGGCCCGACTTTCACCACCGACTTTGGGACAGATCGCCTCCGAGGCTGCCCTGATGACCCCCGCCTCGTACTTCGAGAATGTGAAGTCCAGTTATGTGGCTCGTCGAGATGCTTTGATTGCCGGTTTGCGCGCCATTCCAGGTGTCACAGTACCCACCCCGGGAGGGGCATTTTATGCGGTTTGTGAATTGCCAATTGACAATGCGGATGCGTTTTGCCAATGGATGCTCGAGTCTTTTGACCACGAAGGGGACACGGTGATGATGGCCCCGGCCACTGGATTTTATGCCACACCTGGCGCCGGCACCCGCCAAGTGCGCATCGCCTATGTGTTGGATCTTCCCTGGATTGAACGAGCGGTGACTTGCCTTGCCGAGGCTCTTCAAGTGTATCCCGGTCGACGTTGATTCAGGACCTCACTGGATGCCTTGCACGATGTATTCAAACACGGGATGGTTCTTTTCCGTGTGAGGCATCATGATGGGTATCGTTCTGTATGTTGGAGCATCCAACACACCACGCTGCATGAGTTCGCTGAGCAATTCATAGTGAGCCATGGAGGTCTTGCCGATCAACAAAGGACTCAAATCTGCTCCTGATTTCCACAGCTCCACAACCTCTCTGAATCCTTGGAGGTACAGATGGTCCTTCGTGAAACCTCCACCCCGGTAGACGCGGGTTGTCAAGGTCCAAGCATCATCGGGCTTCATGTGAACCTGCGTGGTCAAATGACGGTACGTTTCGACGAAGTCGGCCCCACGAATCATCATGTCGACTGCGACCACGCGTGCCGCAAGTTCTTTTAAGCGGCGCAGCGTGGTGTTGCCACTGAGGTACTCAGCGAGAACGGCCAGGCCCTCTTGGGTTTTGGTACTCATGGATGTTCCAATTCGCACCAATTTCAAGGGCTGCAACCGGGCATTCATCGTGGTCACCATGTGTACGCCGATTTCGTGATGCACGAGGTAGCGCAGTTCTTTGGGACGGAATGTTGCTCCCTTTCGGATCAAGACTTTTTGCTCAGCATTGAGCACCATGGCATCGGCAACAATCCTCGTCGTGACCTGAACCTTCCCATCAAAACCGTAAGCTTCCATCCCTTCAATGAATGCCTTTTTGGCATCATGTACAGTCAATCGCTTGACGGGATTGTGACTCTCAATTTCGGGCAGATGAAGCAAGAACCTGGCGTTGGCCAAATCCCTTTCCGAGGGTTGGCCATAGTACCTCAGGCTGTTGTACTTGAAGGCTGAGGTTCCCAACGAAGCGAGCAAGTCGACCTTGTCGAGGTACGCCCCTATGGCATCTTCGTATAGACGCCGAATCACTGGATCGTGAATCCGTTCAACCTCCAACCTCAACAATTGCCGCTTCAGCTCGTTGGGTTCAATTTTGATGGGGCGATAGGTGAAGTCAGGAAGGACCGTTCCACGCGACTCAAAGAACCTTTTCTTCTGCTGTGGGGCATTGGTTGGGTTGACGTAGTTGAGAAGCTCAAAATCCTTGACCAACCGGTACAAGGCAGCGTCCACTTTTTGGACTGACGCGTGAACATCTGCAGGAAGCATGTGGCCCCCAGTCCCCGAATTCCATGTCGTGTGTTTGTGGGCGAAATCGTGGGCATGGGCCAAGATGACTTCGCGAAACTGTTCAGCCAACGCCCGAACGACGAGGGGGTACTCTTCACCAGAATCCTCATCGCAATACACTTTGGCAACTTCTGTGGCAAGCACCAACACGTTGTCAAAACGAGCATGGATGAAGGCCAAATTGTAGCCCCGTCCCATGAAGACGTCGTTGATGCCCGTGGTGGACGGGATGCCATTGGGCAATTCCACGTGAGAAAGTCGCTTGGCGAAACTTGAAATTTCGTCCTTCCATTTGGGGTGGACCCGTTCTGTGCCGAGGTTGAATGTCGGCACCTCACGGGTCCACCGGTTCTTGTTGTACGAGTGCATGTCGTACACCACGGCCCCTTGAAATTCCTGGGTCAACACGTCGAGCAAGGCCTCGACGACTTCGTAGAAACGGGCGTGGCGGTCGAGACTTCGTTTCTTTTCACTTTTGGTCAGTGCCCGACGCCACACCTTTTGGCCCCAAGCCGTGGTGTAAATGGCTTCTTCGGGGGCTCTGTTGAGGTCGTATGAAAAGCGGCTGTCGGTGCCGACCAAGGTGATGGGCATGGACCCTATGAAGGTGTCTGTGTCAGGGTCTTCTTCGTACCAACGCTGGTAGTCGTCCAAACCGCATTTGACATCCAGTTCCTCTCGCATGTGACTGCCCGCATGGATGGCCATGCCGACAAAGGGCACGTAATGGCCGATGCGAATGTGAAGCCCGGTGTCTGTGGCAACGGCCTCAAATTCTTCCCTTGCTTGAATGCAACGGATGATTTCTTCGCTGCTCAGTTTACGCATTGGATACGGCAGACTTGAACGCATTGCGGCGCTCGGCCATCCACATCCGATCCTGCACCATGTCCTCGACCCAATCGAGCACCTTCACTTGGAGCTTGGCCTTGTTCAATCGATTGATGTTCACAATTCCACCTGGGCTCAACACGTTGACTTCGATCAATTTTCCTCCAATCAAGTCGAGTCCAACGAAGTACAATCCGTCCTTGACCAATTTCGGGCCGATTTTGCGACACACCTTCATCTCATCTGGTGTCAGGGTGTGTTTGTGGACGGTTCCTCCCGCGTGGACATTGCTTCGCGCATCTCCTTCCGCCGGTTTCCTGCGCATGGCCCCAATTGGTTCGCCATTGAGCATCATCACACGGATGTCCCCTTCATCGGCTCCTTCGACATATTCCTGCAGGATCACATAGTTGGATTCACCGCCTTTGCCCGTGATGTAAAAGTCCAACAGCGAATTGACATTGCTCCGCGCTCCGCGCTCAAGAACAATGACCCCGCTTCCTCCAAATCCATTCAGCGGTTTCATGATCATTTTGTCACCCGCTTCATGCTCGATCACCCGCTTGAGGTACTCCTTGTTCTTACTCACAAATGTGCGTGGGATGATGGAGCCTTTGGCGTCGTCCATGGCCGCCGTGTACAACTTGTTGTTGGCTTTGCGCAAACCCTCCACGTCGTTGACGATGAACACTTCATCCTTGATGGAGTCGAGGAAGTTGAGCACGAGGTTGTCCAACGGTGGATTCGCCCGCATGAAAATCACATCAAAACCCGCGAGGGGCAGCATTTGCTCTTTGAAAGCGGCCTTCTTGTAGAAAGTCTCAGGTGTTTTTGGGACCTTGGCTTGTTTCACCAGCAGACGAGAAAAAGACATGGTCACCGAGTCACGGATGGTCAAATTCGCGGCCGTGGTGATGGCCACTTGGTGACCACGCAAGGCACTTTCATGAATGAGTCTCAGGGTGCTGTCAGAGGCGGGAGTCAGGGTCTCCCATGGATACATGATGAAGCAAACGTTCATGCGACGAAAGGGATTTGGTCTGAAAAAGCGTGCGAATGTACGGAGGTGGTTGGCATGTCCAACCCCTTGGTTGTGACGGAACTGTGAATTTTCTCTTGGGCTGTATTTTGGACGTCTGAAATTGAACCCCATAACCCATATCATGCGACTTGTCTCTTTCTCCGCAACCGTTTCATTGTTCCTTGGATTTTCGCTCGTGTTTGGTCCCTTGAGGGGCGCCTCAGCCCCCGATCCTGGAGACACCCTTTGGGTTCAAACATTCACGTGGGAAGCACAAGACAATCCTGCCTCGGCTTACGACAGCCCTGGGCGGAGGTGGTTCCAGTTTCCGAGCGGAGAGGATACCACGTACCGCAAAATCTTGATGTATCACCGGCTGAAGTGTTTTGAAAACGGCACTGCGGGCAACCTCGGCTACCCGTGCGGCGAGTGGGATTACCTCACCTACAATTACCTCTTCGACCACACGGGCTTGCTCGACAGCACGGCCCAGACTCACCCGATGTACCTGCTCAACGATGCTTCGTTTGAGTCGGCAACGTTGATTCTCGATCCTGTGGGAGGTCAGCCCGCCGACACGGTGTACCGCTTGCTCCAAACGGCTCATCACGAATTTGAAGGGGGCTCTGACGTGTGGTCTGAACTCGCCGGGGAGCCTTCCGGTGAGCTGCTCAGCACTCCCTTGGCTGACGGCGTTCGTCACCAGTGGCTTTGGTCGGCCGAAGAACTCGACGCAATTGGGTGGGAGGTCGGCAACGTGGCCTGGCGGATGTCCTTGCCTCGCGCAGGCGACTTGGGAGCATCCTCGGTGGCGAGAGCAACCCTTCGTGCGCGATGGACCTCCACGACGGCTTTGGACGGCATCCTTACCACTGGGTGGTTGACCTTGGTGGACGGCCCTGCTTTCGTGGACGACGTGCAGGCGTTTTGGGAGTTGGATTTTGTCCAAGCTTTGATTCGAGAAGAGGGCATGAATCTCGTGTTGGATCTGGCCTTGGATGGGGTGGAATCCGATTCCGGTTCTGACCTTTCTGTCCTGGGTTCTGAAGTGGCCGACACCTTGTCCCAAACCTGCAGCCCACACGCTCCTGGCGCAGCACAGTACGTTCGAATGAACGGCGGAGACCGCATGGAATTGAATCCTGCCGAATTGTTGTCGTTGGACACCACGGTGACTGTGGAGTGTTGGATTCGAGGGGATGCCGCGGTGATGCCTGCAAACACGACGTTGTTCGAGGGCGTCAATGCCAGCGGCCAGCGCGAAATGAACGCCCACGTTCCTTGGAGCAACTCCGGGGTGTATTGGGACTGCGGGTACGACGGAGGGTACGACCGAATTGATCAGGTGGCGTCGGCAGGTCTTTACGAGGGAAACTGGGTTCACTGGGCGTTCACGAAGGACGCGGAAGCGGGCGTCATGAAGATGTTTGTCAACGGTGAACTTTGGCATTCAGGCGGCGGCAAGGATCACCTGATTGGAGACATTGTCCGAATGAACCTCGGTGGATCCGCGGGGGCAACCAACGATTACTTCGGCGACATTGCTGCCTTTCGCATCTGGGACGTGGCGCTTCCTGGAACAACCCTGTTCGAATGGATGGACCGCGCATCGATGGATGCGTTGATGGACCACCCGGAAGCCGACAGGTTGATTGGCGTCGTGAACATGCAGGGACAGGACGGCGAGCCCACCAACCAAGGGGCTCTTGCTGGATGGATTCACGGCGACGCTGCGCGGAAAGCCTTTTCTCCGA
>JAQBVN010000015.1 GCA_027622975.1 Bacteroidota bacterium | reverse complement strand
CAGCGTTGCGACCGAATCGCCTTCCGGAACATCGGTTTGTCGAGGATGCCCATCGCTCCGGTGTAGCTGGGGTCGTTGACGGCGTTTCGGTCGCCCTCCGCCCGCGCGTTGATCATGTAGTACTGCTTCTTGGCCCACCCCGGCGTGAACCCAAACTGCATGAGCTGCACCTCCCCGGGCTTGTCGCTTGCGACCACCGGCGCGCGGTCGCCGTGGCTGACGTTGGCGTTGGACGCCCAAGGTGTGAGCGCCTTGACGTTGAAGCGCTGTTCAACGGCTTGGATGGAGGAGACGGTGACGTAACGGCCGCACATGAGTCAGGGGGATTGGAGGAAGGTAAAACGAACGAGGAGAGAATGAACGAGGAGAGAACGAACGAGGGGAAGAGGACCGCGTTTGGGATTGTGGGTGGGGGATGCGCAGGTGCGCGGTTCGTGGGGCGGTCATTGGTGCCGGTGGGCGAGGAGGGGCGGAGGGCCGCCGTCGAAGGGGTTGGAGCGGCCGATGGTTCGCGCTTCGAGGCCGGCGGCGCGCACCACGCTTCGGTCCCCGTACTGCACGCGGATGCGGTCGAGGGCTTGGTAGAGCTTGACGCGCTCTTCGGTGTCGTCGAACAGGTTGATTTGGAATCCGCCACCCACCAAGTGGCTGTAACGAATGCCGATGAGTCGCACGCGCACGCGCTTGTCGAGCAGCTGTTCAAGCAGGTCCTTGGCCATGGGCACGAGGTGGTGATCGGCGGCGGTGTAGGGGATGCGCCGCTGCATGCTCTTGGTCGAGAAATCGGCGTAGCGAACCTTGACGGTCACGCAGGCCGTGAGCTTGTCGCCGCGCCGCAGTTGGAAGGCCAGGTTTTCCGCCATGGCCAGCATGATCGCGTGAAGCTTGTCGCCGTCGGTGGTGTCCTTGGCGAAGGTGCGTTCGGTCGAGATGGATTTGCGCTCGTTGTAGGCGACGACGGGGGCGTCGTCGATGCCGTGCGCCTTCCGCCAAATCGCGTCTCCGTTCTTGCCCAGCACCTGTTCGATGAGCTCGACGGGCATGTCCTGCAGTGTCCGAATGGTGGAAATGCCGAGGTTGCGCAAGGTGCGGTAGGTCTCCGCGCCGACCATGGGGATTTTGCGTATCGAGAGGGGGGCCAAAAAATGCCGCTCCGTCCCCCTGCTCACGTGCCGGGCGTTGTTGGGCTTCGCCTCGCCCGTCGCCACTTTCGCCACGGTTTTGCTGGTGCTGAGCCCGAGTGAAATGGGCAGACCGGTCTCGCGGATCACGCGTTCCCGGAGCTCGCGGGAGAATTGCCAGCACCCGAAGAACCGGTCCATCCCACTGAGGTCCGCGTAGAATTCGTCGATGGAACTCTTTTCGCAGACAGGTACGGCCTCCCGCACGATCTCCGTCACCAGGTCGGACTGTTTGGAATAGGCCATCGAATTCCCGCGGATCACCACCGCCTCAGGACACAAGGCCCGCGCCATCTTCATCGCCATCCCGGAATGCACCCCAAACCCCCGCGCCTCGTAACTGCAGGACGCCACCACGCCTCGATCGCCCGTCCCCCCAATCAAGATGGGCCGGCCTTCGAGGCGCGAGTCCATGCGCCGCTCCACCGACACGAAGAAGGTGTCGAGGTCCAGGTGCAGGATGGACCGCTGCGGCCCCGCGTCGTGGGGTGCGGGCGCCAGAGGTTGAGGCGCGTGGAGGGAGTTGGAAACGTCGCTCATGAAACAGACCCGCACAAAAACGCGCTGGGTCTGCTAAAATAATGAGCAAAACCAAAGAAACGAGCATTTGCTTGCAAATGTTTGATGCAGCAGCGCAAGTTCCTTGGAATGAAGATTCCTAGGGCTCGACTTTTCAGGCCTCGGGACGCGACGACGGATCTGTGAACAACGACCCCAAATCAATGGATCAGCCCATCCGCCCAGGGCGACCCCCAATCAATGGCATCAGCCCATCCGCCCAGGGCGACCCCAATCAATGGCATCAGCCCATCCGCCCAGGATGACCCCAAATCAATTGCAGAAACTGCCGTAAGCCCCCAAGAAAATCAACAGGTCATTGACATTGACGATGTCATCACCATCAAAGTCGGCATTGCAACCAGACAAACACCCATAGTCTCCCAGAAACAACAAGAGGTCATTCACATCCACATAGCCACCTCCATCCAAATCGGTGGGGCAAGCACAGCTTTCCGGGGCCACCATGGCCGCGGAGAACGTCGCCGTGCATGCAGGATCATCCACAACTGTGGCCACAACATCCACGGGGCTTCCTGTGGCGGGGAGCGTCAGAAGAATGGACCATGGGTTGTTTCCGTCAAAAGTCAGGACAGAATCCTGCACCATGATGGATGTCCCCGATGCGGGTGGGCTTTGCAAGGTGAAGGTGAATTCCTGGGTGAAATCGTCGTCTTGTGCATTGCATTCAGAGGTTGCCCCCACTTCCATCCCAAGGAATGCACATGGGTAGGGAACTGCTTCCCAAAAGGTCAAACCGTGTTCTGCAGGATTGGCCGTGGGATCACCGATGTACGTGTAGGGGGGCAAGCCATCGAGGAACCCTCCCGTCTCCCATAACCCATAAATGTTGGCCAGAAATTCACCGCTGTTTCCAGGCGTAAGCCACTGCACATAATCGTCGTAGGAACCAAAACCATCGTACAACGTCAAGTCTCCTCCTTCGACATTGTCGGGCCATCCGGGCCAAGAAACAGTTGTCGTTTCACCGGGGGCCAACAAGGCTCCCTCCGCCAAAGAACCCACGTTCACAGTTTGTCCTTCAGACTTGAGCGTGTATCCGGACAATTCCCCCTCACAACTGCCCACGTTGATCAATGTGATCGTTTGGGCTTGAGGATTGACTTCCACCATGCGCAACACCAAGCAGCAAGGTGCAGGCGCTTCAAAGAGTTCTGCCACGGTGTAAGAGCATGCGGGATTCTCAGAGAAGTACACTTCCACATCCACAAGTTGTCCGTTGGAGGGAAGTCCGACCAGCGATACGGTTTGAGGGCTTGACGTGATTGCAAAACTCACCCCATTGACCACCAAGGTTCCATTGGAAGGTGCATTTTCGTAAGTCACCCTCAGTTGCTGGGTGTAGGAGTTGGAAGCCGGGTTGCACGAGGATTGAACAAGCGGCTCAACCATGGTGATGTTGCACAACGTGGGTGGCAAGGTCCACCCCATGTCTTGCATCATGCCGAGTGAAACAGGTCCTGGGGTATGGATGCTCTCAGACATGCTGAGAAAGGGCGTCATCAACGAGTTGATGTTGCCAATGATGTAAGAGGATTCTCTCAAATGAGAGTAGCTCGCTCCAGGGGCCCACGTCGCGGGGGCGAACAAGCGAGGCCGGCCCACAAGGTTGGCGGCCACTCCTTGGTCACCACCCCAATACAAGGCATCACTTTCCAAAACATTCCCCAGGGAAACGGTTCCGCTCACGAATTCAAGAATGGAGGATTGATCGGACAATTCAACGAATTGGTCATAGATGAAAGGCACCCCTTGGAATCCCATGAATCCGGAGTTGCCATTGTGGTTGGCACTTCCCAAGTAACCGAGACCGTGGGCCATTTCGTGAAGTGCCACAGTGACCATGTCGTACGCACCGCTGGGGGTTTGGCCATCCAATCCATGGTACCAAGTCACTTGGTCCGAAAATTTCAAGATCATGTCTTGAGCGTCTGGATTGAGGTCCTCCCCGGCCAATTGATTGGCCAATGCAATGGCGTATTGACAGTTGGCAACGGGAGCCCCAGGAAAATCGTGAATGACCTCTAAAGGCGATGCCTGGGCCAAAATGCTTGGGGAGAGTGAATCCCACACGGCCGTCATGCGGATGGGAATCACAGATTCAATCGAGGACGCCCAGATGTCGACAGCGTACTGAACGGCAGGCTGGGCTTCCGAAGGGAAATCCTCGGCAAAGTCAAGGACAAAAATGGCACTTCGCACGCCGGAGGTTGCATCATACCATGACGGAGTGCCAACCTGGGAGTTTCCATCCACATTGGTCCCATGCAAACCTTGGCATCCTGCCGTGAAACAGTGGCTCTGATGGCAAGATGAGTCGCTTGATGGGTCGTGATTTTGGGCCATCATGTCTTGCAAGGCCGCGGGGCCAAAGACCTGTTGTCCGTGGATCATTATGGAGGCCATCATGCCAATTGTGAGCAGGATCGAACGCATCATACGGGTGGTTTGTAGTCGAAGTCGAGATTAAATATACATATAATTTGTGTAATAATCGACGAAATGTTCTGATCAAGCGATTGGAAACCACTTTTAGGCGTGATTGCAGGACCCCGGCACACGCCCAAATGCTCGAGTTGTGAGCATTGCTCATCAAACCAAAGAGGGCGAAGCGTATCTTGCTGACCGATGCAAAGCAAACTCCCTGAAAATCTCAAGTCCTTGCGCAAGGAACGCGGCTGGACACAACAAGTCCTGGCCGAACGACTGGGTTTGACGCGACCCACGTTGGGAGCCTATGAGGAGGGTCGGTCTGAACCCAAATTGTCCACGCTGATTGACATCGCGGCTTGCTTTGACATCACCGTGGATGCTTTGGTACGAGGTGATGAAAACGAACGACTGGCCTCTCGCATCCAAGGAGAGGGGTTGAGAATTTTGACCGTGCCTATCGATGCAAGCTCGGATCGAGAACGCGTCGTCGTCGTTCCCGTCAAAGCGGCCGCGGGGTACGCATTCGGTTATGGAGACCCCGAATGGATGTCGCAGTTACCCACGTTTGGGCTGCCAATCAAGGAATTGGCACCCGACAGAACGTACAGGATGTTTCAAATTGAAGGGGACAGCATGCTGCCCATTCCTTCAGGAAGCTACATTCTGTGTCAGTACGTGGAGGATTGGATGAGCGTGGGGGGCCTTCGACCTCATGTTGTGATCACCCGTGACCAAGGGGTTGTTTTCAAACGCGTTGAAAATGACCTAACTCGTGGTTCGCGGCTTGTCCTGCATAGCGACAACCCGGCCTTTGCCCCCTATTCGATCGAGGCTGATGATGTCATGGAAGTGTGGCGGGCGGCGGCCTACCTCAGTTTCGAATTGCCTTCGGCCTTGGACGGGCAGCCCGCATCGGCGGCCAGCTTGCGCAGCGCCCTGGACACCTTGCGCGGGGAAATCGACGCGTTGAAGCGCGCCGAAAGCTGAGGCGTCGGATCCGGGGCTGGGAGGTTAGACCCCGAGGGCGACCACCTCTTCGACGGCGTCGAGTTTGGCCTTGAGGAGTTGCTCGATGCCGCCTTTCAGCGTTTGCATGCTCGAGGGACATCCGGAACAGGCCCCGCGAAGGTGGACGTACACGGTGCCGTCTTTGAACGCCTTGAAATCAATCGCTCCGCCGTCTTGTTCGACCGCGGGCCTGACGAATTCTTCGAGCAGCTGGGAGATGGCGGCGTCGTGTTCCGTGGGGACGATGTCTTCCTCGGCGATGAACTTCACGGCTTCTGGCGCAAGGCCGGCCGGGGCGGCGAGGGGCGCGTCGGGCGAGGCCGTTCCGAGTTGGGGGAGGGCGGCTTCGATTTGGGCTTCCACCACCGCATCTTGGTGGTCCATCAACCATTCACGGATGTACTCGCGGAGTTGCTGCACAATCATCTCCCACCCCAAGCTGTCGTCCTTCGTCACGCTCACCATGGGCCCGCTCACAAACACGCTGGTCACGAAGGGAAAGTTGAAGAGTTCGGTGGCCAAAGGGCTGCACAAGGTGGCCTCGTTCTTGCTTCGAAACTCGAGTTGAACGTTGCCGGGGGCCAAAGCGCGGTCCGCGACGAATTTCATGACGGCCGGGTTCGGCGTCATTTCGGCGTACACGCTGGTGGGGATGCGGGGGGTGTCCATGTCACGCAAAGGTACGTCGGCCGTTTCCAAGGGCCGTGCTTCATGTGTACCTTGACGCGTCCTTTTCAAGGACCGCAACCACAAACCTGCTCTCATGCGCATGACGCAACGCCTCCTCTCCTTGGGAACGCTGATGGTGGGATTCGGGTGGGCGAGTTTCTCGCCTGTCGGGGCCCAAACCCCCGACCCGACCTTCCCCGTCAACGGCACCTACCACAAAGCCCTCGTCGCCACCGTGCTCGAACACGCAACCCTGCACGTTGACGCCACGACGACGATCGAAGACGGCACCTTGGTGCTTCACCGCGGACGAATTGTCGCCGCCGGGCCGTCCGCAACCGTGTCACACCCCGGCCCCGCGGTACGCCTGGACATGACCGGCCTGCATCTGTATCCGTCCTTTGTGGACGTGCACAGCGACTTCGGCATGCCGGAGGTCCAGGAATCCGGTTGGTCGCGCACGCCGCAGGACCTGAGCGACAAGAAGGGCGCGTACGGGTGGAACGAGGCGGTTCGGCCGGAAACGTCCGCCGCCTTGGTGTTTGATCCGAGCGGCGACAAGGCCAAGGCCCTTCGCGAGGCGGGCTTTGGCGCGGTGCTGACCCACGTTCAAGACGGCGTGGTTCGAGGCACGGGCGCTGTGGTGTTGCCCCTGGACGACCCGCGCGAGGCCCTTCTGGCTCCGAACGCGTCCTTCCACATGAGTTTCCGAAAGGGATCGTCGTCCCAGAATTACCCGAGTTCGTTGATGGGTGCCACCGCGCTTTTGCGCCAAACCCACCTCGACGCGCGGTGGTACGCCGAAGCGTCTCCGCGCGGCATGGCCGGAGGAACCAACCTGTCCCTGGAGGCGTTCGTCGGGGGACAAGACCTGCCACGCGTGTTTTCTGCGGGCAGCTGGAAGGACGTGCTTCGTGCGGATGCGGTTCTGAAGGAGTTCGGGGTCTCGACACCGATTATGCTGGGCAGCGGCGACGCGTACCAACGCGCTGAGGCGGTTGCGGCAACGGGTGTCCGGATGGCCATTCCGGTGAACTACCCCGAGGGCTACGACGTCTCGGACCCGCACCTCGCCCGGCTCATCGGCTTGGACGAACTCAAGCACTGGGAGTTGGCGCCGTCCAACGCCGCGCGACTGCACGCAGCCGGAGTGCCCTTGGCATTTACAGCCCACGGTTTGAAAGATCCCGGAGCGTTTTTGAACGGCGTGCGAAAGGCCGTCGAGGAAGGGTTGCCAGAGCAGGAAGCGCTGCGGGCCTTGACTTCCACGCCCGCCGCGTGGCTTGGGCTCGAGGCCGACCTTGGGAGTTTGCGCGCCGGCCGCTTGGCCAACGTACTCGTCACCGACGGCCCGCTTTTTGACAAGAAGACCCACCTTGTGGAGCATTGGGTGGCCGGACAAGCAACCCCGATGCGCGACCGTGCTCCGTTGGACCTTGCCGGGTCGTACAACGTGAACGTGAACGACAGCGTGTACGCCTTGGAGGTCACGGGCGAACCGGGGAAGTGGAAGGCTTCGTGGGCCTTGAACGACACCAGCGACAGGAAGGTGTCCCTGACCCTGGACAACCGGACCGTGGTGTTGCGCATCCCGGCGGACGACGGACCGATTCGCCTGACTGGAAATGTGTGGATGGAGAGCCGGATTTGGGAGGGCTCAGGCCAAACCTCGGACGGACGCTGGTCCGACTGGTCCGCCATCCGGAACGAGGTTGCGCCCGACGCCGACGTTTCTGAGGCGGAAGACGTTGCAGAAAAAAGCGCTCCTGAGTCGGGCAAGACCTCGGCGGGCAAGACCGACGCATCCGAGGCCCCGGTCCCCTCAGGCACCGCGGCCCCGCTGGATTTGTCGGGCGTCGTTTATCCGTTCACGGCGTACGGCTTGCCTGAACGCCTCGAGGCCGAGACGGTGTGCATCCGAGACGCGACGGTTTGGACGTGCGAAGACGAGGGCGTCCTGGAGGGCGCGGACGTGTTGATTCACGACGGCCGGCTCGCAGCGGTGGGCATCGACCTCGACCTGGCCGCACTTTTGCCGGCCGGCGTGACGGCCACAGAAATCGACGGCCGCGGGAAGCACGTGACGCCTGGCGTGATCGACGAACACACGCACATCGCCGTGGACCGCGGCGTCAACGAAGGCACGCAGGCGAGCAGCGCCGAGGTGTGGATCGGGCATGCCGTTGACAGCGAGGACGTGAACATGTACCGTCAATTGGCCGGCGGCGTCACGTGCGCGCAAATTCTTCACGGGTCCGCCAACCCCATCGGCGGACAAAGCGCGATCATCAAGTTCCGCTGGGGCGCTGAGCCGCAGGATCTGCTGTTGGACGACGCGGTGCCGTTCATCAAGTTTGCGCTCGGGGAGAACGTGAAGCAGAGCAACTGGGGCGACGGCTACCGCACCCGGTTTCCACAAACGCGTATGGGGGTCGAGCAAGTGTATTACGACCACTTCATTCGGGCTCGGGAGTACGGCCAAGCCCAACTCGAGCACCGTGCCGCGATGCGCGACGCGAAGCGCAAGGACATCCGCGAAGGGCGCGGCCCCGTGGCACCTCGGGTTGATTTGGAGTTGGAGACGCTGCTGCAAATCCTCAACGAAGAACGCTTTGTGACGTGCCACAGCTACCGACAAGACGAAATCAACATGCTGATGCATGTGGCCGATTCACTCGGCTTCCGACTCAACACCTTCACCCACATTTTGGAAGGCTACAAGGTGGCCGACAAGATGGCGGAACACGGAGCCGGTGGTTCGAGCTTCAGCGATTGGTGGGCGTACAAATACGAGGTGAAAGACGCCATCCCGTACAACGGGGCGGTGCTCCACAATCAAGGGGTTGTCACGGCCTTCAACTCCGACGACGCCGAGATGGCGCGACGCTTGAACCAGGAGGCGGCCAAGGCCTACAAGTACGGCCGTGTGCCGGAGGAGGAGGCGTTGAAGTTTGTGACCCTCAACCCGGCCAAACTCCTCCACATCGACCACAAAACCGGCTCACTCAAGCCCGGCAAGGACGCCGACGTGGTCGTGTGGTCGGACCACCCTTTGAGCATCAACGCCAAGGCGGAACAGACCTTTGTGGAAGGTGTGCGTTGCTTCGACGTGGACCGCGACCGCGAATTGCGCGACGCCATGCGCGTCGAACGCGCTCGCCTCACCGCCAAGATGTACGCTGACGGCGAGTCTTCTGGCCGTGGCGGAAAAACGCGCCCTTCAGAGCGCATCGAATCTCATTACCACTGCGACACACTGACCGATGAAAACCGCTAAGAACCTCCTCCGCACGGCCTACGCCGTGGTTGCGCTCGGCGCAGGATCCGTTACGGCATGGGCTCAGCCCACCCCTGGTGCGGAACAATCTCGTTCAGTCCTGATTCTTGGGGCCACAGCTCATTTGGGTACCGGCGACGTCTTGGAGGACTGTGCCGTGGGATTCCGCGACGGGAAAATCGATTACGTGGGCCGCAGTTTTCAGGTCAATCGCCAGAAGTACGACGACATTGTCGACGCCTCAGGTCAGCACCTGTACCCAGGATTCATCGTGACCAACACCACCCTCGGCCTTCAGGAGATTGGGGCCGTACGCGCGACCCAAGACCAGTACGAGGTCGGTACATTCCGTCCCAACGTTCGTTCAGTCATTGCCTTTAACACCGACAGTGAGATTCCGCCTACCGTGCGAACCAACGGCGTCCTGATGGGCCAAATCACACCCCGTGGAGGCGTGGTCTCGGGATCCAGCGGTGTGGTCCACTTCGACGGGTGGAATTGGGAGGACGCGGCCATCGTGATGGTGGACGGCATTCACCTCAACTGGCCGTCTACCCACCACCGGCACAACAAAGACGGGAAAATCGACATCCAGCGCCGTAAGACGTACGACCAACAAAAGCACGAAATCGAACGATTCTTCGGCGAAGCACAAGCCTACGCCGCGGCACCACGAGGCTCCCTGACCGACGTGCGTCACGAGGGGATGCGTGGCTTGTTCGATGGGTCGCTGTGCCTGTACGTTCACACGGAAGATGCACGTGCCATCACAGAGGCCGTGCATTTCAAGCGCGAGCTAGGCATTGAACGGATGGCCATTGTCGGCGGCTACGACGCGTACCTCGTCGCCGACCTGCTGCGCGAGAACGACGTGGCCGTGATGCTTCAAAGCGTGCACAGCCTGCCCCGCTTTGCGGACGACGACGTCGACTTGCCCTTCAAGCTTCCCAAGTTGTTGATGGACGAAGGCCTCACTGTCGCGCTCCAAGTCGACAAAAGCATGACGGAGATGAATTCCCGGAACCTGCCCTTCTACGCTGGCACGGCCCGTGCGTATGGCCTCACGGAAGAGCAAGCCATCCAGGCTCTGACGCGCAACCCGGCCCGAATCCTCGGCATCGACGACCAAGTCGGCACACTGGAGCGCGGCAAGACGGCGACGTTGTTCTTGTCGGAAGGGGACGCGCTTGACATTCGCACCAACAGCCTGACCTATGCGTGGATTGAAGGCCGCGAAATCGATCTCGACAACCGCCAGCGTCAGCTCTACCGGAAGTATCAAACGAAATACGGGGCCGAGATCCTCGATCTACCAGCGCCGAACAATTAAGGGCTTGGGTCAGTAGCCAGCTCGTTCACGAACGCGGGCCAAGACGTTGCCCGCCACGGCACGGGCCTTTTCGGCACCTTTGGCGAGGGCCTCGTCGATTTGGGCCTTGTCGGCCATGAGCTCGTGGAAGCGCGCTCGCTCGTCGGCGAAGCCGTCCACCAAGGCTTCAAGCAAGGCCTTTTTTGCGTGGCCCCAACCGTACCCTCCCGCTTGCAATTGCCGGGCCATTTCGTCGGCCTCGGCTTCGCTTGCCACCAGGCGGTACAGGCCGTGGGTGACGTTGGCTTCGGGGTCCTTGGGATCTTCGAGGGGTGTGGCGTCGGTGACGATCTCCTTGTTGATGCGCTTTTTGAGCGCCTTGGCATCGTCAAAGATGTTGAGGGTGTTGTCCCGCGACTTGGACATTTTGCCGCCGTCGAGGCCGGGCACGTACATCGTGGCTTCCCGGGTCAGGGCTTCCGGCAACACAAACGTCTCGCCCATGGCGTGGTTGAAACGGCTCGCGACGTCGCGGGTCATTTCGAGGTGTTGCATTTGGTCTTTGCCCACAGGCACGAGGTCCGCGTCGTAGAGCAAGATGTCCGCCGCCATCAGCATGGGGTAGGCGAAGAGCCCAGCGTTGACGTCGCCAAGGCGGTCTTGCTTGTCCTTGAAGCTGTGCGCCAAGGTCATGCGCGAGTAGGGGAAGTAGCACTGCAGGTACCAGGCGAGCTCGGTGCATTCGGGCACGTCGCTTTGGCGGTAGAACACCGTCCGCTCCGTGTCGAGCCCAAACGCCATCCACGTCGCCGCCACCGCGTAGGTGTTCTCGCGCAGGGTGGCGCCGTCCTTGATTTGCGTCAACGAGTGCAGGTCCGCGATGAACAGGAAGCTCTCGTTGGAGCCTTCGTTCGCCAATTCAATCGCCGGCTTGATCGCCCCCAAGATGTTTCCGAGGTGCGGGGTGCCGGTGCTTTGGATGCCTGTCAGGACGCGTGCCATGGGTCGGAGCTCAGCAGAATTCGTCGAACGCCATCTTGAGGTGATCGGCGATCATCTCGGCGGTTCGGCCTTCGATGTGGTGACGCTCCACCATGGCGGCCAAACGGCCGTCCTTGAACAACGCCACGCAGGGCGAAGACGGAGGATAGGGGAGCATGAATTTGCGGGCGCGGTCGACGGCTTCACGGTCGACGCCAGCAAACGCGGTCGTCAAGTTCGTGGGCACCTTGCTGTGCTGAACCGCGAGCTTCACGCCGGGCCGCATCGAGCCGGCCGCGCAGCCGCACACGCTGTTGAGGACCACGAGCGTGGTGCCTTCTTTCGCGAGCGCCGTGTCGACGTCGGATTCCGTGATCAATTCTGAGAAACCGGCCTCGGTGAGGTCCGCTTTCATGGGGGCTACGAGTTCGGGAGGATACATCGTTGTGGAATTTCAGGGTTTGTCAGTCAACACGTTTCACGCGCTGGTGTTCTCGTCTGGCGCGGTGGAGCGCAGGAAAAGCTCGTCGTACTGTTCGTCGTGGATGGGCGAGGGCGCGTCGATCATGACGTCGCGGCCGCTGTTGTTCTTGGGGAAGGCAATGAAATCGCGGATGCTGTCGCTGCCGCCAAACAAGCTGCACAAGCGGTCAAACCCAAGCGCCAAACCGCCGTGCGGCGGCGCGCCGTATTGGAACGCGTCCATCAAGAACCCAAACTGCGCCTGCGCTTCCTCGGGGCTGAAGCCAAGCAGGTCAAACATGCGCGCCTGGACTCCTTTGTCGTGGATTCGGATGGACCCTCCGCCAATTTCCACCCCGTTGATGACCATGTCGTAGGCGTTGGCCTTGACCGCGCCGGGGTCCGATTCGAGGATGCCCATCTGCTCCGGCTTGGGCGACGTGAACGGGTGGTGCATGGCGTGGTAGCGCTCGGTGTCTTCGTCCCATTCGAGGAGCGGGAAGTCGACGACCCAAAGCGGCTTGAAGACCTTGGGGTCGCGCAAGCCGAGCTCGGCGCCCATGTGCAGGCGGAGTTCGCAAAGTTGCTTGCGCACCTTGTCGAGGTCGCCGCTGAGCATCAAGATCAGGTCGCCCGCCTTGGCGCCGGAATGCGACGCCCAGGCCGCTTGGTCTTCGGGGCTGAAGAACTTGTCGACGCTCGACTTGAACGTGCCGTCTTCGCTGACCTTGCAGTAGACGAGGCCCTTGGCTCCGATTTGGGGGCGCTTGACCCAGTCGGTCAAGGCGTCGAGTTGCTTGCGCGTGTACTCCGCGCAGCCAGGAGCCACGATGCCGAGCACGGCTTCGGCCGAGTCGAACACGCCGAAGCCCTTGCCTTGCGCCACGGGGGCGAAGTCCACAAACTCCATGTCGAAGCGCACGTCGGGCTTGTCGCTGCCGTAGCGGCGCATCGCCTCGTCGTAGTCCATGCGGGGGAACTCCTCCACGTCGACGTCAAGGACCACCTTGAACAGGTGGCGCACCATGCCTTCAAACGTGTTCAGGATGTCTTCCTGTTCCACGAAGGCCATCTCGCAGTCGATTTGGGTGAATTCCGGCTGGCGGTCGGCGCGAAGGTCTTCGTCGCGGAAGCACTTCACGATTTGGTAGTAGCGGTCAAACCCGCTGACCATCAGCAGCTGCTTGAATGTCTGGGGGCTTTGCGGCAGGGCGTAGAACTGGCCGGGGTTCATGCGACTGGGCACCACGAAGTCGCGGGCGCCTTCCGGCGTGGACTTGATCAGGTACGGCGTCTCGACGTCGATGAAGCCCACGCTGTCGAGGTACTTCCGCGTTTCGATGCCCACGCGGTGACGCAGGAAGAGGTTGTTTTGGACCGGCTTGCGGCGCAAGTCCAAATAGCGGTACTGCATCCGCAAGTCGTCCCCCCCGTCGGTCTCGTCCTCGATGGTGAACGGGGGCGTCTTCGCAGCGTTGAGCACCTCAAGGCGCGTGACGTCGATTTCGATGTCGCCCGTCGGCACGCGGTTGTTCTTCGATTCGCGCTCCCGCACGGCGCCTTCCACCTTGATCACAAACTCGCGGCCGAGCTTGCGTGCTTGGGTGCAGAGCTCCGCGTTGGAGTCCATGTTGAAGGCCAACTGGGTCAAGCCGTAGCGGTCCCGAAGGTCCACAAACGTCATCCCGCCGAGGTCGCGGGTTCGCTGCACCCATCCGCTGAGCGTGACGTGGGTGCCTGCGTGGTCAAGGCGGAGTTCTCCGCAAGTGTGCGTGCGATGCATGGGACCCCAAAGTTACCACGTCCCGCTTATAGGAATGTTGTCGAGATGGGGTCAATCCTCGAAGTCGATTTGGGTACTTTGTTTTGCATAGTAGCTGATTTTAAATATATCTTTGCGAAACCATGACGAAAGAAACATCGGCCAGCAAAGCCCAAATGCGAAAAGGGGTCCTCGAGCTCTGCATCCTGCGGATCCTCAGCAACGGTGAGGCGTACACTTCAGACATCGTGAGCGCGTTGCAAGACGTCGACCTGCTCGTGGTGGAAGGCACGTTGTACCCGCTGCTCACCCGAATGAAAAAGGCCGGCAACCTCACGTACCGCTGGGCGGAGAGTGCTTCTGGCCCTCCTCGCAAATACTACAGCATGACCCCACAAGGCGAAAACATGCTCGCTGAACTCGAAACCATCTGGGCCCAATTCGTGGCCTCCGTAAACTCCTTGCAATCATGAATGAATCGTTGACTTTGTCTTTGGGCCGCACCCTGTTTCATGTGGAGCGCCCCGCGTACGACCGTTTGAAGGCGTATCTCGACGCCGTGGCCAAGGTGTTGGCGGGCACGGACGGGGACGAGGAAATCCTTCTCGAAGTGGAACACCGCATGGCCGAGCTCTTTCAGGCCATCTTGGGCGAGGCTCACCGAGCACTCACTCTGGAGGAGGTGATTCAGGTGTGCGATCAAATGGGTGACCCAAGTGCGTTTGGGGACGAAGGCGAAGCCGAGGACGCCCACGCGGATCACGCCGAATCCAATAAGCGCTTGTTTCGGGACACGGCAGAGGGCTTCCTTGGCGGGGTGGCCGCAGGGTTGGCCCACCGCTTCTCCCTGGACCCGGTGATTGTGAGGCTGCTCTTCGTCTTGGCGTTTTTCGCCGGGTTTGGTGTGCCGGCATACCTGTTGATGTGGCTCGTCACACCAGCAGCACGCTCGGCAAGTGACCGCGTCCAAATGCGCGGTCGACCGGTCACTTTGGGCAACATCAAGAACAGCGTTCAAGTCGAGTTGGATCGGGTGGAGAACACGGTTCAATCTCGCCGTTTGGGCCGTTTCATTCGCAAAGTATTGGATGCGCTCGGCAGGGTTTTGAAGCGGCTGATCGAGGTCTTGGCCAAGGTGTTGGGTTGGGTGGTCGTGGTGCACGGCAGCTTGCTTCTCTTGGGCCTCCTGGTTGCCCTGTTTGCGGTGGCCACAGGAAGCGGGTCGGTTTGGGTAGATGGCCAAAACATTGCACCCAACGGCCTCCCCGTTTCAACGTGGTTGAACCTGCTGTTTCCTGAATCGGTTTCGCCAACGCTTGCTGTGATCTCCGCCATGGGGTTGCTCCTCGTTCCATTGACGGTGCTGGTTTGTTTTGGGATTCGACTTGCAGGCTATCACCCCAAGCCCTCCACCAAAAACACCCGCCTCAGCGTCTTTGCAGGCTTTGGCGTTCTGTGGTTGATGTGCCTGGCGTATGCGGGGTTCTCGGTGGCCTCCATCGCCTCAGACTTTGCCCAAAACGCCGATTGGGAGGAGGTGGTGAGATTTCCCTTGGAGGATGGGGCGCTGCTTTCGTTGCATGATGCCGATGTCGCAGAGACCATGGGGGAATGGCACAAAGAAGATGGACGCATCCATGCGCCAATTGTGGCTTTCGATTTGGTGGCCTCGGAGGACTCTTTGGCCGAGTGGCGTTGCACGCACAGCGCCCAAGGGCTCACCCAAAGAACGGCTTACCACCGCGCAAAACGCGCACGCGTCCAGGTGGAGTACACCCCCCGTGAAGTGGTGATGTGGGACAACCTTTCCTTTCCCGAGACCGACGGTTACCGTGGCCAGCACGCACGGGTGACGCTTGCCGTTCCAAAATTCACGCCCATCGCAGTGAGCAAGGATTTGGCCATGGCCCTCGGTTCTTTGTGGTCGGAGAGATTCACGGTTTCCAAGTTGTGGATGGCCACAGATACCGGATTCGTAGCAACTTCGCTGCCCGTTCAGGTTGCACCTTAATTTCAACCCAAACATGCACATTTTGCCAAGCTTCAAATTCCGCTCGTTCGCCATCGCTGCGATGGTGGTGAGCATGACACACACGGCATTTGCCCAATCGTGGCAACAACAGGTCGATTCCGACATCCATGTGACCCTCGACGACACGCGTCACGAACTGCGTGGCGACATCGCGATCACCTACCACAACAACAGCCCGGAAACGTTGGACTTTGTGTGGATGCACCTGTGGCCCAACGCCTACCGGAACGGCAAGACGGCGCTGGCGAAACAGCAATTCCGGGACGGCGAGATGTTCATGTTCTACGCCATGAGCCGCGACCTCGGTGGCATCGACTCGCTCGCCTTCACCTCGAACGGACAGGCCCTCGAGTGGAGCTACCACCCCGAGCACATCGACATCGCCAAGGTCACGCTTCCTGCGCCCCTGGGACCGGGACAGTCGGTGGAGCTGCGCACGCCGTTTCGGGTGGAGTTGCCGAGCGGCAAGATTTCGCGTTTGGGCCATTTGGGCGAATCGTACCAGATCACGCAGTGGTACCCCAAACCGGCGGTCTTCGACGCCGACGGCTGGCACCCAATGCCCTACCTCAACCAGGGCGAATTCTACTCCGAGTACGGCACCTTCGACGTCCGCATCACCTTGCCTGAGAACTACACCGTCGGCGCCACGGGCGATTTCGTGCCCGGCTCGGAGGACAACGCGGCCGAGTGGGCCCGCCTCGACAGCCTCGTCGCGGCGACCGTGGACTGGAGCGATCGTGGGGGGTGGGAAGGAGCCACCAACGACTTTCCGCCTTCGTCCAAGCGCATGAAGACGCTTCACTACCGCCAGTCGCGGGTGCACGACTTCGCGTGGTTTGCCGACAAGCGCTACAAGGTGTTGCGCGGCGAGGTGCTCTTGCCGGGCGAGGACCGCATCGTGACGACGTGGGCCATGTTCACGCCGGAAAGCGGGGAGCTTTGGCAGCGCGCTCCGGAGTACTTGAAGGACGCGACGTACTACTACTCGCTGTGGAACGGCGACTACCCCTACGACCAGGTTACGGCGGTGGACGGAACGATTTCGGCAGGCGGCGGAATGGAATACCCCAACGTGACAGTCATTGGGAGCACGGGGTCGGCCTCAGGATTGGAAACGGTCATCGTCCATGAGGTCGGCCACAACTGGTTTTACGGCATCCTCGGCAGCAACGAACGGGACAACGCGTGGATGGACGAGGGCATCAACTCCTTCAACGAGACGCGCTACATCCTGACGAAGTACGGGGAGGACAAGGGCCTGAATTTCCTCCTGGGGGACATCTCCCTTGCCAAGCGATTGGACGTCGAGGACTTCCGGTACAAGTGGATTGACGAGTTGAGCTATTTGTTCCCGGCGCGCTTGGGCGTCGACCAACCGATGCAATGCCACAGCAACAGGTTGACGTCCCTGAACTACGGCGCCATCGTCTACAAAAAGACCGCGGCCGCGTTCGCCATGCTGCAGTCGCACTTGGGCACCGAGCGCTTTGACGCGGCGATGCAGGCGTACTTCGACACGTGGAAGTTCCGCCACCCGTCGCCGTCGGATTTGCAGGCGAGCATGGAGGCGTCGACGGGAGAGGATTTGGCCTGGTTTTTCGAAGATTGGGTCCAAACCACCCAGCGCAACGACCTCAAGCTCGCCTCTTCAAGCCCCAAACGGGGAATCCGTGTGAAAAACGTCGGTGAATTGTCCTCCCCCGCGCGCGTGACGGGCGTGGTCGGCGACTCGGCCGTGGCGGTCGTCGATTTGCCGCTCCTGGCTCCAGGCGAGGTCGGCGAGGCGCCCTGTCCTCAGGTCGACGTGGACCGCTGGGTCCTGGACCTCGACCGCTCCACCCTCGATTACAACCGCAAGAACAACACCCGACAAGCCCGCATGCTCGGCGGGGTGGAGCCCCTTCAGGTGCGCATGCTGACCCGGCTGGAAGATCCGGAACGGACGCAGCTCTTTTGGGCACCTGCGTTGGGGTGGAACCACCACGACGGGCTGATGCTCGGTGCCACCGTGCACAACTCCGCGTTGCCGTGGCGCGACGTGACCTGGCGCTGGACGCCCCTGGTGGGCCGAGATCGATTCCAAGGTGGGATGAACCTCGAGGGCCTGTTGGCGGTCGAGGGACGGCATGGAGATTTCAGTTGGGCGCTGAAGAGCCGGCGGTTTGGGGCCATGGAATTCCTTCAGCCCAACACGGCCCAGGCTTACGTCGATTTGTTTCCGGAGCCCCTGACCCGCACGTCGTTGGGCATGGCGTACCGATTGAATGCCGACCCCACGAGTCCTGTGGATGCCAAGGTGTCGACGGAATTCATCCACATCGATGGGTATCAAGACCAATGGCTTTGGTTGAGTGAACCGCCGGTGATTCGTCGCATGGCCGCACGCGTAGAGCTTGCGGTCAACCACCGGTTGGAGGGACTTCCGGGCGCGCGTCAGTCGCTGTCGGTTCGGACGACCCGCGTGCAGCACGACGGGGTGGACGTGTTCCTCATCGATCCCCCTCAGCCCTTGACCATGAACAACTCCGTCCTGGACGCGTGGTACCACCTCGAGCGCAAGGTGCCTTCGGCGGGTCGGGAGGTTGAGTGGAGCGTGGATGCGCGGCTCGTCGCAGTGGATGGGTGGGACGAGTTCGGGGCGGCTCCTGCTGGCCCCCAAGCGTCGTTTGATCCGTTGGTCGATGCCTTGTTGCTTTACCGCGGGGCGGACACGTCTGCGGGTTCGTGGCTGTCGCGCCAGGCCAACCTCGAGCGGGGTGGATTGCCGCTCAACCTCGTGTCGTCGCGGGGCTTCTCGTCCTTGAGCGCTGAAATGCGCCTTCCGATGGGCTTGCCCATCTCGGTGCAGGCCGGGGGCGCTTTGGCGAGAAACCCGGAATGGGGCGTGGGAACGCCCGTGGTGGACCGATTGCACCTGGTGGCCTCGGTGTGCTTGGACATGGGGCCTGTGCGTGTGTCTGTGCCGATGTGGACGCGAGAGGCCGGCAACGACGTGTGGGGCCCGGAGGACCGCTGGCGCTTCTCCCTGAATTTGTTGGAACTGAATCCCTGGGATTTGGTCCGTCAAAACGTCAAGTAAGCGGGCCCATCCTGCGTAGATTCGCGTCATGCAGCATCCCACAGAACGTCTGGAAGCGATGCGCGCGGAGGCCCTCAAAGGGGGCGGAGAAGCGCGGATTGAAGCACAACACGGCAAGGGCAAGTTGACGGCCCGCGAGCGCTTGGAACTGTTGTTGGACCCCGGTAGTTTTCAAGAGCTGGGGCAGTTGGTGACGCACCGGTCGACGAATTTTGGCCTGGACAAGCAGAAGTTTCTTGGCGACGGCGTCGTCACGGGATACGGCAAGGTCAACGGTCGACTCGTTTATGTCTTCTCGCAGGACTTCACGGTGCTGGGAGGCTCGCTTGCGGAAGCCCATGCCCAAAAGATTTGCAAGATCATGGATTTGGCCCTCGAGAACGGGGCGCCGGTCATTGGTCTCAACGACAGTGGGGGCGCGCGCATCCAAGAGGGGGTGGTCAGCCTCGGGGGGTACGCGGACATCTTTCACCGGAACGTGAAGGCAAGTGGCGTCGTGCCACAGCTGTCCCTCATCCTTGGCCCCTGCGCGGGGGGTGCGGTGTATTCACCCGCCCTCACCGACTTCATCTTCATGACGGAGGGCACATCCTACATGTTCGTGACTGGGCCTAACGTTGTCAAAACGGTGACCCACGAGGAGGTGACGTCCGAGGAGCTCGGGGGCGCAAGCACGCACGCGAGCAAGTCTGGGGTCACCCACTTCACGGCGGCCAACGAGGCTCTCGTCATAGAGCAGGCCAAACGCGTGTTGAGCTATTTGCCTCAAAATTGTGAGGAGGACCCTTTGCGGATGCCTCATGAAGGAGGTGACGACAACAGACCAGGGCTCGACAATCTTGTCCCCGTCAATGCTCAGCAGCCCTATGACATTCGGGAGGCGGTTCATGGCATCGTGGATGCTGGAAGCTTCCTGGAAGTGCAGCCCGATTTTGCTGAGAACATGGTGGTGGGGTTTGCGCGTTTGGCGGGTAGAAGTGTTGGGATCGTGGCCAATCAACCGGCTTTTCTGGCTGGGGTGCTGGACATCAATGCCTCGGTCAAGGCGGCTCGATTTGTCAGGACCTGTGACGCTTTCAATGTGCCACTCCTGGTGTTGGAAGATGTGCCGGGATTTCTGCCAGGCACGGATCAAGAATGGAATGGCATCATCACCAACGGCGCGAAATTGCTCTATGCCTTCAGCGAAGCGACCGTGCCAAGAATCACGGTCATCACGCGAAAGGCATACGGCGGAGCGTATGATGTGATGAATTCACGGCACATCGGAGCAGACTTGGTGTTTGCCTGGCCCACGGCTGAGATAGCGGTCATGGGGGCGAAAGGAGCGGCGGAAATTATTTTCCGCAAGGAAATTTCCGCCTCCCCAGACCCAAGTGCGAAACTCGCCGAGAAGGAGGCCGAGTACGCAGACATGTTTGCCCACCCTTACAACGCGGCTGGCCGCGGGTATGTGGACGAGGTCATCCATCCGAGGGAGACTCGAATCAAGCTGATCCGCGCGTTTGACATGTTGTCCCAGAAAGCGGTGAAGTTGCCGCGAAAGAAGCACAGCAACATCCCGTTGTGAGCGGGAGCATGGCTGGTTGGCGGCCCGATTCGAACGGCTTGAATGGGCTGGCATTGAATTCCAGGCGTTCTCCACGCCCGGTGCCTATCAGGATTGTGCGACCGGGCCTGCGTGAACTTGCGACCGGGCCTGTGTGAACGTGCGTCCACGCCTGCGTGAACGTTCGACCACGCCTGTGCGGGCAGTTCAGGCCGAGACAGAACAGGGTGTGGAAGGGGCGATCAGTTGGTTGCGACCCTCTTGATGGAGCAACCCAAAGCCTTGGTTTCAGCTTCCTTGATGCTTTTGCCGGAAGCCAAGCGGTTCATGGCGTCGGCCAGATACGTTTCCTTGACCTCGTCCGCTCGGTTGACGTTGTCATCGATGGCGCCGCGGTAAACCAATGTGAGGTCTCCATCAAACAAGTACACGTGAGGTGTCACCCTTGCGCCCATGGCGTTGGCCAACTTGGACTCTTCGTCCACCACGTAGGCCATGGTGTATTCAGCATCGCGTGCATGGTTTTTCATGGCTGAGAAGCTGTCGTCTCCTTCGCGTTTGGCCTCATTCGAGTTGACGAGCACCATGCCAAAACCGAGTGACTGTGCCAAGCTGTGAAGGCCATTGTAGCGTCCTTCCCACCCTTCGGTCTTGGTGCCGTTGCCAACGACAAAGGGACATGTGTTGCAGGAAAAAACGACAAGGAGACCTTGCTCCCCTTGGAGGCCGTTCAAGGTCATCTGCGTTCCATCGACATTCAGCATGGGGGCATCGGCCATGGGGGCTTTCGCACCAATTTCCAATTCTTGGGCGTTCACGGGAGCGACCAACAACAAAGCCCAAGCGAGAAGAGAGAGAGTAACTGATTTCATGATGTGGGGTTCAAACGTTTGGCGAAGGAACAACGCAACCGACAGAAAAGTTGAATCCAAGTCACACAAAGGCCTGAATCAAAGAATCAACAGCGCGTCTCCGTAGGCGAAAAAGCGGTATTTCTCCTTGATGGCTTCGTGGTACGCCTCCATGGTCAATTCATGGCCAGCGAATGCTGAGGTCACCATCAACAGAGTGCTCTGAGGCGTGTGGAAGTTGGTGATGAGGGCGTTGGCGATTTGGAAGTCGTAATTGGGGTAAATGAACCGGTTGGTCCAACCAGAGAATGGCTTCAATGTGTTGGTCGTGCTCACAGAATTTTCTAGTCCGCGCAGCGCCGTTGTCCCTACAGCGACCACCTTCTTGCCCTGTTCGATGCCGTGATTGACCTGGCTTACACATTGTTCGTTGATGATGAGCTGCTCACTGTCCACCTTGTGTTTGCTCAAGTCCTCCACTTCCACTTCTCGGAAGGTGCCAAGTCCGATGTGCAAGGTCAAAAATGCCATGTCAATCCCCTTGATTTCCAGTCGCTTCAAAAGGTTTTTGGAAAAGTGCAATCCAGCCGTAGGCACGGCGACAGCGCCTTCTTCGGTGGCATAGATGGTTTGGAATCGGTCGCGATCTTCGGGTTCAGCGGGACGAGTCATATAGCGTGGCAGAGGTGTTTCACCAAGCTCGTTGATCGTCTGCATGAATTCCTCGTGAGAGCCGTTGAACAAGAAGCGCAACGTACGTCCTCTTGACGTGGTGTTGTCGATGACTTCGGCCACGAGTTGATCGTTTTCACCGAAGTACAGCTTGTTGCCAATTCGGATTTTGCGAGCGGGGTCCACAAGGACATCCCACAGCAGGCTCTCTCGATTCAATTCGCGCAACAGGAACACTTCGATGACCGCCCCTGTTTTTTCCTTGTTGCCATACATTTTGGCAGGAAAGACTTTGGTGTTGTTTGCCACGAAGACATCCCCTTCGTCAAACATGTCGACGACATCCTTGAACATGCGATGCTCAAACTTGCCCGTGTCGCGATGAACGACCAAGAGGCGGCTGTCGTCACGGTTGTCAAGCGGGTATTGTGCCACCAAATCCTTGGGCACGTCGTACCGGAATTGGGAGAGTTTCATGCGTTGCATCGACATGGTTTTGGGGTCTCTTCAGGGGGGGGTGAATCGGGCGCGCGAAAATAGCCCAAAACACCTTTCAGGCCAAGTCTTTTCCCACTTTCCGTGTTTGGCAAGGGCCCTTCAATCAAGGTTTTGCCGAGGCTTCGCTCAACCGGGCGACCAACGCATCGATGTTCCAAGCCTCCGTCAGTCGGAAGTCTCCGCTTGCGGTTCGGCACAGGGATGTCAGGGTGCCTCCGACGTGGAGCGCGTCGCCGAGGTCTCGCGCAAGCGAACGGATGTACGTCCCTTTGCTGCACGCGATGCAGACGTCCACATCCAAGACAGGATGACCCTCGACCTCGGCCAAAGTCGCCCGCTGCACTTCAAATGCTGTGACAACCACTGGGGTGGTTCTCAGCGCGATGGCCTCCCCTTTGCGAGCCGCGTCATAGGCCTTCACCCCGTCCACCTTCTTGGCACTGAAGAGGGGAGGGCGTTGGTCCAAGGCCCCAGTCAAGGTTTGGGCAGCAGCGGCGACTTGCGCAACCCCGAGGTTGCGAACGCGCTCAGGATCCTCGGCCCAGCGATCCACCTCCGTTTCCGCATCCAAGGATGGGGTGTGGGCCCCAAGCCGCATTGTCGCTGTGTAGACCTTGGCTTGGGCCTGAAGGGAGTCAATGGTTTTGGTGGCCCGACCGCAACACACAACAAGCACCCCAGTGGCCAAGGGGTCCAACGTGCCTGCGTGCCCGACTTTGATTTTCTTCACCCCAGTGAACCCGCGCAATGCGAAACGAAGTTTGTTGACCACGTCAAATGAAGTCCAAGTCAACGGTTTGTCAACCACCATCACTTGGCCGTCGAGAAAGGCCTCGGGTCGATCAAAGGGCAGGGAATGGGGAACAGAATCGGACATGCGAACAAGACGAGGTGCGAAGGTAGGAAGGGTTGGATTTGGGCTATTTTGCGCTCATGAAACGCCAAGTCCTCACCTTACCATTCCTGTGTATTTCCGGGATGGTATCCGCCCAAACCTCACCCTTCGTCGTCTCCCAAGCGGGCACCATGGTTGAATACCGTGAGTCGTTCCAGATGGTGCCGTTCATGGCGAACGGCTACGGATACGAGGAGCCGGCCGAGTTGGCGATGGGTGGCTTTGATGGAACGGCCGTGACGGCAAGTGCCGAGATAGGCTACGAGGGCTTTGACGCGGACGGTCCAGGCCTTTGGCAAGAAACCCAACCCATGGGCCAAGCCCGCATGGACTTCCAAGCGGAAACGTCGCATTCCAACGCGTTTTTGGGAGACGGGGTTTGGGTGTTTGGTGGCTTTGACGGCACGTACACTTTGGCCTCCACGGAGGTCTTCGTGGCCTCCGAAGAAACGTGGCAGCCTGGGCCCGACATGCTGTCGCCCCGAACCAACCATCGAACGGCTCAACTCGGCGACGGCCGAATCCTGATCACCGGAGGATTCGACGGCGTGCAGGAAACGGCATCGTGCGAGGTGTTTGACCCCCTGACCCAAGAATTTACGGCCGTGGCGTCCATGAACATAGGAAGAGCATCGCACACCTTGACGGATTTGGGAGGCGGCCTGTACCTCGCGGCCGGCGGGTTCAACGCAGCCGCGGGGTTCCAACTGGCTTCATGCGAGGTGTACGATGCCAATGCGAACACATGGACGGAAGTCGACCCCCTGCCCATTCCTGTGGACAACCACGCCGCCACCTTGGTGTCCTTGTCCACCCAATTGCCGGATGCCGTCATGGTGACCGGAGGTCGTGTGTACAACCCAACCTTGAATTTGTTTGAAGGGGTGGCCACAGGAGCTGCGTTGGACCTCATCGACATGACGTGGACGCCTTTCGACATGGCCTTTCCGCACAGTTATCACCTGTCGGCCCATGTGGATCCGGCGGCACCCGAGTTGTTTGTCATGGGCGGAGCAGACCAAACAGGCATCGGTGTCGAAATGACCTACGGCTCGACAGAGTGGTTGATGGGCACGGAAACCCAAGTGTGGTCCCTGCCGCCCGCCATCACCCAAAACCGGCAACGGGCAGCAGGATGCGCGTCTGGAACCTGGATCCACCCATGCTACACCGTGTGTGGCGGCGATGCGGCCATGGAGGGGACATGCTTCACCGTATGTCCTGAGACGTCTTCGGTCGAAGAGCAGAACGGGGAGATGCAGGATGTGTGGGTTTACCCCAACCCATCCTTGGGACAGTCAGTATTGGTGACCTCCGATGGAGCTCATCAGCAAGGTTGGACACTCCTTGACGACCAAGGACGGAAGGTGCGAGAGGGACGAGGTGCGGCCCTTCACACGGAAGGTTTGCCATCAGGGCTGTACTTCGTCTCGGTGCGGGGACATACGCCGCATCGAGTGGTTGTCCGCTGACCAATTCTGACCTGTGAAAGCAACCCAAGGCCCCGCCGCAAGGCGGGGCTTTTGCTGCCTGAACATGGCGGGGCCGGTTGTTGTCCCTCGTGCAGGCTCAAGTCAATGTTGTAACCTTTTGGTTGTGAATAACGTAGAGGACAGGTGTTGCATCTACGTAACATTTTGTTTACATTAGCTTAACATGACAACAAACAAACACCTTCGCATGTGGATCGCAAGTTTGCTCCTTCTTGGAGGGACAACTGCGGCTGCGCAAAGCCCGATTTCCTCGGGCTGGGGCGTGGGTGTGGATGCATCGAGATGGCTTGGAGGTCACGCGGTGTTGCAGGTTGAGCATGCCCAATCGCCGGAGTGGGTTTGGTACATTGCTGCCGGTCCCTATGTCGGGACGCCTCAAGGAATCAATCCATGTTGGAAGGGACTGAAGGGCGACGTGATCTCGGGGTCCGTGCTTTCTGTGGGGTCCCTGGTTTTTCCCGCGCAAGAGCCCAAACTCGGGGCATCTTGGTTTTTGGGCGCAGACTTTTCTCGCGAGAGTTACCGAATTCAGCGACCTGCCGAGAACCATGCCGGGGGAAACCTTTTTGTAGGGCGGACGATGCAAACCCGGGAGGAGGCGAGGTTTTTGGCAGGTGCTCAATGGAGTCTGGGAAACCGTGTGGCGGTGCGGGCACATGTGGGCATCGGGGTCACGCGAGATCGTTTGTCAACCCGATACGTGGGCGAAGACGTCAACGCCCTTCCCTTTGCCCGTCCTGCGGGACTTGCACTGGTGTGGCGCTGGTAAGGGCCGCGGCTTGATCGGCGGTCATGCCGGCGATGTCTTCAAAGATGGCCAGGGCTTGAAGGACTGTTTCCACATGGTCAATGCGAAGGCGCAGTCCACCGTTGCGCTGATACATGCTCGCATCTTTTGCATGGTTTTTCAAGTAGTCCAACACCCGAGCGAAGGTGGGACCTTGGTAGTAGGCACTTTCCTCATCAGACACAAAAGCGGCAATGAGTTTGCCACTTTTGAGCACGAGTTTTTCCATGCCGAGCCATTGGGCTACCCAACGCAATCGAATGGTGCCGAGCAATTCTTCCGTCTCTTCGGGCAGGGGTCCAAACCTGTCCTCCAACCGATGGCGAAAACCTTGCAATTCCCCTGAATTGTGGAGGTCGTCGAGTTCCCGGTACAGGGAAATTCGCTCGGGGATGTCGCTCACGTAGTGGTCGGGGATGAGCAAGGACAAATCGGTTTCAAGGACCGTTTCTTCTACGTATTTGCCGGACTCTGCCTGCTCCGCCTCCATCAAATCCTTGAACTGTTCTTCTTTGAGCTCGCGAACTGCCTCGGCCAGAAGGCGCTGGTACATGTCAAACCCAAGGTCATTGATGAACCCGCTCTGTTCCGCACCGAGGAGGTCGCCTGCTCCTCGAATATCGAGGTCGCGCATGGCGATTTGCATGCCGGATCCGAGGTCTGAAAATTGCTCGAGGGCCTGAAGTCGCTTGCGAGACTCCGCGGGGAGGGCGCTCAAAGGGGGGGCCATGAGGTAGCAAAAGGCCTTGCGGTTGGAGCGACCGACCCTGCCTCGCAATTGGTGGAGGTCGCTCAATCCAAATTTGTGGGCCTCATTGATGAGCATGGTGTTGGCGTTGCTGATGTCGATCCCGCTCTCGATGATGGTCGTTGCGACCAACACGTCGTAAGCACCGTCAATGAACTTTGCCATGACATCTTCGAGTTCCTTGCCCTCCATTTGGCCATGCCCAATGCCCACTTTCGCATCGGGAACGAGCCGTTGTACCATGCCAGCCACTTCTTGGATGTTGCCCACGCGGTTGTGCACGAAATAGGCTTGTCCGCCGCGACTGATTTCGTAGGCGATGGCGTCTCGAATGACCTCCTCGTTGAAGCCTGTGATCACAGTGTCTACGGGGTGCCGGTTGGGAGGAGGGGTTCGGATGATGCTGAGATCACGCGCTCCCATCAGCGAGAACTGCAAGGTCCTCGGGATGGGTGTCGCGGTGAGGGTCAAAGTGTCGACGTTGGCTTTGAGGGTCTTGAGTTTGTCCTTCACTCCCACACCAAACTTTTGTTCTTCATCAATCACGAGAAGACCCAAATCCTTGAATTTCACACGTTTACCTACCAAGGCGTGGGTTCCTACAAGGATGTCTACTTCCCCTTTCTCCACGCGTTTGAGCGTTTCAGTCAAGGCTTTTCCTGTCTTGAACCGATTGATGAACTCTACGTGAACAGGAAATTCGCGCAACCGACGGCTGAAGCTCTTGAAGTGCTGCATGGAAAGGATGGTGGTTGGCACGAGCACCGCCACCTGTTTTCCGTCACAAGCCGCCCGGAAAGCGGCCCGAATGGCAATTTCAGTTTTTCCAAAACCAACGTCCCCACACACCAAACGGTCCATGGGGGTGGACTTCAGCATGTCTTCCTTGACGGCTTCGCTCGCGGCGTTTTGGTCGGGGGTGTCTTCGTACATGAAGCTCGCTTCCAAAGCGTGCTGGAGGTATCCATCGTTGGGATAGGCGTGGCCAGGAGCGGCCTTGCGTTTGGCATACAATTGGAGCAGGTCGTACGCAATTTGCTTGACCCGTCCCTTCGTTTTCTGCTTGGTTTGGGCCCATGTGTTGGTCCCTAGCTTGTTGATTTTGGGCTGGGTGCCTTCCTTGGAGCTGTACTTTGAAATCCGATGCAGGCTGTGAATGCTGACATAGAGCACGTCACCGCCCCGATACGTCAGACGGATGGCCTCTTGCATCTTGCCATTGACCTCGATTTTGTGGAGCCCACTGAATTCTCCAATGCCATGGTCGATGTGAACCACGAAGTCTCCCACCTCCAGGGACATGAGCTCTTTGATGGTCAGGGCTTCTTTGTTCTTGCGAAATCCCTCTTTCAGTCGAAAGCGATGGTAACGCTCAAAAAGTTGGTGATCGGTGTACACCAGGACCTTCAGTTCCTTGTCCACAAACCCTTCGCTGAGCTCCATGGGAATGGGCTTGTAAGGCACGGGTTCTTCGTCTTCCTCCAACCTGTCGTGAAACACATCGTGCAGGCGCTCCAATTGGGTGGCTTGTCCACTCACCACCACGTTGACGTAGCCGTTTTTGTGGTTGGCACGCAGGTTGCTCGAAATAAGGTCAAACTGCTTGTTGAACGCAGGTTGCGCGGTCATCCCGTACTTCAGGATGGTGCGTTGAGGCCACGTCGAACCACCGCCAAATTCCACCACCGTGAATGGTTCCAAGAGACCGTCGAGTTGGCTTCCGTCGAGGTACAGTTCCTCGGGAGGCGTGCGTTTGACCTCCCCATTCAAACGGTCGAAGTGAGAACGGGCTCTCTCCATGGCTTTGTCCAAGCCATCTTGGCATCGTTTGGCATCGGCCATCCACAAGACGGACTCGGGCGGGAGGAAGCTGAAGAAGGGTTCATGGGCCTCGTGAAGCCGTGCATTGCCCACGTTGGGAACGATGGTGGCGCGTGTCATTTTGGCCACACTCAGTTGAGACGTTGGATCAAACTTCCGGATGGACTCCACCTCATCTCCAAAGAACTCCAGGCGATAGGGATGATCGAAGCTGAATGAAAAAATGTCGACGATGCCTCCCCGCATGCTGTATTGACCGGGTTCATAGACAAAGTCTACCTTCTCGAATTCGTAGGCCAGCAAGACCTCATCGAGAAAATCCATGGTGTAGGATTCTCCTGTGGAGATGGTGAAGGTTTGGTCGCTGAGCTCCTTGCGTGTGATGACCTGCTCGGCCAAGGCCTCGGGAAATGTGACGATGCACAATCCATCCCTGCCGCCGTTGATTTCATTGAGGACTTCGGCGCGCATGGCAATGTTGGCATTTTCAACGGCTTCTTCTTCGGCGTAAGGCACACGGGCAGAACGAGGGTAAAACAACACGGGCCGAATGTTCTCCAACACGGCCTGCAAGTCATTCATGAAATAGGCGGCTTGCTCTTTGTCGTCGAGGATGAACACGTGGTGCCGGGGTTGGCGAAGTTCTTCCTCGTGACAGAGCACTCCGGCGGTGACCAAAGGGATGCCAGATCCCACTGCGCCGTGCAATTCCACCTTGTTCCCGCGATCGGACAGGGCACCGCGCAAAGCCCCGTTGCGGGGGTCGCGCACAAAAAATTGGAGGAGGTCAGCGGGCCTCATGGCCCGGCAAAGTTACGGGCTCTTGTCCCCTTGTGGGTCCATTGAAAAAGCTCCCGGCCCGGCGAGTCGGCATGCCATCAATGCCTGCACCAAATGGCGGGTTCCCACATAATAGGGGGTTCGTTCATGGAGCGCCGCGGGCACCTTGTCCAAGATGCGCCCGCGGTCGTCTACCGCCAACCCCCCGGCCTCTTCCGCAATCCAGGCCAAGGGCGAGCATTCGTACAGGAGCCGGAGCTTGCCGTGGGCTTTGTCGGTGGTGGAAGGGTAGAGGTAGATTCCGCCGTGGATCAGGTTGCGGTGAAAGTCCGCCACCAAAGAACCGATGTACCGCCCCCGAAATCCGGCATCCACAGCTTCCCGGCAACCATCGATGAAGGCTTGGGTGGCGGGACCGCTTTTGGCTTTGACGGCATCGTTGATGCTGTACGTCGCGCCGCGCTCAGGAAAGATCATCAGGGGGTGAGACAGAAAAAATTCGCCGACAGCCGGGTCCAAGGTGAACCCGTTGACACCTGTTCCGGTGGTGTAGACCAGCATGGTGCTTGAACCATAGAGAATGTACCCGGCCGCGACTTGGGCTGTGCCTGGTTGGAGAAAATCACCTTCGCCCAGGGGTTCTCCCATGGGGGTGATGCGCCGAACAATGCTGAAAATGGTGCCGATGCTGACATTGACATCGATGTTGGACGAACCATCAAGAGGGTCAATCAACACGATGTACTTGCCCTGGCGCCCTTCGCCATGTTCGCCACATCGCACGAAGTCGTCCCGCTCCTCAGACCCAATGCCACACACGCTCTTTCCCGAGGAAAGGATGCGCATGAAGGTGTCGTCTGCAAAGACGTCGAGCTTCTGTTGTTGTTCGTCCTGGATGTTGGTATCCCCGGATGCACCGAGGATGGAGGTCAAACCCGCGCGGTTGACCTTTTGGTTCACGATTTTGGCCGCCACCCCGATGTCGGTGAGGAGCCGCGTGAGCTGACCAGACACAAACGGGAACTCCGCTTGCCGGTCCATGATGAATTCGCCTAATGTTTGGGCCTTGCTCATTTCAAGTGCCTTTGTGTTCAAAAGTAGGCAGTAAGAGGCGCCCCAAACACGAGAGGTGAAGCAACTTTGAGAAATGAAAGTGTTTCAACACGTGCGTCACCGTTTTCTGCACGCAGTCACACAAACCTTGTTGAGGAGCGCCCCGCTTTGTGTTTCTGCGAGTTGCCTTGCCCAAACCACGACCCTTCCCGATTTGGATCAGGGACGTTTATGGTTCAGTCCGGTTGCAGTGCTCACCACGGGCTTGCATGCGGCCTATGTTCTGAATGAGCCTTGGGGTGTGGCCAACCTGTCAGGTGCCAGGGTTGAAATCAACCTGATTGACCGAAAGGCCAGAGCCTACGCCATGTGGAGGGTGGACACATCGCGTCCAGGGAATGAGAAATCTTATCGCGAGGTGGGAGTGGGGTTGGCGAACCTTGGTGCTTGGGGAAGCAACATCTCGGGTTTAGGCGCAGGCGTCGCGGGCCCCTCTGCCTACCTGGCTTGGGGAAACACACGGCGAACATTGCAATGGCAGAGAAACCGCGGAACAGGCACGATGCCCATGTCTGTGCTATGGGGAATACGGGGAGAATGGCTTTCCCGGCGGGTGCCAGTGACGAATCCCAGCGGGTCATCGGAGCAGTGGCAAGTGGGGTTGTATCTCCCGCTGTTTCTCCGGATTCAACTTCCTGTGGGCTGATCCTGTCAAGGAGGAGTTGCTCGGGTCTGCGCTTCGGTCCGCTTCTTCGGTCCGCGCTTCGGTCCGCGCTTCGGTCCGCTTCTTCGGTCTGCGCTTCGGTCCGCTTCTCTGCTCCCGGCCTTGCCGCCGTCCGGAGACAACCCAATCAAGACATCAAGCTGGCTGCCAATTCGTGAAATTGCGCAACGCTCAGTTGTTCGGCACGCTGACTTTGAAAAGCCTCAGGGATGCGGTTGGCGTCAAAGCCGCCACTTTTGATGCTGTTGCGCAAAGTTTTGCGGCGCTGGCTGAAGGCTGCCTTGACCACCCGTTGGAAATGGGGGTGGGTCAGCCCAAAAGGCAATTCCATGACGTCATTGCGCACCAACCGAATGACACCACTCTTCACCTTGGGTGGCGGGTCAAACGCGTTTTCGTGCACCGTGAACAAGTATTCGATGTCGTAGTAGGACTGAAGTAGCACACTCAGAATGCCATAAGTTTTGGATCCAGGTCCCTCAGCGACGCGTTCCGCCACCTCTTTCTGAAACATTCCCACGCATTCGGGGACGCGGTCTCGCCAGTCCAAGACGCGAAAGAGGATTTGCGAACTGATGTTGTACGGGAAGTTGCCTGCCACAATGAACGGGGCGCCATCCGGAAACGCCTCGTCGGGATTCCATGTGAGCAGGTCGACGCCAAACACACGATCCTCGGTCAATACCCCACGGCTGATGAGATATTCGACCGATTCGTGGTCCAATTCAACAGCATGGACATTCAGGTCCCCGCGATCGAGGAGGGGGCGGGTCAGTGCCCCCATTCCTGGGCCGACTTCGAGCACATCAGCACAGCCATGATGCTTTGTGATGCCTTCTGCGATGCGTCTTGCGGCATCAAGGTCCCGAAGGAAGTGCTGGCCGAGGTGTTTTTTGGCGCGAACGTGCATGGGAAGAGAGTCAGCAGCTTTGTGTGGAGGGATGGGTCTCGGCGCAATGCACGGCTAGTTGCTCTGTGGGTCAAACCCCGGTGTCGGATGCCCTTCAGCAATCAATGGCAGGATGGTGCGGAAAGCCACGGCACGGCTTCCCCATTTGGCCTGGTGATCGGCTTGCAGAGCTGGGGCACATTCCCTGTGATAAGTGTCCAGGGCTTCGGCGTTTTTGGCCATGTATTGAACGGCAAATGTGACACCACCTTCGGCCTCTCCTTGCACGTGACACAAGCGAAAATCTCGGAAATGCCCCGTGGAAAGAACCTCAGGAATGTGCTGTTCCATCATGTATTGGACCCATTCGTTGGCGCATTGCTCATCGACGCTGACTGTGACATTGTACAAAACCATGGGAAAGTGCGGATTGGGGATGTGGCTTGAGGCTAGGCGGGGGATGTGATTGGGTCGCGACAGAGGAGTTCTTGGCGTTCATTCCAGTTCATCGCCTCGAAGGGCGCGGTATCGCTTGCGGGCTTCGACGGCATGCAAGGAACCCGGAAAATCAAACAGCAGTTTCTCGTACAAAGTTTGGGCTGTCTCCAAATCGCCCAACTGGAAATGTGTCAAATCAGCAAGTTGAAACAACGCATCGTCTGCCGTGATGTCGTCAAAATGCAAATCCACCACCTCTTGGAACAACACCATGGCGGTGTCGAGCATGCCCTGCTCGAGGAACATGTCCGCGGACATCATGAGCACTTCGTCTGCCAAGGCGTGACCGGGGTGATTTTGGGTGAGCGAATCAAGTGTGGTCCGCGCCAAGTCAAACTTCCGTTGCATCCGAAGCAAGTCGGCCCGAGCATACATCTCCATGGGCTCGGTCAGCGTGTCCAAGTTGAAGTTGTCGGTGATGAGGAGACTCAATTCGATCGCGTCGTTGGAAATGAGTTTGGACGTGGATGCCTTCAAGGCATCGAGTTGGCTTTGGGCCCATCCGAAGTCACCGCCGTAGTAACTCACACGTGCATTCCGAAACTTGGCTTCGTGACCCATTGGGTCGTCTCCAAAGTCCAAGACCACTTGAGAAAACAGCAAAGAGGCGTCCCAGATCATGCCCTCGAAAGCATAAATGTCACCCAGGGTCAGTTTGCAAGCTGCAGCCACGCGGTCATTGAGGTCCGAACGTTCCAGCAAAGACTCGAGCGACACCATGGCCTCTTCCGAGCGTTTGAGGTAAAAGGCCAACAGGGCAGCTTGGTCTCGAACCATCGTGGCAGTCTGAGGTCCTATGCCCAAATCGCGCAAACTTGCACCATAGGCCGTGGCCAATTCTTCCATGGCTGGCAAGTCAGCCGGCACCTCAGATGTCAAGGCCTGGAATTGCACCTGAAGCATTTCGTTCCTCGCGGCATAGAAATAGGGGTTCTCTGGCCCCTTGCCAGCGACGTAGCGGTAACATTCGAAGGCCGTGGCGGGGTCGCCGTTGGCTTGTGCCGTGTTGCCCAATTCCATGAGTCGCTCTCCTTGCTCTTGCAACCTCAAATCCAAAGCTTTGGCGTGAATCAGGGACGACGCAAAGTCTCGGATTTGGTTGAAATGCCACACCAGCAACTCGGGATATACGGGATCTTCGGGGTAACGCTGGATGGCCCGCAACAAGGACACCCGCACCAATTCGTGGTTGTCCTCGGTGGTGGTCAAACGCAGGTTTCGGTTGAGGCTGTTCTGGACGGTCCGCAGGTAATTGGGCTTTGTGTGAAGCAATTCCATGTAGGCATCCATCATGCCTTCGAAATCCCCACGCATGCCTTGGAGGTTGGCCAGCTCGTACTCAAACCCGGTTGTCCCGAGGGCCTCGGCTCTTTCATACGTGGCCAAGGCCATGTCCAATTCGTCCAGCTTGATGAAGGCGTTGGCCAGGGCCACGGCGGCAGATCGTCCTTGATCCAACTCTTGCAACGCTTCCTCAAACGCTTCCATGGCTTGATCTCGACGATCAAAATGGAGATACAACGAGCCGAGGTCGACGAGGGCTGTGGAACGAGAGGCTTTGCTCCGCCTCTTCAGTCGATCTTTCACCAGTTCCTCAGCCGTGTCGAAGTCGTCCAATGCCAACAGTGTGGCGTAGTACATTTCGTACACAGCGTTGGTTTTGTTTTTCTTCCACAGGGGTTCGAGGTAGAGCCTTGCTTGAGGATAGCTGCCTTCGTTGTAATAGTACTCCGCGAGTTCAAGATCGGTTTGGCCCCAAGCCGTTCCTGACAGGCCGCCCCATGCCAAACTCACCCAGAGGGCAGCCAACAACCATGCACGAGCGGAACCAATCATGGCTGTGCGGAAATCTGTCGGGCCCAGGCTGCCCGTTGGACCACAATCAAACTGTCCACTCTCGGACGGGCAGCCTGCTCCAATTCCGTTCCCAGCCGAATCAACCGCTCCGTCTCTTCCCATGCGGCGAGCCATCCCGCGACCACCTTCAGTTCCCTGGCCACTTCCCGGTCGTAGTAGGCGTCGTCCATGGGTGTTCCTTGGGCGTCCACCTGAGCGCCTTCACGAATGGCGTCGAGCAGGCCTTGGGTTTGGTCCAAACACACGGCGCCGTCGCGCTCCAATTGGCGAAGCCGTCCCGGCCCATCTTTCAAGAATCGCCGCGCGCGTGCCCAGTCCCCCACAATTTCAGCGTCGTCCACTGAAAAAGTGAGCGTGGTGTCCGTGGTCAACCAGTCCAAATCTTTGAAGCGCAAAGCGATGCGTTCCAGGGCGGCCTTCACAGTGTCGACCTCCCATGGGGTCATGTCAGAAAGGCCCTGACGCACTTCGGATTGGGCTTGCTCAAGTGCATGCAGGTGGGAATCCCCAGGTTGGGTGCATCCCACCAAGGCTCCCCACCCTCCCAAGAAGGCAGTTACATGGATGTGCAACTTGAACCTCCTCATGGTCAAGCTTCAATGCGGTCAAACCCGACGTAGGGCACAAGGGCCTTCGGGATGGTCACACCCTCGTGATCTTGGTGATTCTCAAGCAAGGCAGCAACAATGCGTGGCAAGGCCAGCGCGGATCCGTTCAGCGTATGCACGAATTTGTTCTTTCCATCGACATCCTTGAATCGGCACTTCAATCGGTTGGCTTGAAACGTTTCAAAATTGGACACCGAACTCACTTCCAACCACCGTTCTTGCGCAGCAGACCACACCTCAAAGTCGTATGTCATGGCACTGGTGAAGCCCATGTCTCCTCCGCACAATCTCAGGATTCGAAATGGTAGTTCCAAGGCTTCGAGCAATCCCTTGACGTGCTCCACCATCGTATCGAGGGTGGCGTAACTCTCACTGGGATGCGCGATTTGCACGATTTCGACCTTGTCGAATTGATGAAGTCGGTTCAACCCGCGAACGTCTTTCCCATAACTGCCGGCTTCTCGGCGAAAGCAGGGGGTGTATCCACAAAGTTTCTGAGGCAAGTCACTGGCGTTCAGAACCACGTCTCGGTAGATGTTGGTCAGAGGAACTTCGGCCGTGGGGATCATGTACAGGTCGTCATCCTGCATGTGGTACATCTGTCCTTCTTTGTCGGGAAGTTGACCCGTACCATAGCCTGAATCCGCATTGACCACGTGCGGCGGGATGTACTCGGTGTACCCCGCTTCGTCGGCTCGTTCAAGGAAGAAGCGAATGAGCCCGCGCTGAAGTTTGGCTCCCTTTCCTTTGTAAAATGGGAACCCAGCTCCTGTCACTTTGGCCCCCAAATCGAAGTCAATCAGGTCAAATTCGCTTGCGATGTCCCAGTGTGGTTTGGCGTGTCCCCCGGCCTTCGGCGGCTCGCTGTTGCGGTACACTTCCACATTGTCGTCAGCACTCTTCCCCGCTGCGACGAGATCGCATGGCGTGTTGGGAAGTTGGACAAGCATGTGCTGCAATTCTTCCTCTGCGACATCCATGCTCTCTTTCAAGGCATGGGACTTGTCCTTCAAACCGGCTGTTTGAGCCTTGACGGCTTCAGCCTCCTCCTTTTTGCCATCGCGCATCAAGCCTCCGATTTCTCTGGATAACGTGTTGCTTTCTGCAAGCACTTGGTCCAGTTCGGTTTGGAGGGCTCGACGTTGGGCATCCAATGCCAAAATTCGATCGACGGTGGTCTCGGCATCGATGTGGCGCTTTGCCAAGGAGGCTAGCACGCGTTCTCGCTCCTCTCGGAGACATTGCAGGGTGAGCATGGGTTGAGTTCTGTGAAGTTCCAAAAATAAAAACTCCCGACCTGTTGGGGCCGGGAGTTCACAATGTTTCAGTTGAATGAAATCAGGCGTCTCCCGCAGGAATCACCGAGACAAACGAACGGTTGTTCGCTTTCTTCCGGAATTCTACGGTGCCGTCGGTCAATGCGAACAAGGTGTGATCCTTGCCGATGCCAACATTGAGGCCTGGGTGGTGTTGGGTTCCGCGCTGACGCACGAGGATGTTGCCAGCGATGCACTGCTGACCACCAAAGATTTTTACACCCAACCGTTTGCTGTGGGACTCACGTCCGTTCTTCGAACTCGCTGCCGCTTTTTTGTGTGCCATGGTATTGGGGGTTGAAGACCCTCAGGTCTTGTTTATTCTTCTGACGTTGCAGGGGCATCTGCAGGAACTTCCTCCTTCTTCGGGGCTGCTTTTTTGGCTGCGCCCTTGTTGATGTCCGTGATTTTAATCTCCGTCAAGGACGCACGGAAGCCATTGAGCTTCTGGTGTCCTTTGCGACGCTTCTTCTTGAAGACAAGAACCTTGTCTCCCTTCAGGTGCCGTTCAACGACGGCGTGGACGGCAGTGCCGTCTACCGCGGGGGCGCCAACAGTTACGTCACCACCATTGTCGACGAGGAGCACGCGGTCAAATGTGACCTTTTTGCCCTCCTCTGCGTCGAGGCGGTTGACGAACACCTGCTGGTCTTTCTCTACCTTGTACTGGTGCCCTGCGATCTCTACGATTGCATACATGAGGAATGAATTTTTTCCCACAATGGGGCGGCAAAGATAGTGGGAAAGTTTGAAAAGCCCAAACCCTCATCCGCGAGCCGCAGTTGGCCGCTTCGAAGCCCGATTGACAAGCCACACCCCAACCAAGACAACCATGCCTCCCACCAAGTGGATGGAGGTGATGGGTTCGTTGTCAAGCCATCCCCACAAGGTTGCGAACAGGGGAATAATGTACGTGACGGTGCTGGCAAAAATGGCGTTGGTCCTTTGAATGACTCGGTTGAAGGCGATGAGCGCCAGGCCAGTTCCGACCACTGCCAGCACGGATACGGCCGCCCCGGCCCGAAGGCCGTCGGGGTGGGTGAAGACTTGCCCGAGGCCGGTCCCGGTGCTTGCCAAGGCCAACGCGGGGATGCTCACCAGGCCGAGGGCCATGGATGCCACGGCGGCAGGGGGCACGTCAGCGAGCTTGTTGCGAATGACGTTGACGCTGACCCCGTAGCACGCCGTGGCGGTCAGCACCCGCAATGAACCCTCCATCACACCATCCCCCAACATCACGTCGGACCCCGGTTGAAAGGCTAGGATGGCCGCTCCCAACAATCCAACCACCAACCCCACAACCTGCGTGCCCCGGACGTGCGTTCCAAACAAAAGCACTGCGACCAAAAAAGTGAACATGGGAGTCAAGGCATTGAGCATGCCGGCCAAGGACGAAGGAATGAGGGTTTGGGCTGTGGTGAATAAATAAGCCGGAATCAAATTGCCAAGGCATCCCACCACAAGCAGCCATGGAATGTTCTGTCGAATCAGGTGCGCGCGGTGGCGAAACGCAAATGGACTCAACGCCAACCCCGCAAGCGCAATGCGCCACATGGCCACATCAAAGGCAGGAACCAAGGGTGCTCCTGACGCGTCGAAAAGTGCCAACTTCATGAGGATGAAGGAACTTCCCCACACAAAGCCAAGGATGATGAGCGCGACCCACATGGCCGCATTGGAGGTCCCCATGAGGTTGCAAAATTAGCACAAGGCTCATGGCCTCCACCTGAAGCCCCGCTATCTTTGAACCATGCGTCAGACCTCTCTCCCCCTGCCCGTCTTCTCTGCGTGTGTCCCCGTCATGGTTGCGTTGTTGTGGACTTCTTGCGGATCGTCCCCCACAATGTCTGTTCCCACGGTCTTTCTGGAACAACATGTGGAAGGCACTGTGGAAAAGACTGTGGCACAAATGGATGTGCAAGGGATGATGTGTGAAGTGGGGTGCGTGGCGAAGGTGCGCAAGGAATTGTTGGAAGCTCCCGGGGTGGCTTCGGCCATGATTGATTTTGAAAGTGGTCGGGAGGTCAATTTCGCGCACATCGAGTACGATCCGGCCTTGGTGGATGCCGCGGCCCTTGTGGCCGTGGTCACAGACATCGGAGATGGGATGTATCCTGTGACCCGTATGGTGGTGACCCATCATGGCTCAGCCAACATCCAGCCCTGATCGTGACGGGTCAAAGCCTGTCACATCGAGCCGCCGGGCTGCTCTTGCCTTTGGCCCAAGCAGCTTTTGCTCTCGCATTCCTCGTGGTTCTTGCGGGCAGTGTGGTACGCATGACGGGCAGCGGCATGGGTTGTCCCGACTGGCCCAAGTGTTTTGGTCTGCTGATTCCTCCTACCCACGAGTCTCAGGTCACATGGACAGAAGGTGAGAGCTACGCCGCTGGGCGAATGATCGTGGCTCAGGATACCTTGTGGGTGGCCCAAGGCGTGGTGGAGGCGTCCCATTTTCCGTCTGAACGAAGCCAGGGTTTGTGGCGTCCTTACACCAAACATGACTACGCGGTCTTCAACCCGGTCCACACCTGGGTGGAATTCATCAACCGTTTGCTCGGGGCATTGGCCGGCATTCCTGCGTTGCTTTTGTTAGTCGCCTCAGCATTGGCTAGGGACTTGCGTGCCACATTGATTTCCCTGCTCGGGGTGATTGCCCTGGGGGCGGTGGCATGGTTGGGGAAGCTGGTGGTGGATGGCAATTTGATTCCTCACAGCATCACGTTGCACATGTTGGGTGCCATGGCGATTTTGGCCATTGACAGTGTGCTGATTCAGGGATTTCGGGGCCAAACAGTCCGTTGGTATCGCACGCCGAGGTGGGCATTGCTTCTGGCCACCATTCTCACCCTCGGACAAATTGTGACGGGGACGGAAGTTCGAGAGCTCGTCGATGTTTTGCTGCAAGAGGGCACGCTTCGCAGTGCACTGGTGTCGGCGTTGGAGGTGAGTCAGGACACCTTTGTGATCCACAGATCTGGAATTTGGGTGCTGCTGGCAGCTCATGCTTTGTGGATGTGGAGAATGGGTCCTTTTGGCCCGCGCCATGTGATTGTGGCGAGAAACACCATTGTCTTCCTTCTCTTGGGACAACTCGCAACGGGGCTGTTGTTCGTGTACGGGAATTTCCCAGCCTGGGCACAACCACTTCATGTGGTGATGGCCTTGGCCATGTTTACGACGTCTTGGGGTTTGTGGTGGCGAACCACCAGCCAAGGTTGAGGAACACTCCACGGCACGAGACCTGTGTTTGGAAGTCGACACACACTTTTGGAACTTGGGGGTATGAAGCGCCGGTCATTTCTCCAATTGGCAGGGGTTGCCACAGGAGGTTGGGTGACTGGAATAGGTTGGAATTACGCCATGGGATTGAATGAATTGAGACGATTGGAGTCTTTGCTCCCCTTGACTCCGCGGATGCCGGCCTTGTTTTTGGGCCATGGAAGTCCAATGAATGCCATCGAGGATAACGAATTTGTGGAGGGCTTCCGCCGCATGGGGGCGTCCTTGCCCCATGAGCCTGCCGTGGTGCTCTGTGTTTCTGCCCACTGGGAAACCATTGGGACCAAGGTTACAGCCATGGATGTTCCCGAAACAATCCACGATTTTGGAGGGTTTCCTCAAGCGCTCTACGACGTGCAATATCCCGTGAATGGTCATCCGAGATTTGCAGCAGCACTGGCCCAAGACATGGTGACGGAGCGCATTGAAACGGATCATACTTGGGGATTGGACCATGGAACGTGGTCCGTGTTGAGGCATGTGTATCCCGAAGCAAACATTCCTGTGGTGCAGTTGAGTTTGGATCGGTCGATGTCACCTCAGGCTCATTGGGAATTGGGCCGTCAACTGGGGAGGCTCCGAGAACGGGGGGTGCTGATTGTGGGGAGTGGCAACGTGGTTCACAACCTGGCCAAGGTGGCTTGGTCTCGGATGCATGACATGGATTATGGCTATGATTGGGCGCGAGACGCCGCCGACGTGATTCGGAATGCGATTCTTCAGGGAGATGACAAGGCCCTCACGGACGCCCCTTTGAGCAATCGGGCAGCCATGAAATTGGCCATCCCCACTTTTGAGCATTACCTGCCCTTGCTCTATGTGATGGGCGCTCGCACCCCCGGAGAATCACTTCAATTGTTCAACGACCATGCAATCGGCGGGTCGTTGTACATGACCTCGGTGGCCTTGGGTACGGAGGGTTGATGAACCCACGTGGCACCCAGGGAGAGTTGCACGAAGTTCACGTGAGGATAGCGTTTGTTTGGTTTTTCGTGCAGCGGATGTACGAGATTTGACGCATGGTACGCGCATGGATGTTCAATGGCTGGTGGACTCGGTTGTCCCCCATGGTGGTTGTTGCCGTTTTGGGGACGGTTTGGTTGGGTTGTCATGGCACGGGGACAGCGGAGACCTCCCATGACGGTGACGTGGAGATTCTCAACGCGTCGGTTGAACCCGTGTCCTGGGTGAACCCCATGATTGGGACGTCCAGAATGGGGCACACCTACCCAGGAGCGACTGTGCCGTACGGAGGGGTCCAATTGAGTCCTCAGACTCGTTTTGAGCCAACCGTGGCCCATGACGGAGGGTACAATCCAACGACGTACGAGTATTGTGCAGGGTACCAGTATGAAGACAGCGTGATTCTTGGTTTCGCGCATACCGCGTTCAGCGGCACGGGCCACAGCGACCTCGGTGATTTGCTCGTCATGCCGACGGTGGGCAGACCCAACCTTGCCGATGGTGAGCGTGGTGGCCCGAATTTTGGCAGTGCTTATCGTCATGACACGGAAATCTCGGAGCCAGGCCATTACGCGGTCAGCCTCGACCGGGATGACATCCGGGCCGAGCTCACGGCAACCGAGCGTGTGGGGATCCACCGATACACCTTCAATGCCGGTGGAGAGGCACATGTGGCGCTTGATTTGGCGTACAACATTTATCACCATTCAGACAAAAATGTATGGACGTTTGTCCGGGTGGAAAACGACTCGACCGTCGTAGGTTATCGTCAGACGACAGGTTGGGGACGCACGAGACTCGTGCACTTCGCGATGCGTTTTGATCGTCCGATTGCGTCGTTTGGCCATGTCAAAGGCCAAACCTTGGCCTACAACGGGTTTTACCGCCGCTTCGATGAATCGGAGAACTTCCCGGAGATGGCCGGCCGAGACCTTCGTGCGTGGTTCAGTTTTGGCGACTTGGCTCCTGGAGAGCAGCTTGGGATTCGCGTGGCCTTGTCGAGTGTGAGCACGGCAGGTGCCCTGTTGAATCTTGAAACTGAGGCGCCCAACCAAGATTTCGACGCCACGCGAAAGAATGCACGAGCCGCATGGAACGAGGCTCTTTCCCTGGCCGACATTGAACCATTGCGGCCGGACGATCGCATCACCTTTTACACGGCGCTGTACCATAGCATGCTTGCGCCAGTGGTGTACGAGGACGTGGACGGACGGTATCGGGGTTTGGACCAAAACATCCACACCTCCAACGGCTTCACGAACCACACCATCTTCTCGCTTTGGGATACCTACCGAGCGCTTCATCCCTGGATGAACCTCACGCAGCCCGAGCGTGCTTCAGACATGGTGCACAGCATGTTGGCACATGCCGACCAAAGTGTTCACGGGATGCTCCCGATTTGGAGCCATTACGCCAATGAGAACTGGTGCATGATTGGCTACCATGCTGTCTCGGTGCTTGCGGACGCCGTCGCCACAGGGGTCCCTGAGGTCCCTCTTGAACGCGCGCTCGCCGCCGCTGTCACAACAGCGTCTGTCCCCTATTTCGACGGCTTGGGCGCTTACCTCGAATACGGCTATGTCCCCGACGACCTGAGTCACTCCTCCGTGAGCAAGACCCTCGAACTGGCCTATGATGATTGGTGCATCGCCCGTCTCGCCGAAGCTGCCGGGCGCATGGACGTGATGCGGGAGTTTGACCAACGGGCGGGGTCCTACGCGGCAGTTTGGGATGGGCGCACTGGGTACATGCGCCCCCGCTTGAGCGACGGCAGCTTCAGGACCAACTTCGATCCGCTCGACACCCATGGCCAGGGTTTCATCGAAGGCAATGCCTGGAACTACGGCCTGTACGTTCCGCACGCCACGGACAGCCTGATTGCGTGGCACGGTGGTCCCGAAGCTTTTGTCGCTCACCTCGACTCTCTCTTCACGATGGAGCTCGAGGACAAATACTTCGCGCACACTGAGGACATTTCTCGAGATGGAATCATGGGGAACTACGTCCATGGCAACGAACCGGGGCATCACATTGCCTACCTCTACAACGCAGCCGGTGCGCCAGAAAAGACCCAAGAGCGCGTGCGCATGATCTGCGACGCAATGTATGGGCCGGACATGCTAGGCTTGTGCGGCAACGACGACGCAGGCCAGATGTCGGCGTGGTACTTGTTTTCGTCCCTCGGCTTGTATCCTTCTGCCCCAGGTTCTGGATGGTACGACCTCAGCAGTCCTTCAGTGCGACGAGCGCAACTGCGGGTTGGCAACAACCAAGTCCTGCGGATCGAGGCTCCAGGCAATGCGCCAGAGGTTACGCAGGTTGCCCGTGTGCTCTGGAATGGCAAACCTCTGACTGCCCCGCGCATCCACGCCGACGACCTCCTTCAAGGAGGAACCCTCACGTTTGAGATGAAGTAAACTCGTCGATGGCAATGCTCCAACCCCATGCTTGGGGGGAGCGCGCCGTACCAACCACGTCCAGACCGATGTCACGGCAATGGTCAGCAGTGGTATCCCCAATGGCAATGACGGGTGCCTGTCCACCGCTCTGGACGTATCCTTCCGCGTTGGAGGGGCTGAGAATCAGGGCAAGTTGGTGTGAGGGCAGAGAAACAGGCTGAACCACCACATCATAGAAATGCCATGCCTTGGGATACTTCAAGGCACCTTCCCAGCGTCTCATGGTGCGGTTGGCGTGTGGAATCCAAACCGCAGAATCGCCCACCAGAGACGAAAGTTCCTCAAACACTTCCACTGGGCGTCCATTGCCTGTCCAAGCAATGTGGGTTCCTGCCGGCAACGCTTGTCGGGTGCCCTCGCCCATGGCTGCGATGTGATAGCGTGACAAATCATGGGTTGCAGCAAACAACTCTGCGCATTTTGGGGATCCAACAAACAGCCAATCACCCTCCTTGGCAGCCACGGCAGACACCGGTGGGGCTGTGTTGGCGGTTTGGACAGAAATGCAAGACGCTCCATGCAACACAGATTGCCTTGCCTGGAACAAGGCTAGAAGGGGATTGCCATGATCCAAATCTTGGGTGATGAAGGTGGTGGGCCACTGGACGGGCTGAAGCAATTGGGACAGAAAGGCCTTGGATTCGACCCACGAAGAGGAGGGGTTGGACCACGATTTTCGAATGGGCCCTGATTGGCTTCCGAGGTAAGCATGGACTTCAAGCCCAGGATCTGTGGCGTGACTCGCGGATCGTGACACATGAGCACCGAAGGGCAATTGGCACCCCCCATCAAGTTCACGCAAAATGCTCCTCTCGAGTTCGATGGCGCGCACGGTGTCAGGGTCTGTGAGTTGGCGAACAAAGGCGAGCCGTTCGTCGTGCTCCCGCATTTGCAAAGCCAAGGCACCTTGTGCAGGGGCTGGAACAAACATCAAGGGGTCCAACACATTCAAGTGCAAGTCGGACAAGTCCAAATCCAACCGATGAACTCCCGCGTACGCCAACATGATGGCGTCGTATTTGCCTTCTCGCAACTTGCGAATGCGGGTCGGGACGTTGCCGCGCAGTGGCTCAACCACCAAATCAGGTTGCCAAAACTCCAGCTGTTTTTTTCTCCTCATGGACGAAGTCCCCACCACAGCCCCTGACCTGACATGCAACGGTGCTGTCAGATCAACGCGGTCTTTTCGCACGATGAGGAGGTCTTCGACGGGTCCCCTTGCGGGGACTGCCGCCACGACCAGTCCCCGCGGGGGCTCTGTTTCGAGGTCTTTGTGGCTGTGGACAGCCAGATCGATGTCTCCATCCAGCAAGGCAGTTTCAATTTCCTTGGTGAAGAATCCCTTGCCCTCCATTTTGTCAAAGCTTACGTTTTGGATTCGGTCACCTCGTGTTTTCATCACGACGATTTCCACCATGGCGCCGCGCGCTTCAAGAAGGACACGCACGTGATGTGCTTGCCACATGGCGAGGTCACTGCCTCGGGTGCCGATTTTGAAATGGAGGGTTAATTCCACGGAGAGTAAGGTACGTAGAGCCTATGGATGGTCGAGATTCCTCAGGACTTGCGAAGCTGTTCAAGCACGGCTTCTTTGGCTAGCTTCATGGGAAGACCGACGTATTTCTTTTCGAGGTAAGCCACAATGCGATCCACAACCACCCGCGCATCCGCATCGAGAGATTCCAAATCTTCTGCGAACACCTCTCCCATGGCAGTTTCTCGAATGGCCCGAATCATGTTGGGCAATTCGATGAGAGCCAACTCCACCTCCCGGGCTTGGAGTCTTTCTAGATATTCGCGGCAACCCTCGGCCAAAATGGTCTCGCATTTGCCAACTTCGGTGGCGCGAATGGCCAGATTTTGGTCTGCGATTTCCTTCAACGAGTTCATGTCCACCACATGCAAGTCCTTTCGGGCTCGGAATCCTTCGGACACATCGGAGGGCACCCCGAGGTCGAGCACATTCAAAGGTCCCAGAGGAAGCCGAGAGGCGTGTGACTCGTTCAGCAAAGCATCGTCACTGCCCGTGCAGATCACGATGGCCCGGGGTCCCGCGGCCAAGGCTACATCCAAATCATCCAAGGTTCCCACCCGCTTTGTACCAAGCACTTCTGCCAAGGCTTGGGCTCTGCCCATCGTGCGGTTGATGACCTCGAGGTTGTGATACCCCGCCTTTGCCAAAAATCGACCCACGGCGGTGTTGGTGGCACCAGCACCAATCATCAAAATGGGTGTGTCCAGCGGAAGGTTCCAGGATTTGAATGCCTGCCATCCGAGGCTGTTGACGGAAACCGCTTGGGTCGAGACATCAGTGCGCGTGAAGACGCGTTTGGCCGTTTCCACCACCGATCGGCCAACCACTCTGAGGTGATCTCCTGCCAAACGATGTTTCATCGCCAAATCAAATGCCTGTCGCACTTGGGTCAAAATTTCGCGCTCTCCCAGGACCATGGATTCAAGGCTCGAGGCCACGCGCATCAGATGCAAGATGGCTTCCTCCCCGCGGTAGGTTTGAAGTTGGCTCAGGAGTTTGGCCTGCAAGGCAGCTGGCAACTGAAAGCTCTGGAGCAATTGCGTCGTTCGGCCCATGCAGAAGTACTTCTCATCGCTGAGGATGAATTCCACGCGGTTGCAGGTGGACAAAAACACCATGCCTTGAAGTTCCAAATCGGCAATCCAAGTGGTCAAGGCCTCCGCCTGATGCTCAGGAGCGATGTGAAGACGACCAATGTCGTCAATGTCGGAGTGCTGATAGTTCAGCGAAAGGATTTGAAGGTGCTCGGCTCCCATGGGGATGTGTCGTGCATTTGCAGGGTCAAATTTCCGACAGAATGGGCAACGTTCTGTCATGGCAGGGTCAGAACCACGGAATGTGGCAACCTGTACCAACAAAAAGGCGCCCCGAAGGACGCCTTTTTTCGTTCAGCCGAGTGCCGAGATTACCCGCTGCACATTTCGCAATCCGGTCCGTTTTCAATGCTGCAAGCCTGGACTTGCTGCTCGTACGTCAAAGCTTCTGGCTTGGCAGCCACAGCGGCTTTCTCGGTTTGAGGTTCTGTCTTGTACTTCTTGTCCACCGTGAACTTGATGGCGTCCGTGGCGGCTTTGGTTCGGAGATAGTACATGCCCGTCTTCAGACCCTTTTTCCATGCGTAGAAGTGCATGGAGGTCAGCTTGGAGTTGTTGACGTTCTCCATGAAGACGTTAAGCGACTGGCTCTGGCAGATGTATGCACCACGATCCGCAGCCATGTCGAGGATGGCACGCTGGGGGATTTCCCACGCCGTGCGATACAAGATCTTGAGGTTTTCGGGGATTTCGGGGATGTTCTGTACCGAACCATTCGCCGCAATCAGGCGGTTCTTCATGTCGTCGTCCCACAAGCCGAGCTTGGTGAGGTCGCGCAACAGATGCTTGTTTACCACGATGAACTCACCTGACAAGGTGCGGCGGGTGTAGATGTTGCTCGTGTAGGGCTCGAAGCATTCGTTGTTGCCCAGGATTTGGGCCGTAGAAGCCGTGGGCATCGGAGCCATCAACAAGGAATTCCGCATTCCGTGTTCCTTGATTTCATCTTTCAGAATGTCCCATTCCCAGCGGTCTGAAGGGGTGACTCCCCACATGTCAAACTGCAGTGTTCCCTTGCTCGCAGGCGACCCTTGGAAGGTCTCGTACGCTCCATCCTCCTTGGCCATGTCCTTGGAGGCTGTGCATGCGGCATAGTAAATGGTTTCAAAAATGTCTTTGTTCAGCTGGCGCGCTTCGTCGCTGTCGAAGGGGAAGCGCATCAAGATGAAGGCATCGGCCAAACCTTGCACGCCGAGACCGATGGGACGGTGGCGCATGTTGGAATTGCGCGCTTCCGGGATGGGGTAGTAATTGCGATCAATCACGCGATTCAAGTTGCGGGTCACGCGGTAGGTGACTTCAAACAGCTTGTCGTGGTCAAACGTGCGATCTTCCTTCACAAACTTGGGTACGGCAATCGACGCCAAGTTGCACACTGCCACCTCGTCTGGCGAGGTGTACTCGATGATTTCCGTGCAGAGGTTGGAAGAGCGGATGGTGCCGAGGTTTTGTTGGTTGGACTTGCCGTTGGCTGCGTCTTTGTAGAGCATGTATGGGGTGCCCGTTTCAACCTGACTTTCCAAAACCTTGAACCACAAATCTTGTGCCTTGATGGTTTTGCGGCCTTTGCCTTCAGCCTCGTACTTCGTGTACAACGCTTCGAATTCGGGGCCCCATGCATCCGTCAACCCGGGGCACTCGTTGGGGCACATGAGTGTCCAATCCCCATTCTCTTCGACGCGCTTCATGAACAGGTCTGGCGTCCAAAGTGCAAAGAACAGGTCGCGTGCACGCTGCTCTTCTTTTCCGTGGTTCTTTCGAAGGTCGAGGAAATCAAAGATGTCCGCGTGCCATGGCTCGATGTAGATCGCAAAAGAACCTTTCCGCTTCCCACCGCCTTGGTCGACGTAGCGAGCGGTGTCGTTGAACACTCGAAGCATGGGCACGATGCCATTGGAGGTCCCATTGGTGCCCTTGATGTACGATCCCGTGGCACGGATGTCATGGATGGCCAAGCCAATGCCACCGGCGTTTTGCGAAATCTTCGCACATTGTTTCAGGGTGTCGTAAATGCCGCTGATGCTGTCTTCCTTCATGGTCAGGAGAAAACAGCTGGACATTTGAGGCTTGGGAGTTCCCGCGTTGAACAGGGTGGGGGTGGCGTGTGTGAACCAGCCTTCACTCATCATGTTGTAGGTCTCAATGGCGCTCTCCATGTCGTCCTTGTGAATGCCTACGGCCACACGCATGAGCATTTGCTGTGGACGTTCCGCAATCTTCCCGTCAATTTTCAGCAGATACGAGCGCTCGAGGGTCTTGAACCCAAAGAAATCGTAATTGAAATCCCGGTCATAAATGATGCTCGAATCGAGCAACTCCGAATTCTTCTGGATGATCTCCCAAACATCCTCTGCAATCAAGCTGGCGTTTTCTCCGGTGATGGGGTCCACGTACTCGTGAAGGTCTTGCATCGTTTCGGTGAACGACTTTTTGGTCGCCTTGTGCAGGTTGCTCACTGCGATCCTGCTTGCCAACTGCGCGTAATCCGGGTGTGTCACGGCATTGGTTGCCGCCACTTCAGCGGCGAGGTTGTCGAGCTCAGTGGTGGTGACACCATCGTACACCCCCTCGATGACACGCATCGCAATTTTGGTAGGGTCTACGGCGTTGTGCAGGCCGTAGCAAAGTTTTTTGATTCGGGCAGTGATTTTGTCAAACTGAACTGGCTCGTGGCGGCCATCGCGCTTCAAAACGTACATGCGGGAGTGAGAGAGAGGTGGTTGAACATGGAGGTGATGTGAATCGAATCTTTGGAATCAGTTAGAAGTCTGCATCGAGGCTGAACCCGTTTTCTTCTTCTGAGGTTTTGTTGAGAACACCGGCTTTTTGGTATTCACCAACGCGCTTCTCGAAGAAATTGGTCTTGCCTTGAAGGCTGATCATGTCCATGAAATCGAAGGGGTTCGTGACATTGAACACCTTGTCGTTGCCGAGTTCGACAAGCAGACGGTCTGCCACAAACTCGATGTATTGGCTCATCAATTCAGCATTCATGCCAATCAGACGAACGGGAAGTGCTTCACAGATGAATTCCTTCTCGATCGCCACGGCGTCGAGGATGATCTTTTCGATGGTCTTCTTGGGGAGCTTGTTGACGATGTGGTCGTTGTAGAGCAAGCAGGCGAAGTCGCAGTGCATGCCTTCGTCGCGGCTGATGAGTTCGTTGGAGAAGCTCAAACCTGGCATGAGGCCGCGCTTCTTCAGCCAGAAGATGGAACAGAAGCTGCCCGAGAAGAAGATGCCTTCGACAGCCGCGAAGGCCACGATGCGTTCAGCGAAACTTCCGGTTTCAATCCACTCGAGGGCCCAGTGAGCCTTTTGCTTGACACAATCAAGGGTTTCGATGGCATTGAAGAGCTTGTCTTTTTCTGCCTTGTCCTTGATGTAAGTGTCGATCAACAGAGAATACGTTTCGCTGTGGATGTTCTCCATCATGATTTGAAACCCATAGAAAAACTTGGCTTCCGTGTACTGCACCTCCGCGACGAAGTTCTCGGCGAGGTTTTCGTTCACAATGCCGTCAGAGGCTGCGAAGAAAGCGAGGATGTGCTTGATGAAATAGCGCTCGTCATCGTTGAGTTTGTCGTTCCAGTCCACAATGTCTGCAGCCAAGTCAATCTCCTCAGCCGTCCAAAAGCTGGCTTCCGATTTTTTGTAAAAATTCCAGATGTCGTTGTGTTCAATGGGGAACAGCACAAACCGGTTGGGATTGTCCTCGAGGATGGGTTCAACGACCGCAGTGTTGGCCGGGAGCACCTCCGCAATGGTGGTCTGGTTGGTGTCGACGACGTCTTGGGTCTGGTTTTTGATGTGGTTGTCCATGGTTCGTGGAATGAATCGGGCTCTTGGTTACGCCACCGTGATGGTTGTGCGACAAAATCAGAGGAGAGGATGGCAGGGCTGCAAGGGTTGAATCGCAGTCAATTGAGGGTTGACGATGAGAGAAAAAGGTGGCTTCGCAAGGCCCAAAACAAGAGGCCCCGCTCAACCCTCCAAAGAAACTTCCCAACACCGTTGCGGGGCAAATGGATTCCGTCCACAATTGACAGGAGTTCTCAACATGGTGTGAATCACGCTCTCATAACCTGCTGAAAAACAGGTGTTTTATGCCCGTTTGTCATTGTTAAAATCGCACGAGGAGGGGTTTGAGTCGCGTTTTTTTGGCACGGTTTTTCCGGCAACGAATTTTGGCCAAGGGGGGGGTGTCTTGCGTCGTACTTTTGTGGCATGCTTGCGAAGCTTTTTAAGGCCTTTGTTGGAGACAAATCGGCCAACGACATCAAAGAAGTCCAGCCGATTGTGGACCGCGTGAAGGCGTTGGAACCTTCCCTGGCGGGCTTGACGGCAGACGACCTCCGTGCGCGCTCGGCGGCGTTGCGCGACCGGATCCGGGACCACGTTTCCGAGGAATTGGCCGCCATTGAAGATCTCAAGGCCCAAGCCGCGGCCTTGCCACTGACCCAACTGGACCAGAAGGAGGCGTTGTTTGAAAACGTGGACTCCCTGGAGTTGAAGGTGAACGAACGGCTCGAGGAGGTGCTGGAGGAGGTGATGCCTGAGGCGTTTGCGCTCGTGAAGGAGACGGCGTGCCGTTTCGCGGCGGACGGGGACGTCGAGGTGACCGCCACGGACCTCGACCGCGAGATCGCGTCCTCCCGCGACCTGGTCCGGATTGAAGGCGACAAGGCATACTGGCAGAGGTCTTGGACCGCGGCAGGCTCGGCCGTGACCTGGGACATGGTGCACTATGACGTGCAGCTCATCGGCGGGGTCGCCCTGCACCGCGGCAAGGTGGCGGAAATGCAGACAGGGGAAGGAAAAACGTTGGTGGCGACGTTGCCCGTCTTCCTGAACGCCCTCGCGGGACGCGGCGTCCACGTCGTGACCGTGAACGATTATTTGGCGCGTCGTGACGCCGAATGGATGGGCCCGCTCTACGAATTCCACGGCCTCACCGTGGACTGCATTGACAAGCACCAGCCCAACAGCGAGCCGCGTCGTCAAGCCTACAAATGCGATGTGACGTTTGGGACAAACAACGAGTTTGGCTTTGACTACCTGCGCGACAACATGGCCAACCGGCCCGAGCAACTCGTGCAGCGCAAGCACCACTTTGCCATCGTCGACGAGGTTGACTCGGTGTTGATTGACGAGGCGCGGACGCCGCTCATCATCAGCGGTCCCACGCCGAAGGGAGACGAGCAGGAGTTTGACCAGTTGAAGCCCAAGGTGGTGAGCCTTGTGAAGGTTCAGCAGCAGGCCGCGCAAGGGTTCCTCGCCGAGGCCAAGAAATTCCTTACAGACGGCGCGTCGAAGGCGGAGGTGGAGGAAGGCGGTTTGGCCTTGTACAGGGCCTACCGCGCTTTGCCCAAGAGCAAGCCCCTCATCAAGTTCCTCAGCCAGGACGGCATGCGCCAGCAGCTGCTCAAGACCGAGGGTTACTACCTCGCGGACAACCAGCGCGAGATGCACAAGGCGGATGCTGAGCTGTACTTCGTCATTGACGAGAAGCAAAACCAAATCGAGCTCACCGAGAAGGGCATCGAGTACCTCGTGCGCAACATGGAGGACGAGCATTTTTTCACCATGCCTGATTTGGCCACAGAACTTGTATCCATTGACGGCGGGGAGGATTCTGAAGAGGCCAAACTTGAGAAAAAGCAGCAACTCATGCAGGATTATGGCGTCAAGAGCGCCCGCATCCACAGCATGAACCAGCTCCTGAAGGCGTACGCGTTGTTCGAGAAGGACATCGAGTACGTGGTGATGGACAACAAGGTGAAGATCGTCGACGAGCAGACCGGCCGGATCATGGAAGGCCGCCGCTACAGCGACGGGCTGCACCAGGCGATTGAGGCCAAGGAGGGCGTGAAGGTGGAAGCGGCCACGCAGACCTACGCCACGGTGACGCTTCAGAACTACTTCCGCATGTACCACAAGTTGGCCGGCATGACGGGAACGGCGGAGACGGAAGCAGGGGAGTTTTGGGACATCTACAAGTTGGACGTCATGGTCATCCCGACCAACCGCCCCATTGCGCGACAGGACAAGGACGACCTCGTCTACAAGACGAAGCGCGAAAAACTCAACGCCGTCATCGAGGACGTGGTGGAGCTCAGCCAGCAGGGGCGGCCGGTGCTCGTGGGAACGACCACCGTCGAGATCAGCGAATTGCTGTCGAAGATGCTTGGCATGCGCAACATCAAGCACCAAGTACTGAATGCCAAGATGCACCAGCGCGAGGCCGAGGTCGTCTCGGAAGCGGGCAAGCCGGGCACCGTGACCATCGCCACGAACATGGCAGGTCGCGGAACGGACATCAAGCTTTCGCAAGAAGTGAAGGATGCCGGAGGTCTGGCGATCATTGGCACCGAGCGCCACGACAGCCGACGTGTCGACCGCCAGTTGCGCGGACGTTCAGGCCGTCAGGGAGACCCCGGATCGAGCCAGTTCTACGTGAGCTTGGAGGACGACCTGATGCGGTTGTTTGGGTCCGAACGCGTGAGCAAGATGATGGACCGCATGGGCCACCAAGAAGGGGAGGTCATCCAAGCGGGCATGATCACCAAGAGCATCGAGCGAGCCCAAAAGAAGGTCGAGGAAAACAACTTCGGCATCCGGAAGCGCCTGCTCGAGTACGACGACGTGATGAACGCCCAGCGAGAGGTCATCTACAAGCGCCGTCGCAACGCCTTGTACGGCGACCGCATCCGCACAGACATCGCCAACATGTTCTACGAGCTCGTCGAGGCCCACGTCTTGGCGACGCATCCGGTCAAGGACTTCGACGGGTTCCGCATGGCGCTGCTCACGGACTTTGGCATCGAGCCGCCGTTTGACGCCGACGCCTTCAGCACCGGCAAGCCCGAGGACCTCGCGCACCAGACCTACTTGCGCGCCGAGCAGCTCTACCAAGCCAAGCTCGCCGATCTAGCCGAGCGCGCACATCCTGTCATCCAGCGCGTGCACGACGACGAGAAGAACGATTTCAAGAACATCCTCGTGCCGTTCACCGACGGCCGCAAGACCCTTCAAGTCGGGGCGGACATCGAGCAAAGCGTCCTCACCGAAGGCAAGAGCGTCCTCGACACCTTGGAAAAGGCCGTGGTGCTCGCCATCATCGACCAGCACTGGAAGGAGCACCTCCGCGACATGGACGACCTGCGCAGCAACGTGCAGCACGCCCGCTTCGAGCAAAAGGACCCGCTCCTGATTTACAAGTTTGAGTCGTACGAGCTGTTCCAGAAGTTGGTCCAAAAGGTCAACGCCCAGGTCGCGTCCTTCTTGATGAAGTGCACCATCCCGACCGGCACGGCTGCCCAGCCGCCACGTCAAGCGCCCCGTCCTTCAGCCGCCCCCCGCGTGCAGGAGCAAAAAGCCGGAGTCGCCAACACGGCGGAGCAAGGCGCGGCTGCGCGAGCTCACGCCATGGCTGCCCAAGGAGGTCTGCCAGGGCGCCCCCCCATACCAACGCAAGCTGGGGCCATCGCCCCAGGCCGTCCACCTCAGGCCGCCCCTCGCCCGCAGCCCGTGCAGCCGATTCGGACGGAAAAGAAGGTCTTGCCCAACGACCCCTGTCCATGCGGGTCGGGCAAGAAGTACAAGAAGTGCCACGGGTGATTTCCCTCCCGGACGTCGCGCCCGACACGCCGTCGATTGCCGAGCTCCGCGCGGCCCTCGACCGGCTCGACGCCGTCACAGCCCCGGCCTGGGGCGCCATGACCGCCCCCCAAATGCTCCGCCACTGTTCGCGGTTCATGGACCTGTACCTCGGCCGCATTGCCGTGCCGGGTTGGGCCCGAGTGATTTCACGACTCCTCGGCCCGCCCTTTCTGCGCTCTTTCCTGACCAAGTCGATTGGCGCCACACCCCGAAACATGGGCACCATGCCGGCCATCAAGGCGCGCCCCGATGTGGCGCTGGATTTCGAGGCGGAGCGCGCTCGATTCCTCGACCGTCTCGCTGAGGTGGAGGAGTTGGGTGGCGTGATTCAGCATGCCATGTACGGCGCCATGAAGGCGGACGACGCGAAGGCGCTGGTACGCCACCACACGACGCACCATTTCCACCAGTTTGGGGTGGTGTAAAAGGGCCGCATGGGTGGTCTTAGCTGCGCGTCTTGGGCCCAAACGCAAGGTCGCCCGCGTCGCCCAGGCCCGGCACGATGTAGCCGTGCTCGTTGAGTTCGGGATCGACCCCTCCCAGAATGAACGACGTGCCCTCGGGCAACCACTGCTGCGCGTTGGCCAGGCCATCTTCGCTCGCAATCGCGGAGAGGACGTGGACAGAGGCTGGCACACCGGTTTCGCACAACGCGTCGTACGCGGCTTGCAGGGACGCGCCGGTGGCGAGCATGGGGTCAACGAGGACAAGCACGCGGCCTTCCATGGAGGGGGCGCCGAGGTACTCGATTTCGATGTCGAAGCCCGCGTCGTGGTGTTTTCGGTAGGCTGACACGAAGGCGGAGTCGGCTTGGTCCCAAACGTCCATCACCCCTTGGTGCAGCGGCATCGACGCGCGCAAAATGCAGGCCAGGACCGGTTGGTGGGCCGGGACGCGTTCTGTGGCGTTGCCTAAGGGGGTGGTACAGGAAGCGTTGGTCATGGGCCAAGATTGGGCCAGGGCGCTTCCGAGCTCACGTCCCATCCGCTGCATGTTCCATCGGAAGGCCGCGCGGTCCCCGTGCTTTGAGGCGTCGCGAAGGTTCAACAACAGGTGGCCGGCGATGCCGGGTGCGCGGTTCAAGATTTGGACTGCCATGAGCCTAAAGTACGTTGCACCATGGGCCTCGCGCCCTTCTTTCACGAAAAGAGGTTGCCCTGGGTGGCGGCGCGCAGGTCGGTGGGTGCTTGGACGTCAAGGCCGGCGTGCTCCTTCACGAGCCGCGCGAATTGCCGGCAGGTGTCCGGGGTGTGAATGCTGTCCGGTTGGTGGACGAGCAGGTGGAATTCGGTGAGGCCCTGGTCCTTCCATTCGTCGATGCGCCGGGCCCATTGGGTGAGTCGCGTTTCGTCGGACGCGTGCCCTTCGTACCCGCCGAACCGCACTAGGACAAACGGGGCCGTGACCCGCATGTGCAAGGCGTCCCTGCGCCCCGCCGTGTCGCTAATCACCGCGCCCATACCTAGTTCCCGCAGCCGTGCCCACATCTCTTCGGCCTGCACGCCCCCTTCAAACCACTCGGGGTGCCTGAACTCCACCGCCACCCGAAGTTCCCGCGGCCATTTCTCCAGGTAGGTCGCCATGGCGGCGGCATGCTTGGGCGCAAAGTGGGGGGGCAGTTGGATGAACGCGGGTCCGAGTTTGTCACCGAGGGCCAACAGTCCGTCGATGAAGTCGTCAGTGGGGCCGTCGCAGTCGATGAAGCGGCGGAAGTGGGTGACGATTTGGGGGAACTTCGGACAAAACGTAAACCCTTCCGGCATCGCGGCCGCCCATTCTGCCATGCGGTCGGCGGGGTGGATGCGGTAGTGGGTGGCGTTGAACTCCAAGGTCCCAAACTGCCTCCCGTAATGCCCCGGCCAGGTGCGTTGGGGGTCCTTTTCCGGGTAGACCGTCCCGCGCCAATCCCTGATGGTCCACATCGTCCCACCTGCTTTGACTTTCAGAACGTTGGAGCCTCCTAACCGTTCAGGATTGAGGGTGGTCAACTCAAATCCCTGCGGAGTGCGAGGAAGGCGCCAATCGTAGGAATTGGGGGGTGTTTCAAGTTTGCCAAACTTCACAGTTCGAAGGTACAAACACGCAATGCCTGACGGCAGTTGAATGTCGGTCTCATCGCACAAAGTGGAATGACGAAATGCCCCTTCCGGACTTCAACTTTGCGACATGATCCATTGGTTTCGGGGACGATGTCGATCCTGCGGTGATGTTCTCTTGAGCAATGAATTGGCAGGAGTTTGTCCGCCATGTCGTTGGGGATGGCCGGTGTTCTCGGATGGCGAGGCAACCCAGCAGCTCGGCCAAACCCGCG
>JAQBVN010000035.1 GCA_027622975.1 Bacteroidota bacterium | reverse complement strand
CGTCCGGCGACGCTCCTGAAAGGTTGGCGGTCACCGTGCCGTCCTCGCTCAGTGCGTTGGGATCGAGGAACACGCGCTCCTCGGCCTCCTCCGTGTCTTTGACGAAGATGACGCTTTGGTTTTGGAGTCCGTCGTTGCGGGTCAAGAAGACCTTCTCCCCGATGCGGCGAGGGATGCCCACGCGCGGGTGGTTGAACAGTTCTTCGCACCGGGCACGAAGCGCGTCGCGCTCGGGCAGGCCATCCAAAAACGTCCGCGCCGTAGCCGCCTGCGCGGCAACCCATTCCACCACTTCCGGGTCGCGGTCGTCCTCCAACCAGCGGTACGGGTCGGCCACCTCGGTTCCCCACAGGGTGTCAATGACATCAACGGTTCGGGTTTCAGGGTACGTCATGGATTCGTGGGAAGGGGCGTTGCAAGAGTCCAACGCCAAAACAAGCGCCAACCCGAGAAAAGGAACGAAGGCGCGAATGGAAGAAACATGTGTCATTGCGTCGAAAGTACCGCGGCCTGAACGAACAACACACAAGGCGAGGTGGCAGTTTTCAGACCGGAATGAACAACGCCAACAAGGCCATCAGTCCTTCACGCGACTGAAACGAAGCATCTTGAGCATCCATTTGGGAAGGGCCATCCCTTGAGGCCGCTTCCGCGTGTCGAGGTACCAGCCAAGCGACTTGAGGATCGGGATCTTGTGCGTTTCGACAAACTCAATCCACGTCCCATCGGGATCTTCCACGTACGTAAACTGGCCGCTGGCCTCTCCCATGTCAAACGACGACGAACTGTCCACCGTGAACGGGAATCCCGCGGCCTCCAATTCCTGACCGAGGGCCTTCATGTCGCGAACGTCCCAGCACAAGTGAATGAAGCCGAGGTCGCCCCAAAACCGTCCCTCAAACAAGTTGCGCGGCGCCCGGTCCATGGCCTGGACCAATTCGATTTCGCCGCCGCCTAACAGCTCGCTGAACGGTCCGGCGGTGGGCTGGCTGCGCTTGAGGACGACGCGGCGATAGGTTTGGCCTCCGCCGGGCAGCGGCGCAAATGCCGGATGAACTCCTGTCTCGTCCATCACCACGTGATCGTATCCCAAGACGTCGCGGTAGAGTTTGAGCGACTTCTCCACGTCGCTGACGCCCAACACGGCGCCCCCAACCCCACCGCCGTAGGGCGCCGGGCCAAACCACTCCTTGCTCTCCACCACTTCAAAGAAGTACCCGTGAGGGTCTGTCAAGTAGAAATGCTTGCTTCCGTCCGGGCGGGTGTGAACGGGTCCGAGCGAAGCGATACCGCGACGCGCATGCTCGGCATGCATGGCGTCGGCGTCCACGCACTTCACCTTGCAGATGAAAATGCCGGTGTCGCCAAGTTGACCTTCAAACGACGCGGGCTGGGGCTTTCGGCTGGTGAATTGCCAAATCTCCATCCCTGCGCCTCCCCCCATATGCAATGCGAGCGCCGCGTGACGGGCGTGCACCTCGCCTCCTGTGTAGCGCGTCATCAGCGCCGCTTCCGCCGCTTCTTCGAACATGCGGATGTCGATGCCAAACGCGTTTCGGTACCACTTCCACGCTTTGTGAACGTCGGGAATGCCGATCCCCAATTGTTGGATTCCACTGATGAGTTTTGCCATGTGGCAAAGATGGTTCAAGGCGGAACCGCCACACCTGCCTCCTGGGAAGCAGTTCTCCACATACCCCGTGGGAAACGTCCTGACGGATATCAACAAAAGCACGGAGCTCGGTGCAGTTCTTTGCCCTTACCAAGCCCAAGGTCCATGTCAGACGAACTCCTTTGCCCTCAATGCCATTCCATGTACGCCTATCACGACGGCACGCGCATGAACTGCCCTGAATGCGGACATGCCTGGGACGCGGACACGCTGGCTGAAGAACAAGCCGTGGAAGGTGCCGTTTTGGACGCCAACGGCAACCCGCTGCAAGACGGAGACAGCGTGGTGGTGATCAAGGACCTCCCCGTGAAAGGGGCGCCCAAACCCGTCAAAGCAGGCACCAAGGTGAAGAACATTCGGCTCGTGGACGGCGACCACAACATCGCGTGCAAGATTGACGGCTTTGGGGCCATGGGGCTCAAGTCGGAATTTGTCCGAAAAGCCTGACTCGTCGCCCTTTGTGGTACGCCTGGAATTCCGACGTGCACCTCGTTCCGACGTGCACTCCAATGACCAGGTGAGCTCCAGGGAGTCGATGGCATGTTCCAAGAAACGCCCTGCGTCCACTCGGCCTCACTCAAATTTCCTCACCACTTGGACGTAACAGGCCCACCGAGCCCGTCTTCCTTCTCAACGTCCTTGGCTGAGGTTCAACGCACCACGAGCTGCTGCGTCCCCCATGTGATTCCGTCGGGAGAAGCAAACGTCACCACGTACATGCCGGCCTGCAGGTGGCTCACGTCACACGATCCTCCGGCCGGCAACACCACTTCGTGAACCTCCCGTCCCTGGACGTCCCTGAAGGTGGCCCTTCCCGCTTGATTGGCGTCGCCCACGAACTGAATGCGCCCGTCGCGAGTGGGGTTGGGCACGCAGGACCACGCAAGGGTTTCCTGCAACGACACGTTGTCGGATGCGGCTGGGCATGGAATGACATTCAGGGCGTTGCCTGGCGATTGGTCCAGGATGTTCTGGTCCACCAACACTTCCCCGTCCACGCCATATACCACGTACCCGTTTTCTTGGGGGAAGTACGACGAATCGTAGATGAAGTCCAGCACTGCCCCTTCGTTCACCTGCAGCTCCACCTCGTACGGGCCTTGGCCGTTGGGCATGGTCAACTCGTACGTCAGCACGTCGTCGACGAACACCAACAACGCCCCCACGTCCCAGCCGTCGCCGTAGAAGTCTTCGAAGGCCACCGTCACGGTCCCGCAAGCGTCGAAGTACGGGTCGTCGCACGCATGAAGTCCAAACGTCGATTCAGGATCGTTGTTGAACGTCCCCTGCTCTTGAACCAACAACGCTCCCTCCCCGTCGTAAATCCTGTAGCCCGGCAAGTAACCTCCACCGAACGAGTAAAACACCGCGTTGAGAACGTCCCCGACGTCCACCCCAAACTCGTACGACAAGGACGTGCCGCCCGGAAGCGTCACCACGTCGAGCACGGTTTGGTTGACTTGCAACTCGACGTACGTGCCGTTGAAGATGTCTTCAAATCCCCACCCGTCGCCCCCTTGGTCTGTCAATTCGAGCGTCCACACCCCGCAGGTCCCCTCAGGCACTTCGATCTCTGGCGCGAGCACTTCGTCGAGGACGTGGATGAGCCCATTGTAAGTCTGGGCATCGACTTGCAACACGGACGCGCCCCCATAAGACCACTGGCCCGCGCCGCCGGAAAGTGCAAACGTGGTGCCGTTGAGGTTGGTCAGGTTGGCGCCGCTGGAGAAGTTGGGGGATTCAACGAGGTACTGGAGGATGTGGTTTTGGACCAACTCCACGAGGTATTGAGAAGAAAGCAAGTCGGCCACGTCCCAACCCTGCGCCTCGAGGAAGACCTCAAAGGCCTCGTCCGTCGGCGCCCAAACCGTCCACGGCCCCGGCTCGTTGTAGCTGTTGTCAATCAGCACCTGAAAACTCAGGTCCGCCTGAAGGTAGGCCGCAGCGACCGCCTGCTCGAGGATGGTGTGGTTGGGGCTGCTTTGGATCCAAGCCCAAACATGAGGCGCCGGCAAGCCCGCAGGCGCCAGCACCTCGTCAATGACGTGCGCCACCCCGTTGAACGCCTCGAATCCGGTCTGAACGATTCGTGCGCCGTCCACAAAGGTCCCCTCGGCGTTGACAGTCACTTGCAGGGCCTGCCCCTGCACCGTGGTGAGCGTCATTCCGTCTTCCAGGTCGTCCAGCGTCCAGATTCCGGGAACCGAATGGTACTGCATGATTTCCGGGAAATCCGGAATGGCCAGCATGTCGAATTGACCCAAATTCATGAAGTCCATCGCCCCGTTCACCGCGTTGTCGTCGGGCACAAACAGCGTGTGTTGCCCAAGAGCCGTGAGGATTTCCGGAACAAACGACTGGAACGCGTATCCAGACATCCAGGCCGCGACGGTGTCCGACTGCTGCATGTCGATCAGCAAATCGTTCAAGTCGTACGCGTCAACCACAATCGTGCCCTGCATCCCAGCTTGGGCGTTGAAACCCACCGAGCAGTCGTACGAGTACGTGCCCGGCGTGTTGAACGTCACCGTGCCCATGCACGTGCCGGCAACGGTGCCCACAGTTTGAGGCAACGAAAACGGCATCGGATTGCCAAAGGGTTCGCCCGTGACGCTGTTGGTGACCCCGTTGACCGTGTGAATTCCTTCGATGTTGATGAAGGACACGGAATCGCCCGGCTCCACGGTCAGTTCGGCTGGCGTGAACTCGAAGTTTTGGAGGATGACGGTGTGGTTGCCGTCGCATTGGGCAGATGCGTTTCCGAGGATCGTCGCGCACAACGCAGAAAGAAGAATGAGGCACGCAGGTGTATTCATGCGGTACAAACAACCTCTTTGAGAAAATGTTCTCCCCTCTTGTCAGGCATCCGCTTGGCCGTCTATGTCGACGGCGACCAAATCACCGAAGCGCAGCCTTTGCAGCACTGACGACCCCCACCACGACCAGTCCTCCCGCCAATCCGAGCACGGCATCTGCCACGAGCGCGGGAAAGGTGTGAAGCACGCCGTGAATGCCTGGAATGTGGTGGTGGAAAATGCCTCCTGACACGAGCAGCAAGGCGACCGTTCCCACCACGCTCAGCACCTTGATCACCACCGGCAACGCGGCCACGAGAAATCGCCCCAAACGTCGGGCGAACGACGACGAACGCTGCATGAGCGCCAGGCCCGAGTCGTCCATCCTGACGAGCAAGGCGACCACCCCGTAGACGCCCACCGTGGCGAGGAGCGCGATGGCGGTGACGGCTGCGATTTGGACTTCAAGCTTGGCGTCCATGACCTCCCCCAAGGCGATCACCACGATTTCCACGGACAGGATGAAGTCCACCACGATGGCCGACCGAACGCGCTCCTGCTCGGGAGGACGCTGCTCGAGGCTGGTCTTGGGAGCTCCTCGGTGAAAGGCCGCGTGAACGACCTTCTCCACCCCCTCGTACGCGAGAAAGAGCCCGCCCGCAATCAGGATGGGCTCAATCGCCCAAGGCGCCCAAGCACTCATGGCAAACGCCACCGGCAAAATGATCAGCTTGTTCAGAAACGAGCCTTTGGTGATGGCCCACAGCACGGGGAGCTCGCGGGACGCCGCAAACCCCGTGGCTTTCTCGGCATTCACCGCGAGGTCGTCGCCCAAAATGCCTGCCGTCTTTTTCCCCGCAACTTTCGTCATCACCGCCACGTCGTCCATGAGCATGGCGACGTCGTCGAGCAGGGCAAAAATTCCGCTTGGCATGGGTCAGTGTATGACGAAAAGCCGGCCTTGGCGAATCACATGTCCCTGGTCACTCACTCCTTGGATCAGAACCCAGCCATTGGGCCAATGGTGAACATCCAGAATTCCTGGAGCTTCCCACGTCATGTCAAGTTCCCTACCCTGGGAGGACCAAGCCCTCCAGGTGACTGCAAAACTTGACTGCGAAGGCGTCTCAAAGCGGACTTCATGTGTCGCGGGATTGGGCCAAAAGACGATCTCTTGAAGAGGGTTCCCAGACAACGGCACGTCTGTCCAATCACATGACAACTCGAGCTCCACGTCATCCGAAGCTTGCAAGGCGTAATCCACCATGGGCGCCAAACCCTCCATTGTCGCCCTCAGATGATGGTCCAACCATCTATTGATCAATGAAAAGCTATGCGTCTGTTGAACCTGCCGTGTCATCCCGGAGAACAAGATCTCGCCGAAGTCACACAACGATCCTGCATCTGCAAAGCCGCAGTGCCCACCATTCACGAGGGAAACCCATGCGCGACAATCCACCGATTGGAGAGAATTGTACAGGGGCACGTGCTGGGTGTCCGGGGGAGTCACCTCGTCCGAAGAACCCGAAATCAGAAGGGTTGGAGTCACCACGTCCGTTCCAGCAGCCAGCGCGGAGGGTGTAGTCTCTGCAGGGGCAAGCCCAATGAGCGCGTCAAGCTCATCGCCCAAATCTGCAGCAGCCAACCATGAAGCTCCACCCCCCATACTATGCCCAATCAATGCCGAGGCAGACCCCAACAACCCCGCCAATTCGCTCACCTCTTCGGCCGCATGCCGGATCACAAATGCCAAGTCAAGCGCAAAATCACCATGAGATGGCGCAAACCCCGATTCCGTATCCACCAGTCCAACCACGTACCCCTCTCCCACCAAGTTCAGGACCAAGTCGTCGTAATCCGATGGCGTCATGACAAAGCCATGGGCAATCACCACCAATGGTGAGAGTCCCTCCGTACCGAGGTCATGATGAAAATTGACTGGAATTTCACGACCGTTTCGGTCGGGGTCATTGAATGAGAAGGTAAAGCTGTTGGTTTGGGCGTTGGCAGACATGGCACAAAACATCCATACCCATCCTGTCCAGCCCAAACACAGGGCGTTCCGAGCGATCGCGAATTTCATGGAAGCAAGGTAAAGACAACCTTGAGGTCCTGAACCCAACGTGACTGGGATCAGCGCTTCTTTTTCTTCACGCCAAACGAAGGTCTGCCTGTGGTTTTGGCCTGCCAAGGAGCGTCCTTGCCTGGCTTGAAAACTGTCTTTTTGACCTTCTTTTTCGCCTTGCCTGCACCCATCGGTTTGCCCCGACGTTCCCCATCCCACCCCGAAGATCCCTCGGACGATCCCGTGGCCTTTTCGACACTCCCTTTCCGCGAAAATGGTTGAGATTTTCCCGTAGAACTCGTTTTACCGGCGTATCTCGGCTTGTCCGCAGGACTCGATTTGCCCGCCCGACCAAAAGGCCTTCCCTGCCGACGTTTCTCGAGGTATGACATCTCGCTTCCCTTCCCCGGGGAGGATTGATTGAGGTCGAGTTTGGAACCTGTGCCAAAACGCTGCATTTCGCGCATCAACATCAGGCGCAACACCTCCTCTTGGCTATGATCACCGAACAACAAGGACACCTGCTCCCACAATTCAGGAGGCAAGTTGTCTCTACCCTCCATCGACAGCAGACCTTGGGCCCAATTCAGAAGGCGAGATTCCACGATTTGGTCGTGATTGGGAACCATGGTTTGGGTAAAGTCAATGTCCAAGGTGTTCGCCAGCCGGTTCAGATGGGCCTTCTCTGTGCCACTCATCAATGCCATGGAAATTCCCTTTTTTCCCGCACGCGCCGTGCGTCCGGAGCGGTGGGCATATTGGGCCGATTCCCCCGGCAACGAATGATGAAACACGTGTGTAAGGTCGTCCACGTCAATGCCACGAGCCGCCACGTCTGTGGCTACCAGCATCTGCAAGTTCTTGTCTTTGAATCGCTTCATCACCCGATCTCGCTGCACTTGAGACATTTCGCCATGCAAACAATCCGCTGAATACCCCCGCTTCATCAAAGCCTCAGCGAGTTCCTGGGTGTCGCGACGGGTTCGACAAAAAACCACCCCGTACAATTCTGGATCCATGTCCAAAAAGCGGGCGATGGCCTCCGTTTTGTCTGAGTGTCTCACCAACGCATACCGGTGCTCGATGTTGGAATTGACGGTCGACGTGGCGTTGACCTGAACCTCCAAAGGATCCACCATGTACTTCTTGACGATTCGACGGATCTCCGTTGGCATCGTGGCTGAAAACAGCCAGGTGTGCTTCTCCTTCGGCGTAAAATCGAGGATTGTGTCAAGTTCCTCTTTGAAGCCCATGTTGAGCATCTCATCTGCTTCGTCGAGGACCAAACATCCAATTTGGTCAAGTACAACAGCCTTTCGCTTGATCAGGTCAATGAGTCGCCCGGGCGTGGCAATGACAACATGCGTAGGTGACTTCAAGGCGCGAATCTGCATGCTGATGTTGGCTCCGCCATACACGGCCAAAGCCTTCACCCCTTTTTTGTGCTTTGAATACAATTCAATCTGCTCTGCGATTTGCTGACCAAGTTCGCGGGTCGGCGCAAGCACCAACGCTTGAACATGGCCTTGACTCGGGTCAAGATGCTCCAACAAAGGCAATCCAAAGGCGGCCGTTTTGCCTGTACCGGTTTGGGCCAAACCAATGAAATCGCGCCCCCCTTCTAGCAGGAGCGGGATTGCCTGGTGTTGAATGTCGGTGGGCGTCTCAAAGCCAAGTTCTTGAATGGCTCGGAGAATGGGGGCCGAAAGGCCGAGGTCGTCGAAAGAATGCAAAAGGGCGGGGTGTTCGGGGTGCAAAGGTCGACTATTCTTCTTCGCTTCGACGAACTGAATGAGATTTGAAGAAGCAGCAGGTGTTGAAGAGCCTTACTCGCGCCCCCCTCTGCGACTGCCCATCACCCAAGCCACCCACCACAGCAATCCAACAACGAGACCCGCCATTCCTGCATTGAAAAGGGACTCTGCCCCCATCCAATGATTCAACTTGAAGGTCAGCCCAAGGAGCACTATCGCAAGTCCCAACAAGATCAGGGCGAAAGCGGGTTTGGGTGGGCGCATGTTTCAAAGATACATGATCTTGATGCATGCTTTTTTTGCGTCTCGAGCCTCGCTGGCATTGGAGAGTGACGGCGTTGTATGCAATGCGAATCTCAACTTGTTGCAGACCATCGTTGGGTCCCCGCTGTCATCGTTACCTCACATCACTGTGGTAACCCCAAACCCTCTCTACCAAGGCAAACGCAACGCCCGAACCTCCTGCTCGTAGAACGCCACCAGCGACTCCCGCAAGGCGGGGTCGAGAGCGTCCTGCATCGAACGGATGTTTCCCTGCAATTGCGCCACCGAAACGGCCCCGGGAATGACCGTGCTGACCTCCTCAAACGAGGTGCAAAACAGCAGTGCCGCAGAAATCAAGGGCACAGCGTCACCGAGGATCTCACCCACACGTTCGACCAGCTCCGCACGCTGCCGAATCTCGTCCTCAGACCAGCGAGCACGCACCCCCGCGAATTGACTTGTCGCCGAATATTTGCCCGTCAGCCACCCTGAATCGAAGGGGATTTTAGCAATGACCGTCGCACCCCTTTCCTTCACCATGTCGAAGGCACCGGTGCAATCCTGATGCAGAATGTTGAAGAAGGACTGAATGACTTTGGCGTTGGTGGTGGTCAGCAGCGTCGTGATTTCTTCTTGCGCGTCCACCGAGGCGCCGTAGGCCAAAATCTTGCCTTCCTCCACAAGCCCTTCAAGGACCTCGTAATGGCCGTTCCTGTTGCCGTCCAGCAGCTCGGCAGGCGGGCTGTGAATGATGACCGAATCGAGGTAATCCATCTTGAGCCGTTTCAAGCTGCGCTCCACCGACCCACGAATCAGATCGGCGCTGAAATCCACTTCACCGGTGTCGAGCCGCCCAAACTTGGAGTTGACGACAATCGTCCCTCGATCCAGCGAACCAAGCACGTTCCCCAAACGCGATTCACTCGTGCCGTGACCGTAGTTGGGGGCTGTGTCGAAGAAGTTGATGCCTTCGTCCAAGGCCGCACGAACCATGCGCTCAGCCTCGAGGTCAGACACCGACTTCCACCCTGAATCCACACCGAGTTGCCAGGCGCCAAACCCGAGTTCAGACACTTCAATTCCGTCTTGGAGGTAGGGGCGGTAATTCATGGCCGCCAAAAGTAAATCACACCTTCGAAGCGACCCACTGCATGCAGGAAACGAGTCCCAAGATCAATTGCAGGAAGCCCCGAAAGCGGTCAACAACTGAAGAATGTCGGCCACAGAGATGCTGCCGTCTCCGTCCAAATCTCCTGGGCAGGGTTCATCCACGAGGATGTCGCATGACCCGTCGTCGAACAGGGCATCTGGGTCGTAATTGACGGCCTCGGGATAGATGCAGCCTCCCCCCTCTTGCAACGCGCAATCGTAAGGTGGGAAGGTGCAGGTGCCGTCGTCAAAAGCCGCATCCGGATCGTAGTTGCAGGCAAGCGGATAGGTGCAACCGCCGTACTCCACCACGACACACGGCCCGGCCTCCCACGAAGTGACTCCTCCGGCGTAGGTCGCGAAGCAGGAATTGGAATACGTCACCCCGTCGCAACCGCATACCGGGTCGTAAATCTCGGTGCAGAAAACGTCGGGGTCAATTAAGCTTTCATCCACGCAATCCGACGCGCCGTTGGCATCGACGCCCAAGCTCCCTCCCAGCGTCCAACTGCCCAAGAACGTCCCAGGAATGATTTCCGTTTCTTCCCAAAAGAGGTAGTCCTCGATTAGGCAGGCCACGGGACTCCCGTTGAGCATGGCCGAATCGTTGGTCAACAGCACCGAAACGAACATCGTGTCGGTCAACGGCAGTTCGAATGAAAACGAAACGAAGTTGTTGTTCACCAGCACCTCTTCGTACAGGACGTTCCCCTCGGAGTCGGTGAACTCCCAGCTCATCACGTTTTCGCTCGGGGGCCACGTCAAGTATCCGCCAGGGTGGTATAGGTTGATGGAACTTGGGTTGGATCCCACGTTTACCACTAGGCTCATTTGGTCGCAAGGGACGGCGGTGACGACCTGTGCCAGGCCATGGGAAGAAACCAAGGCCGCCATGCAGAGAATGCCAAGCTGAGATGCTGTTGCAAACTTTTTCATTTCAGAAAGTTAAGCCTTTTCCTACAGGTCTCCCGAAACTTCCAATTCCGTGACCGGTTGGGGCAGAATCTGTTGAGCCATCCCGGTGGAGGACAACCAACCAGCGGCCAACATTACGAGGAAGGCCAACGAATTCTTCGAGGTGCAATCACGCATTGCAGAAGGTCCGGACTCATCCAAGATAGCTGAATTTCCTGCCCTTGCAAGTGAAGTGCAACTCAAGTCACATGAATCGCGAGGTTTTGAAATCTTCTTCTCCCGAGTGCGACCACCCGTTTTATCCTTCTCCAAAACCACCGGATTTGGTCAAGAGTAGGCTTTGCCAACTCGATCTGGATGTCAAGTCCACTTCACGTAGTGGAGCAGAGGGGAGTTTCTGACACTGCGGTCAGTGTTCCCCCCTTTCACTCAGAGGGACCCAGCAGGACAGAAGCCGAGCACCCTCAACCCCAATTTGGTGACGTGAAAAGAGGTGCCACACGGAGATTTACCCTTATAAAATTCAGCAAGCACCCCAGTCCTCCGTGCCGCCACCACGAGGTGCGGAAATTCTAATGCGGTGGATTCGTCTGGTCCACATTTGAACAACCACTCACAGCCCCATTTGTTGATGTCAAACGAACAAGGGCGCCCCGAAGGACGCCCTTGCCAAAACTTTATGGAAGTAGATTCACTCCACTTCCACGTGGAAGCCTGTCTCCATGCTCACGCCCGCGTTGCAAGTCGCCTTCATTTCGAAGTGGTACTCCCCCGCTGCGGCTGGCACCGTGACGGTCTCGCTGAATGCCTCAAAGGCAGCAAGCTCCACAGACCAAACGACAGTCTCGGTCGCCTCATCGATGAGCTCAAGCTCAGCTGAGGCAATGCCGTCTTCGTCGGTGACTGCACCTTCCACCACGACCTCTGAACCAGCTGCCCAGGTGGGCTCGCCATGCCACATGCTCGGGTCTTCTCCATTCACAGAAGTCAATGTGAATTCAGGCATGTAGGTGTTCTCGACGTGGAGGTCGGTGTTGTACGTGGCCGTGTTGCCCGCGGCATCCACGACGTCGACATACACGTGCCAAATTCCCCGTGCCGTCAACGGCACATCGACGTGCAATTCCGCCTCCGCTTCAGTGCCCTCGATGTCCACGTTTCGCAAGACGCCCCAGTCGGTGCCGCTGTGCAACACCAAGCCGTGCTCGTGCTCTTCTTCTTCGCCTTCCTCACCCTCGTCGTGGGCATGCCCCTCACCGTTGTGGATGTCGTAACGCACCTGACTCAAGGCCTCGTTGTCGCAGAAAAGATCTTCAAGATCGATGTGATCTCCAGCCACAGCCTCAATCTCTTCTGAGAGTACACTGTTCATGGCACCTGCCTCTGTGCAAACGGTGGGCGCTTCTGTATCTGTTTCTTGGCAAGACACAAACGCCATGGCCATGCCGATGCAGGCCGCAAATGGAAAAATGATTTTGGTGTTCATAAGATTGGATATGAGTATTTATTCTTGTGTTTGATTGTGCTTCAACGTGGTCGTGAAGCGGAGTTGCACCCAACGGCCTTGGGACACGAGTCCCAAGGCGCGGTAGGCGCTGGTGTGGTCAAGCCACGCGCGGTTGAACAGATTGGAGACGTCGAGCGTCCACTGTCCCCTCGCGGTGGTTTGAGAAAGTGTGATGTCCGCCAAAAGCGCACCCGGAGTGGTGTCTTCGTTTCTGGCCGTCAGAACGGCAGGTGCCAAGGCAAGGCCGCTCAATTGCACGGCAAAGCCTCCTCGCGTACGTCCTTCCCAGCTGAGACGGGCCTGCGAAGGAGTTGTGAACGGCAAACCCAGCCCTGTTTGAAGGTCCCACTGCCCCAGTGCTGAGGCTGTGAGTGACCACGTTTGTCGCTCTGCCATGTGGCTCACGTCAGCCTCCAGGCCCGTGCGAAATGCGTCGTTCGCACGGAACTCGTAAATCTGTCCTGCGTGGGAGATGGGTGCGAATTGTGCACTTGGGGTGATCGAGATGAAACCGCGGTGAAGGGCCGCAAACGCTTGCGTCTTCCAGGCCCAGCCTTCCGAACGGGTTCCGTTGTGCAAGGACAAACGTCCCTCCAACGCCCATTCCGTGCCGAGTTGCGGGTTGCCTTGCTCAAACCGGAACGAGCCGTGGTGAATGCCGTTGGCACCCCATTCATGATTGCTCGGCACACGTCCATAAGCGACCAAGGTGGCTAGGCCTTCCGTTTGGCTGTTTTTCCAGGAAAGGGGCCGCTGCCAAGAGAGCATGCCTCCTGGCATCAGGGTATCGAAAGCGAGGGCGCGAACGTCCGTTCCCACGATTGTGCCCTCCGAATTGTAGAGCGGCTCAGAATGGTCGCCCTGCTGGGCAACCACGACGTCCAACCGACCCGAGAAGGTCGAGTGTGCCACGTTGAATTCCCCCATGGTCGACAACCGCAGGCGCTGATGGCTCGGCAGCAAGAACTCCCAGCCAGAGGTGGTGACATGCTGTCCCTCGATCTGCATGCCGACCGAACCGTGGGCCGAATTGCGCCGCACCTCTCCAAAGGCTGTCCATTCTTCCAAGGCTAGGCTCAAATCTGAGTCTGGCAAAGGACCCCAACCGTGGGCGTGAGGCGGGGCATATTCTCTCCTTTGG
>JAQBVN010000002.1 GCA_027622975.1 Bacteroidota bacterium | reverse complement strand
TTGTATTGTCTTGGCGGAGGCTGAGGGATTCGAACCCCCGGTACCTTTCGGCACGCCGGTTTTCAAGACCGGTGCAATCGACCAACTCTGCCAAACCTCCGGGACGGCAAATTTACATGAACGATTTCAATTGCGTGCATCACCTGAGGCATATTCCCGAATTTTTCAAGAATGACCCTCTTGAATGATAATATACATTATGTAAAACCAGATGTGGAAAAGGAAAGGGCCTTAGCCCCGTTCCCTTCATGCTTATTGTCCTACAGCCTTGAGTTTGGCGCTCATCTCCACGAGTTTATCATCCTCACCGGTCCTGGCATAGATGTCTCGAAGAGAGCGCATCGTTTCCACATCACTGGGCTCTGACGCATGAGCCGATTCCAAATAAGGCATGGCAGTCGCAAACAAAGCCTTGGCATCATCCTCAGCTTGTTTCTGAGCGGCTGATTCAGCCTTGGTCATCCGAGGCTTCCACATATCATTCGCCTTGTTGATGCCTTGAACTGCCTGGTTGAAATACAGCGCACCTAGGTTGTAATTCGCATCAAAATATTCTGGCGCAATCTCAAGTGCTTTGATGTAGGCACCAATCGCGTCCTCGGCATTTCCAAGATTGTCCAGAACACTGCCCAAACTAAACCACAGAATTTCATTGGTTGGATCTTGTTCTGCGGCGATTGCCAAATTCTCCTTGGCCTTGTCAAATTCCTGATTGGTCAAGTAAATGTTGAGTTCTTCAATGATCAAGCTCTGCTCACGAGGATACAATTCTCGAGCCGCTTGCAATGTGGCCAAGGCCTCGTCGACCCGTTCAGCGTTTCTGTACAAGTTGCTAATGAAAAGGTAAACATTAAGCACTTGGTACCCAATGGCAGCGCAATCTTGATACCTCGTCACAGCCATGTCCAAATCGCCCGCCTTTTCATAACATAATGCACTGTTGTATACTGCCATGGTATCGACCGTTTCAAACGCACGGGCAATCTCTGCTGCCAGATCAAACAAACCTCCTGCAGCACCAAAATCGCCCGAATTGTAATTGCCAATGCCTGCATTGCTTGCCTGCATTTGCACCTGTCCCAAGCCGATCGTGGTTTCCTGCGCGTAAGCGCCCTTGGGGTCGAGTTCCATGGCTTTCATGAAGCTCTCTTTGGCCTTCACCAACGCGTCAGGGAAAGCGGCAAACAAGGCACTGTCACGGCTGATATTCAAGTAAATGTCTCCCCGGTAACGCCAAGTTTTGTTCTTGATGTTGGCCTTGGGATTGTCTACGGCCTGTTCAATGTAGGACGCCGCCGTGGCGTAATCACCTTCCTTGTTCGCATTGTAGGCGGATACGACTTCCTTTTGGCCCATGGATGTGGCCGAAATTGCCACCATCAGGGCAGTTGACAAGAGTTTTTGCATGGATACAATGTTCATCTTTTCTCGCTCAATCAATGAATTGATTCGCAAATGTAATCAGGTCTTGGGTCGCCAAACATCATGCCAGGTCCTCCCCTTCCTCTCGTTCATCCGCAGCATCTGGCGCATCGCCACCTGAACCCTCTTCAAGGCTGCTCGCATCTGAACTTGTTCCATCCGAAGTCAATTCGGCTTGGTCCATCATCTCTTCGTCCTCCTCATCACTCTTCGGGACCTTGCAAACAGCAGCGATGGCGTCTTTACCGCGCAAACTGATGAGTCTAACGCCTTGGGTTGCTCTTCCCATGACCCGCATTTCGTCCACGGCCATTCGGATGGTGATGCCCGATTTGTTGATGATCATCAAATCGTTGTCATCTGTGACGTTCAAGATGGAAATCAAATCCCCCGTTTTCTCTGTCACTTGGAGTGTTTTCACACCTTTCCCGCCCCGATTCGTCACACGATAGTCTTCCACGGCTGAGCGTTTGCCAAAGCCATTTTCCGACACGACCAAAATGTCACTGGACGCATCGTTGATGCACACCATTCCGATGACCTCGTCTTTGGGTCCTCCGAGGGTGACACCCCGCACACCCATGGCAGTTCGGCCCACTGCCCTCGCTGTGGACTCATGAAAACGAATGGCCTTGCCCGAACGCAGTCCCATGATGATTTCAGAATCACCATTGGTCAACTTCGCTGCCAACAATTCATCGTCCTCGCGAATCGTCACGGCATTGATGCCATTGGATCTCGGACGGCTGTACGCCTCGAGGCTTGTCTTTTTCACCAAGCCCTTTTTGGTGCAAAGAATGACGTAATTGCCATTGACGTAGTCTTCATCCTTCAAGTCTTGAACAGGGATGTAGGCCAACACCTTGTCATCGCTTTCCAAATTGATCAGGTTGACAATGGCTCGGCCCTTGCTTTGCTTGGACCCTTCGGGCACCTCAAAAATGCGCATCCAAAAACAACGTCCTTTGGCCGTGAAAATCAGCAGCCAGTTGTGATTCGTTGCGGTGAAGATGCTTTCGAGGAAATCTTCATCTCGGGTCGAACTCCCCTTGGAACCAACGCCGCCCCTTCCCTGCGCTCTGTATTCCGCAAGCCTGGTGCGTTTGATGTATCCCGCGTGGCTGATGGTGACAACCACTTGCTCATCGGGAATCATGTCCTCGATGGAAAGGTCCGCACTGCTGTATTCGATGGTAGACCTTCGATCATCTCCAAACCGCTCCTTGACCTCCATCAACTCTGATTTGATGATGTCCATTCGGTGGTCTTTTTTGTCCAAAATGTCCTTCAGATCGGCAATCAGAGTCATCAACTCGTCGTACTCAGCACGCAATTTGTCACGCTCCAACCCTGTGAGCTTCTGCAGCCGCATGTCCAAAATGGCGCGGGCCTGAATTTCAGACAAATCGAACGTTTCCATGAGTCCTGTCCGGGCCTCCTCTGGCGTCTTGCTCGCGCGAATCAGGGCAATGACCTCATCGATGTTGTCCAAAGCGATGATGAGGCCTTGCAGAATGTGGGCGCGTTCCTCAGCCTTGCGCAAGTCGAAGTTTGTGCGACGAACCACCACTTCATGGCGATGTTCCACGTAATGGAACATCATCTGTTTGAGATTCAGAAGTTCAGGCCTACCCGCGACGAGGGCAATGTTGTTGACCGAAAATGAAGTCTGAAGCTGGGTGTACTTGTACAGCTTGTTGAGAACGACGTTGGGAATGGCATCGCGCTTCAACTCGTACACGATCCGCATCCCATTGCGATCGGACTCGTCGCGAATTTCAGAGATGCCTTCGATGCGCTTTTCATTGACCAATTCGGCCGTTTTCCGAACCATGTCAGCTTTGTTGACTTGGTAGGGAATTTCCTCGACAATGATGACCTCGCGACCAGTTTTGGTCTCTTCAAAGCGCGCCCTGCCCCGGATGACTACGCGACCCCGCCCCGTGTGGAACGCATCCCTGACCCCCTCGATGCCATGAATCACCCCTCCGGTGGGGAAATCTGGAGCCTTGACATGCTCCATCAATTCGTCCACAGTGCAATCCGGTTGATTAATCAGATGAATCATGCCATCCACAACCTCCGACAAGTTGTGAGGCGGCATGTTGGTGGCCATACCCACTGCAATCCCCGCCGCACCATTGACAAGCAGGTTGGGCAGCTTGGCAGGAAGGACGGTGGGCTCTTGCAAACTTTCGTCGAAGTTGGGCCTGAAATCCACGGTCTCCTTCTCGAGGTCGGACAACATGTCTTCAGCTGCCTTGCGGAGCCTCGCCTCTGTGTATCGCATGGCCGCAGGGTTGTCACCATCGATGGACCCAAAGTTCCCCTGACCGTCCACCATCGGGTAACGCAGGGACCAGTGCTGAGCCATCCGAACCATGGTATCGTAAACCGAACTGTCACCGTGAGGGTGATACTTACCAAGGACCTCCCCGACGATCCTCGCCGACTTTTTATGAGGTCTGTTGGACAAGACTCCCAAATCCAACATGCCGTAGAGCACGCGCCTGTGGACGGGCTTCAGTCCATCACGCACATCGGGTAGTGCTCGACTTACGATTACCGACATCGAATAATCGATGTAAGCCGACTTCATCTCATCAGAGATGTTGATTTGGATGATTTTTTCTCCTTCTGCCATAACGTTCGTTCATCCGCCGGTTTAACTCGTTCAGCAATACCTGAAGCACTCATTTGGAGTGCCTTCAAGAAGCCCTTTCCGCCCCGGCGCACAACCTTCAAAAATAGCCCGAGGTCCCGCGCCATGTGGGTGTTTGAGGACCCCAATTCTTCACAAATCGCGCCAACCTTCTGTGGAAAACATTGACCCATGCTGCACAGCAGGTCCGAGGTGACACGTAGCTTTGACTGAAGTTTGACCTTGAACAGATTCCACCATGGACGCAAAATTTTCACCCCGGGTACGAGAAGTGATTTCACTGAGCCGAGAAGAGGCCCTTCGATTGGGTCACAATTACATCGGTGTGGAGCATTTGCTCTTGGGTATCATCAAGGAGGGCGAAGGCACAGCAGTCCGCATTTTGGAAGGTCTGAATTGCGATTTGCAGAAACTGAGAAAGCTCGTGGAGGGTTCTGTTCGACCAAGCACAGCCAAACCCGCAGGCTCTGGAAACATTCCTTTGGTGAAGCAGGCTGAGAAGATTCTGAAAATCACCTACCTCGAAGCCAAAATCTTCAAAAGCTCAGTCATTGGTACAGAGCATTTGTTGCTGAGCATTTTGAAGGACGAAGACAACGTAGCAACCAAGAGCATTCACGCATTCAACATCGATTACGACGTGGCCAAAGAAGAATTTGAAAACCTGATTGCGGAAGACGGGGGCCGCCCCTCTTCCCCCCGAGCTGATCACCCTTTGTCTGACGATGATTCGCCTTCTGAAGGTGGTAGTGAATTCAGTGGAGGAAGTGGCGGTCCTGCGAGCCGGAAGGGCGATCCCAAATCGAAAACCCCGGTGCTCGACAATTTTGGCAGAGACCTGACTCGCATGGCGGAGGAAGGTCGCCTCGACCCCATCGTGGGACGTGCAAAAGAAATCGAGCGAGTCAGCCAAATTCTGTCACGCCGCAAAAAGAACAACCCCATCCTCATGGGTGAACCTGGCGTGGGCAAGAGTGCCATTGCGGAGGGATTGGCCATTCGCATTGTCGAGAAAAAGGTCAGTCGCGTGTTGTTCAACAAACGCATTGTCACCTTGGATGTCGCCTCTCTCGTTGCCGGCACCAAATACCGCGGTCAATTCGAGGAGCGCATGAAAGCTGTCATGAATGAACTGGAAAAATCTCCGGATGTCATTCTGTTCATCGATGAGATTCACACCATTGTGGGTGCCGGAGGTGCGAGCGGATCCTTGGATGCCTCCAACATGTTCAAACCTGCCCTTGCCCGGGGCGAAATTCAATGCATCGGCGCCACGACCTTGGATGAGCACCGGCAATACATTGAAAAGGATGGCGCCTTGGAGCGTCGCTTCCAAAAGGTGATGGTGGAACCAACTTCCGTAGAAGAGACCATCCAAATTCTGCACAACATCAAGGACAAGTACGAGGAACATCACAGCGTTCGATACACCGAAGATGCCATTAACGCGTGCGTTTCACTGACGAGCCGTTACATCACGGATCGAAATCTGCCAGACAAAGCCATCGATGCCTTGGACGAAGTGGGAAGCCGCGTTCACCTCACCAACATCAATGTCCCTCAAGAAATCGTAGACATTGAGGCTGAAATCGAGCGTGTGAAGGAAGAAAAGAGCAAGGTCGTTCGGTCTCAACGGTATGAAGAAGCAGCCCGACTGCGAGACACCGAGCGTACGCTGAATGAGCGTTTGGAAAAGGCGAAGAAGGCTTGGGAAGAAGATTCTAAAAACCACAGGGTCACAGTCACAGCGGAACATGTCGGGGATGTGGTTGCCATGATGACGGGAATTCCTGTTCAGCGCATTGCCGAGAAGGAAAGTGGCCGTCTGGCACGCATGGATCACGAACTGCAAGGCAAGGTGATTGGTCAGGACGAAGCGGTCGTGAAGGTGGTCAAGGCCATCAAGAGGAACCGAGCTGGCTTGAAGGATCCCAACAAGCCCATCGGATCCTTCATTTTCCTCGGGCCAACGGGAGTGGGAAAAACCCAACTCGCCAAGGTCTTGTCACGCTTCATGTTTGACTCCGAAGATGCCTTGATTCGCATTGACATGTCGGAATACATGGAGAAGTTCGCCGTGACTCGGTTGATTGGAGCCCCTCCAGGCTATGTTGGATATGAAGAAGGCGGGCAATTGACCGAAAAGGTGCGACGTCGCCCCTACTCCATCGTTTTGCTTGATGAAATTGAAAAGGCACACCCTGACGTTTTCAACCTGTTGCTTCAAGCTCTTGACGACGGGCAATTGACAGACAGCCTTGGCAGAAAGGTGGATTTCAGGAACACAATCATCATCATGACTTCCAACATCGGTGCACGACAACTCGCTGAATTTGGAACAGGCGTGGGATTTGGTACAGCTGCCAAGAGTGCCAACATGGATTCAGACAGAGACAACGTGATTCAAACCGCACTCAAACGGGCCTTCGCTCCGGAGTTCTTGAACCGCATTGATGATGTCATCCTGTTCAAGAGTCTCAAGCGTGAGCACATTCATCGCATCATCAACATTGAACTCGATGCCTTGAAGAAGCGAGTTGTGGATCTTGGATACGACTTGGAAATCACCTCCGCTGCGAGCGATTACATCTGCGACAAGGGGTACGATGAAAAGTACGGGGCGCGCCCACTCAAGAGAGCAATTCAGAAATATCTCGAAGACCCATTTGCGGAGGAGATCATCAACAGCGATGTCAGCGAAGGCGACCTTTTGCGGGCAGATTACGAAGAGGGTGCTTCCTCACTGACCATTAGCGTGATTAAGGGCGGACTGCTCGAGATGCCTGAAGGGGCTGAAGAGGCACTTCGTGGCGAGGGAGAATCGACAACGGGTGTGGCCAAAAAGCCTGCTGCCAAAAGGAGCACCAAAAAGTCCACCAAGGATGAAGATGCAGCCACAGAAACCAGCTCGGAAGCAACACCTCCTGAAGAGTGAGCACAGCTGAGTGGAAGGCATGGGTCAAAGATGCGTTGCAGAACAAATACGTGGCTGTGACCTTACTCGCATTGGTGTGGGCAACGTTCATCCATGATTTGGGCATACCCTTTGTTGTACGCGAATCATGGTCCCTTCGCGAGCTTCGACAAGAACTCGAAGAAGTCGAATATCGCAACGCCATGCTCGAAGAGCAATCCGCGACGCTGTTGACCGACCCAGCTGCCCTGGAGCGCTTTGCGCGTGAACGTTATTTCATGCGGAAAAGCAATGAAGAAGTCTACCGCGTAGTGGATTGAAATCAGGGGGATTAGCCCAAAAGACTCTGCAACGCTTTCATCATCTCGGCGAGGGCGTTTGGCACGGTAAGAAAGACCCATAGGAGTCCAAACATGCCTCCCCCGAGGTGCGCGTCGTGCGCAACCCTGCCTCTTCCCTGATCCATCATCCGTGCCTCGTACCAAAAAAACAACACCCCCGCGAGCACCGCAGGGACGGGAATGACAAAAAACAGGAGCAATGTACTTGTAGGGTGCAAGGCCACAAAGGCCACAAGCACGGCGCTGACAGCCCCAGATGCACCCAGACTTGCGTAGGAAGGGTTGTCGCCGTGTTTTCGCAGAGCCGGAAGAGCGCCAGAGATCATTCCGCCCGCATACAAAGCCGGAAATCCCAACCATTCGACGGATGACAAATCGCTTTCCACTGTTCGTCCGAATTCAAACAACACGAACATATTGAACGCAAGGTGCATCCAATCCGCGTGGATGAAACCGTGCGTTACAAGCCGCTGCCATTCTCCTCCTTGCTTGATTCGATAAGGGACCAAAAGCAACTTCTTTTTGACCGCAGGGCGATCCATGGCCCACCAGGAAGTCAGGACTGTGGCTGCCACCACCGCATGAACAACGGTCATGAGCTGTGATCTGCGACGATGAGCCAACGCCCCTCCTGTCTTCTCCACACGAGGGAATACATGCCTGAAGCATCGTCCAGTCCGTCCTTGGCCAAATGCCACGAACCCACGAGCAAGCCCGTGTCGCTGGACAAAGGCAACCAAGAGATGTTGACGAATGTCAAGATCCCCATCGAAGCTTTGTCGGGATATCCCGCTTGGTAACGAGCCAACGTGGCGGCATGGCCGTATGTCAATCCACCTCCACCCACAAACATCAAAGAGTCACTCTCCCAATATCCGTTCATGAAACCAACCAGATCTCCGTTGTTCCATGCGCGCTGTTGATCCCCCATGACGTCTGCAATCTCCTCAGGCAGTCCTAAACACCAAAGGGAGGTGTTTGGGGTTTGAGCATGCAAGGAAATCCCCCATGCAAGGCACACGCAGAAGATCAGGACAGTTCCCACCCCAGGGATCGAAGAAGTGAGTTTGTGTCTCATGCGCTGCGGCTCAAACATTGAATCTAAAATGCATGATGTCTCCGTCCTGCACAATGTACTCCTTGCCCTCCACGGATAGCTTGCCGGCTTCCTTCACGGCCAACTCGGACCCCATGGAGACGAAATCGTGGTACTTCATCACTTCAGCTCGAATGAATCCCTTTTGGAAATCCGTGTGGATAACACCAGCCGCTTCGGGTGCTGTGAAGCCCTTTCGGATGGTCCAAGCTCTCACCTCCTTCACACCCGCCGTGAAATAGGTTTGAAGGTTCAACAAGGCATAAGCCGCGCGAATCAACTTGGAAACTCCGGGTTCGTCCAATCCCAAATCAGCCAGGAACATTTCGCGCTCTTCGGGATCTTCCAATTCTGCGATGTCGGCCTCGATTGCAGCACCCAGCACGAGCACTCCGGCTCCCTCCTCTTCAGCAACTTGCTTGACGCGGTTGACATGCGCGTTGCCATCCACCACAGAACCTTCATCCACATTGCAAACGTAGAGGATGGGCTTGGCCGTCAACAGTTGCATGTCCTTCATCAAAGGCACTTCATGGTCTTCCAAGTCCAAACCTCTGGCGCTCTTTCCTTGGTTGAGATGCGCTTCGAGGCGTTCGTAAAACTGAAGCTGCTTCAAGGCATCCTTGTCTCCTGTTTGTGCGGCCTTTTTCACTTTGAGTTTTCGCGAATCAAGAGTCTCCAAATCCTTCAGCTGGAGCTCAGCATCAATGACTTCCTTGTCCCGAATGGGGTCGACACTTCCATCGACATGGACAATGTTGTCATCGTCAAAGCAACGAAGCACATGTAGAATGGCATCGGTGGTTCGGATGTTTCCGAGAAACTTGTTGCCCAACCCTTCACCCTGACTTGCACCCTTGACCAAACCCGCGATGTCCACAATTTCGACAGTCGTTGGCATCACATTCTGGGGCTTCACCAATTCAGCGAGTTTGTTCAGTCGAGGATCAGGAACCGTGATGACCCCAATGTTGGGTTCGATGGTGCAGAATGGGAAGTTGGCACTTTGTGCCTTGGCGTTGGACAAACAATTGAACAACGTGCTCTTGCCCACGTTGGGGAGGCCGACAATGCCGCACTGAAGTGCCATGGTGGAATCTGTTGATTTGGGAAGTCAAAGGTAGCCACTTCTTCCCGCTCCATTGTTTTTCCAAATATTTTACACAGCCCCGCAACGGGCATAGGGACGTAGGTACTTTTGCGCCATGAATTTGCAGGAGCTTTCTTCCCTCTCGACCCAAGTCCGACGCGACATTGTTCGCATGGTTCACGCCGTTCAAAGCGGGCATCCAGGCGGTTCCCTGGGGTGCACGGATTTGTTGGTCAAACTGTACTTCGACACCATGAATATTGACCCCGAGTCCTTTGACATGGACGGCGTGGGTGAAGATTTGTTCTTCTTGTCCAATGGTCACATCAGCCCTGTCTGGTACAGCGTGTTGGCCCGACGGGGATACTTTCCGGTGGAGGAATTGGCGACGTTTAGGAAATTGAACAGCCGCCTTCAAGGACACCCGGCGACGGAAGAAGGTCTGCCTGGCATTCGGATTGCCTCAGGTTCCTTGGGTCAAGGTTTGAGCGTGGCCTTGGGGGCAGCCCAAACCAAAATCCTGAATGAAGACAGCGCCTGGGTTTATTCCCTGCACGGGGATGGAGAACTTCAAGAGGGTCAAATCTGGGAGGCCGCCATGTATGCCGCACATCACCGCATCGACAACATCCTCAGTTTTGTGGATTGCAATGGACAGCAGATTGATGGAAGCACCGAAAATGTGATGTCGTTGGGCAATTTGCAAGCCAAATGGGAGGCCTTCGGATGGCGCGTCTTGACTGCCAATGGCCATGATTTTCAAGATTTGGATCGGGTGATTGTAGAAGCCCATGGATACCGTGGATCGGGCGTTCCTTGCGTCGTGTTGATGACGACCTCCATGGGCCAAGGTGTCGATTTTATGGAAGGAACCCACGAGTGGCACGGCATCGCACCCAGCGACGAACAGCTTGAAAGGGCACTGAATCAACTGCCCTCGACGTTGAAGGATTACTGACCCTTGTTCATTCCTTCCCTGTGACCTCGAAACGCATCAACCACGGATGTCCGCCCTTCCCTTTTCACAGGTTGGTCCTGTCCTGCCTTGGCGTGATCTGTTTCATGGTTGGTCACCATGGATGGTGCCAGGTCACGACAGAAGAAATGGCCGAACCCACCCGAATCCTCTTTGTCTTCGACGCCTCCAACAGCATGAATGCCATGTGGGGAGGGCAACGAAAAATCACCACCGCTTCTGAACTTCTAAGTGAGTCTCTCAAATCACTGCATGGAAGTGAGGGACTTGAATTGGGTCTGCGAGTCTATGGCCACGGCACCAAGCACGTGGCTGGACAACAGGATTGTGATGACACTGAATTGTTGGTGCCGTTTGGGACGTTTAACAACTTGATTATCAAACAAACTCTGGGCAAAGTGAGAGCCCAGGGAACGACCCCCATTGCCCGCTCCTTGGAATTGGCGGCAGGGGATTTTCCAGACACTCCAGGTCGCAATGTCATTGTGTTGATCACTGACGGAATTGAAGCTTGCGACGAAGACCCGTGCGCCGTCAGCCGGGCCTTGCAGGCCAAAGGAATTGTTGTCAAGCCCTTCGTCATTGGCATGGGGATTGAGGAAAATTTGATGGCGAGTTTGAATTGCATCGGTAACTTTTACGATGCAACGGACCCTCAGGCGTTTGAATTGATCCTTCAGATGGTGCTTGAGCAGGCCCTTCACAACACAACCTTTCACCTCGAGCTTCTGAATGGGTCCAACGAGCCTCGAATCACCAACATTCCCTACTCCTTGACAGACATGCGAACAGGGGAAAGCAATCCCCATTGGGTTCATACACTGAGACATCGTGAAAGCCCAGACACGCTGTATGTGGACCCCCTTCCTATGTACGCTTTGACGTTGCACTCCCTCCCGGCTGTTGTTGTTGATTCCATCACTTTGAAGCCCGGAGTTCACAACGTCATTCGCGTTCCTGACATGGGGCAAGGCAAGATTCGGCCTCAGTTTGCAAGGGGGGTCCGGACGGACTATGGAAACATCCACGTGGACTGGTTCAAATCTGGAGCGTGCACCCCATTTTATTCAAGCCCCATTGGTGACGAAGTCCTTCTTCGATCCGGCACCTATGATTTGCGCTTTCCAACCACACCTCCCACCCTGGTCCAAGACGTGATGGTTCGTGAAGATGGTCAAGGTTCGGTGGAGATTTCAGCACCTGGGATGCTCTTCGTGCAAGGCCGGTCACCCGGACATGCAGTCATTGTCGATCAAACCACGTTGGATTTGGTCTACAAATTTCCTGAGGGGGAAATCACCAGAAACCTTCCCCTTCAACCAGGTTCGTACACCTTGATCTACCGTTCTCGGGTGGCTCGAGGAACACTTTACAGCATTCACCGCGATTTTCAAATTACCTCCGGTTCAACCACCAATGTCAAGCTCCATGAGTAACGCTTCCCCCTTTCTTCTCCATCCTACTGAATCCAAGGACACTCGTTCTGGTTTTGGCGTAGGGCTCTACGAAGTGGGTCAAAACAACGATCGCGTGGTAGGACTTTGTGCGGATCTGACCGGTTCCCTGAAAATGAATGCTTTCCGAGATGCTTTTCCCGATCGGTTTTTTCAGGTGGGCATCGCTGAGGCAAACATGATGGGTTTGGCCGCGGGGATGACCATTGGAGGGAAAATCCCCTTCACTGGCACCTTTGCCAATTTCTCCACAGGACGGGTGTACGACCAAATCCGTCAAAGCATCGCCTACAGTGACAAGAATGTCAAGATTTGCGCTTCACACGCAGGTTTGACCTTGGGTGAGGACGGCGCAACCCATCAAATCCTTGAAGACATCGGATTGATGAAGATGCTTCCCAACATGACCGTTGTGGTTCCTGCGGATTACGAACAAACCAGGCAAGCTACGCACGCCATTGCAGGGCATCATGGCCCCGTGTATTTGCGGTTTGGCCGACCCAAGGTTCCAGTATTCATCAAGCCGGAAACGCCTTTTGAACTCGGCAAAATCCAACGACTGATGTCTGGAGAGAATGTGACCCTCGTGGCGTGTGGTCACATGGTATGGGAAGCCATTCAAGCTGCGCAAATCTTGGCGAAAGATGGCATTCAAGCCGATGTGCTCAACGTCCATACCATCAAACCATTCGACGCAGAATCCCTCATCGAGAGTGTGCGGCGAACAGGAGCTGTTGTGGTTGCTGAAGAGCATCAAGTGCTTGGAGGCCTCGGTGGAACGGTGGCCCAAACACTCGCCAAACATCATCCTACACGCATGGCCCATGTTGCCGTCGAGGACCAGTTTGGCGAAAGTGGCACACCTGCCCAATTGATGAAGAAGTACGGTCTGGACGCTGAGAGCATCGTCATCAAAACTCGAGAGTTGCTCGCCTGAGTGGCGGTTTGATTGATCTCGGTTCGGCCTGGGCGGATTGTTGTGTCGAGAAACCTGATGCAACGACCCTGGGAAGGGCCCCACATGCATACGTATGCCTTAAGCGGTCTTCACCTTCAGATTGGCAAGGCACGAATACACGGCATCACGCAACTTGGGTGTACCGGCCATCAAGGGGAGACGCACGTAGGGTTCAGCGATTCCAAGATGGTGCAAAAGGCACTTGATTCCGGTTGGGTTTCCCTCTTCGAAAATCACATCCATCAAAGGCAACAACGCCTGATGCGTCAACCTGGATTCATGCACAAGACCAAAAGCAGCCTGTTGTACCATCTCAGACATCCGCTGTGGAAGTCCATTCCCCAGAACCGAAATCACACCCTCTGCACCCATGGCCACTGTGGGCATGGCCAATGCATCGTCTCCCGACCACACAGCGAAATCCAAAGGGCGTCGCGCAAGAATGTCTGAAATCTGGGCGATGCTACCGCTGGCTTCTTTGATGCCACATATGTTGTGATGTGTTGCGAGAGTCAGGGTTGTCTCCGCAGACATGTTGCTTGCAGTTCTTCCCGGTACGTTGTACAAAATCAAGGGCTTCGGCGACGCATCGGCAACCATCTCAAAGTGTTTCACAATCCCTGCCTGAGAGGGCTTGTTGTAACTTGGAGAAGCGGACAACACTGCGGAAATCCCAGTCATGTCCCATTCGCCCACCCTTCTGCACAAGGTGGCAGTATCATTGCCTCCAATGCCGACGACCACGGGGATGCGTCCCTTGTTCACCTCCAACACAAAGTCAACGATTCCACGCTGCTCCTCTTCGCTCAAGGTGGGTGTTTCCCCCGTGGTCCCCAACACTACCAAGAAATTGGCCCTGCCTTGCACCACGTGATTTACCAAACGCTGAAGACTGGGATAATCGACCTTGCCGTGTTGGTGAAAAGGAGTCACCAACGCAACACCAAGTCCCTGCAAAGAAGACAACAACGCTTTCATTGAAGCTGGGTTTGATTTAAAAATGCCAAGGTGCGAGTCGTGTGAGCACGCCATGTCTCCATGCGATCGTGAAGGATCAAATCAACTTCCTCCATGTCATCCATCTCCTCAGGCTCCTGCACCAATCGAACATCCAAATCATTGGCCCATTCAGGGTGATCGGGTCCCACCTTCATTCCCGCACAACTCGATCGAACGACAAATTTCAGTGGCATGATGGGCTCAAGCTCCAAATCGATCAAAATGTCAAATGGCGTCTGGGTGAAAGCCTCAAATTCTTTGACCGGCCATCCGTACCAATTCAAGTCGCTTTTGCAGAAATAGCCGGAATCCAATTTCTTCACCAACCAATTGGGCGTCTGCTTTTCATCCTCTTGCACAAAACTCATCATCCCAACACGTTTGACACCGTAGTCCTCTTTGAGTCGCTTGGCCAAGTCTTTGATCTCACGGAAATGGGCATGATCGCGCTCGAGATACAACAGGCCGACACTCTCGGCCTGGTTGAGAGAACAACCCCGCCGCTCACGCTCCGGTGCTTGCATGCGCTTAAGGCGCCAACGAAAAATGCGTTCTTTCCAATTCACAGCCTCCAAAAATAACGGCTCAAACGCCCCTTGGCCCCATGGTTCATGGGATTTTCAGCCAAAGTTTCTAACATGCTCATCCTTTTTTCATCTTGTTTGGCACGATTCATGACTTGATGACAGAAATTCGTCACACAACTTCATTCGTCATGATTGGTTTCAACATTCGTTCATTGTCTTGGGTCATGTTGCTTTGTGGAATGGCCGCTTGCTCTGGCATCGATGGCACACAGGTCAAATCCCCATTTTCAGGAAAAAAATATCTCTCAGATGCCAAACACTTTCGGGCGGTGGGCATGGGACAAAGTGCCAACCTGAACATTGCCAAAAGCAAGGCAGACCTCGAAGCCAAAAAGGCACTCGCTCAGCAAGTTCAGACAAATCTCAAAGTCGTCACGGACAACTATGCCAGCGAACTTGTTGGCAACCAGGCTGCCGAGGCCATTGAGCGATTTCAAACTTTGTCGCGTGAGGTGACGAACACCACCATTGGAGACATTCGGGGATTGGGAGAGGAAATCCGTCAGGCAGAAAACGGGACCTACACAGCCTACGTCGCTATCGAAATCAGGAAGAAAGCCATGTTTCGATTCCTCAAAGACAAGGCCAAGAGCGATGCGAAGATTTCAGAATTGGTTCGCAGTCAAATGGTCACCTTGTGCGAAAAGGAGCTTGAGCGCCTCGAAGAAATCGACCCTGACTGAGTCTTCATCTCCACTTTTCTCCTAGACATTAGTCGAGGCCAAACTGGACTCCGAATGTCTTTTGAAACTTGGCAACCTTGGGGGCGATCACAGCCTTGCAATAGGGGGCTTCACCGTGCAACTCGTAGTAGGACTGGTGAACGTCTTCTGCCTCGTAGAACTCACTGAAATCCGCGATTTCAGTGACGATGGGGTCAGACCATTTGGCCTGGTTGCGAAGGACTGCTTCACATGCAATCTCGCGTTGGGATTCATTTCGGACAAACACAACACTGCGGTACTGCGTTCCCACATCAGCGCCTTGACGATTCAACGTGGTAGGGTCATGCGTGACAAAGAAGACATCCAAGAGGACATCAAGGGAAACGACTTCAGGATCAAAGGTGATCTGCACAACTTCGGCATGTCCCGTCCTTCCCGTGCAAACCTCCCGATATGCCGGGTTTTTGATATGTCCACCTGAATAGCCCGAGGTCACACCTGACACTCCTGGAATTCGGTCAAAAATGGCTTCAACGCACCAAAAACAGCCAGCGCCCAGAGTGATGATTTCCATTGGATATGAGTCTTGTGTTTGCAACATCGGCGGATTGAGGTCACGCGTTTGGGACTGAGCCATAGAGGTCCCAAGACTTGCAGCGATCAGAAGAAATCCAAACCATTTCATGGTTGGTTAACAACCTTCTGTCCACCGGAGTTCAACCATCTTGAAATTGATATCGAACAAAACAGAATTGTGCACCAACCTCTGGTTGAGAGCCCCGCACCCATCCAGAAAGATCAGACAAGCGCAACCCTGTCTGCCATCCACGTTTCATCTGAAATCGAACAGAGGCCGGGATGCGAAGAACTTCCAAGGATTGTCTTTGCAATCCTGCTTCCACCACCAGCCATCGAGACAAGCGCAAACCAACAGCAGCGCTGGCCGTCCAACCAGTCGTCGCCAGGGCTTGGGAACTCCTCGCCGAAACATTTCCTGTCACCACAAGCATGTCCGCAGGGCGCCACGCTACTCCCACATTGACCAGAGGGTGATGGGGCACTCGAATTTTCATGGAATCACCCCCCGAGAACCACGTGTCGGCAGAAAACGCATTCCATGCTCCGTCCATCCAATCGTCAGGCCCCAAAGCGTCAGATGACGCGTTAAAGATGTCCAATCCCAACTGAAGATCATTGACCTCATAGGACATGCCCTCCCACTGCATCCAACCAACGTCCACAACAGAAGCACACAACCACAGCCGATTTCCCTTGGCAATCGTCACGCCAGCATCCAGACCCCAACCCTTTCCTGCTGGATGAAACGCATCCAATGCATTGATCGACAAACCAGACGCCAAGAGTCCCCCCACATTGATCCAGTCCTTCCCGTTCATTTCTCGGGTTCCGGCACCAAAGGCGTCGAGTTTTCCTTCAGAAGCGGACAACGAAAAATAGGAATTGCCCAGAAGCAATCTTCCACCCAAACCAGTGTGTACATCCCACGAAGCAGGCCCCTTCCATGACCTCGACAGACCGATTTCATGAGACCTCATGGTTTGGAAGTCCACGGAAGTTCCATCCAATATCGAAGAGAGAATCGCCCCAGTATGCAACGTCACCCCCTGCCATGCTTGACCGCTCATCGGATCGAATTGATCCACGCTGACAATGTCACCATTGTCGCCAAGCTGCACCGTGTCAAACAAGCCCAATCCACCTGTGGCAAACATGTTGGCAGCGGAAGCCCCCAAAGTCATCCTGCCTGACACACCCCGTCTGTTCACGTAGGCAACCCCCCATGAGCCTAGACGCCGGTATATCGCAGCAGTCAACAGAGAGCCGGAAAATTCCAAACGCTCTTCCACCAGAGCGTCTGTCCAATCCTCCACATTCCACACAACGGTGTCTGAACCCTCTCGACCCAACAGCTGATTCCATACAGACTCTCGATCCAGTGCGTCTGACTTCAGGGAAAAGCCACCTTCCAGCCCACCCCTCGCGCGTCTGGTATCTCCATTCCAACCCTCAAAAGAGAGAAACGAGGGGTTGAATCCCAAGGCGCGATAATCAGAACTCAGCGTCCAAGGCGATGTCACGACATGTGAACGGTCCATTTGACCCAGCACAGGGTTGAAAAACCACCATGAGAAGACGGTGATCAAACATGTTGCGCGTTGAAGCATACAAACCCCTACGGAAATCACACAGGAATGTTCCAGCCAAGCGGGTCTTCTCCCGTTCCGTAACGAACATCATTGAGCAGTGATTTGACCCGTGGACCAATTTTCCAGTTGGCCAGATCAGGCAGGTCCCAATCGCCCGATGGAAGTCCAAGCGTGCAAATGGGAGAAACAGTCGCCGCTGTCCCCAAGCCAAATGCCTCCGTCAACTGACCAGATTGAGCGGCACTTTGAAGTTCCTCCACAGTCACTCTCCGCTGTTCAACTTTGACCCCATGATGTTCCATCAATTGGATTGCACTGTCACGGGTAATCCCCGAAAGGACGGTCTCACTCGTTTTTGGAACAACCATCACCCCATCCATGACAAAAGCCACATTCATTGTACCACACTCTTCCACTGCCGTGTGCGTCGATGCATCGGTCCAAAGCAACTGGTCATAACCCTGAGCCTTGGCCAATTCCGTCGGATACAAGGAACCGGCATAATTCCCAGCAGCCTTGGCCGCACCTGTCCCACCCGCGGCTGCTCTGGTGTAAACGAGCTCCAACTTCACGCGCACGGGCTTTGTATAGTATGCCGCCACGGGGCAAGTGAATATGCAAAAACGATAGGACAAACTTGGCCGAACGCCGACATGCGATTCGGTGGCAAACATGAATGGCCGGATGTAAAGCGCGCTGTCCGCTATGGCAGGTACCCACGCGCTGTCCAGTTTCATCAATTCCATCAACGCTTGCAAAAAGGTGGCCTCAGGCACTTCAGGCATACTCATGCGCCGTGCAGAGAAATTCAGCCTTTGAATGTTCGCACCAGGACGAAACAACGAGACACCTCCATCAGGTTGCCTGAATGCCTTCATTCCTTCGAAGATTGCTTGCCCGTAGTGCAAACTCATTATGGCCGGGGAAAAGGTCATCGGGCCAAAAGCAGAGATTTCACCGCGCTGCCATTCTCCATCCACAAAATCCATGACAAACATGTGGTCGGAAAAAACCTTTCCAAAAATCAAGTTTGAGAAGTCTACCTCACCAAGCCGGCTCGTGCTTGTCGGTTTGATGTCAAAATCCAATGTCGTCCATTCCTGCATCATCGTGACCTGTCATTTAGGTGGTACAAAAGTCGGCCATTGCAAGCCCGAATGCAAGCCCTCAATCACAACATCCACCAAGTTTCAAGCCAGTGACTCTCCTTGAAAAAGAAACTTGTTGGGGCTGATCAAACCGGTCTTCACAGCATACATCACCATAGCCGCCGTGTTGTTGACACCCAACTTGGACATGATGTTCTTTCTGTGGGTTGTCACGGTGTGTGCGCTGAGGAACAGTTTCTCTGCAATTTGGGTGTTGGTATGACCCTCTGCAATGTGGAGCAGAACTTCTGTTTCTCTTGCACTCAAATGAATGGGATCACAGGTCAATTCGAGGCCCTCCAAATCTGTCACATCGATGGATTCACGCCTGATTGCATCCAAGATTTGGCCACAGAAAAACGTTCCACCTTTCAAACTTTGACGAAGGGCATCCTCCACCTCACCGAGATCACAATCCTTCTTGATGTAGCTATCAACGCCGGCCCTCAGTGCATTGACGATGGTATGACCGGATTGGGCATTGGTGATGGCCAAGATTCGAAGAGAAGGCTGCATCACCTTCACTTGCCTCACGACATCCACCCCCATTCCATCTGCCAGAAAATCAATGACCAAAAGACTGGGTGCAAAGTTGCGAACCAACTCAATCACATCGCTGGCTTTTGAGGCTTCTCCCGCGATGTCGACTCCTTCAACTTGGCGCAAAATGTTTCTAACACCAAGACGAAACAGCGCACTCGAATCTGCGATGGCCACGGAAAGAGACGACATGATTCTTCTTTAGAATGATTCTAGACAACAAATTTAAGTCACAAGTTTCAACGATGGGTTGACCGAAGCCCATGGACTCACAAACTCAACTTCATGCCATCCTCTGCCACCAAGACATGTCCATGATAACTTCTCGCTTCGGCAAGTAAAGCATCTGTGGATTTGTAGCGTTGACTGATGTGGCCCAAAACGAGGGTGCCGACTTTGGCTTGGGAGGCCAGCCTTCCCGCTTCGGCGGCTGTGCTGTGATAGGTTGATTCAGCACGAGCCGCATCGGAGGTTTCAAACGTGGCATCGTGGTACAATACTTCAGCGCCTTCAGCCTGATCTTTGACGCGTTGTGAAGGTCTTGTGTCTGCCGAATACACGTAAGCCCTCGCCTTGGGGGGTGGGTCGCAACACATGTCAGGCTGGAGCGCTGAACCACCTCGAGAAATGGCCTCTCCGCTTTTGAGCCTGCGCCTCTCTTCGTGGGTCAGGCTAGCGAACAGTGGGTGTCCTTTCTGAAGGGTCCATGGAAGTGAATGCTCCTCAATGCGCAACCCACAGCAATCAACCCTGTGTTTGACGGGAAAAGACACAAGACGGTGACGATTCCCCATCTCAAGGCACACAACATCCTTTGGGCTCCAAGCATGGTGGAGAATGTCGAAGGTGTGGTGCGCACCAATCATGCGCCAAGTCTCACCCAACCAGGACTCAAGAACTGGCGGGCCCCAAACATTCAAGGGTGACCTTCTTCCAAGGAGTGACATGGTGCTGAGCAAGCCTGGAAGACCCAAGACATGATCGCCATGCATGTGACTGATGAAAATGCCTTTGAGCTTTTGAAACCGCAATCCTTCTCGACGCATGGCCATCTGAACGCCTTCTCCTGCGTCGATCAAATAGGTATGACCATGAATGTCCACAAACTGCGAGGTGGTCCCTCTGGTTTTGGATGGCACTGCTGCCCCCGTCCCCAAAAAAACCACCTCGAAATTCACGGTTCCCGTTGCGTGAGTAGCGCAGTTATTGCGCAACCATCAACTTGGCCTGTTCCCACAATTCTCCTGACTGCCAGGAAGCGAGATACACCCCGGGAGCGACGTGCGTCATGTCAACCGCTTCTCCGGGTAGAACTGTGCCCTTGAAAACCACCGATCCATTCATGGCACGGATCTCCACAAATGCGGTCGTTTGAACGTTGATTCTGAAAGAATCCATGCATGGATTGGGAAACAGCACATTTTGGCCAGCTTCGACAGATTGGATTGAGGAAACTTCATCCACTACAATGTCTGTGATTTCCACGGTGCATCCAGAATCATCAGACACGACCACGCTGTAGGTACCTGGTGCCATGCCATTCAATTGAAGACCTGTTCCAACAATCAAGTTGTTTGCACTGTACCAAGTCGCAGAAACAGCGCCTGATTCATTACCGACAGTCAAGACAGCAGAACCCAAAGAGATCCCTGTCACAGCAGGTGAAACTTCCACGGTGGCAGTCAATACACAGTCCAATCCCTCGTCGATGACGACCCAACCGTTGAACATACTCACACAATCTTCAGTGGTGACCTGAACTGCAAACGTTCCCGGGTTGTCCACTGTGACTGTTTCTCCGGTTCCTATTTGGACACCGTACTGGTTGAACCAAGCAATCTCTGTGGCCAAAACTCCTTCACTCAAAACGACAGTGAGTTGTCCATCCACCCCCGTCACACTGTTCGCATTCACAATCTCCACGTCGTCAATCAAGGGGCAATTGATTCTCAAAGTGAAATTCTCAAACGAATAGGGCGCATTGAACGGGGAAAAAATGGTGGCCCATCCCAAGACATCAATTCGAATGCGATAGATTCCTGACCGCGTAGGAACACCCTGAAGTGAACCACAATATTGCTCCCCTCCCAAAAAGCCCATGGGATTTCCGGAATCTCCGTTGTTGTTGTAGATCCATTCAAGGCCAATTTCATCGGCAAAGAACTCCTCATTGGTCAGGGTGTCCGTGAACACAACTCCAGAATACACACCATCACCATCCACGGTGTTTGGCAGAACCACCACGCTGTCTACAGGAAGTGTCGGCGGAAAAGTGGTGTCGATGTCAGCAGCCGTGGTTGGAATCAAAATATGGAGAACATCGTAGTAATCCACTCCAAGCATCCCGTCCAAGAACGTTTCGCCCGCAGCTGGATCGGGAGAAACACCAAATGTCAAATCTCCAAAATCGTGGTCAATCACGCATTGGCTAAAACCTTGCATGGAGATAAGCATCCCCAGCGCCCAGAATACCAGAGCCAGTTTTCTCATATTTTTCATGATTTTGATGAATTTTGATGATCCGCGCCGAGTTCCCTTTCTGTGGCTTCCATGTAGACGAAATCAACAGCCTCATCCACTGTGGGTGTAATGTTCAGCACACGATCGAGCTGGGAGATTTGGACGAGTTTTTCAACGGTAGGCTGCAATCCACAAAGCACAAACGTGCCTTGTTCATCTCGACATAGGCGATTTCCCACCAACACGGCACTTAAACCGCTTGAATCGCAATAGCGGGATTCAGACAAATCGAGCACAATGTTGAGATGACCTTGCTTGGCAAGCTGCACCAACTCCGCCTTCAAATCAGGGGCGTGCAGTGCATCCAACTTTTCGACCTTGCTCGTCACAACGGCGACACGGTCGCGGTGTTCAATGGAAAATTTCATGATGAATCGTATCGTTCAAATATAAGGTCCAATCCCAAGCCTCAAACCATTGGGGATGGCGTTCAGTCAGGTCGATGTTGTGAAAGCATATAGAGCACAGCCATTCTCACAGCCACACCATGCTCCACTTGGTCTAAAATGATGGCTTGATGACAATCCGCCACTTCACTTGTGATTTCAACACCGCGGTTGATGGGCCCAGGGTGCATCACCACAACATCTCGATCTGCCTGGGTCAACCTTTCCATGGTCAAACCAAACCTCATGGTGTACTCCCGAAGCGTTGGAAAAAACCGAACCGATCCACCATCTCCCTGTCGTTCGAGCTGAATTCTCAGCATGTTCAGTGCATCGGCCCATCGAATGGTGTCATCCAAATCATGACTTACCTCAACCCCCAGAGAATCCATGTGCTTCGGAATCAAGGTCTGGGGCCCGCAAACGCGAACATTCGCTCCAAGCAGTTTCAATGCCAGGATGTTGGACAAGGCAACACGGGAGTGCTTGATGTCACCTACAATCGCAATGTTCTTGCCATTCAAGTCATGTCCCAACGCTTCACGCAGGCTGAACGTATCCAAGAGTGCTTGTGTGGGGTGCTCATGGGTGCCATCCCCGGCATTCACGATGGGCACCTTGACTTTGGATGCCAAAAAATGATGCGCTCCGGGATGGGGGTGGCGCATCACCACCATGTCGACCTTCATGGCCAGGATGTTGTTGACAGTGTCCACCAAAGTCTCTCCCTTTTTCACGGAAGAACCTGCAGCCGAAAAATTCACAACATCCGCAGACAATCGCTTTTCAGCCAATTCAAATGACAGGCGTGTTCTCGTCGAATCCTCAAAAAAGAGATTGGCCACGGTGAAGTCTCGAAGACTCGGAACCTTTTTGATCGGGCGGTTCAACACATCCTTGAATTCCTTGGCCGTGGCATGAATCAAATCGATGTCCCCGCGGGTCAAACCCCGAATACCTAGCAAACTGGGCTGGGAGAGTTGTTTGAAGTCCGTCATGATGGTTTGGCATTGAGCAAAATGACACTGTCAAAACCATGCTCCTCCTTCCAACAAACCTTGACATGCTGGGCGCCTATGCTATCAACATGTTGTCCAATGTAATTCGGTTCAATCGGCAGTTCTCGAGAAAAACGTCTGTCGATCAACACAGCCAAAGCCACTGACGAAGGTCTGCCATGCGCCAACAGAGCGTCCAATCCAGCCCGAATGGTACGGCCTGTGAACAAGACATCATCCACGAGGACCACGCCACGACCCTCCACCGTGAACCCCATGTCATTGACATTGGGCGTCAATGGCTTTTCATGGGTTCGGATGTCATCACGAAAAAAGGTCACGTCCAGCTTTCCACATCGAACGGGAGTGCCCGTGAGGACTGTAAGCCTGTTTTGCAGACGCTCTGCCAATCGTGAACCCCTCGGTTGAAGCCCCACCAAATCAGTCACTGCAAAATCATGATGCTCAATCAACTGGTGCGCGAGTCGATCGAGGATGAGCTCAAATTGCTCAGAAGGAATCAAGACTTGATCGTCCATCTAGGCGGCAAAGATAGGGCCAAAAAAAAGAGACCCGAAGGCCTCTTTTCATGATATACTCTCCAGGAATTTAGTCCTTCTTTTCTTCTTCCCCATCTTCATCCCCGGCCTCCTCAGCAACAGGTGCCTCTTCAGCAGCAGGAGCCTCTTCAGCAACAGGTGCCTCTTCAGCAACGGGAGCCTCTTCAGCAGCAGGAGCCTCTTCAGCAACGGGAGCCTCTTCAGCAACGGGTGCCTCTTCAGCAGCAGGAGCCTCTTCAGCAGCAGGAGCCTCTTCAGCAGCAGGAGCCTCTTCAGCAGCAGGAGCCTCTTCAGCAGCAGGAGCCTCTTCCGCAGCAGCAGCTTTCTTGGTTGACTTCTTCTTGGCGGGTGCCTCATCCGCGACGCCTCCCTCCATTTGTTCCTTCAGTGCAGTCAAGACATCCAAGTCACCAAACGTGCTCTTCTCCACGCTCGCATTGACCTCATCCATCATGCGCGTAGAGCCAGAGCCCGTGCTTCCGCCTCCCGCAGAGCGCGCCTTCTTGGGAGCCTCAACCTTGGCTGGCCCCTCTTCATGGGTGCGAAGGTGGCTCACAGTGATGCGCTTGGCGTTTCTGTTGAACTCAAGGACAACAAACTCCGCAGCATCATCCACACCAAGTGTTCCTCCCTCTTTCGTCACAAGGTGCTTGGTGTGACAAGCACCTTCCATTCCATAGGGCAAGGCAATGGATGCATGTCCTCCTTCAACCTTCACCACCGTGGCTTGGTGGATGCTTCCCACGGCAAAGACGCTTTCAAACACTTCCCAGGGATTCTCCTCGATTTGCTTGTGTCCCAGGCTCATGCGACGATTTTCCTTGTCAAGTTCAAGAACGACAACCTCAATTTCATCACCCACATTGCAGAACTCGGAAGGATGCTTGATCTTTTTGGACCAGCTCAAATCAGAGATGTGAACCAATCCATCAATTCCTTCTTCAAGCTCCACGAACAAGCCAAAGTTGGTGAAGTTGCGAACGGTTCCTTTTTGCTTGGACTCGATTGGATAGCGCCCCTCAATGTTCTCCCAAGGGTCCACCGTCAATTGTTTGAGTCCCAATGACATCTTCCGCTCCTCGCGATCGATTCCGAGGACGACGCATTCGATTTCATCATTGACATTCAAGAAGTCTTGGGCGCTGCGCAAGTGCTGGCTCCATGAGATTTCGCTCACGTGCAACAAACCTTCCACGCCAGGTGCAATTTCAACAAAGGCACCATAGTCAGCCATAACGACAACACGTCCTTTGACTTTGGATCCTTCCACGAGGTCTTCGCCCAATGCATCCCACGGATGCGGCGTCAACTGCTTCATGCCCAGAGCAATACGCTTCTTCTCATCGTCAAAGCTCAAGATCACGACATTCAATTGTTGATCAATCTCGACAAGTTCCTCTGGATGTCCTACGCGGCCGTAGCTCATGTCCGTGATGTGAACCAAACCGTCGACACCTCCCAAGTCCACAAAGACACCATAAGAAGTGATGTTCTTGACTGTGCCTTCGAGTACTTGACCCACTTCGAGGCCTTGGATGATGAGACGCTTTTGCTCTTCGAGCTCAGCCTCAATCAAGGCCTTGTGCGATACGACCACATTTTTGAACTCTTGATTGATTTTGACAACCTTGAATTCCATCTGCTTTCCGACATACTCGTCAAAATCACGGATCGGTTTCACATCAACTTGAGAACCAGGCAAGAACGCCTCGAGTCCAAACACGTCGACAATCAAACCACCCTTGGTGCGGCACTTCACCGTACCCTGGATGATCATATCCTCTTCCTTGGCTGCGTTGACTTGATCCCATGCATGGTAGATGCGGGCCGTTTTGTGGCTCACAACCAATTGACCATGGGCATCCTCCTGCTTTTCGATGTAGACGGGCACCTTGTCACCAGCCTTCAATTGAGGATTGTAACGGAATTCTGAAGAGTTGATGACACCTTCGGATTTGTATCCGATGTTCACAACCACTTCCTTCTTCCCGATTGAGATGATCGTGCCCTGCACGACTTCTTTTTCACGGATCAGCGTTAAACTTTCCTCATACAAGTTCTCCAAGCGCTGACGCTCTTCGGACGAGTATTCATCTTGTTCACTCTCGAAAGCGTCCCAATCGAACTCTCCAACAGGCTTGGCCAATTCACGTGGCTCGGTTGGGGTCTCAACAGGAGCGGCAGGAGCCTCTTCAGCGGCGGGTGCCTCTTCAGCGGCGGGTGCCTCTTCAGCGGCGGGTGCCTCTTCAGCGGCGGGTGCCTCCTCTACTGTTTCGGGTGCTGCTTCGGCAGCTTGATCCGTAGATGATTCTAGGGATTCGTTGGCCTGATTTTCCTGGTTTTCCAGGTTTTCGTTTTCAGGCGTCTGGGTGGCGTCGTTCATGCGTCACCAATGGATTGTGCGTGACCTCAGGGCGACACGCGGAGTCATACAACCTTTGCCCTGCCAAAGGAAATGGGGCGCAAAAGTACACGCAAACTCCTTGAATACCAAATGATGAAGACCTCAATTTCTTGAGACCACAAGGACACCTCTGCGCCCATCTCTGGCGTGATACACATAGAGTCCTGGAACGGTTGGTGCCGTGTGCGTACCAGCGACATTCGTCGTGAATTGAAGGCTACCTGCTGCATTGAAGAGGCTTCCTGGGCAATCCACGTGAATCGATCCACGTGGGAAGGAAACCGTGGGCCAAAGCACAGGCAGCAAAACATCAACCCCTTCAAGTTGGATGAATGATGGACAATCATTGCACTCTCCAGGTGTGGGATTTGCTGTGATGACAAAAGGCCCCGTGGCATTGGGAAGGCGGGCCAAGGACTCATCTGGATTGATTGCTCCAAAATGCAAACTGTCTGCAATGCTGAAGCCATCAGGACTTCTCAGCACCACAACTTCCCCTAAAGAACTCAGCTTGAAATTCATGTGATTCCACCCTTGGCTCCCTTGCTCGTCAGCCCAGAGCAACACGTAGCCTCCCGGTGGAATCACGGTAAAGTCAGGGACACCCGAAGGGACCTGCCACTTGGTGGGGTTGTTCAGTTTGTCAGACACGTAATATCCAGCAAGATCGAGAGGAACGTTGGTGGGGTTGTGGATTTCAACCCAGTCATCAAACTCCCCAACATCGTCCGGCACGGTGGCCAAATTTTGCGTCATCACTTCATTGATCACCCAATTTGCTGGCGGGATGATGAGAAGGTTGTTGGACACTCCAGGCGTGGGAATGTCAAACCACGTGGAGCTGGGTGCACCATCAGATACTCGACCCCACGAAATGTTGGCAAATGAAACCTCGGCTGTGTACGTGTCAGCGGTGACACCATCGGGACCCTTCAGCGCGAATGTTTGGCCACTGCTCGAGGCCTGTTCTTCGGTGTGATGCCCTCCCTGCTCGGGTTGACCATCCAACCACAGCAACAAAAAACCATCTGCAGCAATGGTGGTTTCGACAGGCGAATCCATGGGCAAGGTGGATGCAAATCCTAAATCACTTTGCAGGGTGTATCCAGCCAAATTGACTTGGAATGGATTGGGGTTGTAAATCTCCAACCAAGCATCGGCCTCTTGAAACTCATCCACCAAATTGTAGGAATTGTCAAGCAAGACCTCGTTGATGAAAAGTTGGGGCGTCGGAACCTGGGTTTGGGCATTCGTTGCTTCAGGTGTGGGGACGTTGAAAAATACCCAATCTAAACAGCCGTCGCATGACCTGCCGAAACTGATGTCCGTCTGCTGAGGCGGATAAACAATCGAATCGAGCACTGTGATTCCGTCGGGGGCCGTCAGCCAAATTCCTTCATTCTCTGAACTCAACCTGAAGTTGGCATGCATCACACCCTGGATGCTGTCCTTGTCAAGCCAAAGGATGACATGATCACCCGGAGTCATGAAGGTACTTCCTGGATCGGAACTCGGAATGGTGTATTTGGTCAAATCGGCGGGGTCGTCCGAGATATGATAACCAGCCAAATTCAAAAGTCCACCTGGATTGTAGATCTCCACCCAATCGTCGGCTTCAAAGAAATCATCGAAAAATGCCAAGGCATTGGAAGCCATCAATTCATTGAGCACGGGAGTTTGTGCACATGCCGAACCACAACTCCACGCTGCAGCGACAACCACACCCAGACAGGAGCGTGACAACTTCCGAATCCATTGAGCCATCTCAGAAGCTTGGGAAGTGCGAAGTGAACCTTTCATAGCCCAATGTTACGTCAACTTATTCCTGAACAAGTGTGGCACCTTCAAAACCCTCTTGCCTCACCTCTGCCAAAATCAGCTGGGCCTCTTCCCAGTCAGAAAAAGACCGCGAACAATAGGTTGTTTGCCCCTTAACAGTCCAGCTCCTGACTCCCCAATCCGCGGAGCGCAACAGCAACACAGCAACCTCTTGTCCCGGGACGGTTCCAAAATACTTGGCAATGTCTACACGCCAGGTGATGTTCTCCGTCTTTGGAAAATCCTCCTTCTTTTCAACGACCTCATCTTCCCCGGGGTAGGAAGCCGGGTTCTTCCCTTCGAGAGGAGCGTTCCCTTGGTAGGTCATCTCGTCATCCATCACGCCGATGGCTTCTCTTTGTCCTTCGCGCAGCACAACCATGAATGCATCTGAGAATTGAGGCTGCTGGCGAAACCTCGTCCACGCACCACGCACAAACTCACGGCTTTCATGAACTGCTGCATACCATCGAGACAAACCGTCATCAAACCTCTCAAAAACCAATCGCTCGCCAGCCAATTCAATCCAATCAGACTTGGGAAACCCTCTGAATGCACCCAATTGTACGGCAAACCACGTGCCTTGCAATTCGCCGAGCGGCACAGGTTCACCATGGGGCCATTCACCATCATGTGTGGGTGGAACTCCTCCTTGGGTTACATCACCTGCAGACACTTGATGTGACCCTGTCGCCTGGGATGGGGCTGCCTGTTGCTTGGTGCTTCGCCCCCAGGTTTGACCATCCCAAAGAACTTCAAAAGCATCTGTAACACCTACCGCCATGAGCCATTCTGCCATCCTGGCGTATGTCAATTCATCGGTCTCTCTGATCAGCACCCAACGCGAAATGCCAGAAACCCCTGGTTGGCGATGCAGCTTCGTTCCTGGAGGCAATGGGCCCAATTGGGGTTGCGAACGAAACCATCCGACCTGCAAACCTTCCTCGCCCACGGGGACCTCGAGGGAATCATTCCATCCACCCGCTTGAAACACTGCTTCATCCCCCATCATGGGAATGGCGATGCCATTTGTCCAATTGCCCAATGAAATCACTTCCCTGTCCTTTGTCAATTGGGCCGACCAATCGAGTCGAACGGCCTCCCAAGGATCGCTCAACTCATCAGGCCAGTCCATCAACATGGCATGGACTGATTCGGGATTCCAATGCCCCTCGTCGTCACGGTTTCGATGCCATGTACCCAGGACCCAACCAGTGCGCAATGGCAAGGCCATGCTGGTCATTTGGTCACCAGAAACTGCGCCTTTTCGAAGCAAACCGACATAATGAGACATTAACACCTCCGACATGTGGGCTTCTGCATGAGGCTCCAAATCTGATGTGCCGAAAATCAATGAGTTCGCGGATTCAGAATTCGAGATTCCTGTGGCCAAGGAGTTGGAAACCGGCTGCCCTTCTTCATGTTTCGACACCTGCTCCACCTGACTTGATGAGGGTGAACCGGAAACTGCCTCTTGGGATGGTCGATGGTTCGCATTGACATCCTTTTCTCCCATCCGATCAGATCTCGGCTCCACCAAGGCAACTCCCGAAGCCTCTTCAAAAGCATCTTGGGCGACTTCCGCTGCCTGTTCGAGAGAACCACGAACGGAATTTGTTCCATCGTCAGAAACCAAACCCATCGAATTCTCCCATGCTGATGCATCCAGCAACCATGAAGGATGGGATGCGACAGTTTCAGCATCACCAAACGAAGAAATCGAGGACCCATTCGTGGGTCCTACCCTCCATGCTTCACTGAATGGAGTTTCACTCGACAGCGATTCCCAACCCCACAAAGCAAGGTTTTCTTGAGGTTGAGTCACCTGCATGGTTGAAAGTTCGACGTAAGCACTTCCTTCGTGATGGGCCAATCGAAATGCCTGTTTCGCGGCGTAAGGCCAATCGGCATCTGGAACAGTCATCATTCCAGTCGCATGAATCCCATGGTCCGCATCGATGGTCATCTGGAACGCACGGCCGGCCGGAAGCATCAATGCCGGCATCCGCTGGTCGGCACCAATCCAGGCACGCATCACCTCCTCTCCTGTTTGGGCATCGGTCAATGTGACCCAGCTGTTCACCAAGGGATGACCCTCGTTCCACTCAAAAAACATTGGAACAGGTGCACTTCCCTTGATGTCTGCGAGGATATCTAGGCCTTGAACCATGTCAAACTCACTTCCCCTGTCCGTCAGCAACCATCCCTCACTCCCTTCGTGAACACAGTCCTCCGATGCACAAGGAATCCATGCCCATTCCTGGTGCACCGAATTCAATGCCGGTCCGACATGTTCAGGAATTCCCCAGATTCCATCTCGAAACTCCGATCGCCAAATGTCAAAACCACCACATCCACCAGGCCGATCCGATGAGAAATACAATGTTTCATGGTCAGCATCCCACACCGGGTGCATGTCATCGAATGGTGAATTGACCATGCTCGACAAGGGCTCACAATCGACCCATCGCCCCTGTTCATCCATGGTCGCCGTCCACACATCAGCACCTGACCTACCCTTGGCACCCCAACTGTGAAAAAACACCCTCTCGCTTCGAGAATCGATGAGCATCACAGATGCCCTGTCCATCTTTCGATCAGCTTTTCCTTGCAACTCTGCAGGAAGTTTGATCCAACGCGACGTCTGTGCGGGTGGAGGAATTTGCTGATGCCAAACATCCCAAGACATGTGGATTTCATCTCGCACTTGGACGGTATGCCAGCGGGGAAATCCCTCGGGCAACGACATGGCTTGCGTGCGAGCCCTGGCCGCAGCCTGATGGATGGGGTGTTTTTTGGGGAATTCAAGAATGACCTTGTCCATTTCCTTGACGGCCTCGTCTCCCTTTCCCATCTTCATCAGGGAAAGGCCCCACCAGTAATGAGCCTCGCCGTTGAGCTCATCATCGTTTCTCAGTTCTGCCAAACGCTGAAATCCCTCTTTGCGCGTCCTCACATCATGCAACAATGTGACGGCATATCGCCATTGAAAATCCAAAGACGTGCCATCCACACTCAACAACTCAGCATACATCCTGTGGGCATCACCCCAATGCCTATCATTGAATGCCTTCAAGGCATCCACACCCAAATCCGTGCGGGTCATTTCTGCTTGGGCCACGGGAGTCACCATCGACAAGGCGGCAATGACCAGGGAAATCAGGAATCGCAAAATCAAGGAGTTTTTGGAAGGGACTGTCATGGAGGCTAGATGACGGCAAGCGTGTTTCTATCCTACGAAGGACGGGGCGCGGGAAGGAATGGCCGTAGTTTTGGACTTCAAATCATTCACAATGCCCCACGGAACTTTCAACGTCCCCTATCCCATCAACGAACCTGTATTGAGCTATGCCCCCGGCTCAGCCGAACGTGAGGAGTTGCTCTCTACGTACAGAGCACTGTACAACCAAAAACCCATTGAGGTGCCCATGTACATTGGGAATCAACGATTGACCACAGCTGACAAAAAGGTCATGAGTCCTCCCCATGAGCACGGAAAAGTGCTTGGTCATTTCAGTTATGGAACCAGTGAGCATGTGGCGATGGCCATTGAATCAGCCTTGGAGGCGCGTCCAGCTTGGTCGGCGCTTGCTTGGGAGCATCGGGCAGCCATCTTTTTGAAAGCCGCTGACCTGGTGGCTGGGCCTTACCGTGCCAAAATCAATGCAGCCACCATGCTCTCGCAGGGCAAGAATTGTTTCCAAGCTGAAATCGACGCGGCCTGTGAATTCGCGGATTTCCTGAGATTCAATGTGTTCTTCGCCCAAGAATTGCACGCTCAACAACCCGAGAGCTCCGATGGCATTTGGAACAGGGTGGAATACCGCGCACTGGAAGGATTCGTCTTTGCTGTGACCCCATTCAATTTCACAGCCATCTCAGGAAATCTGCCAGCTGTGGCTGCCATGATGGGAAATGTTGTCGTTTGGAAACCCTCGGACACCCAAGTGTACAGTGCGCAGGTCATCATGGAAATTTTCCAAGAAGCTGGCGTACCAGATGGTGTGATCAACATGGTGACTTGCGATGGACCAGTTGCGGGTGATGTGGTCTTCAAGCACCCTGCCTTTGCAGGCTTGCACTTCACGGGATCAACAGGGGTATTTCGCCATTTGTGGAAGACCATTGGAGAAAACCTCTCTACGTACCGAACATACCCTCGGATCGTCGGTGAAACAGGCGGAAAGGACTTCGTGGTTGCGCACAAAAGCGCCCACGTCGAAGCCCTTGTGACGGCTTTGATTCGAGGGGCCTTCGAGTTTCAAGGCCAAAAATGCAGCGCAGCATCCCGTGCATACATCCCTGCCTCTTTGTGGCCTGAGGTGTTGGAAACATTGAAAGTGGAAATGGCCACAATGTCCATGGGTTCTCCTGAAGACTTCGGCAACTTCGTCAATGCGGTCATCGACCGGAAGGCCTTCGACAAAATTCAGGGCTACATCGCACATGCTCAGGATGCGGACGACGCGGAGGTCGTCATTGGCGGAGGATGTGACGACAGCATCGGTTATTTCATCGAACCCACGGTAGTGCTGACCTCCAATCCACATTACAAGTCGATGGTCGAGGAGATTTTTGGTCCTGTGTTGACGGTCTATGTCTACGATGACACGTCGGAACAGTCGTTTGACGAATTGTTGACCCTCGTGGACAACACCAGCGAATATGCTTTGACCGGAGCGGTCTTTGCGCAAGATCGTTACGCGCTGGACCTGGCTTCTCGCCGACTCGAACAAGCAGCCGGTAACTTCTACCTCAATGACAAACCCACGGGCGCTGTCGTTGGACAACAGCCATTCGGGGGAGCCCGTGGATCCGGCACCAATGACAAGGCGGGTTCTGCACTGAACTTGGTGCGGTGGGTTAGCCCTCGAACCATCAAGGAGGCGCTTGTGTCCCCCACAAACTACCGCTACCCCTTCTTGGGATAACGACTTGGTATCACGACCCTGCGTGGGGCCGCACCCCATCTTGGATGCTGAACTGAACGAAAAGGGGAGCAACATGGTGGCTCCCTTTGTGCTTGACTGATTTGAGATTGCGGCCCATAAGGCCATCCAACCCGAAGAAGGCAATCAGATCCTATCGAGCAATCTCCTCGGATTCAATCCTCTGAATCTGACTCTGTATCTGCATAAGGACTGACTGGGATGGACGCCATGTCCACACGTTCAGCCTTGCCCCCCATGATCGCCATGAATTCCTTGGCAAATTCAGGCTTCAGGCTTCCATCTTGCTCCAACCACTTCGAGAGGGCGAGCATCTTTTCCTTTTTTCCCGGACGGCCCACAGACACGACCTTTCCATGCACCGTTCTCAATCGGAATGCACCGTTCAGGATGCTCGCCTTCGCTGAATTCCTTCTGTTCTCTGAGATCTTGTGAATGGTCATGGCTTCATCAATGAGCTCCTCGTAAGACATGGGGCGATTTCTCGCCCGTAGACGCTTGACAATGAAGGCTCCCCAAACGCTTTTCGGCCCGCGTTTTTTGGGGGGTTCCCCTGCTGCCGTCATTCCCAACGTCCTTCTGCGCTTCACAGCGACTGCCCCACCGAGCTTTTCAAGCATCAATTCGACATGAACCAACTGGGACTCCAACTTTGCTTTTTCCTCAGAGAAATGCAACCTCAACGCAGAAATTTCCTGCGCATTGAATTCAATATGCGACATACAACCAAAAAATATTTCGTTTGAACTGATTGAAGGCACTTTGCGACCCACAACCGAAACAAATGTATAGCAATTACTTTTTGAATTCCAAATGCATTGACACGTATTGTCAAAACAGAGAGCTGCCTGCGCTTTGAAGGAGAGGGAGCAAGCGTTTCCGCTCGCTCCCTCATGGCACGGTGTAAGCCGGATTCTGTTCCCCGAAGGGCCCTGTCATTGATCTCATGCGACCTACCCTCTGGCTCGGACGGGACGCCCTCAAACGCCAGTATACATGGTCTTGCAACCCACAAGGTTTACCAAAGCCGCAAGGTCACCCTTACGCTGGTGGGCTCTTACCCCACCTTCTCACCCTTGCCTGTGCCCAAAGAGCCATCGGCGGTTTGAATTTCTGAAGCACTTTCTGTCGCATTCCGTTGAATGCGCCTTTCCTTTCGGAAAGTGTGGTTCCCTGTGTTGTCCGGACTTTCCTCCCCACCGAAGTGAGGCGACAAGGTCAACCGTGTTGCGAATGTAAGACAACCTGAAACTCCTTCCATTCCGCTTCCCGATGTAGCTTCGCGTCATGGGTCCTAGCCTTCTGTACATGCTTCACAAGCCCTACGGCGTGCTGAGCCAATTCACTGATGAAGGGAGATGGCGAGGTCTTTCAAGTCTTGGGTTGGGATTGGCCAAGGATGTTTACCCAATAGGTAGGCTAGACGCGGACAGCGAGGGACTACTATTGCTGACCAACGACAACACAATCAAAACATCGTTGCTCGATCCACAAGAAGGGCACACGCGAACGTATCACGTTCAGGTTGAAGGAAGGATGTCCTCCCAAGATTTAAGAATGCTCGAACGTCCCATGCGTTTGAACATCAAGGGGAAAACCTTCCTGACGCGAGGCTGCGAAGCCCAGGCCATCAGGCCCAACCATCCCGCAAGGAATCCTCCCATCCGCCATCGTGCCAACATCCCCGATTCTTGGATTGAATTGCGCTTGGATGAAGGCAAAAATAGGCAGGTACGAAGAATGACAGCGAGCGTTGGGTATCCCACACTTCGGCTCATACGTGTAGGCATGGGTCCATGGACTCTGGGTGAACTTCAACCTGGAGAATGTCGTCAATTGAATGTTGATGAAACAAACATCTAATCCTTTCTCCTGGGTGGGTCGGGGTGTGCACTCACTGCTGTCCCCATTCAAAGTGCTGTTGGCCATCATGCACACCGCATTCTGCTCGTTGGTCGGTCTGCTGACTTTGGCCATCGACCCCCACAAAGGAGATTGGATGATGTGGAATGTGGGGAGAAGGTTGTGGAGCGTCCCCTTGATTCGTCGGATTGTGGGTGCATCCTTGAACGTTGAGGTCCATCCGGAGACAGAACGTTTGGCCAAGGATGGAGCCGGCTTTATTCTCGTCGCCAACCATGCAAGCTTGTTGGATATCAATGCAGCATTTGCAGCCAGCCCTAGACCCATTGTGTTTCTGAGCAAGGCATCCATTCGCAGGGTCCCTCTTTTGGGAGTACTGAACGAGAGGGCAGGAACTGTGTTTGTGGAACGTGGCAACCGTGCGTCTTCAGAACGCGCTGTGGCAGCACTTACCCAAACCATTCAATCAGGCCGAAGTGTGTTGGTGTTTCCCGAAGGCACGCGCTCCAAAGATGGTCAGCTCAAGCCCTTCAAAAAGGGCGCATTCCACCTGGCTCAGGGCGCAAATTGTCCTGTTGTACCCATGCATATTTCAGGAACATTCGAGATTTTACCAACCGGAACGTGGCTATTTCGCCCTCCAAATCGGGGGATCCGCGTTGTCATCGGGGCACCTCTGCCGAGCCAAGATGGAATGCCCACTGACAAGTGGATGAATCAAGCATGGCAGGCGGTTCATCAACTTGGCTCGACCCCTTCCTTGCGCACGCATTAAAACGAGGCCACGGATTCCAGACCTTCACGAATGGCGCGCTGGGCATCCAAACCTTGAGCGTTCAAAGCACCGCCTATGACAACCATACGGGGATGTGACAATGCCTGGGGACGGTAGGGCGTTTGGCCCGCACAAACCACCACATGATCCACGGGTTGAACAAGGGATGTTCCATCACTCAACGTGACATGCAACCCCTCATCGTCCAGCCGGTCGTATGTGATTCCTGCATGTTGGACAACCCCCCTTTGTTTCAATGTAGTCCTGTGGATCCAACCCGTTGTTTTGCCCAAACCACCGCCGACCTTTCCCTCTGACCTCTGATACATCACAACTTCCCTGTAGGACTTCGAGCGTGTTGACTTCGCAAGCCCACCTCGGTTGACCAGTGATTCGTCCACCCCCCAAGAAGCCATGAACCCACCAGCATCGGCATCATGGGTCAAATAATCCGCCACGTCGAAGCCAATTCCTCCGGTCCCAATGATGGCCACTCGGCGACCCACGTCAACACGGCCTGCCAACACATCGACATAGCTCACCACTTCGGGTCGATCGCTTCCAGGAATTTGCCATGCCCTGGGGCTTACACCCGTCGCCAAAATGACATGCTCGAACGACGCCAACAATTCAGTCGTGGCCTCCACCCCCACTTGAACTTTCACCCCCTCCTTGGCCATGTGCGTCTCGAAGTACCGAATCGTCTCTGAAAATTCCTGCTTACCTGGGATTTGTTTCGCCAAGTTGAATTGACCCCCTAAACGGCCAGATCGTTCAAACAATGTGACTTTCGCCCCGGCCCTGGCCCATTCCAAAGCCGCGGACATTCCAGAAGGGCCACCACCAACCACTGCGACCGCTCTATCCTTTTGAGAAGGCACATTGACCGTCGATTCATGACATGCCCGTGGATTGACCAAACAAGACGCCACCTTCCTGGAAAAAACGTGATCCAGGCAGGCTTGATTGCATCCGATGCAGGTGTTGATCTCGTCGGATCGACCCTGCCTCGATTTACGCGCAAATTCGGGGTCTGCCAGCATCGGTCGTGCCATGCTTACCATGTCCGCACATCCATCGGCCAAGGCTTGCTCGCAGTCCTCAGGGGTGTTGAATCGGTTGGTGGTAACCAAAGGAATTCCGACTTTCCCCATCAATTTGCTGGTGACAAACCTAAATCCGCCACGTGGCACCATGGTTGCAATGGTGGGAATTCGCGCCTCATGCCACCCAATTCCGGTGTTGATCATGTTGGCACCTGCAACTTCAACAGCCTGAGCCAACCGCTCGACCTCTGACCAATCACTACCACCATGGACCAAGTCGAGCATACTCAACCGGTAAATCAGAAGAAAATCTGGTCCAAGTTCTTCACGGATTCGTGATACGATTTCGAGAGGGAATCGGCATCGCCGGTCAAAATCTCCACCCCAACGATCCGTGCGTTGATTGGTTTCCGATGCAATGAACTCGTTGATAAGGTACCCTTCGGAGCCCATGATTTCAACCCCGTCGTAACCCGCTTCACGGGCAAGCTTGGCCGATCGCACAAAATCGCGGATGTTCCGTTCCACGCCCCTGGCACTTAATGCACGCGGCTGAAACTTCGAAATAGGAGACTTGATAGACGACGGCGCCACACAAAACGGAGTGTACGCATATCGACCAGCATGCAGGATTTGCATGGCAATGTGGCCGCCCTCCTCGTGCACGGCGCGTGTCACTGATTCATGTCCACGTTTGTGCCAAGGCATGGACAACCTCGCTCCTCCCCACGCCACAACCCCTTCAAGGTTGGGAGAAATTCCACCCGTCACAATCAGTCCCGCTTCACCACGAGCCCGCTCAGCATAAAACCTGGCCAAACGTTCATGACCGCCCCGTTCTTCCTCAAGGCCGGTGTGCATGCTGCCCATGAGAATCCTGTTCCTCAAGGTGAGAAACCCGAAATCCAAGGGACGCATGAGATTGGGATACAAGGAGGAATGGTCTGACATGAATGTAAGGTCAGTCAAATTCCCTGAATTTCTCTACAAATCGCCTGCGAAGCAACTGTTTGGAGGACACCCACTGCCATTTGAGAGTCTCCTTGCCATTCTCAAAGGATTTGTCCGACCCTTTCACCTCAGCCAATTTGTGCTCCAATCGATCCTCAGATTCCAAATTCATTTCAGACGCTTGGACTTGGACAACCCCCAATTTTTTGTTCCATTCAAAGTAGTACCATTGGCTCTTGTCGAGATGGAAATACACATGAAGCAGGTCATCATTTCGGTTGATCGCCAACTTCCCCGGAAGACTCCTCCACACATTGTGTTCACCGAGGGTGGCCACCCCAATGTCTCCGACTGTCACCCACATGTCTTCAAAGGGGTCATACTCCCAGTTCAATCCATGAAACACCATGGCGTGGCGCGCCTCAGAAGGCACGGATTTTTTGTATTCCCCCAGAGAAGTCAAATCCAAACTAAGCTTGTTTGCCGCATCCACACCAATCATCTCATTTTGCATGGTAGCGTAATTGGTGGCGAAGGCCCCGAGTCCTTCAGCCTTCTCCGAGCCTCGAATCTGCTGCTGAAGGTGATTCGCCACCACATCGGGCATGGGCATGTCCAGCACCCAACCTCCTCGCATTTTCATACCTCCGCGTTCACTGTACAAATCACCAATGAACGTGTTGTGAACAAGTTTGCTCGGTGGCAGAGGAAAGGATGCAGCTCCCTGTTGACTCATCTCACAGTTGGGCAGAACCAATTCTGTCAAATTCCCTGGCAACGTGCTGTTTCGAAGTTTTTCGTCAGGACAAACGACGTACCGGTTTCTGCGTTTGTCATACCGAAGATTTCCTTCAGGTTTCAAAAACGAAACATCATCCCGAACCGGCTTTTTCCCAAAGAACGACGAGTACACACTCATCATCCCACCATCGTTGTACACCCAGCCCACCCCCAAATGCGCTCTACCCAATTCAACCACCACGGAATCCACAGGGATAGCCACATCTGCAGGGTCAATCACCCCTTCAAATTCAACCCACTCAGGCGTCATGTCTTCACATTCAAACTGCATCATGGCGCCTCCTTCAAAGGCCAAATGTTCTCGACCAGCTTCCAAATGAACGCGCCCTTGGTATGCAAAGTGAGGACTCAGGAAGAAGGCATCTTCCTTTGAAATTCGGCCATGACCTACCGTGCGATAAGCCGTATCAACCGACAGTTCATGAAATCGAATGGGCCACTCCACCCCTAGACCATCTCTGTAAGTCTTGCTGGCCGATCCTTCGTAGTTCAATCTGCCGAGGATTTGAACCTTGGCGTCATACAAACGATGGTACCGTGAAACGTCGTTTGCAAAAATTTCGGCCCCCTCCAACATGTCCATCCTGGCCTCACGTCGAACGATGACCTGCCCATCCGCTGGCTTGATCTCAGCATCCGCCACAGCTATGGACTGAACCTCTTGACAGTGCACAAAGGCTTCATCCACCTTGTACGTCGCTCTTGGACTGAGGAAATGGAGGCCATCTTGATCCTTATCCTGACTGAAGAAATTGCTCTGCGAACGATCCGACAATTCTCGGAATGTCATTCCCTCTGGCTCGAGCAAGCTGTTGACGAGATCCAGCTTGTCTTCATCCATGTACCATGAAAATTCATCCATGAGACACTCGTAGCGAATGGCTGGTAGATCAATCAAGGTCGCCCCTTCAATGGACTTGAAATCACCCCTCCTCAAATCAAAATCCACGTGAGCAGAGACATTGTCCGTGCCAAAAGCAACCTCGTTCAAATCGGTTCCAACCAACGTGAAAGCAGACACATCCGCATCAATCAAGTGCTCGCCCATTGAAAAGCCTCGAGACGAGAGTTCTGCCCGCTCAAAATGGAATGTTCCCTCCCCTGTCATTCGGTCAGCCCACATGTGCAATCCGCCAACCAACTGCACATTCTCACCAAAAAACTGCAACGAATCCCTCGGTGTGGAGCGAACATCAAGTCGCTCCGCTTGCGGATGCAGACCAAAGGAGGCAAACAAAGCATCCACTTGTGGCAACACCCCTTCTCGCGGCGCATTGCGATACGTGGTGGTCAATCCAAACGTGGAATCGGGCAAATACACATGGTCCTCACCCACGAGTCGAGACGTTAAAAAATCAATGGTTCCGGGACCATGAAGGCCTTTACCGTCAAGCGACAAATCCGCCACAAGATGGGCCGCACCGCGATACAAAGGCAATCCCTCGGGAGGCGTAGACCTCGTGAATCCAAGGCTGTAGTCGCTCATCAACCGCAGGGGCTCAACCATGTCAGGAACGATGCCATGTGATAGCAACTCCCCATCAAACCGGAGATCCTCGTTTTGAAAGTTGTCCAAGCTATCAATGACAAACGGATCGACGGCGTAATTGAATCTGTTCCGATGATAGGCCCCGCCTTGGATGGAATTGGCATCGTAGTAGACATGGGAGATCTCCTCACTCGTCAAAATGGGATACTGTGTGAACACATCACTGCGCCACCCACTTTTGTTGCTTGGGTTGTCAATCTCCAAAGTGCCTGTAACTTCCTCAATCACACTGGTCACCCACCGCGTCGCAGGTTGGCCATAATTGTCATACATCCCATCGAGTTCAACCTTGATCCGAAGCGATTCCGCGTTGTTGATGTCGATCAAAAATCCCTCGTATTTGAATTCGAAACCCGTGCCCGAAAGCTGAAATTTTCCGGCATTGATGACGCCATCAAATGCAAAACTTCTGTCCTTGCTCAGAGCCACCTGACCGCCGTAGGGTTGAATGATGACATTTTGGGCTTCCGAGACTTGCACTTGACCAATCCCCTCGAGATGCAACAATTTGTTGTTCAAACTCAGAGTGGCATTGACCGAACCTCGAGGCCTAGAATACAGGGCAATGACATCAAAATCGCGAATCCCTCGCTTGCAATCGATGTGGCGTTCCGCCCTGGGCTTGACCCTGCAAAATCTGGTGGCGATGTCCAAATCGACGTATCCAAAGTTGGTGAGACCAATCAGCTGCATGCGGGCTTGTTCTTCGGGCAACCCCAGGAAGTCCGCATACTCATCCGTATAAAATGTGTTGACCCCTCGCTTTTTCAAAAAACGATACAGCTCTGACAGTGGATGCACAGGATCGATGCCCATCATGGCATTGTACACATCCTCTTCAAAACAGTCCAAACTCCTGAATGCCGCAGCTTCAGACGTCGAATTGGGCAGCGGTCGAAATGTGACCACCGGCCCGCCTTTGACCCATTCCAACACCTCAACCTCAATGTCGATGGCGTGGTAGGTATCCGTGAATGGCTGCATTCCCACTCCATCCTCTTGCCTTGTGGCTCGAAACAACCCTGACTTCTCGAGGTACGTAACATTGATGTCGGGATGGTGAATGCTGTCCTCTCCCAGATACAATGACATGCGGGCATGCGCAGCGGCCAAGGACTCATCGCTGAACTGCACCTCATTGGACCAACACCGAACAAGCACACTGTCCGCCTGGGTCCACTCAATCACGGCCATGTTTCCATCTGCCCCTGTACCCGCCATTTTGGACCCTCGCACGGCCAACCCTCCTTCATACGAGACACCTGGAAGCACATCCTCGATTTTCAACAATCCCGCACGGGATTCGAACCGAGGGTACGTTCTGCGATCGACCTCTGGTTCATTTTGGACTTTGGCGTTGAGGTCACCAATCAACGGGGCATCAAACAAATTGCTCTTCAAAGTCACGTCGGTGGCCAAGAATGAATTTCCCTTCAGGCGAATTTCATGAAAGCCCAACTCCGCGCGCAAATCACCCTCCCTTGACGTGCGTTCCCATGGCATCTTCGCAGATGCCCCCAACCATCGGCCCGCGAAAAGATCCACATACCCTTTGGCGTCTAGCAACCGAAGACTGTCGCCCTTGGACAGGCAGACCAATGCACCGCCATTCCCAACAATCACAGGAGATCCGGCAGAATCCAACTCCAATGCCAAGGTTCCTCCTCGATACACCCAGACTGCTGCAGGCGCCTCCCACAACAATCCCGTGCGATGCAATTCTGCACTTCGTTCCAAGTAACTCTGGAGTTCATTTCGTCGCTTGCCAGCGTCCAAAAACGCGCCGAGATGTTGGTGCCATTCACTCCAGCGAGCCCAAGAACCCTGGCGCGTCAACACGGACACTCCGTGCAAATACCCCATGATTCCCGCACTCACAGTGACCTTGGCCTCCTTCAGCGATTGCACCATGGCGATGACTTGAGGAGCCTTGCCCAGGGCTTCCAAACCAGCCATGTCGTCAGAAAATTCCCGTCGCACCCAACGTGCTTCATCTGACGACACTGTGGCAGCCGTCCTTTCCATCTCCTTCACAAAGGACGGCACATCAAGAGGCTCCTCTTGAGACCAAGCTTGGCCCGAAAAGACGAAAACCAGCACGACGAGGCATGCTCGCAACCTGCACAGAATCATGGAGCCAAGGTAGCCGCCAGCCGGGCGCCTTATGTCACAACGAAGGTGAAGGTTTCCCACAATGGATGCACGCCCATCCGTCGCGTTCTTTTGAATCCAAAACGATCAAACCGGCTTGTGCAATGCCCTCCGCCATCGCTGGTATGTCTCCCTGAAAAAAACCACTCAACAAAAGATGTCCGCCAGGGATGAGCAAGCGGGAATACTCCACCATGTCTGCCAGGAGCACATTCTTGTGAATGTTGGCCAAGACCACGTCGAAAGACAATGAATCCAGCGATGCCAAAGTCGAACCATCTCCACACAAAAACTGAATGGTCTGAGATTCAAGGTCTGTGGACATGCCGTTGAGGGAGGCGTTGGCCAAGGCGTTGTCCACCGCTGAATTCTCGATGTCAATGCCCCACACCTTGTCCGCTCCACTCAACCTCGCCACAATGGCCAAAACCCCGGTTCCGCAACCCATGTCCAACACGCGCTGACCCTCGAGACCCAAAGACAAGAGCTGGCGTGTCATGAGATACGTCGTGGCGTGATGTCCTGTGCCAAAACTCATCTGAGGGGCCACCAAGACATCCAGTCCTTCATTGGGTTTGGGGTGAAAAGGCGCGCGAAGCGTGCACAACAATCCTCCGCACTCATCGAAGACCACCACTTGTGGGTAGTCGTTCTCCCACTTGGCGTTCCAATTTTCCTCCACAACCTCTTCACAGACAAGACCAACATTGGCAAACGTCTTGATCTCTTCCATCAATGAGGATGCCAGAACAATGTCCACTTCATCTTTCACCCCATGGGCCACCACCCCCGTTTCGTGGGGTTCAAACATGGTGAAGCCTGCTTGGTCCAGATAGGCCACAGCAATTTCCCGAGCCGGAAGCGTGGGGTCAAATGTGAGCGACCATTTGACAAACAATTTCTTCTCCACACTCAATGGGCTGATGGGTGACCTTCAATGACTCCCCAGAAGTCCTGCGGGGTCAGGGATGCTCCTCCGATCAAACCACCATTGATGTCTCGTTGACTGAACAATTCAGATGCGTTGGATGCCTTGCACGACCCACCGTAGAGGACGGGAACATTCCGAGCTGCCTCCTCTCCCCACGCTTGGGACATCCAACCACGAATGGCAGCATGCATCTCTTGAGCCTGGGCAGAGGTTGCGGTTTGGCCTGTGCCAATGGCCCACACAGGTTCGTAGGCTACCACAACCTTAGAGAGCACATCTGCGCCAAGACGCAACACGCCTGACTCCAGCTGGCGAAACACGACGTCTTCAGCGCGCCCACCTTGCCGTTCTTGAAGCGTCTCGCCACAGCAGAAGATGACATCGAGGCCTTCGCCAAGCAGTGCATCCACTTTCGCTGCCACTGCCTCCTCCGTATCCCCAAACCTTGCACGGCGCTCACTGTGGCCCACCAGAGATCCTGTCACCCCGCATGATTTCAGCATGGCGGCCGTGAACTCTCCCGTGTGTGCACCAGCGGGGTTCGAGCCGACGTTTTGTGCCAACAACCCGACACGCCCTGCCAATGGAGCCAAAACACCCAAATAAGGTGCCGGTGCTGCCACCATGACCTCAACTCCTTGAAGGTTTGCCATCATGTCATTCATGTCGGCCATCCAAGCAGAGGCCTCATTCATCAATTTGTGGCATTTCCAGTTTCCTGCTACGATGTTCCTCATCACTTTTGTTGTCAGTTTGCAGGCCAAAATTCGGCAAGTACCACCGCACTACCTAATGCCTGCCCCGAATTGAAGTGATGACGACTCCCCGACAAAGCCCTTCAGACACCATAGAAGTTCAGGCCTTGGGCTTGCTCCAAGCCCATTGGGGATTCCATGCCCTGAGGGACCACCAAGTAGGCCCCATCATGGATTTTGCCTCTGGGAAACACGTGGTTGTCATGTTGCCCACGGGTGGAGGAAAGAGCCTGTGTTTTCAACTTCCCGCCCTCTTGCATGGCGGACTGTGCCTCGTGATCACACCCCTGATCGCCTTGATGCAAGACCAATGTCGGTCCTTGCAGGCGAAAGGAATTCATGCAGAAGCTTGGATTGGTGGAAACGGAGACCGAATCTTGGACAACGTGAGGTATGGGCCTGCACAATTTTTGTTCATGGCTCCTGAACGGATTCAAGACCCCTTGTTTTTGGCAAGGAAAGATTTTTGGGATGTACGGACTGTGGTTGTGGACGAGGCGCATTGTTTGTCTCAATGGGGACATGATTTCAGACCAGCATTCCAAAACATTCACCAGCTGAAAAGCTATTTCCCCAAGGCTGTCTGGGGAAGCTTCACAGCCACCGCGACGCCCGAGGTCCTTCGCGATTTAGCCCAACAGATGCCTGGTGAAGTCGTGGTCCATTCAGCTTCCATGCGCCGAGACAATCTCCGCTTTCAAGTGTGCCGCGAGGGCGATCGAGATGCGAATTTGTTGGCTTACGTTGAGCGGCAAACTGCTCAAGGTTTGGTCTATGTCCGCACCAGACATGAGGCCGACTCTTGGGGGGAGGCCATGAATCGGCTCGGCCTCAAGGCAGCAGGATTTCACGCTGGTTTGGAGTCAAAGGTCAAGGAAAGGTTGCAGCGCCAATGGATGGAAGGTAAACTTCAAGTCCTCGCCTGCACGAGTGCATTTGGCATGGGCATTGACGCTCCTCACGTTCGCTGGGTCGCTCATGCGGGACCTCCGGCTGACTTAGAATCCTACGTCCAAGAAGCGGGTCGCGCGGGAAGAGACGGCCATAAGGCCGATTGTATTCTCTTCATAGGGCCCAAGGACTTGGATGAATTGAACGACCAGTTGAGGCAAAAATTTCCCGACGACAAGGAGGTCAGAAAAACCTACCAGACCATGGCCAATGCAGCGCAAGCCGCCATTGGAGAAACACCCTCCCATCCCACCTCAATGCCACAAGGCATCAACAAACATGCCCTTCAATTGCTGGTCCAGTCGGGATGGTTCGAGGAAGTAGGAACCCCAGCGGGCAAACAACGAGCGGGCACTTTGCTTTGGCTCGGTTCGATGCAACCTGTGCAGGATCCCGACCTCATTCCAATTGCCGCGTGGGCCCAGCGGCATGCCCGTCAGCCTGTGACCCTTGAACTTCAATCGCTGAGAAATTGGCTGGTTCAACATGGACATGACGAGATGAAAGAAGCGGATTTGGAGCGTTCTCTCGCGCGGTTAGATACGCTAGGACATCTCGATTGGCAACCTGGCCATCTCACACCGACATATCGCTGGCTTCAACCCCGCGTAGCCACCCAGAACGTTCGGGTTCAAAGGAGTCGTCAGCCCATTCTCCAACAAAAGATTGAAGCCGTGGGTCGGTACGTTGCACTCCAACCAGGAGATTGTCGCAGTGCTCATCTGGAAATTGCGTTCTCAACTGCCCAACCTGACGAGAAACAAACCCCATGCACATGCTGCGATCTATGCACGCTGGACAAACAGCGTCTCAAGGCTGAGTTGACACCGATGCTTCAAGGTGGAGGAATCAATCCATGGCGCTTGTTTCAGCAATTTGAACCTGGACATCGTGCCGAAGTACGACGTCTGCTTGCCGCATGGTATCGGGAGGGAATGGTAGAAGCCAGTCAACACAACGTCCGATGGAGCCGCTGAACCTTGGTGTATGTTTGCCCCCTGAGAATTCCCCATGTCCCAACAATCACCTCACGCCATCGTCACACTGAAACCTAAGCGTGACCAAAGCATCAGACGACGCCATCCTTGGGTTTTCAGCGGTGGCATCAAACAAATTCAGGGAAGACCAGAGGCCGGAGATTGGGTCGAGGTGCGTGCCAACAAAGGAGCCGTCCTCGGTTGGGGACAGTATGCCCCAAATGCCAGCATCGCCGTGAGGATGTTGTCATTTTCAGAAATTCAGCCTGACGACGCATGGTGGAATGACATGATTCAACAGGCCGTTCAGGTTCGATTGGAATTGGGGCTCGTCGATCAGGATGGCCAAAATTGTTGTCGTCTCGTGCACGCCGAAGGAGACGGACTTCCGGGGCTCATTGCGGATTTTTACAATGGCGTGCTGGTGATTCAATGCCATACGCCAGGCATGCATCGCCACGTTGACATCCTCACAGAAGCGTTTCGCAAGGCCTTGGGAGATCGCTTGGTAGGCGTCTATGACAAAAGCTCCAAAACGTTGGCTAAAAATGGCGGCTCTCCAACCGACGACGGGTGGATTTGGGGAGCATCTCCGGAAAACCACGTCGCCTGGGAACACGGACATCGGTTTGTCATTGATTGGGAACAAGGCCAAAAGACCGGCTTCTTCCTCGACCAACGCGAGAACCGAGCACTGGTGGGATCTCTGTCCCGGGGAAAAAAGGTGCTGAATGTCTTCAGCTATACCGGTGGATTCAGCATTTATGCCCTTCAAGGCGGTGCCACCGAAGTTCACAGCTTGGATGCCTCCGCCAGAGCCTTGGAGGTTGGCGAGGACAATGTGAAGCTGAATGGCTTTGATTCTCAAATGCATCGATCCATTCAGGCCGATGCACTGGATTATCTCAAAACGGAGGCCATGAGGGATTATGACGTCGTCATTCTCGATCCACCCGCCTTTGCCAAAAGGGCTTCTGCGCGCCATGCCGCTGTGCAGGGCTACAAGCGAATCAATCTGAGAGCCCTCGAGACCATGAAGCCAGGCAGCTTGCTGTTCACCTTTTCATGCAGCCAAGCCGTGGACGACGCACTTTTTTCGCACACCATTGTAGCGGCAGCAATCCAAGCGGGCAGGACCGTGAGAATCCTGCATAGACTTCATCAGCCTCCTGACCATCCTGTCAATGTCTACCACCCTGAAGGTTCCTACCTCAAGGGATTGGTGCTGCGGGTCGATGGAGAACCATGCAACATGACGTCTGCTGAAGACGATGCGTTCGCAGAAGATGGCATGTCCTTGGATTCAGAAGACTGACCTCTTTGTTGCCAAACACCAACCCAACAAGCATTCACTACGGTTGCAACCTGTGGAGGTCCCAAGCACCTTGTTCCGTCTTCACAAAAGAAAGCCGATCGTGAAGCCGAGATGGTCGGCCCTGCCAAAACTCCATGTGAACGGGTTTCAATGCGAATCCACCCCAATGGGGAGGTCGTGGGACTTCTCCGCCTTGGAATCGCGATTCAGCCGCCTGAAAAGCGTGGTCAAGTTCAATTCTCGACTCAACCCTTTCGCTTTGCTGAGATGCCCACGCTCCCAATTGACTCTCTCGGGGACGCGACGCAAAATAGGTGTCAGACATGCCCAATGAAACGCGGACTACCTCACCTCGTACCCTGATCTGACGCTCGAGTTGAGGCCAAAAGAAGGTGGCTCCCGCTCGAGGATGGCGTTCGAGGTCTCTCCCCTTTTCACTGAGGTAATTGGTGTAGAACACGAGGGTCCCTTGACTCAGTTCTCTAAGCAACACAATTCGGCTGTGAGGAAAGTCGTTTTGATCCAACGTCGACAGCGCGAAAGCCGTCGCATCTGGGAGTTGTTGCTTCACGGCATCCTCCACCCAATCTTGCAACAATTGCAAGGGGCCTTGTGACACGTCCGATTCCCGAAGCACGGACTTGGCGTAGACCGTTCTACCGTGCAAACTCATCGATCCAAGGCTTGAGACCAAAGCACGTTGCCATCGCTGTTCTTGATGGTCACGGTGCAGACCCGTTCCTTTCGAGGGCCTTCGAAGGACAGGATGGCATAATTGCGCTGATCCACATAGGTCCCCTCCACGCGAAAAGAATTGGGCTCGTCACGCGCATTTCCCGTACCGCTCGTCAAGGGACTGACCGTCAAATCATGGATGCGCCGGCCATTCGCCATGACCATGGTGGACAATTCCGTCGTGTGCCTGTCTCCGCTCAAGAATACCACACCACGAATGTCCTCTTCCTCGATGCGTTTGAGAATTTGAGCACGCTCTTCAGGGTATTGCGCAACATTCTCGTAAACAGCAGCATCTGACAAAACTTGCCCTCCCACCACCACGAATTTGTAGGGGGCCCTCGATTTGACCATGGCTTGAATCAGCCAATCAATCTGTGCTTGTCCGAGGACAGTGGTGGGTTGAGTCTTGTTGTGATGATCCACACGATAGGTCCGGTTGTCCAGCAAGAAGAATTCCATGTCCACAAATCGGAACGCAGTCGTCACTCCCCGTGGCGCCTGTGGAATGCCATAACTTGGATTCGCCCAGAAGGCCTCGAATGACTCACGAGACCAATCCGAGTGCACCCAACTTCCATCCGCGTCGTTGGGTCCAAAATCATGGTCATCCCAAATGGCATAATTGGGACACGTACGCAACAGGGTAGCCATTTCTGGTGTGCTCCTTGTGTGGGAGTACCGATGCAGAAATCCCGAATAGGATTGAAAATCAACCTCCCGGAGATAGATGTTGTCGCCCAACCACAACATCATGTCAGGATCATCCGCTGCCATGCTTTCAAAGATGTGATAATCTCCGCCATACGACTTTCCAGGTCGATCGTAGGGCTCTTCGTTGATGTAGGCACAACTCCCTGTTGCAACCTTGAATGCGGGAGGGTCCATTCGATAATCCCACAAGGGTTGGGTGGAGATTTCCAATTCGTCTGTCAATGCATGACCATCAATGAGACACTTGACCACATACGTTGATCCGGGTTCCAATCCGTCCAGTTCGATGTGGGCAGTGTAGCCCGATGCCCTTTCGGTGTGCATCTTTTCTGATGACTTCCACAAAGCGACACCATCCCCTGCATCCTTGATCCGATATTCAAGCCAAACGTCAGCGGACTGGGTGGTTTGCAACCACACCAAAGCAGTACGCATGCTGACGTGACCAATCATGGGACCATTCTGTCTCCACTCTTCCGCCGTTTGGATCTGACTGGTGACACGGCAAGGCAAAAACCACATTCCGATCCCCAAGGTGATCGATGCAAAAAGCCGAAAAGCGATGTTCATCATGCTTCAAAGATACCGAAGCAACCAAGGGTAACTCACATACATCAAGGCACAAAAAAGGGAGGCTTTCGCCTCCCTTTTCAATCCATGGGACTTCGATTAGCGAGTCACCACAAAGTTTTGAGCTGCAGAGAAATCAGCATGCTTGGCAGACAGCGTGTACGTGCCGGCTGCAAGGCTGTGCTTGACCAAAACGCGGTTGCCTCCAACCACATCACCTTGGGTGATTTCTTGAGACAACACAATCTTTCCGCTGAGGTCTGTCGCTTCGATCACCATGTTCTCTTCGCCGAGCACGAGCTCTGCGTCAAACTTGACACTGAACGTAGACTCAACCACAGGGTTTGGGAAAATGCTCCACTGGGTGTCGGCTGAAATGCCGGTCAAACCAGTAGAAGCCTCACCTTCGCAAGTGCCGTCGTTGTACGTCGCGTTCGCGTTGTAGTTAGAAGCAGAAGCGTCCGTGCAACCGAACACATGCGCATCGGTCGTGGTGAACGTCAAGTCGTGTGCACGCCAAGTTCCACCTTCACCATCACGTCCTTGAAGGTTCAACACACCCGTGGCAGTACCATCGGTGGTCAATTGCATCAAAAGAACTTTGTTGCCGACTTCAGCTGCCGCATTGATGTCTGTGGGAACCACGAACCATGCACCATCAACCACGGTCAATTCTTGACCAGCCAAGAAGTTCTCGTAATCAATGCCGATCGTCCAAAAATTGTTGTTGTCGCTGTTCTTTGCACCCACTGTGACCCAGCTGTCGAATGCCAACCCTGGCTCGATGGCTACGATGTTCTCGTTGATGTCCAACGAAGAGTAGCTGCCATATTGGTGCTGGAAGAACGTGCCAGTGGTGGCAAGATTCAACACGTGACCTTCTGCGGCAAACACTGCGTGGAGGCTGTGTTGGGCAGATGGGAGAACGGCATACACGCGGTAGGTGTTGCCAGGAACAGTGCCTTGGTTGTCCACGGCTTCAACGACCAGCTCCACGTTGCTGGCGCTCGCACCGAAGCCCATCATCAAGGCTGCGGTCATTGCAAAAAGGTTCTTCATGAGTGTAAGATATTGTTTGCTTTTGTCAGAGTGAAAGACCCTTTTGGGGGTACATCGCCCTAAAGATAACAAAGGAAAACAACAAGAAGCAAGAACTTTTAACGTAAAAATTCATCAATTCATCGTCGTCATTCAAAATTTCATCTGCGGTTCAAACTGCGAAAACATGGAATTGTCTTACTGGGCCCAAGAGCTCCGGCCTGTTTGACTTTGCGGGGGAATTCGAGCCTGTTCATGTGTTTGGCCCTTCAGAAGGCTACCTTCGCAACCAACGAAACACGACAAGAAGATGACCAAACTACGAAACCTCATCGCCGACCAATGGCAACTAGGGGATGGCGAGGGCACAGCCTTGATTCACGCGATTTCAGGTGACGTCGTGGCCGTGGCCGATGCCTCCGGAATCGACCTGGCAGAAGCCTACCAGTTTGGACGGGAAGTGGGTGGGCAAGCCCTGCGGCGCATGACCTTCCAGGAACGTGGCCGGATGCTGAAGCGTTTGGCCTTGCATTTGACCGAGAAGAAGGAATTGTTTTACCAAGCGAGCTGGGCTACTGGTGCTACCCGTGGAGATGCCTGGATCGACATTGAAGGCGGAATTGGCAATTTGTTTGCCAATGCGAGTTTGCGCCGCAAGCTTCCCGACACGCCCTTTGCCACAGACGGGGATTTTGTGCCATTGGGTCGAGGAGGCACATTTGGAGGTCACCATCTGATGGTACCCAAACGGGGTTTGGCGGTGCACATCAATGCCTTCAACTTTCCCGTGTGGGGAATGTTAGAAAAGGTGGCTGTCAACTGGATGGCCGGAGTGCCTGCCTTGGTCAAACCCGCAACCTCGACATCGTTCTTAACGGAAGCTGTGGTGGCGGAAATCCACAAAAGCGGGATCCTGCCGCCAGGGGCTTTGCAATTGATTTGCGGTCCCGCCAGAGACATCTTGGACCATGTTGATGAACGGGATGTGGTTACATTCACCGGATCAGCCGCGACGGGTCGCATGTTGAAATCACATGCAAGACTGTTGGACTACGCCGTTCCTTTCAACATGGAGGCAGATTCTTTGAATGCGGCGATTCTGGGCGAGGATGCCATACCTGGTACGCCGGAGTTTGACCTATTCATTCGCGAGGTTCGCAAAGAGATGACCGTCAAATGCGGACAGAAATGCACGGCCGTTCGCCGAATTTTCGTTCCGTCATCGAGAATCAATGACGTCCAGGAAGCCCTGGTCCATGCCTTGGGCCAAACCGTCATTGGTGACCCCCAAGTGAAGGGGGTTCGGATGGGGGCATTGGTGGGAAAAACCCAATGTGCCGACGTCATGGACCAAGTGGCTCGGATTGAAGAAGAAGCCACGCGCGTGTTTGGTGATTCAACAACCCTCAACCTTCTCGGGGCAGACCCTGAAAAAGGTGCCTTCCTCTCCCCGCTCCTGCTCAGAAACGACAATCCCATGGACGCCATCGCATGCCATGAGGTGGAGGCGTTTGGACCTGTGAGCACCTTGATGCCATACAACAGCTTGGAGGAAGCGGTCTCTTTGGCGGAACGTGGAAAAGGCTCTCTCTGCTGCAGCATCACCACACACGACCCCAAGATTGCCCAAACCTTTGTTCGGGAGGCAGCGCACATGCACGGTCGCATTCTCGTGCTCGACCGCGATTGTGCTGGGGAGAGCACAGGCCATGGCTCACCCATGCCCATGCTCGTGCATGGAGGTCCAGGCCGGGCAGGTGGAGGAGAAGAAATGGGTGGTTTGCGAGGTATCAAGCACTACATGCAACGAACGGCGATCCAAGGACATCCGTCCATGCTCACAGCCATCACATCCCAATTTCAACCCGGGGCAATCCAACCAGAAAGCGAACCCCATGTGTTTCGGAAGCACTTCGAAGACCTCGAGGTCGGCGACACAGTGACCACCGCACGACACACGGTAACCGAAGCAGACATCGCCAATTTCGCCAACGTTTCAGGCGACCACTTCTATGCCCATGTCGATGCCACAAGCTTGGAAGGAACCATGTTTGAGGGACGCGTGGCACATGGATATTACATTTTGAGCAAGGCTGCAGGTTTGTTTGTCGAGCCGCGAAAGGGACCCGTGCTTTTAAACTACGGCATCGATGAATGCCGATTCACCAAACCTGTGTACCCGGGCACCACAATAGGCGTCAAGCTCACCGTGGTGGAAAAAATCGCCCAAGAACGAAAGGAACCCGAGGACGTGGCCAAAGGCATTGTCAAATACCGGGTGGAAGTGTGGGACCAAGAGCATGAGATGGTGGCGGTGGCGACCATCCTGACCATGGTTAAGAAGAGAGACCAAGGTCCAGATCCTTTGTGATTCCATGCGCTTGTCAAGAACAGCCGCCCTTTGGGTTTTCATCCTCTTGATGGGTGAAAACACATCGTATCAAGCCCAAGCTGATTTGGACTCCCTCGATGCGTGGGTGCGAACCATGCATCCCGCACCATTTCTCCGTTGCGGGGAACAAGCATGGGTCGAAATGTTGGACGATACACGCGAAATGTGGCTTGACGCCAACCACCTGGAGCGCATTCGTGCAACCAACCGTCTGCTTCAGGTGCTCCAAGACAGTCACAGTTCCGTATCGCCATGGCATTGGGTCTTCGACGTGGAAAGGGAATACGGCAGCATTCCAATCCAGTGGGCCATCGAAGGACGGGCGCTTTGGGTCCAAGCCTCTGCTGACTCTCCCGGGATTGACGGGACTCGAGTCTTGGCATTGAACGGAATTCCGGCTGAGGCATGCATCGAGGCTGCCCTCGACCTTGCGTGCATGGAGGGACCGAGTGTGACGGCGACCTCACGAAACGCCGCACACCTGGTGACCGCTTGGGTGTTGGGAACCACACAACGAGACACGCTCACCCTGACCTTGGTCGGACCCGCAGGCTTGCCTCACGACATTCATTTGGCCACCCAAGGTTGGTGGAAGTCTGCCCAAGGATGGGCTCAACTGTCCCCGAGACAACCTGTTGTTGACTGGACCTTTCCCGATGGATCTGGATTGACACGCAGGGATACTCGACGCACGACATTGCGCACGGCCTCCCTCCATCCTGGAGCGGCCACGTTGAAAATTACTTCTTTCGCATCAGGCCCATGGTTTCGATATGGAAACAGGTTGCGGAAAGGATTCTCGGTTCTCCAACAACTCAATTGTCCACTGGTGATCGATTTGAGAGGAAACCTCGGCGGCATGTCCACGAGGATGGAATTGCTGTGGAAGTCCATCGCTCTGGAGCGTCGGGCGTTGCCTTTTGCGCTGGTGGCCAAGCAGAGCACGTCCACACTCAAAGCTCAACGCAAGGGATACCGGGGTTTGCGCAAACGTTGGGTCGACAAACACCTGGCAGACAGTCCCGAGGCCCAATACGTTCACCGCATGGTTCATTTGCCCTTGGGAAGTGTGGATACCCTGACCTTTCCCGTGCATTACGTGCTTGGTAGCACGGTGTTCCGAGGTCCCGTTTGTGTATTGATGGATGGGGAATCCGCCTCTGCCACGGTGTCCTTCGCCGGGGCATTCCAAGACACGAAGCGGGGGCCCATCATGGGAGAGCCTTGCATGGGTCCTTCTGTCGGAACCATGGGCAACCCCTACCTGAAGACACTTCCTCGTTCAGGCATTGTTGTCAGTTTGGCCACCGCGGTGTTCATGGCTCAACCCTGTGAGGCATGGTCCACAACCACCCCTATTCAACCAGACATCCTCTTGCCTTCGTTGTGGAATCAACCCAAACTCTTGGAAGAATCCTTGGCCCGGTGGATCGAAGAAGCCCAGCGACCATGACCACCCACTTGACATGCCTCTTCCGCTCCTCCATGTGGGTCATGTTCCTAGGCTTGACTTGGAGCGAAGCTCAAGCCCAAACATGGAACCTGTCCGAGGGGATGCGCACCGCACAGCATGTGGCTTCTCAATTGAATCTCACGGAAGAATTCAGCCACGAGATCTTGAGGGTGGCGCTGGCATGTGATTCGTGTTTGGCCCATTGGAAAATGCACCAAGACAGCCTACAACAGGCACCGTTGGACGAGGCTGAGATATTGCGCGGCGTGCAACTCGCCTCGGTGCAGATGAGGGTATGTCGAGAGCGGAGAACCATGCAGATGCGTGATGGGTTGCCGGACAGCCTGCGAAGTGCTTTTGACGATTTGAACCCACCCGACAAGCCGCAAGTGATGCATTTTGGCCTTCACAACCGCATGGATTGCAACGTGTGCAAAACCCAAAAACCTCGACCATGAAACCTTTTGATCACCTTTGGAAAGGACGTGTTGGAATCCCTATCGGGATCGCATGGTTCGTCGCATGCTATGGGGGGATGACTGGGTGCCAAACCCTTCCCCAGCCTCTCCACCTCGAAGTCAATCCTTTCATCGGTACGGGGGGTCATGGACATACTTATCCAGGCGCCACAAGTCCGTTCGGGATGGTTCAACTCAGTCCAGACACGCGCTTGGATGGATGGGACGGATGTGGTGGCTACCACTACACTGATTCCGTGGTCTACGGGTTCAGTCACACCCATTTGCAAGGAACAGGAGTCAGCGACTACGGGGACATCTTGGTGATGCCCTGCACCAAGTTTGGACCAGGAGACACATGGAGGGACATGTATCAAAGTCGACTCAACAAAGCCACGGAGAAGGCCCATGCAGGCTGGTATTCCTGTGATTTGGTCGATCAAAACATTCACGTTGAATTGACCACAACCCCTCGCATGGGAATTCATCGGTACAGCCTGCGAGAACAAGACACCCTCACGTTGATGGTGGACCTCGACCACCGTGACGCCTTGGTCCATTACAGCATCGAACCGCGTGGTTCGCGAACCGTGGTGGGTCATCGCGTATCTCAAAATTGGGCCCAAGAACAACACGTGTACTTCGCCCTGAAGTTTGACCGTGATTTCGTGTGGGAGGACCAAATGATGGAAATCGAGCGCATCGACACGCTCGCGGAAGGATCGATTCGACAAATCATGAGGATGGTTCCGGTGTTCAAATTGGACTTTGGGATGGTCGAAACCTTGAATGTCCAGGCAGGCATCAGTTTCTGCGACATCGAAGGCGCTCTTCGAAACCTCGAGTCAGAAGCCATCCATGGGTTTGACTTCGACGCCTACGCCATGGACAACCGTCAACGGTGGGATGAACAGCTGGGCCGTGTGAGCATTGAAGGAGGCAGCCCATCAGACCGAACAGTGTTCTACACAGCACTCTACCATGCCACCACGGTACCAAACTTGGCGAGCGACGTCGACGGACGATATCGAGGAACGGACCTTCAGGTCCATGCCCTCAAGCCTGGAGATGGTGAACACTACACCGTGTTTAGTCTCTGGGATACCTACCGCGCCTTGCACCCGTTGCTCGCATGGATTGAGCCCGAGCGCACACGTGATATGATTCGCACCATGTTGAGGATGTACCGCGATGGTGGGCAACTTCCCGTGTGGGAATTGGCGTCCAACTACACCGGATGCATGATTGGTTATCACAGCGTTCCTGTCATGGCCGATGCGACTTCGTGGGGCATTGAAGGCTGGGATGAGCGTTTGGCTTTGGAGGCCATGATTCAGGCGGCAGATTCCCTTCATCTAGGTCTCGATGCCTATGCCAGTTTGGGATACATTCCCTCGGATCATGAGCACGAGAGCGTTTCCAAAACGCTGGAATATGCCTTTGATGATGCGTGCATCGCAAGGCATGCCCGACGGGTGGGTGACACCTTGGTGGCCACGCGTTTTGAACGTCGCGCCACCCACTGGAAAAACCTCGTTCACCCTGAGACGAAGTTCATTCAACCTAAAAGACAAGGTGCTTGGATTGAGGGTTTTGACCCAAGAGAGGTGAACTTTAACTTCACTGAAGCCAACGGCTGGCAATACCTCTTCGCAGTGCCTCATGACATCGAGGGGCAACGAGACCTCATGGGTGGAGACGACGCTTATCTTCAACGACTCGACGACCTGTTCCAAGCCCCCATTCAAACGACGGGTCGGGTGCAACCCGACATCACAGGGTTGATTGGCCAATACGCTCATGGCAATGAACCGAGCCATCACGTGGCCTACCTCCCGAGCTATGCGGGCGAACCAAGCGCCACAGCCAGCCGTGTTCGACAGATTTGCCGAGAATTCTACACCGCGGAACCCGACGGGTTGTGTGGCAACGAAGATTGTGGACAAATGAGCGCCTGGTACGTGTGGAGCGCCCTGGGGATGTATCCGGTGGAACCCGGATCTGGTCAGGTTGTGCTCGGATCCCCAATGTTTCCGAGGGTCGTCATTGCACCCGCCGGGGGGAATGCAACCACAGAAATACGTGCGCGTGGTTTGAACGACAGGGCCATCTACCCGACCGCGATTCGATGGCATGAGTCGGGCGGGCGCTCTTCTTCAGTGATCAAACAGAGTTACCTGACGACAACACAATTGAGAACGGGCGGCATGCTCGAGGTCCTCATGGCTTCGACACCGGACCCGATGTTTGGAAGGGCGGAATCAGATCGTCCTCACTCCTCTTGGATCGCCCAAGGCTCCGTTCCCGTGCCCGCCTTCGAGGCGCCTCGTTCATTTCGAGATTCCACAGCATGGGTGGCTCTTCAACACCTCGACAGCTCGGCTGTCTTGCAATGGAGTGACGATGCAGGCCAAACCTGGAACCCTGCCTACGATCCCTGGGCGGTACACGTTTCTTCAGTGCTTTGGGGCCGGGCCATCGTGGGCAAAGACACCTCATCCGTGGTTAGTCACGAAATCACCCGGGTGGATCATCAATGGGTTTTGACGCTTGACGCCCCTGCCGACAACCAATACACAGCGGGCGGATCCGATGCCTTGATTGACGGCCTACGAGGCGGCATAGACTTTCGAACGGGTGAGTGGCAAGGCCATTGGGGCCACGATGTGGTGGCTACGTTGGACTTGGGAAGCTTGGAAGAAGTGAATTCGATGGAAATCTCCGCGCTTCAAGACATCAAACCATGGATCTGGTCACCCAAACGGGTGTTGTTCTCTGCATCTTCGGACGGTGTGGATTTTGACTTGGTTCACATTGCCCAGTCCCACCTCGACGAGGACGATTGGAACGTCCAACGGGAAACCTTTGTCTGCGATCAGCCTGTCACAACGCGATACATCCAGATTCAAGCGGAGGGACGCGGACCCATTCCTGCGTGGCATCTGGGAAGCGGGAACGATCGTTGGATGTTTTTAGACGAAATTGTCCTTGACCTCAAGAATTGATCAAATCAGATCCAATGCCTTGGAATGACAATCCCTTTTTGGCCCAGGGACTGGCGAGTACCACCCTCACTCCGCTTGGACTGCGTGTTGTGAGCGCCCGAGGACCTTGGCTTCAAACAGACGATGGACGTCTCATCTTCGATGCGATCAGTGGCATTGGCGTGTCCAATTTTGGTCATCAGCACCCCATCATCCAGGAATCTCTGCGAAACCAACTCGACCGACACCTTCACGTCATGGTGTACGGAGAACTCTTGCAAGAAGTCCAAGAGCAAGCAGGCAAGTTGTTGTTGGAAACCATGCCGGAAGTCTTGGATTGCGTCTATTTCGTGAATTCTGGGGCGGAGGCCATCGATGCGGCGCTGAAATTGGCCAAACGCGTCACCGGGAGAACCGAATTGATCGGAATTCGAGGTGGATACCACGGCAACACCCATGGGGCCTTGTCGGTGTCATCCAATGAGTCTCGAAAAGCGCGGTACAGACCCTTGTTACCCGATGTGCTTTTTTTGGATTGGAATGACCAGCGAAGTTTGGACAAAATCACCGAACGAACGGCTTGTGTCGTTGTGGAGCCCATTCAGGGCGACGCTGGAGTTCGGATTCCTCACGAATCGTGGATGCATGCACTCCGAACGCGTTGCACCGAGCAAGGAACCCTCCTGATTGTGGATGAGATTCAATGTGGCATGGGGCGATCCGGCAAAACCTGGGCCTTCGAGCACTTTGGTATCACCCCTGATGTTGTCTGCATGGGCAAGGCCCTCGGCGGCGGCATGCCCATTGGCGCGTTGGCCGCGTCTCGGGACAACATGGCGTCGTTGGCACACGCCCCCTCTCTAGGTCACATCACCACGTTTGGGGGCCACCCCATGGCTTGTGCAGGCGTGGTCGGAGCATTTCAGGCCATGGCTGCGGTGGATCAACGTGCCCAGGAAGTTCGCATGGCTGGATGGCAACGTCGACTCGAAGCTCATCCCCTGGTCCAGGTCGTTCGTCGAATGGGGTCCTTTTTTGCCGTGGAACTCGATCACCCTGACAGAGTTGCGGCTGTTGTGCACAAGGGCCTGGAGGGAGCGCCCGGTTCTCCAGGAAAAGGCATCCTGCTGTTTTGGTTTCTCAGCGTTCCTCACGCGTTTCGAATCGCTCCGCCTCTGACCTTGAGAGACGACGAAGCTGCGGAAGGTTTGGAACTGTTGATTGACACCCTCGACGCCGTCCAATCAACGTGAGATCATCGGGTTTTGAAACGCACCCCAGACTTCTCCACTGGATCCAAATCAAGCGCCTCTCGCGCCCAGGAACCCAGTGCAGCCATGGAGCGCCTGGCTTCGGGCAAAACGTCCGGCAGAAGCTGCCAGCCGTGAACGGCTGAATGCTCAATCCGTGAGGTGACATCGACATCTTGTGCCTTCATGTGGGACACCCATTGGACAATGTCTGGGGCCAAAAACTCATCGTCGGCCCATTCGACGTAAGCCTTCGGCCACTTCGAATAATCCTGAATCAATCGAGGCGAAACCAGGGGATCCTCAGGCGTGTGACCGGCCAAATAGGCTTCAGCATACTCCAAGGCATCTCGCTCATCGAACGGGCTATGAGACACCATGTTCTGGGCAACGGAGTCTGCTTGCGGCCGCAAGTCACACCACGGGCTCAACAGGGCCAAACCTCTCAGGGATTGAGCCTCTGGGGTTTGGCTCAAATGCTGCCAAACCGAGGCTGCCAAATTGCCGCCCGCTGAGTCCCCAACCAGCACGAGATCTTCCTCCATGAGCAAGCCTGACAATGCTTTGGCCACATCCTCATGGGCGCTCGGGAATGTGTGCTCTGGCGACAATCTGTATTCAATCAGCAAGACACGACAGTGGGTCTCCCTCGCCAGATGAGTGGCTGCTGCGCGATAAACTCGAGGACTGCCAAAAGCAAACGCCCCGCCATGGATCCATGCCAATGTCCCCTCGTTTCGACCCTTCCATCGAACCTCAGCCCCTCTCCAACATTCGCGTTCGACCAATTCAAAGTCCCCGCCGATTGGCCCCGGATTCAAGCGCGATGCAAGTTCAATGGCGTGGCGAATCTGCTGAGGCGATGCATGGGCCACGTCCCGTCTCAGGGTCCTTGCAGCTTGATGAGCTGCTTCGAGCCATGCTGACTTGGAGGTCCAATCTCGTGGCAGCAAGGATGAGGTGGGCATGGCGCGAAGATACTGCCGGCTCAAGGAGTGGGCTCCACCCATGCCATCACAGGGTACCGATGGGCCGTCCCCTCGGAATATGGACTGTGATCGTACACCCATCTCAAGGCCTCTCCAGGCAATGACACCCATTCAGGATGAGCCAATTTGGCTCGTTCGAAATCCTCGCGAAGCACAGAATTTTCATTCAGCAGTTCTTCGGCTGTGTCCTCAAACACGTAATCCGAGAAATACTCTTTCTGTTGAAGCGCAGCGTCGAAAAAATTCCAAACCAACAAGGCGTCATGACCGTGAGGGGACAAGATTTCCGCGAGATAACGCCTTGCCTTTTGATCTGCATCAATCCACAAATCTCCGGCGTAAAGCTGCACACTTTGGGTGTCCACCCGAATCTTGTCAATGGACAAAGGATGGTGTCCCTCGTAGGGTCTTCGCGCCGATTGGAACGACTCGATGGTCGTCACTTGCAACAACATCGAGGTGTCCCGATCCAAAGGCCTCATGCTCACGCCGTTCATCCGCAATCGTTCCACGGCGTGCCGCCATGCCTGGGGAATCACCCACCGTGCGGGCACCTGGATCGAGTCGATGTCCTTGTAATGGTTGTCGTAGCGAATGCGCTTGTGCCACACGGAATCTCGGTCGTAGGTCAAACGCCTGCCTCCATGAACAGCGCTCCACTCCATGCGCGATTCATACCCTGAGAATGTCAGGCTGTCCCACCGCGTGTCGTCCAACGTCCACCGCACGGGCAACCACTCAGATTGTGCCACGCGCAACCGTTCCCTCTCACGCACTTCCACCACATCTCGAGCATGTGTGCCGACCCATTCAGCCATCAGTGACAAGAATGCATGGGTGGCCTGCACCCTGTCTCTGAATGGCTTCAGCATGTGGGCCTCTGTGGTGAAGCCCAAGGTTCCCCACAACGTGGTGTATCCTGTGCTGTATCGAGGCGTTTCCAAAAAGTCTAGAATTCCTGATTCAGGGGTCGATTCTCTGCTGAACACGTACGGCACCATCGGCCAGCCTGCTGCATTCATTCCTTCGTACAACGCGGGTGACATCACCTCGGACAAAAAAGGACCCAACACGGGTCCAGCTTTGTCAGGCTGGGTGGTGATTAGCGTCATGGTGTACGGATAATCCGCTCCATTCGATGTATGCGTATCCACAAACACATCGGGGTCCACCGCATGAAACAGCGAGACGAAAGCCTCGGCATTCCGCGAATCCATTTTCACAAAATCACGGTTGAGATCCAGGTTGGATCCGTTTCCACGAAATCCATAGGACGTTGGGCCATTTTGGTTGGCGCGCGTACAGCAGTTTCGCCTCGAGGCTCCTCCCACATTGTACTGCGGAATGATGACCACGTCCACGTGTCTCAAAATATGAGTCTCGCCATCGGGCTCGCTGAGCCATTGGGCAGCCAACGCCAAACTAGCATTCACACCACAAGGCTCACCCGGATGGATGGCGTTGTTGATCAGCAAACGAGGAGTTCGATTCAGCGAATGTTCATCGACCCCTGATGGAACTTGAAGTCGTTCCTTCACCCCCTGTAAATCTTTGGCAACTCGCGCATCCTTGTTGCTGAGAACCAAAGCGTGAATGGGGCGCCCCACATCACTCCAACCCACGTGATGCATGGTGGCCCGTGCATCTGATTTGGCCAAGATTTCACATTGCAACACCGCCTCTTCCCAGGTCGGGGTAGCATTGGAACCGAGCAATGAATCCAGGGACCAAGGCATGGTTGCGGTCTCGTGACTCGTTGACATTTCTTCGCCACATCCGACGCCAAGAAACATCATCCAACCGAGAACCAAAGAGGCTGCCGCCATCCTCACTGCAAAAAAGGTTGCATCCATGAATGCAAATGACGGAACTTTGCAAGGAATTGTCCGCATGATCCGCTTCACTCCAGAGAATCAAGAGTTGCCCGAGGCTGGGAATGTCTTGCTGAGCGAGCCCTTCATGGATGACCCCTATTTCGGAAGAAAGGTGGTTCTGCTATGCGAACACAACGAGGAAGGGAGTTTTGGCTTTGTTCTCAACAACTACATCGACATCGACTTGAACGAGGTGATGGATGACCTGCCCTCTCTCAAAGCGAGAATCAGCGTGGGGGGACCTGTCAAAAACAGCAATCTCTACTACATCCACACAAGAGCAGACATACCCGACAGCGTGCCTGTGGTGGATGGGGTCTACATGGGAGGGGATTTTGACTTGATCAAATCCATGATTCAACGTGGCGAATTGCCCGGAAGTCAAATCCGATTCTTCATCGGTTACAGCGGTTGGTCCGCCAAACAGCTTGACGAGGAAATTCTCAGCCATTCTTGGTTTGTCTCCAAGGCTGGACAGGGTGACATCATGCGGACAGACGAAGACAACGAAACGTTTTGGAAGCGCTTGATCTCAGGGATGGGTCAAGGCTACGACCACATCGCCAACGCCCCGAGCGACCCGTCACTGAACTAACCTCAACATACTCAGTCCGCTGAAATTTCAACCCTGTAGCCGGCATGGCTGCGGACATTCCACACGCTTCCGTTCTCAAACATCCAGTACTGGCCCTTCACCCCCACCAATCGGGCATGGATCTCAGGAGTCCTGTCCAATGTCACACTTCGAACCTTGGGTGGGTACATCAGCACTGGGGGATGAAGCGTGGTGATGTTGTCATCGAGGTCAAAAAATGATTCATAGGATTCGCCGAGCATGTCGAAGCAATCTTCCTTGGCCTGAAGGAGTTCATCGCTGTTGCATTCCACCTTGGACAGCATGCCGCGCCATTGTGTTTTGTCAGACAACAAATCCTTCAATGCAACCTCCATCTCCCCTGCCAATTGTCTGTAGGGTGTCCTGGCGACCACAACCGCTTCCACCGCCCCCTGGTCCACCCAGCGCGATGGAATGTTGACTGCCCTGGTGACGCCAACCTTGAGATGACTTGTCCTCGCCACATAGACTACATGAGGCGTCAAATGATGCTCCCTTTCCCAAGCTTCATCACGGAGCGCTACGCCCTCGTGAATGCGACTCAACTCAGGTCTCATGATGCTGGGGGTGGCCATCGGTGAATGGAGAAAGGCTTCATATGACATCCCTTCCCCGAAGGTCTTCCGAATTTTTTTTCCCGTCACAACGCAGTGAATGTCACCTCCAAACGCGACATGAATTTCCTTGCCCAACCATGGATTGACTTCCCACGTCGGGCAAGGATCCAAAGGGTTTCCGCCGTGAAAATGATAGGCAATGTCTCCATTGCCATCCACCGTGGACCCCATCTTTCTCACATTCCCGATCCATTTCATGGTGCAATGTTCGGCATGGATTCAAAATACGTCCTATTTTGCCCCACGAATCTGTATCTTTCCAATAAACATTCTTTTATGAAACACCTCTTTCTCCCAGTTCTGTTGTTGACATCAAACCTCGTGTGCGCCCAGCTTCTCTCTGAAGATTTCGAAGGGTATGCTGTGGGTGATTACATCGCCGTGGAAGGCGCCCCTATTTGGTCAACTTGGACCTCCGGCAACGAAGGAACTACCATGGACGCCCAGATTTCTGATGAGGCTGCCCTCTCTGGAGCCCAGTCGTTGAAAATTTTCGGCGGTGTGGCAGGCGGCCCAATGGACGTCATGCTCATTGCAGGCCTGACAGGCGCTTATGACGTCACATTCAACGTGCTCGTTCCCGAGGGTAATTCTGGCTATTACAATGTCCAAGAAAACCAAATCCCCGGCACGGCGTGGGCTTTCGAATGTGTGTTGGGTAGCAATGGTGTGGTTACGTACAACATCGACAACGCAACTTTCACACTCGAGGGTTCATACACCCCAGGTTCATGGTTGAAGATTCAACACTTGATCGATACAGACTCGGACTTGATGCACATCTACTTTGACGACGTCTATCTCGGCCAGCTCCCTTTCGATGGAGGTCAAGTGGGTGGTGTGAACTTCTACGCTGCTGGAGATGGTGTGACAACTCCTACGTACTACGTGGACGATGTGTTCGTGGATGTGACTGACCCTGTGGTCGATGGAATCCAAACAGCGTCTGTGTTGGAATGCACATTTGGCCCCAATCCTGCGGTGGATCGAGTGATGCTGAACTCCAACATCGCGCAAGGTGTGATTCGCATTTTGAGTTTGGACGGCAAAGTGGTTCACGAAGAGCGTCGATCAGACCTGAACAACCGCGCGGCCATTCAGTTCAACCTCAACAATGGCTTGTACTTGCTCGAATTGAGCCAAGGCGGTCAACGGACCACACAACGTCTCGTGGTTCAGCGTTGAGCAGGACTCTCCTCTCCAAAACAATCCTTTTTCCTTCAAGGCCCGCCCGTCAAGGCGGGCCTTTTTTTGTCGTGATGTAGCCTTGATGGGTCCTTGCAAAAAAACCTTCAGGGCTTGGCAATCAGGTCTTCTCTTGAGGAGCCTTGCTGCATCCAAGGCCAGTCGAGGGGCTGGTTCGCCCCCGGATCAACGCGCAGGGGATGATTGCAACTGCAGCCAATGTTGGGTGGCATTCAATGCATCCTCCCAACCCTCCCCAGGGCAGGAACCCGCGTGCCATGGATGGCTTTGCCCCATGGTATGTCCTGCCCCCATCACTTTGTGAAAATGACCCCTGTGTGCATTTTTTGCAATGGCCTGGCCTTCAGACCAATGAACAACCTCATCAGCGCTTCCATGAACCGCCAAGATTGGGCATGTCAAATTGCGAGTAGCCAACAAGACGTCCAAAGATGACCGACGTTTCATGGCCTCTTGGTAATAAGACCAAGGATGATGCAATCGTTGGCCCGTGCGCGAGTTGAAAACATCCCACCGATCTGATGACTCCCACTGTTCCAACGACTCTCCTTTGGGCATTCTGGCCAACAAATCCGACACAGCGCTCCACACCATCACTCCAGAAACAACGAGGCGATTGGACTCCGCCTGTTGTGCCCCTAGAAGTGCCATGGCCCCTCCTCTGCTATGACCCCAAACAAACACTGGGCCCAAGGACAAGCCATGCACACATTCCACAGCGTATGCAACCTCCTCAGCCTCATAGTGAAGGTGGTTCTGGCTCCAAGCCTCTTCGTCACAGCACGACTCATCAAAGGGTGGTACATGACCGTTGTGTGAAAAATCGACGCGTATGACATGCCACCCTCGCCTTGCGAGGCATGAAGCCATGCCTCCCCAATTCCCCCACTTTCGAAATCCTTTGTACCCGTGAAACATGAGAATCGTACCAGCCTTTGTCTCTTTGGAAGGCCAACCCTCGACATGGGCTGGCGTCCAAGTCCAACGCAGGCTTCCATGCGGTCCATCCCATGCCCCTTCCAACTCGGGTTCAGGGTGTTGCCGGACCCATTGATCGATGGCAGGGTGCGCAAAGTCAAAACCCAAGTCACAGAGCCTCTGAGAGGACACCACCCGAACCATGCCACCACCGGTGGCAGGAACTTCCATGGCAGGATTGCATGCCTCCACCAGTGACCCTCGAGTGACGGGTTTTGGCGCCACAACATTCAAAGCTTCTGGAATGGAATCTGGCGACATGTTAATCACATGCGCACAGGCTCGTGCAGCGTCTTCAACATGAACCCACTGCACAATGCCATCCGATTCGGACCCTACACCTCGACGATGCATGGCCCGAATCGGGTGAGACCCAGGCCCCACCAATCCGCCAAGCCTCATGGCCACAAAAGGGACCTTCCCAGAACGATGGATCTTCTCAAGTTTGAGCAAGTCCACCCCGCTGTGAGGAGAGGCCTGATGAACAGCATGGCTCTCATTCAACATGACACCTTCCTTGGGATACACTGATGTTGACGAAGTCCACACCAACAGTTCAACCCCTGCATCAACCGCTTCTCTGTGCAAAGACTCATGAAAAGCTTCGGCACGATCCGCACCTCTTGGGGGAACAGTGACCAGCCATCGGCTGCAATCAACTGATGTTATCATGGACCATGAAACGCCAGGTTCCCATGTCCAAGGAATGACCTCAATACCCATTGACTCCAAGCAGAGGGTCGTCTCCTTTTGGGTTGTGGTGGCCACCACCTCGAAGCCTTCAAAGCGCAACAATCGGGCAACCTGCGACCCCACACGCCCCGCGCCAATCACGAGAATTTTGAGGTCCTTTGAAATCATGAACAAAGTCTGGGCGATGGATTGTCAACTCTTGACATGCATTGGCACATCCTTTGCAAAGGTCGCTGATTGCAACACTAAATTTGACGCTGTTAACTGAAATGATGTGACGATGAGAAATGGTACGATGTCCCCCGTGTTCTTGAAGGCAATGATGGCATGGATTGGAGCTGTGACGCTGGTTCCTGCAATTCGGGCTCAACATGATGTCGTGATTCACATCGATGGATTGTCTCACGACACCGTGTATTTGGCCCATTATTACGGAGCTAAACTTTTCTACAATGACACCGCTGTTGCGAATTCGTCGGGGAAAGTTGTCTTCGAGGGCAAACCCATGGCTGAAGGAGGAAAATACGCTGTGGTCGTGCCTGGGCCCAAGTTCTTCGAGTTTCTGATGGTCGATGAGCCCATGGAATTCAGAACCACCGCAGCCAATCCATCGGGAGACATCGAAGTTCTCAAAAGCAAGGAGAATGAGGTGTTCTACAGTTACCTATCCTTCATCAAGGAGAAGCGTGAACTGCGGGTTCCACACGATGCTGTCTTGAATGACGACGAAGCAAGCGCAGAAGCCAAATCTGAGGCGAGGAGAGCCATTCAGGCCTTGACAGATGAAGTGACTACGTACCAGCAATACATGATCAATGACCCCCGAGAATTTCTCTTCGGGAAATACCTGAACATGCTGAATGAGCCCCAAGTGCCGGAGGCGCCGGACGATGTGAAGAATTCAGCCATGTGGCAGTATCAGTGGTACCGAAGCCATTACTGGGACCGGGTGGATTTTTCAGATCCCCGACTGGTGCGCGACGGGGCATTCGATCAAGTGCTCAAGAGATGGTGGGCTGAGGTTCTTCCTCAAATGGCCGACACCATGATTGCGGAAGCCCAGCGCGTGCTCGATTTGACATTGCAGAACGAGAACAAGGACATGTTCAAATACATGCTCCACCACATGACCTATGCGAGCGAAAGTTCCAAAATCATGTGCATGGACAAAGTCTTCGTTCATCTAGTAAACACCTATTACCGCACCGGCCAGGTGGATTGGTTGTCCAAGGAACAGCTCGATAAAATTCTTGAACGAGCAGACGATTTGAAGTACACCTTGTGTGGCAATGTCGCTCCTGACGTCACCCTTCCCGATTTGTCCCAGGAAAATTGGATCCGCCTTCACGACATCCAAGCCAAGTACACCCTCATTTGTATTTGGGAAAGCACCTGCGGTCACTGCAAAAAAGAAATGCCCAAACTGCAACGGATTTACGAAGAATGGAACCCGAGAGGGTTGGAAATATTCGCCATTGGCAATGATTTTGAGCCCGAACCATGGCAAGAGTTTGTCAAAGACAAAGGCCTGACTGACTGGTTCCATGTCTCCGACAATCCGTTCATCAACGCCCAAGACAGCGCCACTGCCCTGATTTATGGAGGCATCACCAACCTGGAGAGTCTGAATTTTAGGACGACGTTTGACGTGTACGCGACGCCCAAGATGTTTTTATTGGATGCCGACAAGAAGATCATGGCCAAGCAAGTGGGTGCAGTCCAACTGGCTGAAATTTTGTCTCAAATCGAGGGCCTTGAGGAAACCGTACCCTACTTCGAACCCAGCGAAAGAAAAGAGAGCAGCGAACATGACCATTGAGGCCAATTGTTGGGGCCACTGCAAAGGAATTCAAGACTTTGCGTCGAAGTGGGTTGGTTTGCACCTACCTTCGCGCCCGTACTTTATAAATTCAGTCAAGTGAACATTTTTGTAGGAAACCTCTCTTGGGGCGTCGATGACATCGCGCTCCGTGAGGCATTCGAGGCCTTCGGCGAAGTCGAAAAAGCCCAAGTCATCCACGACCGTGAGACCGGAAGGTCTCGAGGCTTTGGTTTTGTTGAAATGCCCAACCGCGATGAAGCTGAAGCGGCATTGAAAAGCATGGAGGGGAAAGATCTGATGGGTCGTCCCATTCGCTGCAACGAAAGCCAGCCACGCGAGCGTCGCTGATTCACTGGTTGAATCGACGAAAAAGCCCCGGAATTTCCGGGGCTTTTTTCATGTACTCATCCAGGGCAACGTCCCCCACCGCGTCAATCACAGACACTTCCAAAAGCGCTGAGAAAGTTCAACAAATCAGTGCTTCCCACTTCCCCGTTGCCATCGGTGTCAAAGTAGCATTCAGGGCCCAATGTGGCAGGGATGCACTGTCCGATTGATTCACTCCAAACTGTGTTTGGCCCACAAGCCGCTTCATTGGGCTCACAACCCTCTGCAGGTAGACACAACCCCGTTTCAACATCAAAAACAGTCCCCTCTCCGCATACGCTAGACGGGACAAACTCACCTGAGCAATCCATATACATGGCTGGATAGACGCAAGAACCATTGTCGAAGAAGGCCAGTCCAAAAGACGACACAGTTCCTGCCATTGAATCCATGCCAGCTTCGCTCAGCGAAACCAGCACCATCCATGACGCCTCACCCGCGGTGATGGCAAAGGTGGCGGTTTCCGGCAAGGACGAAGACCCCTCGGTCAGGAGCAGCGTGGCAGAAACCTCGGCCGTTGCGATGTCATCGCCTGCAACAAATTCACCCTGAAACATCAAGGATACTTCCAAGGTGTCTCCCGCCATTTGTTGAATCTCGAGGAATGTGAGTGCGCCTTCAAACGCGTAGGAATCCTCCAATCCATACACTGACAACATGGCGATCTCTGGCATGTTCGACAATCCGAAATTGGTGTGCCACGTGGCACTCGGAAGCATCTCGTAATTGCATGCTTCCAGGTCGGTGCATCCCATACACAAGATTCCATCCCCATTGCACACGCCACAGACGTCGTAGGAACCCACACAAGGGTCTTCATCATCGCATAGGCCGTCCGAATCAACATCTGCCATGCACGCGCCTCCACATTCTCCCAATGCGTCCGCATACAAGCAGGTACCGTCGTCAATGGCCGCCAGAGAAAACCCTGAAATTTCTCCTGACAAGCCCATCGACACATCTCCGTTCACTGAGGCAGTCATCGTCCAAACGGCTTCCCCAGCATTCACAACAAAATCCGCCGACTCTGGCAACGCCGCTAAGCCATTGGGTAACACGAGAGGAGCGGAAATGAAGGCCTGGGCTTGAACATCTCCAATGTCCAGGATTCCCTCAAAGGCCAAGTACAATGAAAGCGTATCTCCACCGAGGGGAGTGAAAGAAACATCAACAAGAACACCTGCGAATGAATAATCCCCTTGATCTCCTGCAACAGTTATCGTCTTGACTTCGGGATTGGTTGTGAGCCCAAAATTGGTAGACCACGTCCCGGACGACAACATCGCATAGGTACACGATTCGGGATCTGTACAACCAACACACAACGTACCATCGCCATTGCATACGCCACATGCGTCATAAGCCCCAATGCACTCATCCACATCATCACACACCCCGTCCTCATCGACGTCGACCGTGCATTCCCCTTGGCAGTCATAAAACGCGGGTTCAGGAAGACAGGACCCATCATCACAACCCGCGTTGGGGTCGTAATTGCACGCACTCTCATCGGTGCATCCCAAATATGAAGTGCCCCCGCATGTTCCACAAGCATCGAGATACAAACAAGAACCATCAAGTTCGTTGGCCTGGACATTGTAATTGCAGGCTTCTTGGTCCGTACACCCCGGTGTAAATGCTTCCACAGAGATGATCGAAGAAGCCAACATTCCACCCTCTGGCGACAAGGCATACACGCCAAGGTGATACACGCCATTCACCTCTGGATCAAATGCCAAACCACTCGCCGAAATCAAATCGGCCCAAAAGCCAAAGGCCAGATTTTGTGAGTCCTGAAAGAATCCTCCTTGGGCGTAGTTGGTGCCTTCAGACAAATCCACCATGGCAAGCGCTTCGTTGAGGGAGGCATAGACTGTGAATGCATCTTCGGGTTGAGTTAAATCAATCTCTTCAGCCGGATCAAAATCCACGCCCAACATAACCTCTACATCCTGAAATGTGCTTGAGCCTAGGTTGACGCTGAGCAGATAATTCCAACGTGAACCCGTGGGACTCCCCTCCAAGGATTCTGAATAACCAGTTTCAATTCGATAGGATGTCGGTTCATTGGATTCTGGAACCAGACTTCCTACAAATCGTTCCAATGCGCCCAAGGACAATGACAAGTCGTTGCACGTGTCACGCGACACATGCATGTGCTCGTTGGAAATTCCCACACCAATCGTGATGGGGTCTGGCGCAGTGGTGTTGGGCTCATTGTACATCGGGCAATAAGTGCACGATCCATCTGGCTCATTGGCTTCAGGCAAGAAGTTGTCGGCCAAACCATCCATGCATCCTTCGACCCTGACTTCAACGATGAATTGTTGAGTGAATGACGAGGAATTGGCACAAGCATCGGTGCTCACATACGCTCTCCACCATACCTCAGTCGTCGATGTCACAGACACAAGTGTGTCCGTTGATGACCACGTTGGGTCACTGTCGCAATTGTCAAAAACCTCCACGAAAGGTGCTGGAAGCGCTTCACTGCCGCCGGGTTGACCCGAGATGTATGATAAAATTTGGTCCTCGAGGCTGCTGGTCAAAACCGGAGGCGTCGTATCAATGACAGTCACTGTGCGCGTGTAACTATTCGCATTGCCACACGCATCAGTCGCAGTCCAAACTTGCAAAATCGAAGCTTCAGATGGACACACTCCCTCCGTGATAGCCTCGGACAGTTGAACAGAAGCAGTGCTGCATATTTCGAGAAACACGGGCGAATCGGAAGGCAAGTCCTCACTGCAGGACACCAAAGTGTCTGCCGGAGCCCAAACCAGTTCAGGAGCGTCATTGTCATTGACAACAACCACCCTTGAAATGGCGGCCGCATTGCCACATGCATCCGTCACGGTATAAGCAATGGTCTGGGTGTTCTCCCCGTTACATGACCCTTGCTGAGCATTCAAAGAAGACGATGTCGTCCATGCACTGCAATTGTCTGTCACGACCAATTCTGCCGCGGGAATGGGCTGACCACAAGCAACAATCAATGTATCACCTTGCCCCCAGGAACCGAGCGTAACAAGTGGCGGCGTGGTGTCCTCAAAGCTGATCCACTGTTCCGCTTCCGACGTGTTGCCACAAGCATCCGTGGCCACAAATGTTCTGATCAAGGTGAACTCTGACTCGCAAGTACCCAACACAATGGATTCAACCAATGTGACCTCCACTGCACTGCACTCGTCGACAGCCGTAGCCATCACCAATTCGGGTTCTGGAGAAGAACAATCCAACGTCATGTGGCCCGGGATAAACGTGAAGACCGGGGGACTGTTGTCGGTTTGGGTTAACACTTGTGTGACCTCACTTGCATTGCCACAGTTGTCGACAGCCATCACATGTCTCTCCCACTGCAATCCACATTCCACCAACAACGAGTCAATGGTTTCTGTCACTACGACCTCTGAACAGGCGTCAGTCACAACAAAGTCTTCCAACACCAACTCCTGTGGGCACGAAATGACAACGTCCTCAGGCATGAGGATGGTTGGAGGCGTGGTATCCTCGAATTCAATCACTTGTTGTGCCGAGGTCGAAGCATTGCAGGCATCCGTCAGCACAAACGTTCGAGACAGGCGAGATCCACTGCAGAATGGGAACGTGGTGGCATCCGAGGCAGTGTAGGTGATCCCCCCACAATTGTCAAAAACGGCATCTGGCAAGTTGGCATCCTGGCCGCATTCCACTGTCACGTTGCTCGGAACCACACTGAACTCAGGTGGCGCGATGTCATGGAGAAACACCGTGTAGACCGTATCGAGCAGATTGCCACAGTCATCAGCGATGCTAAGCACAAGATCGACGGACATCACTCCTTGGCAGAGCAACAAGGTGTCTCTCATGCTGAATCCACCCGTCATGCTTGCATCGCAATTGTCCTGGACAATGGGAATCCAATCCAATTCCGAAATGCAATAATGCCCACCATTGTACGAGTCGTTCACCACAAAAGGCGTGGCCGTGTCCCGAAGACGTATGACTTGGGTGTGGGTGGCAGTGTCCCCGCAAGCCACAACAAGCCAATGTCGATCGACCCACGTCTCTTGAGCACAGTTTCCAGGCAACACATCATCTTCATAACTCGCAGAGAAGGAGCTACACGTCGTGTCCAACGCCACAATGGGATCCTCATAGACATCTTGCAAGTCAGAGGTGCAAGAACCTTGAAGAATATCTGCTGGCCAGGTCACAGAAAGCTGGGCCAATCCTGGCATGGAAATGAGCGCGCCCAAGAACAGGCTTGGGCATGCAATTGAAAAGTTCATGTGGTTTCGCGTTGTGAGCAGTTTGGACGTTCTCGCGCAAAACTGCCTTCAATCCATCTGAATCCACCTCATGGGGCCTCAATATTTTATTCACAACTCCAACGAGAACAGATAGTTACATAATCCCAAAGCTTCCATGCTGGACCATCCTCGACCCAACATACAACCCAACAAAAGCTGGTACGCCCATGGAAGGCATCGTGAGATCTCTCCTCCTACAGCACATCACGTGTCGCTCCTGCTTGTGAAAAAAGTGCAAACAAAAAGGCCCTGCTCGATGCAAGGCCTCTTGTAGCGGGGGGGGGGCTCGAACCCCCGACCTCAGGATTATGAATCCTGCGCTCTAACCAGCTGAGCTACCCCGCCGAATGGGGCGCGAAGGTAACAAGTTTTGTCTTCAAATTCCATGTCTCTTCCACGAGATTTCAATGGCTTCTGACGTATCTTGTGAACGCAGCCATGAAAAATGCTGGAAAGGCATGCTGTGGCGTCCCAAGTGGCGCACATCAAACCAACGACAAACGAGCGAGATGATTCTGGAGAAGGTCAAGTTTCAAATGGAAATCCCTTTGAATAGTTCCAAAGGAGTACTGTACAACTGCATTAGCACGCCATCGGGTTTGGCTGAATGGTTTTGTGACGATGTGAATATCAAAAAGGACGTCCACATCTTTTTTTGGGACGGCAGCCAAGAATCCGCGAGGATGATCTCCAAAAAGAAGGATGAGTTTGTGAAGTTCCGTTGGCTAGAGGCCGAAGAAGAAGGCGAAGACACGTTTTTCGAATTTCGAATTCGCGTGGATGAATTGACAGGAGAAAATGCCCTGGTGATTACGGACTTCGCAGATGAAGACGAAGTGGAAGATGCCCAAGATTTGTGGCACGCCCAAACGGACAAGCTTCGTCAAGTGCTCGGCTGCTGAACTTCCCTGCCTTCATTCAGTAGGCCTGTCTTTCATACACTCACCTTGTTTACAGTCCATTCAGAACTGGATGAAGGGATGCAGAGCCTGACGCATGTCATCACTCCAGACATGATCATCGGACTCTGATTCCAGAAACAATATGTGTGTGTGCTGGGGCGAAGGGGTCAATGACAAACTCCAAAGCGTCCTCAGCGGAGGATTCGACGCATTGGCGCGGACAGTCACACGATGGGAGACGTGAAGACCCACTCGGTGCGAGACTTCCATGAATTCATCGTCGCGATCATGGGGAAAAATGACCTCCATCACCCCGGATTCGGCCAAGAGCGATTTCGCTCTCGTAAGCAATACAGGCAGCGGCAAAGCATCGTCATGACGGGCCAAATTCCTCTTTCGATCCTGGCTTTTGGGATGATTGTGAAAGAATGGTGGGTTGCACACAACCAGGTCAAATACCTCACCCCCGCCCCATCCTTGAAGGGCAGAGTGATGGACTCGAATTCGGTTTGTAAAAGGGCTAGCCTCTGCGTTTCGTGTCGCCTGAAGACAGGCTTCCGGCTCCACTTCGATGGCATCGATGAGGGCGTGGGGAAATCGTTGGGCAAGCATCAAGGCCAAAATCCCAGATCCCGTGCCAATGTCCAACACGCGTTTGATGGTTTGCTCCGGATGATGTCTGCCAGCCAAGGCACCGAGCACCAAGGCATCGGTGCCAACCTTCATGCCACACGCGTCGTCATGAATCTCGAATTGCTTGAAGACCTGGATGCGTCGTCCTGAGCGGCCCATGACTCACTGTTTGGACGAATCTGAATCCTGGCGTCGCCTCTGCCAAGTCTCGAATTCCGGAAAAACTTCTGGACGATCAGGTGGCTCCTGGCGCAATGGCTCCACCTCCAGCAAGCCTTGATGACAGTCTGCAGGCAGGCGCTGATACAACGCCGTGCCTTCGGTTTTATGGGCCACCATCGAATCGCTCACCTCGCCTTTCCGTTCAGCCGGATGACCGATGACAAGCGAGCGTCTGGGCCATGACGAGCCGGCACGTACAAGCGCCAGGGCGCCCACAATGCATTCTTCACCCAAGACCACGTCGTCGAGCAACACCGCATTCATGCCCACCATGGAGTTTGGGCCCACGCGAGCTCCGTGAATCATGGCCCCATGCCCAATGTGCGCCCCTTCTTCCAAAAGCACGGTGGTTCCGGGAAACATATGGATGACAGCGCATTCTTGGACGTTGACACCGCGCTCGAGGATGATTTTCCCCCAATCTCCGCGCAGCACAGCACCGGGCCCCACATAACAATTGGGACCTATTGTCACGTGCCCGATGACCGTGGCCTGAGGATGGACAAACGACGACTCATGAATCACGGGAATCATCCCTTGAAATGCGAAAATCATGATTTGCTATCCATGGGTACGGCGAATGACCACGGCATACCCTTGGCCCACTCCAATACACAACGTCACCAGACCCCATGTTCCTCCTGACCTCTGCAATTGGCGTGAAGCAGTCAAAAGCAACCGTGCACCTGTCATACCCAAAGGATGGCCCAATGCAATGGCACCACCATTGGGATTCAATCGGGGATCTGTGTCCGACAAGGACCAGCTTCGAATGCACGCCAGACTCTGGGCTGCGAAGGCCTCGTTGAGTTCAATGACATCGAGGTCATCCCAACCAATGCCTGCCTTGTTCAAGGCTTGGTTGGCCGCTTCGACGGGGCCAATGCCCATGATTCTTGGCGGCACACCCACAACAGCCGACGAGACAATTTCCGCCAAAGGCTCGAATCCATGGGCTACCAGACCTGCTTCATTGGCCAACAAAAGCGCCGCTGCACCGTCATTCAGTCCGCTTGAATTGCCGGCAGTGACTGAACCGCCATCGCGACGAAAGGCCGGACGCAACTTGGAAAGAACTTCTAAACTTGTGTCGGGCTTGAGGAATTCGTCCTGGGCAAACATGAGGTCCTCCTGCTTTCGGCGGGGGATGGCCACAGGAGCGATTTCTTCCTCCAACAGTCCCTCGGCTTGGGCTCGAGCGGCCTTTTCCTGGCTCCAAGCCGCAAATGCATCTTGGTCTTCTCTCGAAATGCCATGCAAGTCGACAAGGTTCTCTGCCGTTTGGCCCATGCCATCCGTGCCATACAACGCATCGAGCCGAGGATTGATGAATCGCCAGCCAAAACTCGTGTCGTGAAGTTCCATGTCTCGACCAAAAGCCGAAGATGTCTTCGAAAGAACCCAAGGACCTCGTGTCATGTGTTCGACCCCCCCAGCGATCATCACATCGGCATCTCCGACATGGAGTGTGCGGGCTGCATGCACCGCCGCCGCCAAACCAGAAGCACACAGCCGATTGATGGTTTCAGCCGGAACTTCCTGAGGGAGGCCGGCCAACAGTGAAGCCATCCTTGCCACGTTTCTGTTGTCTTCGCCTGCTTGGTTTGCGCATCCCATCAGGACGTCTCCAATGGCTCTGGGATCCAACCCAGGATGCCGCACCAGCAGAGCTGACAACGCATGAGCCGCCAAATCGTCTGCGCGCACAGTCGACAATGTGCCTCCAAAGGAACCGATGGGTGTGCGAATCCCATCCACCACAAATGCATTCATGTTGCGAAGATAGGTTGGGGATGACCGCATCTTTCCCCAAATTGCAGCATGCGCCTGGCCATCGTCTCCACCTTCCCTCCCTATCGGGGTGGGATTGCCACCTTCAATGCCGCCATGGCACGAAGCCTCGAGGAGGCTGGGCATGAGGTGACGTGCATGACCTGGTCACGTCAATACCCCGAACGGATGTTTCCAGGAAGTTCTCAGTTTGACCCCGGATTCACGCTGAGCGACGCCACCATGCCAGCCAACTTGGATGTCATGTCGCCGGCGAGTTGGCGAAAAGTGGGCAGGCAATTGGGCGACATGGATGTTGTGGTCTTGCCTTTTTGGCATGCCATTCACGCCCCCGCCTTGGCAGCGGTTGCCCGTCACGCAAAACGCGCCGGTGCGAAAAGTGTGTGGGCCCTCATGCACAACGCGAGCTCCCATGACGGGCAAGTCATCCATCGATGGCTCACACGGCATTTCTTGGATCGTGTCGATCGGATCATCACCTTGAGTCGAGGTGTATCTGAGGCACTTTCCCCCCTGCCCACAACCACCCTCTTCCACCCTTTGATGGGGGGTTGGGGACGAGGGCCGGGACGGGGTGCGAGTCGACAACGTTTGGGGCTTCCAGCGCAAGCGAGGGTGCACCTGTTTTTTGGACTCATTCGGCCCTACAAGGGCTTGGACATTCTCCTGCAAGCCATGGCTGAATTGGGCCCTGAGCATCACGTGGTCATCGCCGGTGAATGCTATGGCAGCTTTGCCCCTTACCAAACTTTGATTGACCGCTTGAAGTTGGATGACCGTGTGCACGTGTTTGACCACTTCATTCAAGGCAAAGACGTTTCCACCTTTCTCGACGCGGCCGATGACATGGTCTTGCCCTACAAAACGGCCTCTCAAAGTGGCGTCACCGCGTTGGCATTGCAACACAGAATCAAGGTGATTGCCTCCGATGTGGGTGATTTGGGCCAAACCATCATCCCTGAACTCACGGGTAGGTTGGTGCCTCCTCACAACCCCCATGCCTTGGCAGAAGCCATGGCCGAATCTTGGACTGCCCAGGAAACCGACGTGAAAGCTGCCTTTGGCCAGATTGAGAAACGTCTCAGTTGGTCGGCATGGGCAGCCCTTCTGTTGCCACAGGAGGCACACGCCGACGAAGAAGTTCCTCGAGGGGACGAATGAGCGGATCAAACACAAACCGCTGCAACAACACCACCTCACCCTGCTCCGTGACACCGTAGAGATGCTCTCCATCGTGCGTCATCAACTCTCCTTCTGCATCTCGGTCCAGACCGGTCCGAGGCTTCCAATGAACCTGAACTGAAGACGACCTTCCATCCCGACCCCATGCCGTCAGCACGAAGGCGGGATTGGCCCGTCTCAAGCTGTCCTCTTGAACCTCTGACAATCGGCTGCGATAGGTCTCGAGGTGGACCTTTTTGAAGCGCAGAAAATGGGTTTGGACCCCAGCAGTATCCAGAATGTCCAGTGCGATCCCGTTGACTTTTTCCAAGCGGAGGGTTCCACGTGCATTGACCTCGAGTGAATAGCTGTTTTGGGGATCTTCCGGAGTCTCGACCTCAATTCGCTGTAGCGTTCTGCCGGGGTAATCAAACAAACCGGTGTAGCGCCATTCTCTCTCGTTGGTAAAAAAACGCGTGGACAAATACCCTGTGAATCCCTCCATGTGGACGACATAGGGATCTTGCCCCTTGCCCTCCTGCGTTTCCAACAACATGTAGGTTCCTGTGTGGCTCGGTGTGGCGGTTCCGACGTACCAAGTCTTGACCGGTTGTTCTCCTCCTTGATAGACTTCCACTTTTTTCCCGCGACTGGCCAAAAGTCGAATGACATTGGGACGAGCAGCTTCCGCAACAGGACCCTGCACAGAAGCGCGTTTGAAAGTCTTCAAGAGCAATGCCACAGCGTCCTCCCTCGCCTTGTATTTGCCATTCAAATCCCACAATCTCCCCTGCGCAGGCCGGGTCAAGGTCACCGCATTTCCATCCATATCTGCAATGAAAATTTTGTCGACCGTGGATGTGTCTTCAATGGCAAATTGCGTCCCCTCGATGTGCGCGAGAGAGCCTTGCTGTGCTTGAAACCACCACACCACCCCCAGGACCGCTGTCAACGTGGCGAGCAAGTACAAAATTCGAAGGTTTGAGTGCATGGAATGAATTCTGTCGATGGGATTTCTGTCGATGGGCCAAGTGTCAACGTTTTGTCTCAGAAAACATCAATTGGCGTAAAGTCGTTTGCGAAATGTCAACACCCCTCCTGCTGCAAAGACCACCAGAAGAAGCGGCATGCCCACAGCGATGAATTGCCATCCACGACGTTCTCTTCGCACCCGCTCTGCGTCGAGTGGCCTGAGTGTGATGGACCGAGAACGAACGCTGATCAGCGCATCCTCATCGAGCAAATGATTGATGGTGTTCAGCAAGAATTCCTTGTTGTCGTAGACCACCCGTCTTGCATAACGATCGTAACCAAGAGGCAGAAACTGTCCATCGGAACGAACCTTATTCCTGGCCACATCGCCATCTGAAATGACAACCATGGCTGTAGGAGCACTTTCTGAGCGAAATGCGAACGAGTCATCGGTCTTTAATGTGTCGGGCAGTTTGGAATCGAAATGAGACCTGAAGGTGCCTTCAAGCATGACAGCAAGAGGCGCGTGGGGCGTGTTTCCCGCTTGAAAAACCGCAGGGTCCAAATCCACAATGCTGCTGGAAATTCGAACAGGAGCACGGTATACCTTGGCCCGTTCACTCGACGTCAGCAACGTGGTGGCTTTGACTTGATCCTGGGTGTTGACCAGGTCCATGGAGGACACAAAATCAAAATGAATGGGGTCCAAATTGTTGGTGATGGGATGCCCTGTCCCCAATGGCAGGGCGAGTGGAGCAAAGTACCAACTGAACATCTGCATGTTGCGCTGGTTTCCCATGGGTCCCGCGTCCAACATGATGGGAGCGCATTGGGGGTCAATGACCAAATCCCGATTCAATCGAACGCCGTAATCAAACAACTGGTCGTAGATGCCAAGGGGATTCTCCACACCATAGGTTTCCTGAGCCGATCTCAAACTGTCCAGATCCGTCAAAATGGGATCCACCATCCACAAGATCTTTCCTCCATTCATCAAGAACTGGTCGAGGATCACCCGGTCTTTGTCACCAAAAGGCTTTTCCGGTTTAGCCACGATGACCAAATCGTATCGGTTGGTGCGGTACCGCATGCCCTCGAGTTTCTCTGAAAGCACATTCAACCGGGAATCGATGTCAACCCTCACAACCATGTGGTCCTCCTCCAGGGCGGACACCAAATCGGCCAAGGCTGCATCCTCCAATTCACCATGGCCTTCCAAGATTGCAATGCGGCGAGGTTCCAATGCGGTGCTTCGTCGGATGCCGGCCGTCAATTGATACTCCAGTGCATTGATTGACCCTTGAATCATGGCTTCATCCGCGGCAGGGACTTCACTCGAAAAAAACTGAACAGGCTGCTCCTCTCCACGAAAACTCACCATGGCACCGGGCCAAATCGTTTTGAACGCTTGGGCCCCGCCTGCTTGGTACGCGATACGCGTGAATTGGAGACCTCGCTCAAAAAGCGCCTGCTCATTTTGGCCTATGGTGTTGACGTCCTCCGAGGCATACAGGTCCACAAACTGATAGCTCACCCTTCCCCCACTGGCTTGAGACATGGCCTGAAGCTGCGCCTTTGCAGCTTGTTCCAAACGCTTCCATCCCACAGGCAATTCCCCCGTGAGGTAGCAAGTGACCAGCACGTCGTCCTGAAGCTCTTCGAGCAATTTCAAAGTGCCTGGGGCGAGGGTATGACGCTTTTCAGCAGTCAAATCCACAGCTCCATGAACCAACTGGCCCAACGCCACGAGGATCACCACGACAGCCGAAGACAAAGCCAAGGATGTCCCTTCCCGAAGAATTCTACCCCTACGTCGGGCCAACACGAAGCGAGCCACCAAGATTGACATGGCCATCCATGCCCCGAAATAGATCACATCCCTTGTGTCCAGCAATCCTCGGCTCATCGATTCAAAGTGCGCCTGCATGCCCAGCTGCACGAAAGTGTGCTCAAACCTTCCCAACCATGCAAAATCTGCCATGGCGCCAAATCCAGCGAAGGCCAAAAACGAAAGCAACATGCCCACGAGGAACGCCACCAAGGGTTGCTTGGTACTCATGGAGGCGACCACGCCAATTCCAGTCAAAGCCCCCGAGAACACAATCAGCCCCACATAACTACCCCACACCCCGCCAAGGTCGAGATTCCAAGACGGTTGCCCCAACAATCCAACCACCAACACAAACGAAAGTGTCGGAACCAACGCAGCCACAGCCACCAACCATGAACCAAGGAACTTGGCCAGGACAAGCTGGGTCTCTGTCAAAGGACGGGTCAACAACAATTCGAGGGTACCTTCCCGATGCTCTTCAGCAAACGATCGCATGGTGATGGCTGGCACGAGGAACATCAACACCCAAGGGGCCATGGCGAACAATGAATCCAACGATGCCATGCCCTGATCAAGAACATTCCACCCCCCTGGGAACAACCACAAGAAGAGACCCGTCAACAGCAGGAACACCGCCACAACGGTGTATCCCATCAGCGTGCTGAAAAAACTCCTTATTTCACGAAAAACGAGTGCCCACATGTGAATCAGAGGTCAAAGATAGCCCCTCGCTCCTGGGTGGCAATGGTGTATGTCCAGACCTCAGGCGATGCCGAGAAGAATGTTTTGGTCGCTGGCCAAACAACTCCAAACAACTCCGAACTTCTGTAAGCATCCAGATGCGCCACACTTACCCACCGGCTAAGCGTGGCTCGTACGGCCTCGTCCTCGGGGTCACGAAGCAACTCCACCCCCAAACAACCGGGCTGAGATTCAATGGCCGCATGGTGCTTCCAAAACAAAGCCTCGAAGGCCTCCACATCTCGTCGTTGGATGTACAATCTGACCATGCGTACAATCATGCGCTTTGGAATTCGATGCGCACGGGATCCCCGAATTTTAGCCCAAGAAGTTCCGTTGCACCTCCGTACCCCGTTCCACTCCCGCCCATGCAAATCGCGATTTCAAGGAGGCCCATGGCATTGAACACGGCCACAGGTTCTCCCGGGGTGCCGTCGATGTAAGTGTTGTGGATGCGGCGAATGTCGCTTCGGGCGCGGCGCATGTTGACACAAAAGTCGCGCCCGCGCCCTGCCTCCTTGAAGAGCGCCCGGTCGATGTCCGTGATGCAATTGCCGCGACCATCGACATGACGAACATGCCCCACCAACGCATTGTCCTCAATCACAGGACGAAAATTTTCGACTTGCGTCACCAGGGATGCGGGGCGCCCCAGCATCTCTGGAATGCCACCTTTGGCCAAGTGGGTCGCAGCCGGCACAAAAAGTGCACGTTCTGGAAAGGTTGGCTCATCGCTGTCCGTTTGGACCCCAGACATGTCAAACACCGCGTCTGGAACTTTGCCGCCCATCAGTTGGAACACCCCGGTATCCGCGCCTATGAAATATTGGTCCTGCCAGCGCACAATTCGATGGGGATGGTCGGCAGATTCCACCGCATTCAGCGCGACGATGTGAACTGTTCCCTTGGGGAAATTCGGCACGGACGCCCTGAGCACAAAAGCCGCATGAACAGTGTCAAATTTTCGAATGCTGTGGGTGATATCCACAATCTGCGCGTCGGGCATTCTGCGCAGGATGCTGCCCTTGAGCATCCCCGTGTAGATGCTGTCGGGACCAAAATCGCTGATGAGTGTGATCGGTGGCACGAACGCAAAGGTGAGAAAGCTACTTTTGTCCTCCACATGCACGAATCTATTCTTTCTCTCGAAGGCCTCGATTTGATGACATTCCTTGGACAAGGGAATGCCAATTTGCGCGCCTTGCAAACGAGATTTCCCAAACTCAAAATTGTCGCTCGAGGCACGGATTTGAAGGCCATTGGGGACCGTGAAGACTTGGGGAGATTTGAAGAGGTCATGCGCATGGTCATTTGGCATGTCGACAGGTTCAATTCCCTCGGAGAAGACGACATCGAGCGTTTGACCAAAACAGAAGAAACGACCCTCCTTCATCACGCAGCCCAAGACGACGTGATTGTCTATGGACCTGGCGGACTGAAAGTCACTGCACGAACCCCCAACCAAAGACGACTCGTCGATGCCATTCGAGAACATGACATGGTGTTTGCGGTGGGACCAGCTGGGACAGGGAAAACGTACACCGCAGTGGCCATGGCGGTGGCCGCCTTGAAAGATCGGCGTGTCCGGAAGATCATCTTGACGAGACCGGCCGTCGAAGCCGGAGAAAACCTCGGTTTCCTTCCGGGTGATCTCAAGGAAAAACTGGATCCATACCTCCAGCCCTTGTACGATGCCTTGACCGACATGCTTCCCTACGAGCGAGTGGCCGATCACCTCGAGAAGGGCGTGATTGAAGTGGCGCCTTTGGCCTTCATGCGAGGACGAACCCTCGACAAGGCGTTTGTCATTCTCGACGAAGCCCAAAACGCCACCTCTGCCCAAATGCGCATGTTCCTCACTCGCATGGGCAAGGAGGCCAAGTTTGTCATCACAGGAGATGGATCTCAAGTGGACCTTCCCAGAAATCAACGCTCAGGTCTCATCGACGCCCTTCGCTTGCTGGAAGATGTAGAGGGAATCTCCACCATCCGACTCACGGGTGTTGATGTCATTCGGCATCGCCTGGTGGGCGCCATCATTGATCGGTTTGACCAAGACGATGCCCGACGCGCTGAAGCCGATGCCGCGAAAAAGGCAGCCAAATTCGCGGCATCTCAGTCCAAAGAATCCTCCTCGGAATCTGCGCCCCCTGCCGCCTCGTCTCTGTGATCCTAAATTGATTCATCACTTTCATGAAATCTATTCAAAATACTGACTTTCAATTCACTGGACAAACCAAGTCGTACCACGGAAAAGTGCGAGACATGTACACGATTGGTGACGAATTGATGGTGGCCGTGGTTTCGGATCGCATCAGCGCGTTTGACGTGGTTATGCCTCGTGGGATTCCATTCAAAGGACAAGTTTTGAACGGTGTGGCAAGTCACTTTTTGGATGCCGTGACGGACATCGTACCTACCTGGAAACTCGCAACGCCCGATCCCAATGTCACCGTGGGCCTAAAATGTGAACCCATTCGATTGGAAATGGTCATTCGCGGGTATTTGACGGGACATGCTTGGCGCCAGTACAAAGCCGGTCACAGGACCCTTTGCGGAGCGACCATGCCCGATGGAATGCGTGAACATGACCGATTCCCGCACCCCATCATCACCCCGGCCACGAAAGCCGAAGAAGGCCATGACGAGGACATTTCTCCCGCGGACATTCTCGCACGGGGAATCGTCAGTCCTGAATTGTGGGCTGAATTGGAACGCGTCACACGGGCCTTGTTTCAACGAGGCACGGCCATGGCAGCAGCACAAGGCCTGATTTTGGTTGATACGAAGTATGAGTTTGGCCTCAGAAATGGAACCCTCACGCTCATCGATGAAATCCATACACCCGACAGCTCTCGCTATTTCTACGCCGATGGCTACGAAGAGCGGCAGGCCGCTGGCCAACCTCAGAAACAACTCAGCAAAGAGTTTGTCAGAGAGTGGTTGATGGAACGGGATTTCATGGGGTTGGAAGGCCAAACACCCCCTGTGATGGATGATGAATTCCTGGACACGGTGACCACGCGCTACATTGAGCTGTACGAAAAGGTCACAGGCCTGCCCTTCGAGGGACGACAAAGCGAAGACCCATTGGCCCGTGTCGAGGAAGCCGTCGAACAATGGCTGCATGTGCATCAGGGCCAAACGACAAATCCCAACCTTTCCCATTAACGTCATGGGGCGATCCAGAGAGCCATGGCATGATGACGCCTTGGAAGCGATTCGCGTGCTGAAATCCGGAGGGGTGATTTTACACGCCACCGACACGGTTTGGGGGCTCGCATGCGATGCTACCCAAGACGAAGCCGTCGAGCGATTGAACCAAATGAAATCCCGCCACCCTCACCATCCCGTGTTGGTCCTGGTGGCCGACGAGGGACATGTGAAAGAGCTCGTTTCCGAGGTGCCCGAGGCAGCTTGGGACCTCATGGAACATGCTGACCGACCTGTGACAGTGGTTTACCCAGAAGGACGCGGGGTCTCGAAATCGTTGCTCGGCACCGACGGCAGCTTGGCAGTGCGACGCATTGAGGACCCTTGGTGTGCCTTCGTCATTCGCGGTTTGGGGCGTCCAATCGCCTCGACAAGCGCCAACCCCACGGGCCGACCGACTCCACGTTGTTTCGGAGAAATCGACGCCTCGTTACGGAACGCAGCGGACTACACAAGCCTTCACCGACAATCAGACCCCCCAGGAGAAGGGAGGCCTTCGATGATGGTGTCTTTCGATGCCCAAGGCAGGTTTGCCATGCTCAGGTCATGATCGACTTCTCTTCGGCTCTGCACGTTTCGGCCATCACAGACTGAACTTCGCCTGAGCCTGTCCTTCGAAAGCCCTCCAACTGACAGCATCGTACCTTTGACATTCCTGCCATGAATCTCTCGAAACATCTCCAACACCCCGTCTTTCGGCAGGTGGGCGCATTGGCTGACGAGCGTGGGCAACGTGCGTATGCCATCGGAGGCTTTGTGAGAGACATCTTGCTTGGACGCCCCTGCAAAGACATCGACATTGTCACAGAAGGAAGTGGCATTGAATTGGCACGTGCAACTGCACGTGCCATGCACATTCGTCAGGTGCATGTGTTCAAGAATTTTGGCACTGCCATGTTTCGGTCCCATGATCATGACATTGAGTTTGTGGGAGCGCGAAAAGAATCCTACATGCGAGGAAGTCGAAAGCCAATTGTCGAAGATGGCACGTTGGAAGACGACCAAAACCGCAGGGACTTCACCATCAACGCCATGGCCATCAGTTTGAATGCTGACAGCTACGGGAAACTCGTGGACCCTTTTGGAGGCTTGGATGACTTGGCACGCAAATGGATTCGGACTCCCTTGGACCCGGACATCACCTACAGCGACGACCCCTTGCGCATGTTACGTGCCATTCGATTTGCGACACAACTAAATTTCCGCATCGAAGAGGGTAGCCTTGAAGCCATTCGCAGAAACGCAAAGCGTCTTGACATCATCTCCGCGGAGCGCATTCACACTGAGCTGAACAAGATCATCGCCGCCCCACTTCCCTCGCGTGGATTCAAGCTGCTGTTCAAAACCAGGCTGTTGCATCAGTTTTTCCCCGAGATGGTCGCCCTGCACGGGGTGGAATGGAAACAAGGAATCGGTCACAAAGACAACTTTTATCACACCTTGGAAGTGCTGGACAACGTCGCAGCAGTGAGTGACAACTTGTGGCTGAGATGGGCAGCGATCATGCATGACATCGCCAAACCACCCACCAAGCGATTTGACCCCAAAGCAGGTTGGACTTTTCATGGACATGAGGATCGAGGCGCACGGATGGTTCCCAAAATTTTTGCACGTCTGAAATTGCCCATGGACGCCAAGATGAAGTACGTCCAGAAGCTCGTCTTGCTCCACCTCAGGCCCATTGCCCTGACCAAGGAGGTGGTTACAGACAGCGCGGTGCGTCGCTTGCTGTTTGAAGCAGGGGATGACATCGACGACTTGATGGTTCTTTGCCGGGCCGACATCACATCCAAGAACGAGGCCAAGGTTGAACGTTACCTGAAGAACTACGATGTCGTGGTGATCAAACTCCGTGAAGTGGAAGAGAAAGACCACATCCGCAATTTCCAGCCTCCCGTCAGTGGAGAGGAGATCATGGAAACGTTTGGCATTCCTCCCTCACGACCTGTTGGCGACATCAAAAATGCCATCAAGGAGGCGATTCTTGAAGGTGACATTCGCAACAACCCCGAAGAGGCACGTGCATTGATGCTCAAGCTCGGCCGCCATTTGGGACTCACCCCTTCCAGCCGTCCTTGAGGGTCACTGCGCGGTTGAACACGGGACGGTCAGCCGTGCTGTATCTCGAATCCAGGGTGAAATAGCCCAAACGCGTGAATTGCCAAGGCTCACCAGCCTCAGCCGTTACCAGTGAAGGCTCCACCTTGCACCCCTTCAATCTTTCCAGCGAATCGGGATTCAAGCATTCCATGAAGTCCCTGTCTTTGTCCCCGTCTGGACTCGGGTCAGAAAACAGCCGATCGTACAATCTTACTTCAGCGTCCTTGGCATGGGTCGCTTCCACCCAATGGAGTGTTCCCTTGGCCTTGATTCCACTTGTGTCTGAACCACTTTTGCTGTCTGGATGCAATTCAACGTGCACCTCGGTCACTTGCCCGTGTTCGTCCACGAGATGGTTCACGTAGGTCACAATGTAGGCGCTCTTCAATCGAACGGACCTGCCAGGAGCGAGCCGGAACCATTTCTTGTTCACCTCCTCCGCTTTGAAATCATCCTCCTCAATGAACAGCTCTCTTCCAAACGGTATGTCCCTCATCCCAGCCGACGGATCCTCAGGATTGTTTTCCGTGGGCAGCCACTCCACATGACCCTCAGGAAGGTTGACAATCAGCATTTTCAGTGGTCTCAACACGGCCATTGCCCTGGTAGCCACTGAATTGAGGTGATCACGAAGGGAAAATTCGAGCAATCCAACGTCGATGATGTTGTTGCGCTTGGCCAACCCCACACGATCGCAAAATGCACGGATGCTTTCGGGGGAATAACCACGGCGACGCAGACCACTGAGGGTAGGCATCCGCGGATCGTCCCATCCATCCACAACCCCATCTTCGACCAGCCGAAGCAACTTGCGCTTGGACATCACTGTGTAGTTGAGATTCAACCGCGCAAACTCGCGCTGTTTGGAAGGGAAAATGCCCAAGTTCTCAATATACCACTCGTAGAGCGGACGGTGATTTTCGAATTCGAGAGAGCACAAACTGTGTGTGATTCCCTCGATGCTGTCCGACTGTCCGTGGGCAAAATCGTACATCGGGTAGATGCACCAAGCATCTCCGGTGCGATGATGATGTGCAAATTTGATCCGGTACATGAAGGGGTCTCTCATGTGCATGTTGGCATGGCCCATGTCAATCTTTGCCCTGAGCACCATGCTTCCTTCCGGATGTTTGCCTTCACGCATTTCGTGGAACAACCGCAGGTTGCTCTCCACTGTGCGGTCTCGGTACGGACTGGCCGTACCGGGAGAGGTTGGGGTTCCTTTTTGGGCTGCAATTTCCTCGGCACTTTGCTCGTCCACATAGGCCTTTCCATCCTTGATCAATCGCACAGCGTAGTCAAAGAGGGTTTCAAAATAATCACTGGTGAAGTACTCGCCACCGTTCCACTCAAACCCCAACCAGGCGATGTCGGCTCGGATGGCATCCACATAGGCAGTGTCTTCCTTGACGGGATTTGTGTCGTCAAAGCGCAAATTCACTTTTCCGCCATACTCATTGGCCAACCCAAAATTCACGCAAATGGCCTTGGCATGACCGATGTGCAAATAGCCGTTGGGTTCGGGTGGAAATCGCGTATGCACCCTCCCCCCATGCAGACCCTCTTGAAGATCGGCATCGATGATTTGCTGAATGAAGTGGCGCCTGGATTTGCCCTCTTCATTCCCTTCTGTATGCGCGTGAGGTGTGCTCGATTCCATGGGTCAAAATTACGTCGCACCTTTGGTCCGATGACATCCCCTCAGGAAGTTCGATGGAGATTGCGGCATGGCACCCGCATTGTGGGCTACGAGCGAACATTGGGTCGCCACACCTGGTTCAGCCGAGATGGCTTTTGGTGGAATGGCGGGCCATTGGCATTCACGGAAAAAGACCGATGGACGGGATGGAAAGACCGCCACAACAGATGGCTTTACGAGTGGGACGTAGTGGACATTCAAGACAAACCCGGGCCTTGGTTTTTAGGCTGGAATGGGGATGATTGGGAACTCAGGAGACCCCACATTCGCCTGATTGCTAGACCCTACAGATCGTCGATGATTCGCGTGGGCTACAACTTCCCCCTCAAATGAGGTTGATGTGTCGCATCAGTTCCTCCTTGTAGGTCCGGCTGATTGGAATCTCAACCTCTCCCACCTTCACGGTGTACTGGAACGTATCAATGTGCTGGATTCTGTTCAAGTTGACGACAAAGTTGCGGCTTACCCGCACAAAACGGTCGGTAGGCAGCTTCTGGAGCAAGTCCTTCAATGAAGCCTTCACGTTGTACTTGCGATCTTTCACTTGCAGGGCACTGTACTTCCCTTCCACTTCGATGAACAACACATCATCCAAGTCAACTTTCCTCAGCTTGTTTCCAACTTTGGTGTAGATGTGGTCAAACACCAAGGAGGGCTCGCTGATTTTGGCGCCTACCATGTCCACAATTTCGTCCATGGAGAGCGGGCCAGATCCACCATGATCAGCAAGGTCGTCATCATGGCTGCCGTGGCCATTCGAGCCGTTCGAGCCATTCGAGCCGTTCGAGCCATTCGAGCCGTTCGAGCGCAGACGGCCATTCCCCGAGGCTCTGTTGGCCAAGGACACTTGCAGCGTTTGAGCGCCATCCACCTGAAGCAACTCCCCTCTGGATGCCGCCACTTCGATTACCTCATTCCAGGAGGCATCCATCTCTCCCAACAACAACATCAATCCCACGTCGTTTCTCAGCAACGCTAGCGCCGCGGACAAGGGCGACTCCGGACGCTGGACCACCATCCCTGCCCTCAGCAGCATTTCCGTCAATTCTGCGGGCACCCCAACACCAACAAGGAGGATTGTGTTTGATTTCATGATACTTATCTTATCGTACCAAACAACCAAGGACCTGAAAGGTTCTCATGCCCCCCCCCAAGGGTACAAGCCACATTTCAAGGAGCATGACAACGTATCTTTGCGGAACAGAAATGTGTCATGGCTCTGCTTCAAAATCATTGGGTTCCAAGTCTTTCGTCCTCTCCAGACACCCTGGAAGAAGTCTTGGTTGACGTTTTGATTGACCAAGAATGGCACCTGGTGTTGTTCAACGACAACCACAACACCTTCGACCATGTCATTGAGTGTTTGATGACCACATGTGGACATGACGCGCTTCAGGCCGAGCAATGTGCGATGATCGTGCATTTCAAAGGAAAATGCACGGTCAAGTCGGGAGATTACGAGGAGCTTGCCCCCATGTTGAAGGCTCTGTCGGACAGGGACTTGACTGTCGAGTTAAATCCGTAAATTGGGAAGATGTTTCCCTTGTTTGGTTGTTCGACCGTCTTGAGGCAAGCCCTTGGTGTTGGTTCGTTCATGCTTGGATTTTCTGGGTGGACGTGCTGTCAAGTGTTTCAAAACATGGCGTTTGACTGGAATGTCCTTCAATACAATTGGGATGGACATTACGGTGCTGCCGTCAGCACCGCCGATTGGAACGACGACGGTTGGCCAGACTTGACCGTTGGCACCACGGACGGCGCTCTTCGGACTTACATGAATGTGGATGGAACAAGCTTTCAATCCATTCCCCTTCCCTTCCTCATGCAGAGTGAAACCAAGGCCATTCTTTGGGTGGATTTGGACAACGACGGGGACGATGATTTGTTTGTCCAAGAAGCGACTGGGCGGGTCGGCGTCATTCGAAACGATGGTCCCGATGGGTTTGTAGATGTGACTGTCGAATCGGGGATCTCCTTCGAAGAAACAGAAACCGCTGGCGCATCATTCGGAGACATGGACAACGACGGCGATTTGGATTTGTACATCTGCCGATACATCGAATTTCCTCCTGACGACAACCCCATTCACCGCAATGTCTTGATGCGCAATGACGGCAATTTGGTCTTCACGGACGTCAGTGCAGGCTCTGGTGCGACGGATGATGCTTGGCTGAGCTTTCAAAGTCTGTGGTGGGATCAGGATGGTGACGGTTGGCAGGACATCTATGTGATCAATGACAAAACAGGAGCCAATGCCCTCTTCCGAAATCTGGGAGATGGAACATTCGAGAATGTCGCAGAAACGATCGGTTTGGACGTCGTCCTGGACTGCATGACAGCGAGTCTCGGGGATTTCAACTTGGATGGCATGCAGGACATGTTCAACACGAACACTCCCTTTGGCGGGGATGGCATGGGCTCCAAACTTCTCGTAGCCCAAACCAACGGTACTTACATCGAAGCCAGCGCCAACCACGGTTTGAACATGGATCGATTCTGTTGGGGTGCAGCTTGGATGGATGTAGATAACGATGCCGACCTCGATCTGTTTGTCACAGAGCATGAATTTTTGCAGCCTTATGGCTTGAATTACATCTATGAAAATGGAGGGCAAGGGCTCGACTTTCAATTTATCCCATTCGGTGAAAACGTGTACGGTGCAGATTATTTGAATTCCCATGTCGTGGCTACGGCCGATTTCGATGGAAATGGATGGATTGATTTTGTCATGCACAACGTAGGAAACCATGCCATGCGGTTGTGGATGAACTCTGGCTTTGACAACGGCTTTGAAAGCATTCGACTTGCGCTAGAAGGAACAATCAGCAACCGCCCAGCTGCTGGCAGTCTCATCGATGTCGTCACCTCCACCTACCATCAAAAGCGACATGTCCATGTGGGGGAGAACTACCTGTCCCAAGAGAGCGAATGGGAGTTGTTTGGCCTCGGCACGGGCACCTTGGAAGGGGTTCAGGTGACATGGCCCTCGGGGTTGGTAGAATTCTATGATCCTGACATTCATGGATTGATGCCCGGTGGACAATACACTCTGGTGGAGGGTTCAAGTGCCTGTCCCGACGATGTGGTCACTCACAATTTCTGCGAGCCATCGGGAAATCTGTTTCTCCCCCCACTCCCGAACGGAACCCAGGGAGTGTGGACACCTGAGACTGGACCATCGAGCATGGCACAATGGTTCAACTGGAATCCCGCACATGGCCAGGTGACGTTGGACGTTGTCTGGCAAAACCAAACCATTTGTTCGGTCACGCATGTGATCGAAGTCACACCACTGGATGCCGACTTCAACGAAGACGGAGCGGTTGGAACCGTTGACTTGCTTCACCTGCTCGGGAGTTTGGGATGCCTTGACTCGTGCAATGAGGACCTGGACAGCGATGGAGTCATCGGTATTCAAGACTTGCTCATCCTTCTGCCTCAGATTGGCACGTCTTGTAACTAGGACTGGCCATCACTTGTCGAACCGCAGCCAACGCACGACGCATGCCATTGGAATCACACGTACTCCCCTCAGGGTGCATGAACAATCAGCGAGAATTCGCAGGTTCTAGATGAACCAAATCACGCGCGGCAGCCATCGGATCGCTGGCACCAAACACAGAGGAGCCTGCGACAAGAACATCGGCTCCCGCCTCCACCAATTGGAGGGCATTGGCCATTCCCACCCCACCGTCAATTTCGATCAACGCATCGCTCCCCTCTTCGCGCAACATGGCTTTCAACTGCCTCGTTTTCTGGAATGTGCGTTCGATGAATGATTGCCCACCAAATCCAGGATTGACACTCATCAAGCACACCAAGTCAATGTCCAAAGCCACATCTCGCAACAACTCCACCGACGTGTGTGGATTCAAAGCTATGCCAGCCTTCATGCCCGCCTCGCGAATGGCACCCAAGGTGCGATGCACATGGGTGCAAGCCTCCAGATGCACTGTCAAGACATGGGCACCAAGGCCCGCAAACGTCGAGATGTAACGGTCGGGATCGACAATCATCAAATGGACGTCGAGCGGTTTGGCAGCGTGCTTGGCAATGGCCGAAATCACAGGCATGCCAAAGCTGATGTTGGGCACAAACACCCCATCCATGACATCGAGATGAAACCAATGCGCTTCGCTGGCATTGACCATCTCAACGTCGCGCTGGAGATTGGCAAAATCGGCCGCCAAGAGCGAGGGTGCAAGAAGATGAGACATGGAACAAAGGTCATGAACTCCTCGAGATTTGCGAAGCCTTGTGGGCAAGATGTGAAGAAGGTGCACCTTTGCATCATGCCCAACTCGCATGAGACTCGACCTTTGGTCCTCGGACTAACCGGAGGAATGGCCGCAGGCAAATCCTTGGTCGGAAAGATGCTCCAGGCCTTCGGGGTTCCCGTGTGGGATGCGGACGCGGCTGCCAAATCGCTGTATCGGTCCGATGCCATTCTCCGGGAAGCGGTCCTGAATCAATGGGGTGAAGATTACGCATTGACAGACGCTGATGGGCGTGCGTACGACCTCGACAGAGCCAAACTTGCGGCTTTGATTTTCACGGATGACGAGGCCAAGCTTTGGCTTGAAAGCAAAGTTCATCCCGCTGTGTCCCGTGTCTTTGACGTTTGGTGCACTTCACATGGAGTGGGCGCATCGTACATCGTGCGTGAGGCCGCCATTTTGTTTGAATCAGGAACCCATGAGGGATGCGATTGGACCGCGACAGTCGAAGCCCCTGAGGCCCTTCGGATTCAACGTGCCTTGCATCGGCCGGGATCAGAAGCCCGGACAAAGGAGGATGTCCTGCGACGCATGTCCCTCCAATGGTCTCGGGAAGAACGGGCACGGCATGCCGACTTTGTCATTGAAAACGATGGTCGGCCACTTTTGGCACAGGTTCTCGCGTTGCACCAACGCATGATGCAAAAGGTCAAGGCTTGAACTTGCGGCCTTCTGATGAACTTACCTTTCCACATCAACAGCAACGTCCATGGACAACATCAACGCTTTGTTCCAACTACACCGTGATCACGTGGCTTCTGCGCCGACGCTGGCACAACGCAAGGAGCACTTGAGGGCTCTTTGGTCTTCCATTTTGAACCATGAGGAAGCGCTCATCGATGCGCTTCATGACGATTTGGGCAAACCACGGGTGGAGGTTCATTTGCATGAAATCTATCCCATCAAGACTGAAATCAAGTTTGCCCTAAAGCACCTTCGTGGTTGGATGGCGCCTCGCGCGACCAGCACTCCCTTGGCCATGATTGGAACGCGTTCTTTCATTCACGCCGAGCCCAAAGGACAGGTCCTTGTGATTTCTCCGTGGAATTTTCCTGTCATGCTGACCCTTCGTCCATTGGTGAGTGCGCTTGCTGCCGGAAACCGTGTCGTGGTCAAACCTTCTGAGCACACCCCGCAAACCGCCCAAGTGCTTCAAAGAATTGTCAAGGACGCCCTCCCAGAATCGACCGCTGCTGTGGTTTTAGGCGGCCCAGAGGTTAGTGCGAAGTTGACGACCCTGCCCTTTCAACACATCTGTTTCACGGGAGGAACCCAAATTGGGAAGCTCGTCATGCGGGCCGCCGCTGACAACCTGGCTTCTCTCACCTTGGAATTGGGGGGCAAAAGTCCGGCCATCGTGGACAAGACTGCTCATGTGGGCGATGCCAGCAGGCGTTTGGCTTGGGGCAAATGCTTGAACAATGGTCAAGTCTGCATAGCCCCTGACTACTTGGTGGTGGATGACGCCGTTGCCGATGACCTCATCCAACAACTGTCCAAACGAATCAGCGCCATGTACGGAGGGACAGATGGCCAGCATGAAATGATGAGTCCACACCGTTCAAAAATGGTCAACGATCACCACTTTCAACGGGTGGTGGGCCTGATTGAGGACGCCATCAATCAAGGTGCCACTTGCGTGCATGGCGGTACATGGGATGCCGAGGAACGACGCATTGCACCGACACTTTTGGACGGTTGTCGCCCCGACATGAAGGTGATGCAGGAAGAAATATTTGGCCCTGTTCTTCCCATCCTTCGGTACAAAAGTCGCGAGGAAAGAGACGCTTTGTTAGCCCATCACCCCCACCCGCTTGCCTTGTACATCTTTTCTCAAGACTCCCAAAACATTGATGAATTGATGCGGTCGACAAGGGCGGGAACCACAGGCATCAACGAGGTCATTGTCCAGGTGGCCCAGCCTGAACTTCCCTTTGGAGGCATTCAAAACAGTGGCATGGGTCGCACAGGCGGGCTCAGTGGATTCCGACAGTTTTCCAACGAACGTTCTGTGGTGGCACAGCGCTCGAGATTCAACATTCTGCCCTTGACCTTCCCTCCCTTCAATCGTCGCAGTTTGTGGTTGGTTCGTACCGTTCAAAAGTGGTTGTGACGTCGAAGCACCCCTTGCAAACTCTACCTTCGTGACATGCTCGTCCAGACCCACTTTCCCAGAAGTTTGTCACGAAGCAGGTACGACCAGTATCTCGCTTCGGGTTGGTTCCGGGGGTCTGTGATGCTCTACAAAATGGACCTCCTCTGTTTGGAGGAACGCATGTTCAGTGTGGTCAACATTCGGTTGAACCTGTCCACATATGAACCGACAGCGCGACAGCGCAAGATCATGCGGAGGGTGGAATCTCGGTTTGACGTGATTTACGGTCACGCCCAACCCAACTCCGCCAAAGAGGCCTTGTATCAAAGGCACAAACGGAGATTCAAGGGTTTCATTCACAACTCATTGACGGACTATTTGAATGCTGGATTTCAAGGAACCGTCTTCGACACACGGGAGGTTTGCGTGTATGACGGTGATCGCTTGATTGCCGTCAGCTACTTCGACTTGGGTGATCAAAGTATGGCCAGTTTGCTGGGCTTGTTTGACGATGAGTACGGCCGATTCAGCCTGGGTATGTACACGTTGCTCAAGGAGGCGGAATATGGGGTATACACGGGCAGAAAGTGGTTCTATCCCGGCTACGTTCTGGACCAAACCTCTGATTTCGATTACAAACTTCGGTTGGGCCCCATGGAGCACTACACCGCAAACAAGCGCTGGGCCAAACTCGAGAATTTTGACCCTTCAAGCACCACCTCCAGCCTGATCCATCAGGCCACCGAGGAACTGAAGGAAGCGCTTCTGAAGATGGGTGTTTCCCACCGTCCATGGCTCTACCCCTATTTCAGCATGGGATACATGGGACCTTGGAGCGCATTCTTTCTTCGACTCCCCATGCCAATTGAAATTGGTCATGATGTGGAAGGCATGGTCGTTTTGGGGTTTGATCCTGAGGTTCGTGGGTACACCATGATGCATATCCACCCATGCCCCGACGCTTCCCAATTCCTGAACATGGAACCCTCCCAGGAATTTAAAAACAGTCGTGTGTATCTCAATCATTTGTACCAAACTGGCGACACCTTGCTCGCCCACGGCGACCTCCTCGAGGTGATGCAACTCGTGGAACGTTGGAAGGAACGACCCGATGCCATTCTGTGCCCATGCGACTGACTAGTTGGAATGTAAACGGCCTTCGTGCCATTGTCACAAAGGACTTCGAACAGTCACTGGCCTGCCTTGCGCCCGATGTCATGGGGCTCCAAGAGACCAAGGCCCAGGAGGATCAGGTTCGTGCAGCCTTGTTTGGGTTGGATGGCTATGAGTTGTTTTCATCGTCCGCCGAAAAAAAGGGGTATTCAGGTACGGCCATTCTCACCAGAACCACTCCCATGTCCGTTCAGGCTGGCATCGGCGTGCCCGATTTTGATCAGGAGGGCCGCGTGCTACGCGCCGAGTTTCCCAGCTTTCACTTTGTCACAGTGTACACCCCAAATTCCTCTTCGGGCCTGAAGCGTCTGCCTTTTCGAAAGGCATGGGATGCTGCTTTTCGCGACTATCTCTCAGAACTTGACAAGGACAAACCTGTGGTTTGTTGCGGTGATCTGAACGTCGCCCATGCACCCATCGATTTGGCGCGCCCCGAAGCCAACTACAACAAGACACCTGGTTATACCCAAGATGAGATCGATGGAATGACCGCCCTGTTGGAAGCCGGCTTTGTCGATACTTGGCGTCAGGCACACCCTGGCAAGGTCAAATATTCCTGGTGGAGCTACCGGGGTGGAGCCCGTGAAAAAAACGTCGGATGGCGTTTGGATTACATGCTGGTGAGCAGCCGTGCACTCGCCCAAGTCGACTTCCCCGAAATTCACACTGACATCCATGGAAGCGATCATTGTCCAGTGTCCCTGACATGGCGCATATGAAGCTGTAGCCCACGCCCACAAACAGCCCGTCCAGCAAGGAATCTTGTGCCTTCTATTCGTCCTCAAAAAAAAGGATGAATGACCACACTTTACAGTTGACATGGGCCGGACAATTCTTGGCCGCCATGCTGGGATTGACGTTCCACACGAACCCAATGATGGGCCAATGTGAAGCCGATTTGAATGGTAATCAAACCGTTGACAATGAGGACTTGATGATTGTGCTGAGCAATTATGGAATCACCTGCGACGAAGCGAGCGCCATGGATCCCGTGATTTCCGAAATCCACTACAATCCGAGCAGCCAACAAGGCAACGACAGCCAGTATGAATTTGTGGAACTCATGAACCCTCACCCCTTTTCCATTTCCGTCTCAGGATATTCCTTGGCGGATGGAATCGACGTGACTTTTCCTGAGGGAACGATGATTCCGGCTGGAGGATTTCTGGTGACCGCCAATGACACAGCCACGTATGCCGCACTCTTGAATCCCTTCATTCCCTTGTTCGAATGGAGCGGAGCCTCGAGCCTTCACAACAGCGGAGAAACCATTCGGCTCTTGAGACCCGATGGCACGGAAGCCGACATTGTCACTTACAGCGACACCAATGGCTGGACAAACGAGGCCGACGGCTTTGGGTCATCCCTGGAGTGGAAGGGCATTCCGTACGACAACAGTTTGCCGGACTCTTGGGCAGGATCCAATGCTCTGGGAGGCTCCCCTGGAGGTGCCAACAGCACTTGGGCGGATTGACGCCGCTCAACGACCCATCTCTGCAATGAATCAAACGAGCATTCGCTCCCCGTTGACCACCACCTCCAAGGAATCGCCTTGGATGGTGGTCACGTGGGTTTGGTCTGCCTCTACCCGGACCTGAATCACACGTCCACGGAACTGGATGTTGAAGGAAAACGCGTTCCACGACTTGGGCAACATTGTGTCAAAATGAGGCACCCCTTCCAAGACCCGAAAACCGCCAAAGCCTTCGACCACAGACATCCATGTCCCTGCCATGGATGTGATGTGCAGTCCTTGATACGCTTCGGCATTGTAATCATCGAGGTCGAGCCTCGATGTGCGCAAGTACATTTCCACGGCCTTGTCCTCCATGCCTAGTTTGGCCGCCAAAATGGCGTGAACACAGGGAGACAAACTGCTTTCATGAACCGTCATGGGCTCGTAGTAATCAAAGTTGGCTCGTAGCTCCTCCTGGGTAAAGTCGTCAGGAAAGAAATAAAAACCTTGAAGCACATCAGCCTGCTTGATGAAGCATGAACGGAGGATTCGGTCCCAAGACCAATGTTGATTGATCGGGCGTTCCCCAGGTTGGAGAGAAGCCGCAGGAACCAATTCCTTGTCCAAGAACCCGTCCTGTTGCAATTTGATGATTCCCCCTTGACTCAAAGGAAAGTACATCTGGTCAGCAATGTGGCACCACGCTTCACATTCCTCAGGGGTGGCATCCCCGCCGTACCGACTGGTCAGCTCAGCGGCAAACCGAAGGCACCAAGCGGCCAAAACATTGGTGTACCAATTGTTGTTGACGTTGTTCTCGTACTCATTGGGTCCGGTGACCCCAAGCATGACAAAGGCTTCCTTGTCCGTCGACCAATGAACCCTTTGCGCCCAAAACCTCGCGACCGCCGTTGCCACTTCGACTCCCTCTTTGGACAGATACGTGTCATTTCCGGTGTAGTTGAAGTGGTTGCGCAAGGCAAGCACGATGGCTCCGTTTCTGTGAATTTCTTCGAAGGTGATTTCCCACTCATTGTGGCATTCCTCACCGTTCATCGTCACCATCGGATACAACGCGGCACCGCCTGTGAAACCTAACTTCTGTGCATTTTCAATGGCCTTGCCCAGCTGATTGTGACGGTATCTCAACAGATTCTCTGAAACCTCTGGGGGATGGGTTCCCAAGAAAAAAGGCAAACAATAAGCCTCCGTATCCCAATAGGATGCCCCGCCATATTTCTCTCCTGTGAACCCCTTGGGACCGATGTTCAGCCGGGCATCGTCTCCCCTGTAGGTTTGGTTCAAATGAAAGATGTTGAAGCGAATGGCTTGCTGTGCCTCCACATCACCCTCAATTTCGATGTCTCCAAGCGACCAAATTCCAGCCCATGCCTGGATGTGGTCCTCTCGTTCTTGGTCAAAGCCCCGACGCCTTCCTTCTTTGGCTTCCTCCAAGGCCCTGTCTTTGCATTGGGCTGCCGGGGAATGCATGGAACTTACGAGGCCCACAAATTTTTCGACCACCACCTCTTCTCCTGCATGCAGTTCCCATCCTTGGCTCAATCCAACCCATCGAGAACCCTCTTCTGCCGTCCAAGCGCCCGATGCACTGCCAAGGGCTTGGGCAGTCGCCACTGTGAATTCCGTTTTCATGGTGGTGTTGACAAGCACCGATGTCCCGTCATCCACATGGGAAGATTGGTGGTCGTGACGCCAGAATGCATCATCCCAGTTGCTGTCTTCGTTGGTGATTCCGCCATCCAATTGGGGCTGAACCATCACCAACGCATCATCCAAGGTTTGAATGGTGAGGCGAAGGGCCGCCCTGTTGGGATGAGCCATGCTCACGAAGCGTTCAGTGTGAAGCCGAATTCGCTTTCCGCCTCCGAGGGTCACCTCAACTTGTCGTTGCAGCAAGCCTTGTCGCATGTCAAGCACTCGCTCAAACCGATCCACACTCGCCACTTGGTTCAAATCCACAGACTCTCCATCCACGGTCACAGCCAGCCGAGACCAATTGGTGGCATTGAGAACCTTGGCAAAATATTCGGGATACCCATTTTTCCACCACCCCACTTTGGTCCGATCGGGGTAGTACACCCCCCCAACGTAATGGCCCACCATGTGATCCCCTGAATACAATTCTTCAAAATTGGCACGCTGGCCAAAGCGGCCGTTGCCCAAGGAGAATATGCTCTCCGAACTTCTCGCATTGTCGGGATTGAACCCTTCCTCCACGACCCTCCAAGGCTCTGCTCTCAGGTACTTGTTCATGTGATTTTGGCTTTATTCAATCAACCCAACCCAACGCTGTGCAAAGTCGTTCAAGCGTCAAGCCTTGCATTGTAGGCAACACCCAATCGGCCTCTCCCAACACAGCCTCATCCCCCAACCCGACCACTGCAAATCCCCCCGCCTTTCCGGCCCGGACACCAGAAGCGGCATCTTCGAACACCACACATTGCGCTGGGTCCACATTCATAGCCTGAGCTCCCTTCACAAAGACCTCTGGATCAGGCTTGCTCAAGGTGATGTGATTTCCATCGACAACTGCATCGAAAAGTGGAGCAAGGCCGACATTGTCAAGAACCATTTGGGCGTTTCGACTGGAAGAACCCAAAATCACGGCCACACCAGCCTCCTTGCACTCCTCAATGAATTCTTTGGCGCCAGGGAGAATGTCCTTGGCACGCATGCCCTCAATCAATCTCAGGTAGTGGGCGTTTTTTTGGTCCATCAACTTCACTTTGGTCGCCTCATCCAACACCAAGTGACCTAGACCGAGAATGTACTCCAAACTGTCCACCCTGCTCACCCCCTTCAGCGCCTCGTTGTCTTTTTCCGTGAAGGGAATGCTCAAGGCATCCGCCAAACGCTTCCATGCCTCAAAATGATGAACTGCGGAATCCACAATCACACCATCCATGTCAAACAAGCAGGCAGCTGGAAAACGCATGTCAATGGGTTTCGTTAAGGATGAATTCAACGTGGTAACGAGCCAGCCCGTCAATGGGCTTTTTGATGATGTTTCCAACCGTGTATCCACGATCGTCGCAAGCCTTTTTCAATTCTTCCTGAAAATGATATGCCACACTCCCCACAAAATGAATTGGGATCCTTGGAGAATCCGCGTAGCACGCCACGTGGACGTCCAAAAACGCCTTGAACCCCTCGTCCAACCAAGCCTGGATGGTCGGATGGCCTTTGTGCTTTCCCAAAAAGGTCATGAAACTCGCAAGAAACACATTGGCGTTGGGCTCTTGGTACACACGCCTGATAATCTCGAGCTTGTCCATGCCGTATTGACTTTTGAAGTCCTCATGAAGCTCACGCGGCAGTCTGTGGTATAAGAAGGTTGTCAGCAACTTCTTTCCAAACCACGTTCCACTCCCTTCATCTCCCAAGATGTAAGCCAAGGCAGGCACTTCTTCGGTGACTTGGTCTCCATCAAACCGACATGAATTTGAGCCTGTTCCCAAAATGCAAGTCACGGCAGTCTGACCCGTATAGGTGCTGTAAGCTGCCCCATCAAGGTCATGACCGACGTGGACATCGGCCCTTGCAAACACGCGCTGCAACCCTTCCTGAATCACCGCACACAACGCCGGAGAACTCGAGCCTGCCCCGTAGAAAAACACCTTGTCTACCTGGCCTGCCATGGCCTTTGCCTGGGCGTTAGCCAACATCTCCCTCTCCACCAAATCGGCATCGTGGAAGTAGGGGTTGAACCCCATGGTGTGAAACTCCCCCAGCTCAGAACCGGACTCCGTGATGGCCAACCAATCGCATTTGGTGGACCCGCTATCAGCAATGAGAATGGTCAAAACACTCCAATTTTACGCCAATCTCTCGGCCAAATCCACAACCCGGGTTGCGTAACCCGCTTCATTGTCATACCATCCGAATAACTTGACCAACGTCCCACTGCACTTGGTCAGTTCGGCATCCAAAATGCAGCTGTGTGGGTTCCCAACAATGTCTGCACTGACGATGGGATCCTCACAAAATTGAAGAATTCCCTTCATGGGACCCTCAGCAGCAGCCTTCAACGCCGCGTTCACCTCTTCTGCAGAAGCTTCGCGCTTCAAGGTGGCCGTCAAATCAGTCACAGAACCGGTGGGAGTCGGAACCCGCACGGCCATGCCGTCAAGTTTTCCGGCCAATTCAGGAAGCACCAAGCCAACAGCTTTGGCGGCACCCGTCGAGGTTGGGATCATGCTCAACGCTGCTGCACGCGCCCGACGAAGGTCCTTGTGTGGAGAATCTTGCAAACGCTGATCCGCAGTGTAGGCATGAACCGTGGTGATGAATCCTCGCTCCAAACCGAATGTATCGTTCAACACCTTGGCCATGGGAGCCAAACAGTTGGTGGTGCACGAAGCGTTGCTGACGATGCGATCATCGTCCGTCAGGATGTCGTCGTTCACTCCGAGGACCACAGTCTTCAAGTCACCTTTGGCAGGCGCAGAAATAATCACTTTGCCAGCGCCAGCCTGAAGGTGCAATCCCGCCTTTTCGGCATCTGTGAACACCCCCGTGCTCTCAACCACGAGATCCACTTTCAAGTCCCCCCATGGCAAGTCCGCTGGGTTTCTCTCAGCAGTGATTCGAATCTCCTGACCGTTCACCCACAGATTTCCTCCCGACACGGCCACGTCACCGGGGAACAGACCGTGAATGCTATCGTATTTCAGCAAGTGAGCCAAGGTTTCGACATCGGTCAAGTCGTTGATCGCCACCACTTCCATGCCTGAACGTCCGACCATTTGCCGGAATGCCAAACGACCGATTCGGCCGAAACCGTTGATTGCAATGCGCTTCATTGTAAGGGGATAATAGTTGTTTTGGGTTGCAAAAGAAAATAATTCAAAAACAGATGACAGGATTATATGGAAAGGATTCGAGCTATTCTCACCTCATCCTCCAAAATCTGACTCTTGGTGCTGATGGCCTCTTCAAACGAAGTCAGGGCGATTCTGTCATTGATCACGCCTGCCATGACTCCATGGTGACCTTGACGCAACGCTTCGACAGCGGCGACACCCAAACGAGAGGATAGCACGCGATCGAAACAAGTTGGGCTTCCTCCCCGCTGGAGGTGACCCAACACAGTGATTCGGGTTTCGTAAATGTCAGTGATCTCTTGAACTTTTTGGGCGATCTCGTAGGCGCCGCCGTGGGGATCCCCTTCGGCCACAATGACAATGGAACTTGTCTTGTTGCTCTGCTCACCCGCTTGAAGCACGGCCACCAAGTCTTGAATGCTCATGCCCATCTCCGGGGTCATGACGGCAACAGCCCCCGTCGCAATTCCTGTTTTCAAAGCAATGAAGCCGCTGTCACGCCCCATCACTTCGACAAAAAACAAACGGTTGTGACTGTCTGCTGTGTCGCGAATTTTGTCCACTGCGTCCACCACGGTGTTGATGGCCGTGTCAAATCCAATGGTACAGTCTGTCCCGCTCAGGTCATTGTCAATGGTGCCAGGAAGTCCCACCACGGGAAAGCCCATCTCCGCGCCAAATTTCATTGCGCCAGTGAATGTTCCATTCCCTCCAATCACCACCAAACCGTCGATGCCAGCCTCCACCAAATTGACGTGGGCGCGCTTTCGGCCCTCAGGATTTTTAAACGCCTCGCAACGCGCCGATTTCAGAATGGTTCCACCGCGACCGAGGATTTTGGCCACAGAGCGAACGTGCAGACGTTTGAAATCGCCATCAATCAATCCTTGGTAACCTTGAAATACACCCACGACTTCCATGTCGTGGAACACCGCGGTACGAACGACAGCCCGAATGGCCGCATTCATGCCTGGTGCATCTCCTCCCGAGGTAAGGACCGCAATTTTCTTCATGAATCAGATGTTGTTCCCCGATGGTCTGAAAATTGAAGACACTAAGGGCCGACAAATTTGCGTCAAACTAGCCGGATTTCCGAACTACAAAAGCACAAACTGCCATTCATTCGTCGTGAATAAGACATCCAGCGGGCGTTCTGGACACAATTGTAAGTGTACAAAAGACACCAACTTTGTAACTTGCAGACGAAACAACACCAACATTTAACGATCAAGACGAACTGCCATGGACATCAGTGTGGATTGCGTACTGTTTGGATTTGATGGGGAGAGCCTGACGCTTCTTCTGATTGAACAACGCACGGACCAGGGAGGTCCTCTGTCTGAAGAGGACCTGCAAATGGCTCTTCCGGGAGATTTTGTGATGGAACACGAGGCCCTGGAAGACGCTGCTGCAAGGGTCTTGGAGGAACTCACAGGACTCGACAATGTCTATTTGAAGCAATTCCATGCCTTCGGAAGCCCAGACCGCGTCAAAGGGCTGAAAGATCAACCCTGGTTGCACACGTTCAGGGCCCAACCCGAAAACCGCGTCATCACCATTGCCTACTTTGGTCTGGTGTCACTTCACGATCATGTTCCTTGCGCCTCCTCATTCGCCGGACATGCTGAATGGGTCGACGTTGGAAACCTTCCTGACCTCGCATTTGACCACAACGACATCACAGACCTGGCCTTGGCCACATTGCGTGAGCAACTTGAATCCAAGCACATTGGGTTTGAGATGCTTCCCAAGAAATTCACCCTTCGCCAACTTCAATCTTTACACGAGATTGTGCTAGATAAAAAACTGGATAAGAGGAATTTCAGAAAGAACGTAAAACGAATGGACCATGTGGTTCCATTGAATGAAAAAGAACGAGGTGTGTTGCACAAACCCGCCCAACTTTTCAGGTTTGATGCCAACTTGACCTCAGAATCTTGAAAGGCACAGACTGACCAAACGACATTGCATTCATCCACACGACGATTCATCTCACCATGCCTCCCCTCACCATGAACCAGACCCGTTCCAAAGCCATCAACTCCTTGCGATTGTCTGTGATGATGATGATGGGATGGGCCTTGGCGGGCGCCAATTTGCTCGAAGCCCAAATCATTTGGACTGACCCTCCTTTTCCCACGCAGGACGACCAAGTCACCTTGTACTACGACATCGCAGAGGGGAATGCCGCCTTGCTCAATGTCGACCCACCCTTTCCTGGCGCACCATTCGTCTACGCACACACAGGAGTCATCACTTCGGAAAGTTCCAGCCCTTCAGACTGGCAATACGTGCACAACCCTTGGCCCAATGGCAACAACATCAGCCAGGCCAACAATGGCAACCTCTTGATGCCATTCGATGGCACGGTTCACGTGTTTGACTTTGGAGGCCAAACCTTGGCCGAGTATTACGGCGTCCCCTCAGGCGTCGTCATCGAGCAACTCGCGTTGGTGTTCCGAAATGGAACGGGAAGCGTGGTTGGAAAAACCGCCGATGAGTCTGACATCTTTTACAACGTTTCGGATGGATCTTTTGAAATTTCCCTGATCAACCCTGGAACGACCTCAAGCATCGAGGCCCTCGGGTCCACCATTTCAATTTCGGCCCAAGCTTCCATGGAGGCTGACCTCTCCCTGACTGTCAATGGCAATGAAGTCAATGCAACCACAGGTTTGGCCATCTCCCATGAATTGACTCTCGATTCGCCCGGCGATTATTTCATCCAAGCCACGGCGATTTTGGATGCCACGGAGGCATTCGATGCTGCCACGATCACTGTCCTCCCCGAAGCAGCACCCGTGGCCCCTTCGCCTGCAGGCGTGATGGATGGAATCAATGATCTAGGCAATGGGAATGTGATCCTCCAACTGACAGCCCCTTACAAGGAATTTGTGTTTGTTGTTGGAGATTTCAATGACTGGACTTTGAGTGCGGCCTCCATGATGAACGTGACGCCTGATGGCCAGAGGTACTGGATTGAGCTCACAGGCCTGACCCCCGGTCAGCACTATCGTTATCAGTATCACATCCTGCCCGACGACGCAAGGTTTGCTGATGCCTACGCTGAAACCATCCTCGACCAGTGGAACGATCCTTGGATCCCATCATCCACCTACCCCAACCTGCTCCCCTATCCGGCCAATCTCACCACGGGTCCAGTCTCTGTGATGATCCCTGGCGAAGAGCCGTTTGGATGGACGGATAGCAGCTTTGAACGTCCTGCCCAAGAGAACTTGTTTGTGTATGAAATTTTGGTCCGAGACTTCACTGAAGACCGAACCTTCAAGGCCATTCAAGACACGCTCGATTATCTCGAGAATTTGGGTGTGACCGCCATCGAGTTGATGCCCGTCAATGAATTCAACGGCAACGACAGCTGGGGTTACAACCCCACATTCTATTTCGCTGTGGACAAGGCTTACGGAACCAAAGATGACCTCAAATCATTGGTGAATGCATGTCATGAACGTGGCATCGCGGTGATATTGGACGTCGTGTTCAACCACGCGGACCAGCCCAACCCGTTCATCACCATGTACTGGGAGGACTGGAACGTTCTGCCCAACAATCCATGGTTCAATGTAGAGGCACCCCATGATCTGGCGTTCTTCTACGATTGGAACCACAGCAGCCCCTTGACGAGGCAATTTGTGAAGCGCAACCTTGACCATTGGGTCGAGTCCTATCACATCGATGGATTTCGCTGGGATTTCACACAAGGTCTTGTTCAACAGCCCAACGTCAATGGTGGGTACAACAGCCAACGGATCGCATGGCTCAACGAGTATGGGAGCCATGTGTGGAGCCAAGATCCCGGTGTCTATATGATTTTGGAACATTGGTGTGATTACTTTGAAGAGTTGGAGTTGGCCAATGACGGCTTCATGCTTTGGGTCAACGCCACACACAATTATCAAGAAGCGAGCATGGGATACAGCGACCACGATTTGAGCTGGGCGCATTTCCAAAACCACAACTTCAACAACAGGCATGCCGTGGCGTACGCCGAGAGCCACGACGAGGAACGTTTGATGTACAAAAACCTCAATTGGGGCAACAGCAATGGAAGCTACAATTTGTCAGACCCCATCCAGGCCCTCCGCCGCCAGCAGCTGGTCATGGCTTTCAACTTGCTGATGCCCGGTCCTCGCTTGATCTGGCAGTTTGAAGAATTGGGCTATGACTACAGCATCAACACGTGCAGTGACGGCGTCACCGTGGATCCCTCATGCCGCATCGAGGCCAAGCCTGTGCGCTGGGACTATTTCGAGGACCCGGAACGTCGACACCTCTACGATGTCACGGCAGCCCTCGGGAGATTGAAACGCGATTACCCAGCCTTTGGTGAGGGGGAAAATTGGTTCAATGTGGACGTTACAGGTTTTGGTAAACGATTGATTTACAGCCACCCCCAGGGTGATGCTGTCGTGGTCGGCAACTTCAAGATGACAGGCATCGACATGATTCCTGGATTCACACACGCCGGAACCTGGTACAATTACATGACCGGAGAATCAGTGGAAGTCAGCGATGTGAATGCGAGCATACCCTTTGCCCCCGGTCAATGGCACGTCTTCACCGACCAACCACTTCCCACGCCAGAATTGAATGAAATTGATGTGGACATGGATGGACAATTGGCTTCAGAAGGTGACTGCAATGACAACGATGCGACCATTTACGTGGGTGCGGAAGACCTCATCGGGGATGGCATTGATCAGGACTGCGATGGCCAAGATGGAACAAATGGCGTGGCCAATGCCCATGCCCGATGGCAGATCTATCCCAATCCCACGGCCGACATCGTGCGAGTTCAACCCAAGGTCATGTTGGATGCCCTCTGGGTTGAGGACATGCAGGGCCGACAAGTCACCGAATCGATTCGTCCTTCCAACCTCGAACGTGTGGACTTGAATCTCAGCGACCTGTCTCCCGGAGCCTATCGTCTGATTGGCGTGGCGCAAGGGCAAAGGTTTTCCACAGCTGTGTACAAAATCACACCTTGACAACATGGGCTTGGTGTACATTTGACACCAAACCCGAGTTTCAACCTGAAACATCCGCGATTACCCCACGATTACCCCATGAATGCAACCATGAATGCAACCATGAAACAACTGAGCTTGGCATTGGCTGTGATGTGCCTTTTGGGCCTCGATGCAATGTCTCAAGGAACACTGAATGGGCGTGTGACCGACGAAAAAGGCAACGGTCTGCCAAATGCCACTGTGCGGGTCGAAGGAGGAAAAGGAGCCTTCACCGATTTGGATGGCAACTACGCCCTCACCCTGTCTCCCGCCACCTACAAAGTCACCTATTCATTCATCGGCTTCTTCGACAAATCGGAGACGGTCCAAATCCAAAACGGCCAAAGTACCACCTTGAACGTGCGGTTGGATGAAGATGCAGTCATGCTGAACGAATCGGTGGTCATTGGCTATGGCGTCCAAAGAAAAAAGGAGGTCACGGGTGCCATATCAACCATTGATTCCAAAGAGATCACGGCGGTTCGCACCCCTTCTTTTGAAGCTGCCCTTCAGGGTCAAGCCGCAGGGGTTCAAGTCACCCAAGGTTCTGGAATGGCCGGAAGTGGATCCATCATTCGGGTTCGTGGATTGAGTTCCATTTCTGCCGGCGGAGACCCGTTGTACGTCATCGACGGCATCCCCATCACGCAGGATTACTTTTTGGGTGGGAACCAAGGCGCGATGAATCGCAACCCTCTGGCCGCGCTCAACCCCAACGACATCGCAGACATTCAAATTTTGAAGGATGCCGCTGCCACGGGCATCTATGGTTCACGCGGGGCCAATGGTGTCATCCTGATCACGACCAAACGAGGCACGCGGCAAGGCGTGCAGGTATCGTATTCTTCGAGCCTCGGCTACGGTGAACCTTCTGCGCGCCCTTCCATGATGACCACCGAGGAGTATCTGACCATTCGCCAAGAGGCTTGGGAGAATGATGGTGGGACAGGCTACGTTTGGCTGCCCTACCTCAGCACGGCCAATGATTCTCCAGAGGCTCGACGTTTGGCCTACGAAGAGGCCATGAAAACCAACACAGATTGGTTTGACATGATGACACGCAGGGCCCAAAAGACCCAACAAAACATCTCCTTCCGCAGTGGAGGCAAATGGTGGTCCATGTACAACGGCATCAGCTATGACAAGAATGAAAGTTACGCCGTCGGCAATGCCTACACACGCACCACATTAAGGACCAACTTGACATTGAAACCCTTGGAAAGCCTCCAATTGGACGTGCAAGCCAACACATCTCAGGGGGTCAATCAGCGCGTGGACGGTGGTTGGTCTGGAGGTATTGGGGCTTCCATGTCCACTGCCCTTCCCTACATGGCTCCCTATGTGCTCGACACGTTGTACGATGACGAGGGTAACATCGAAGAGGTGGTGCGCGACTATGAACTCAACCGCTGGGGCAATCCCTATGTCTCTCTCGTCAACCAAAACCGATTGTGGCGAGAGACGGAGACCCGGAACTTTTTGACGGGTCAATTGACCTATGCCCCCACCACTCGCATCGATGTCATCCTGAGCGGGGGTATGGACCAGAGCATCGTGGTGGAAGACAACTGGCGTGGCGAAGTGTTGAATCAATTCGACAACAACGCCGACACTCGCTTGAGTTGGAGTGAACGTACATCACCCAACTTCAATTTTGGTGGAAACATCACCTACCGCATCCAGGATTCTGACACGTACTCGATGAGTTTGATGGTCGGTGGTGAAGGTCAAAAATTTGCCTCCTCCGGTTATTGGGCGTCCATCCGCAATGTGGAAGGTCCGACCTACATGGTTCCGGAAGTCAGGGACAGCATTGACCTCTATTATCAAGATTCGGAACTCACTCGTCCTGAATGGATCGAAGGCATCAACCCTTGGATTGACATCCCAACCACCTTTGCCTCCACTTTTGCCCGTTTCAATTACTCGTTGCGCGACAAGTATTTTTTGCAAGCCACTGCACGGGTTGACGGTTCCAGCAAGTTTGGCAGAAACTACCGATTTGGGTTCTTCCCATCCGTGTCACTTGGCTGGGTTGTGAGCGATGAAGAGTGGTTCAGTTCAGGCGCAATCAGCTTTTTGAAGGTGCGTTCAAGTTGGGGTCGCACGGGCAATTCAAACATTGGAGGAGACGCCCAATACGAGCGGTATGCCGATCAAACTGCAGGATCGACTTATGCAGGAGATACCATCATATATCCCCTGTCCCCAGGCAACCCCAATCTTCGTTGGGAAACCGTTCAAACCGTGGATGCCTCTGTAGAAATGGGGTTGTTTCAGGATCGTGTCTCAGTGGAATTGGGACTGTACAACAAGATGGCATCCGACGTCCTCATGAATTCGGAATTGCCATCTCACACAGGATGGGGCAGCCGATACATCAATGCAGGAGAGGTTTTGAATCGAGGCATCGAATTGGCAATCACGTCCAACAACCTCAGTGCAAGCCGAGAATTTCAATGGAAAACCACCGGGAATTACAACTACAACTACAACGAATTGGTGTCGACAGGAGGATACACCCCAGATGCCATTTCGGGAGGCACCAACGACTCTCGCGCAGTGCCCGGAGCCCCATTGACGACCTACTATTTGGTTCCTTTCTCCCATGTGGACGCAGAAACTGGATTGCCTGTGTACATCGACATCAATGGCAATGAAACGTTCGACTACAATCTTGAAGATCGACGCGCGGTGGGCGATGGCTTGCCCGATCACATTGCGGGATTGACGAATGAAATGCGCTACAAAAACTGGTCCCTGAGTGCCTTGCTCACGGCTTCAATTGGCGCCAAGATCTGGGATAGCTCTGCCAAACGGCAACTGGGCGTCGTCACCGATTGGAACATGAGAACCGAACTCTTCGACCGTTGGCGTCAACCCGGAGATGAAGCCATGTTTCCTCGCTTGACGCTTGACGAAACCACCTATGGCCTTCCCAATGGTTTCCCTTGGTGGAACACCAGCTTGTTCATGTACGACGCCAGCTATGTGCGTCTTCGCAACCTGAACCTCGCCTACAACATCCCCATGCAATCAGGGGACATCACCCTGCGAGTCTCCGGCAACAATTTGTTTGCCTTGACCAACTTCATGGGTCTGGATCCGGAATTGGTCCGTGATTTTGAAAACGCCCAAGACCGAAACTTTTCGGGAGGTGCCAATTACCTGACCGCACCACAAGAACGATCCGTCATCTTCTCCATCAACGCCAATTTCTGAGAACCATGAATCTACGAATTCACACCCTCTTGATTGTCTTGATTGCAAGTTTTGGTTTGCACTCATGCACATGGCTCGATACGGCGCCTGAAGATCTGGTGCTCGCCGACGACGCATTGGAGACCGAGGAGGATTTGCAAGCCCTGCTCGTGTCTTGTTACGACGTCCTTGCCAACATCTATGACGGAGACGTGCAATTGATCAATGAATTGCGGGGGGATAACACGGCTGAACCGAGGTCCAATGGAGATCTTCAAGCCATTTATGCACGCGAAACCATCCGATGGAACAGCTATGTGGGCGGAATGAACCGTGAGTTCTTCTATCCCGTGCTTCGCGTCAACGCGTTGTTTGATGCCTTCAACTTCGTGCCGGGAATTTCTGAAGAAACCCAAAATCGAATGCGTGCCGAAGGTTCGTTCATCCGCGCCTTCTGTCTGTGGGGAGCCGTGAAGATTTGGGCTCAGCCATACGGTTTCACCGCTGACAACTCCCATCCCGGCATCCCCCTTCCGACCGCTTTTGGGGACAACACCTATCCCCGAGCCACTGTCGCAGAAGCCTACGCTCAAATCGAATCTGATTTGGCCGTGGCCATCGAGTTCCTGCCTGAAGAGAATGGGGTATTTGCCACCAAGGATGCAGCCAAGGCTTTGCTCGCCCAGGTAAAATTTCTTCAACTGGACTACGCGAACGCCGCGGCTTTGGCCTCTGACGTGATTGCTTCAGGACGCTACACACTCGAAACGCCCTCGAATTCGGAAGAATTTCTGCGACTCCGCCTTCCCATTGACATTGTCAGCACGGAGACCATTTTTGGCACTGTGAGCAATCCTGGAATCTCAGACAACCGCGCGGACAAATTTGGCGATTGGTGGAAGCCCTTGACGAATCCGGAAATCACCCTCGACCCAGCCCTGTATCAGTGGTATACGCAAATTGCCACTGGCTCTGCAGAGGACGGACGCATGGCATGGCTTGAAAACCACCCCGCAGAAGGCCAATTGTGGCTCAAGCGATTTTCAGAGTACGACTACTTCAACATTCCCCTCATTCACCTCACCCAGATGATGCTCATTCGCGCAGAAGCCTACGGTGAACTTGAAAGCAACCTTTCCACCGCCATTGATGACATCAATGCGATTCGTGCCAGGGCTGGCATCGTCTCCGATGTGTATCTCCTCGACGCCACAGCCACTGCCGAGGATGTCATTGAAGCAGCCCGGATGGAATACCGAAAGGAAACACTCGGGATGGGTCTTTGGGTAGAACAACTCCAACGTCGAGGCACCATGGGTGAAGACATCACGATTCGAAACGCCCCCTGGGATTGTGATGGCATGGCTCTGCAGTTCTCTGCATCGGAAGGCAACGTGGAGGGATTTACCTTCAACCCTGTGGGGGGATGCAATTGATAGTGTACCGAAGAATAGCGAGCACATGAACTACATGAACCGAACCACATCTCTTCTCCTGACCCTCGTGATGTTGGGTGCTTTTGGAGGGTGCAAGCCCCGCTCTGATGCAGAATTGGGAACTCCTTTCGACAAACTCGAAGGAATGATTGGCACCTGGGAATTGGCTTCCTTTTCTCAAACGGATCTGCAAAATGCCCTCAAAGAAGAGCGCGACTTGAGTCAGCTCTACATTGACGGATTGGTCACGCCTTTGCAAATCGTCTTGAACGAGGATTGGACCTACAATGTGACCATTGAGAAGGGGCGAAACTACTTTGGCGAATCGGGTACGTGGGGCCTTGACGACGAAACCCACCCAACCTATTTGTTCCTCTACACCCAACTTGAAGGAGCTGCCTCAGACACCCTGCAATACAACTTGGGAGGGGTGGTTCGCACCTTTGACAGCAAGCTAGACATCGTGTATGAACGTCCATGCGATGGCGACCCTGTCTTGGAATACACCTTCAGCTTCAATCGTCAACAATGAAGAATTTTTGCCACCTTCCGCGCCGCATTCAATCCTTGCTTTGGTTGTCCATTGGCGCCATTGCACCGGGGGTTGCCCTTGGCCAGGTTGTCACGGTCACGCCCAATCCCACATCCTTGGGTGAACCCCTGAAATTGACCATCGATGTAGGCCAAAGCACCCAATTTGGATTGAAGCCCATCTTGGAAGCGAACCCAGATTTGGACGTCTATTTGTGGACTTGGCAGCCAAGCGACCCTTCAGGTGGAAATGGTTCTTGGGATGACAGCGATCCCGACATGCTCATGACACATGAAGGCGGCTTGAAGTATTCCATCACCTTTGTTCCATCCGAGTTCTACAGCAATGCGGGTCAGTTGTACTCGACGGGCATTTCTTGTTTGGCCAAATTGAAAAATGGTGCCACCCTGCCCGGATACGAGGACTTTGGAGAAGCCAAAACAGAGGACTTCAACGTGGGTGTATTGCCCAAGCTCTGCGAAGACCGCATGTGCATTTTTCCAGAATCACGACGTAAAGATGACTTCGTCAGTGTGACCTACAATCACAACCTCGACACAGTGATGACGGAATTGGCCAACGACGACGTGTACTTGTTCTTGAAATTCCGTGGTACGGACGGAGTGTTTTACACCTACGTCGAACCTGAAAACTTGACCAGTGCTCCAGAATTGAAGATGGTCCCTGTTCAAGACAGGCCCGGTTTTTATCGCATAATCATGTTGCCCTTGGACTTGTATGGAAATGTGTTGCCAGAAGGCGTTGATTTGCTGAGCATCGTCTGCTACCCGTTGACTCCTGGATTCACCTATCCCTCGGACACCACACCGTGGAATGGCATTTACTACGAAACCAGCATTCCACTTCTCGATTGCGATTGAACTCATGAAAGGATTTCGTCATTGTATGAAGGCTGTGACCTGTGCGGTCGCAGCCTTTGCTTTGTCCGGTTGCCAAGATGACAGCCCCACCCAGACTGCTCATGGGGAATTCATGGAATCTCCTTCCCCTTGGGGTCCTACGATGCCCCTGCGGGTCGGTGCCGACGGGATTTCCTTTCCCGTGGCGGATTTGCTTTTTCCCAACGAATCATGCCACAGGGTGGTGTACTTCGATGCAGCCAATCGCGGGGACACCTTGGATGCACTTCGAGGGGTTGTGACCTTGCCTGCTCCGCCCCCGTCCGGCGTGGGTGCGTTGCGCTTGTTGCTTTCCCAAGGAGAGACTCGGGACGTGCCGGTTCTTCACAAGGGGGAGGTCAAACACACATTCGCCTTCAATTCCAATCTCTCCTATGGCCCTGCGATTCAAGAGGTGTCCTTTGTGGGTGATCTCACGGGTTGGACGCCACGTGCGATGGTCGAGGTACCTGAAGGTTCTGGCGTGTACACCTTGGACGCCACATTGTCCCCCGGGAATCATCCTTACCAATTGGTGATCAATGGCGTCCAAGGCCTGGACCCCCAACGAGAGGAGAGAATGTCCAATGGCATGGGAGGCTGGAATTCTGTGGTCAACATCACACGACCTGAAGCGCCGCGACTTTCAGCTTCTTTGCGCGAAAACCGCGTTGTGATTTCAACCGATGGATCGTCCGAATTGTTGGTCATGGTCGATGATCAAATCGTGCACCATGGCAACCACGGCGAGGCCGTGAACCTTCCACTTTCCATAGCAGGCTTTGAGGGAGGTCGACACCACATTCGCGCTTGGGCAGCGCGCGATGGATCCTCATCCCAAGACCTTCTCATCCCCACGAATGGAAACGAGCCCATCTTGGATTCCAAGGATTTGACAAGGGGTGATTGGCATGCATCCACCATGTATTTCCTCATGGTGGATCGTTTTGTCAATGGCACGACATTCAATGATGAGCCCGTGGATCATCCGGCCATTCGCCCTGAGGCCAATCACCATGGCGGGGACCTTCAAGGCGTCCACGACGTCATGACCAAGGGTTACTTTGAAATGCTGGGCATGAACACGGTTTGGATTTCACCCATCACAGCCAATGCCGAAGGAGCCTGGGGCTACTGGCAGGACTCGTTGAGGACCGAAATCACAAGCAAATTCAGTGGTTATCACGGCTACTGGCCTGTGAGTAGCCACCGCGTGGACCGACGTCTCGGCACCCGAAGAGACCTCCAACAACTCACAGATGAGGCACATGAACGGGGCATGAATGTTCTGCTCGATTACGTCGCCAACCACGTGCACGAGGACCACCCACTCATGGACGTGCATCCCGACTGGAAAACCCCCTTGTATCTGCCTGACGGAAGCTTGAACACCGAGCGGTGGGACGACCAGCGTCTAACCACATGGTTTGACACCTTCATGCCAACCCTCGACCTCGAACGCCCAGAAGTGGCCTCCGCGATGGCGGACAGTGCCGCGTGGTGGGTATATCACAGCGACATCGACGGTTTCCGACACGATGCCACCAAGCACATTCCTGAGTCCTTTTGGCGTTTGCTGACACAACGTTTGAAAGAGGCCCACCAGACAGAGGGCAAACGACTCTTTCAAATCGGCGAAACCTACGGAAGCCCCTCCCTCATATCCAGCTATTTGTCCACTGGCATGCTTGATGCCCAGTTTGACTTCAACCTCTATGACAAGGCTGTGGGGGCCATCGCTTTCGACGACGGAACATGGCAGGATTTTTCTTCGACCTTGAACGAAAGCCTTTCGAATTACGGGGCCCATCACTTGATGGGCAACATCACAGGCAACCAGGATCGGCCTCGATTCACCTCGCTCGCAGACGGAACACTTGACCGAGACGAGGACATGAAGTTTCAAGGATGGACACGAGACATTCAGCATGGAGATGACATTGGGTATGACCGCATGAGATTGCTCATGGCTACGTTGGCAAGCATCCCTGGAATTCCATGCATCTACTACGGTGATGAAGTTGCGGATGTCGGCGGAAACGATCCAGACAACCGCCGCATGATGCGGTTTGACCACCTGAACAAACAAGAACTAGCGACCCTTGCATGGACTTCGACTTGGATGAATTTGAGGCGAGAGCGCATGAGCCTCATGTACGGAAACACGAGAGTCACAGAGCCTATCGAGGGACTCCTTCGCATTGAACGCACCTACCTCACAGAAACCACTGCTGTGTATTTGAACCGCACCCAGGATCCCGTCAACCTGCCTTTGGATGGGTCCCTGCAACCCTTCGAGGTCTTGGCCGGTTCCTTGGATGGCCAAGGTCGAGTGCCTGCTGTGTCGGCCGTTGCTCTGAATCGTTGACCTTTGCGAACAAACCTCGATTGATCCATGAAGAAAGTCCTTCCCTTCCTCTTCAGTATCGCCTCCGCTCTGGTGATCCACGATGTTCTCACTGCCCAAACTGAGTGGCAAATCGGCGAAACCACCTTGGTGGAGTACGATCTCGTCACGGGTGTCCAAATCCCATGGGAAATCCTTTGGGGACCCGATGACATGCTGTGGTGTACCACCCGTTTTGGGGACGTGTTACGCATTGACCCGTTGTCGGGAACTTATGAGGAAGTGCTCTCCTTGAATGTCTTCGGAGGAAGTGGCGAACCTGGTTTGCTCGGCATGGCCATGCATCCTGATTGGGAAACTGACCCCAAGGTGTTTTTGGTCTACACGGCCGGTAGTTCTTGGCAAAACGCAGAGGAGAGACTGAGTGTTTTTGATTGGGACGGTGCAACCTTGGGCAATGAACAGGTTCTCTACACCGTGGATGCTGGCGGCATTCACAATGGCAGTCGCCTGCTCGTTTTGCCCGACAACACGTTGCTCATGACCACTGGGGACACCGGGGACGGAGGCACCAGTTCTCAAAACCCCAACAACCCCAATGGCAAGGTTCTTCGGTTCAATCTCGATGGCAGCATCCCAACCGACAATCCTACCGTGGGGAGTCCTGTATTCAGCATGGGCCACCGAAATTCTCAAGGGCTGTGCCTAGGTCCTAACGGCTTGATTTACAGCTCTGAACATGGTCAAAGCAACTGGGATGAATTCAACATCATCGAAGCCGGACGCAACTACGGCTGGCCCAATGTCGAGGGCGAGTGCAACACCCCGAGCGAACAGTCATTCTGCGCCACAAATAACGTTGCTGAACCTCTGAAAACGTGGTCTCCATGCATTGCCGTGAACGGCATTGAGTTTTACAACCACCCAGCCATTCCGGAATGGCAAGGGGCTGTACTCATGTCTGTCCTGGGAGGATTGAGTGGTCAGTATGAAAGACTCAGCGTACTCCACATGAGTGAAGATGGGCTAACCGTAGTAAGCGAGGACCAACATTTCGCGTCCTTCAACCAACGAATTCGAGACGTCGCCATCAACCCTTACACCGGAGCTGTCTATTTGGCCTTCAATGGACCCCAGTACCCAGGGTCAGGACCCAACATCATCAAGGAATTCAGACCTCAAGTGGTCATTGACGAAGTCGCCTGGCCCGAAGATCGCGGAATCGATGTGTTTCCAAACCCTACCTCCGATGAGTTTCAATGGACGTGCTCACCAGCCTGGCAAGGCGCTCCCTTTGTAGTGTACGACGTTCAGGGACGCGAAGTCTCGTCCGGTTGGGTTCAACAATCTGAACAACTCCATGGGCAATCGTGGGGGGCAGGAACTTTTGTGTTGCGCGTCCAGGCACCAGATCAAACCGGCATGCTGACACGATTGCTTGTGGTCAAGTGATTCTGCAGGTGTTATCTCGGGCGGGGTTGTGGATTCTGCCCGTTGTTTTTTCTTCGGGAATTGAGGCACCAGTTCACGGTTACGACGCGGCCCTGAACGATGTGACGGTCGGCTCAGATTCGACAGAGACCGCCCCCCATGTCATGCTTGAAGCTGCATCGGTGGAGTCTCTTCTCCCCTTGGTATCCCCCAACCAACAAAGTACCGTTTCGTGGATGACGGACTCCTGCTTGATTCATGGATTTGGCAACCTCGATGCTTCTCAAGCCCTGCAATCGCTTCCAGGCGCCTTCATGGACACTCGGGGTGCTGGGGGAAGTCGTAGGCTCAACATCCGAGGCACAGCACTCCGATCCCCGTTTGGGGTGAGAAACACCATGCTGATGGTGGATGGGTTTGTGATGACCGAAGCCGATGGTACCACGCCAATGGAGTGGATTGAACCGCTTTGGATGGGACAATTGACATTGATCTCCGGTCCTGCAGCTGTGACTCATGGTGGGTCATATGGTGGTGCCTTGGAGCTGAGAACTGCCAATCGAAGAGAAGGCACGTGGAGAAGCGGAACCCTCGGGAGCACTGGAAGCCAACAAATCCTGAGGCAAACCGGGCTTGGATTGACCACCGGTCCCGTGGAATTGAGGGGCGTCTATGTCAACAACCCAGGCTACCGAACATGGGAGTGGAACGACAAAATGCACGGAGAAGCCCACACGCGCTGGAAAACCAACCGATCCTACCATCACGGATGGTTGGGCGTGCTGTGGATGCGTTGGGCATTACCCGGTGCTTTGACGTCTCTCCAAACGCCACTTCGATCCCCCGGCCTCGATTTTCAAGCGATGGTCGATCGTCGCAGAATCTTGGCTGGACATCACGTCTCGATTCCGAGACTTCCAACCCGCCACCCCCAAAGCCTCGATGTTTGGTTCCTTCTCCGATCGACCCAAAAAATCAATCCTTATGGCACATCTGCCTTCTACCAAGGATACAAAGAAGAATCTGGGTTTGGCGGCAGTCTTCGTATTCGCCACCGATGGGGAGCATGGCAATGGAATGAACAATCGCTCCAACTGGAGGGGTCCGCCTTGGTCATCATGGATGATGGACGATTTCAGGAATGGAACCAAGCCTTGGCTGGTCCCGATGGACTTCTCAGAAGCGATTTGACCCTTTCAGGCGCACGCGTTCATGTGACTCCTTCGTTGGCCTATGCATGGGGAGACGGCTGGAGAATGGAGGCGGCAGCTGCCCTTTCGCACCGAAGACGTCTGGCACAAGGGATGGCCCTGGGTTTGGACTACAATTCACCATTTGTCCAAACCGACATCCTGCCCAAGTGGGGCATCTCCAAGTCCACAACTTGGGGTAGCACAGCGTTTGTCCACGTCAGCACGGGATACAGCGACCCGACCAATTTTGAATCAACCACCTTCGAATCAAATGGTGAGAGTTTGGTGAATCTCCAAGCCGAATCAGCATGGGTTGTCGAAGGTGGGATGCGAGGAGTGTGGGGGCAACTGGCAGGCTATCACCAGGTTGTGGAGAATCCCATTGTCCAAACTTTGGATGTCAACGATGTACCCTCTTTCATTCACGCCTCTTCCTCACATGTGATGCAGGGTGTGGAATGGGTGCTCACCCAACAGGTCGGAAAGCACCAACTTGCCGTCACCGGGGCGCTTCAGCGACATCGCGCCAACCAGGCACCCCTCCCCGGTTCGTCGCCCTGGATGATTCAATGCCAAGACAGGTGGACCTTGATTCGTCGAACCGATGGAGAGGGTGCCATTTCTTGGGTCTTTCGGGCAGTTGGCCCTACCCCCTTGGGATTCAACACCGATGCCATGCACCCCACCTTCAGCACGCTTGATGTTCAATGGAGCTGGGAGCCTCTGCATGCACCATTCCAGGTGTTGATGGGTGTGCGCAACGCAACCCAAACCTCCTACTCATCGTGGAATGTCCTGGACGCCTTTGGAGGAAAGCACTGGAATCCTGCTCCACCCCGAACGTTCTTCCTGTCCCTCAAATTGGCTTTGCCAGACGTTGTCGATCTTCCCTTTTCACAGCGTTACTGAACGACCACCTGAACCCGACGGTTGACAGCTCTCCCTTCCTCTGTGGCATTGTCTGCCAGCGGATCACTTGATCCCTTTCCATCCACGTCAATGCGGCTGGCATCGACCCCCCGATCGATCAAAAACTTCCTAACTTCTGAAGCCCGATCGCGACTCAATTGCAAGTTGGACGCTTGGCTTCCAACGTTGTCCGTATGACCCACCAAGGTGATGTGAATCGATGGATTCTGCTCCAACCACATGTTGAGTTGCTCACAACCTGCCTGGTAAATCGGGAGCAAGAAAGCACTTCCGGATTCGAATTGAATGGCATCAAGCACGAATTGGGTCCCTGAAACAATGGGGTCCAAATCAATGCGAACATGCAATGATTGCGCCTCTTTGTCAATGACACCTTGAGAATATGATTGAATGCCAAACACATAGCCCTCAAGACGAACCTCAAAGCTGTACTCTCCCCGCGCTGGCAAGGGCATCATAAACGACCCATCCTGTTTGGACATCACTTCGCCCACCTTCAGTCCTGTGGAAGCATTCATCAAACGCACGTTGGCGACCAAAGGCAGGCCTGTAATCGCATCTTGAACCACCCCCTGAAGGCTTGCAACCTCTATGGCACGTGCCGATTCAGGAAGGAAGGCTTGCCAGAAATCCAACCCAGACCCTTCCCGGTTGCTGGCAAAAAATGCCCGGTCACCTTGAGGAGTCACCACGAGACTGTTGTCATCTTGAGGGCTGTTGATGCCCCAACCCAAGTTCACAGGTTGTCCCCACGACCCATCGAGCTGTCTGCGCGACACAAACACATCCAGACCGCCAAACCCTGGGTGGCCGTTGCTGCTGAAATACAGCGTTTGGCCGTCAGGGTGAAGAAAAGAACTCTCTTCCATCCTTGGCGTATTGACCAAACCAGGCAACAGCGAGGGCTCAGACCACCCACCTGCAGGGCTCCTCTCGCAGATGCAGAGGTCGCTTTGCTTGTTCAGTCCTCTCTCAGATTTGGAAAACACGAGTGTGTTGCCATCGGCACTGAGGGTTGGTTGGCTTTCCCACCCTGAAGAGTTGGGTGCACCAAGGTTTTGCCCCAAGCTCCACACACGACGTTTCTCCTCCCAAGTCGATTCAAACAAGTCACACGAGCCCTTGCCCCTTCTGTCTCCATATCCTTCGCGCGGGAGTTCACAGGCCGTGAAAATCATGGTTTTTCCGTCTCCGCTCCATGTGGGTGCTCCCTCATTCAATGGCGTATTGACACCGCGTAGCGGGCGGGCATTGACCCAACTACCTTTCGCATCCAATTGTGCTTCCCAGAAATCCTCTCCACCTGCGACTCCAAAGACGTTTCGATCTGGAGAATCCATGGCAATGTCGCTTCGCGTAAACACAAATCTCTCTCCAGTCAAATCAAAAGCTCCGTAGTATTCGCGGGCGTCACTGTTCAAGTCACCCGGCACCAATTCCGGCAATTCTTGCTCATGCACTCCGACATGTTTCAAACTGAAAGCCACACCTGCTTCGACCCATCTCTTGCGATCAAGCCCCTCCGGACTCATGTCCACAGAAGGCGGCAGCGAGGATAAACTTGCCGACGCTTGCTCATATTGTCCAGACTCCCATTGCAATTGGGCCAAGTCAACCCAGCCGACTGGATAGATCGAGTCATCGATGGCCAATCCCCTTTTCAAGGCATGTTCCGAAGCCTGAGTTTGCCCCAATTCCAATTCCACCTGGGCTTTGAGAAACCAGGCCTTGGCATAGGATGGACTGATTTCTACGGCGCGATTCAGGTATCCCGACGCCCCGTACACATCCCGGTTGCGATACGCCTCAACGGCCCTGCTGTATGCTTTTTTGGCACTGCCCTTGATCGGGTTCACTTGAGCTTCCATCGAATGAGGCCCGCAGAAAGCCACAATCCAAATAAAATGGAGCCAAACAAATTTCAACTTTGGACGAGTCCTCGCATCATTTGGTTGAGAAGTCATGGTGCCAAAATCGGGGCAATTGTACCAATTTGCAAGGCTAACAAGAATTCGGCATGTCTCAACGGCGCATTGTCCTGCTTTCCGACACCCATGGCCACCTCGACGAGGCCATGATGCGCCACATGCAGAACTGTGATGAAATCTGGCATGCTGGTGATGTTGGTCGCGGTCATGTACTCGACCAACTGGAGTCCATGGCCACACTTCGCGCGGTTCATGGAAACATCGACGGAACAGACATTCGGTTGCGCTGCCCAGAGCATCTTCGTTTTGAGGTGGAGGGGTTGAAGGTTTGGATGACGCACATCGGCGGCCGACCCCCTCGATATTCCAAAGGAATTTTGCAAGTCCTGCGGCAAGAGAGGCCAGATGTATTCATTTGTGGTCACAGCCACATTTTGCTTGTGCAGCGCGTACCCTCTTGGGGTGGACTGCACTTGAATCCAGGAGCCGCAGGGGTGTCCGGTTTCCATCACGTCAGGACAATGCTGACGATGGACCTGGTCCAAGGTCAAGTCCAAAACTTGCGCGTCATCCAATGGCCGCGGGAGCAAACACCCACATCGTCGTGAACGAGATGAGGTGTTCCACGCATTTTTCAAGGCGGATTGACAATCAGGGGACATCCATCACTATCTTTGACCTGCATTGCATCACTCGGATGCACACTGGGACATCAGTCCCGCCCCCACCTAGAACGTATTTGGATGCTTGACATCATCGAATTGAATGGCAAAAAGGTTGCCGAGTTGCGCGAAATCGCAACAAAATTGGGCGTAGATCGCGCCGACAAACTGAAAAAGCAGGATTTGGTCTACAGCATTTTGGACGAACAGGCAGCACAGTCCAGTGCATCCACCAAAGCTTCAGCCACCAGCAGCAACCGCGGAACCCGTTCCGCTGAGACCGACAAATCCAAGGCTCGCGACGCCGGGGAAAACGAACCAGGTCAAGATGGCAAGGAAACCAGAACACCTCGTTCCCGTCGCAATCGCGGTGGCCGAGATGGTTCGAATCCGGGAAAACCCGAGAACCCGAACACTCCTGAAACAAGCGATCCAACTGCTTCCGGAGCCGATGACAGCAATGGTGCAGGAGAAAACCAAGAGCACAACAACAGACGCGGGGAATCGATGAGAGAGCGCCGGGATCGACGGCGGAAAGAGGGCCATGACGTTGGTTCTGCAGACCGTTCGTCACAAGAGGGTGTGTCCTCCAATTCTGGTGGAAGCGACGGTCAAGGAAGGGACCGAAACACCAGAGGTCGACATGATCGCAACGAACGCAATGATCGCAACGAACGCAATGATCGCAACGAGCGCAACGAACGCGGCGAACGCAACGAACGCGGCGAACGCAACGAACGCGGCGAACGCAACGAACGCAACGAACGCAACGAACGCAACGAACGCAACGAACGCAACGAACGCAACGAACGCAACGAGCGCGGCGAACGCAATGACCGCAACGACCGCAATGACCGTCAAAACAGAAATCAAAGGAACCAAAGAAGGGATCCATTCTTGTCTGACCCCGAAGAACATGGGTTTGATTTCGATGGCATCGTCGAGACTGAGGGTGTGGTTGAGGTTCAACCAGAAGGTCATGCCTTCCTGCGCTCTGCAGATTACAATTACCTGAATTCACCGGACGATGTCTACGTCTCTGCACGTCAACTGAAGCAATTTGGACTTCAAACAGGTGACACAGTTGTGGCTTCGATCCGTCCTCCTCGCATTGGTGAGAAGTACTATCCATTGATCGATGTAAAATCCATCAACGGACGAAGCCCAGAATGGGTGAAAAACCGTGTGCCATTCAAGTTTCTCACCCCCCTGTTTCCGCAAGAGCGATTCAAACTGAGCACCGCCCGAGGCACCGTGAGCACGCGATTGATGGATCTCTTCGCTCCCATTGGCAAGGGACAAAGAGGCATGATCGTTTCACAGCCTAAAACGGGAAAGACGACATTGCTGAAGGATGTGGCCAATGCCATCAGCCTGAACCACCCTGAAGTGTACCTGATCATTTTGCTCATTGACGAACGACCTGAAGAAGTCACTGACATGAAGCGAAGTGTAAACGCGGAAGTCATCGCCTCAACCTTTGATGAGCCAGCGGATCGTCATGTACGAATCGCCAATTTGGTTCTCGAAAAGGCCAAGCGCATGGTTGAGTGCGGCCACGATGTATGCATTTTGCTCGACTCCATCACTCGTTTGGCAAGAGCCTACAACACGGTGAGCCCTTCCTCTGGGAAGATCTTGTCTGGAGGTGTCGAGGCCAATGCCCTCCAAAAACCGAAGCGGTTCTTTGGAGCGGCCAGAAACATTGAAAATGGTGGGTCCTTGTCCATCATTGCCACTGCGCTGACCGAAACTGGATCCAAAATGGATGAGGTGATTTTTGAAGAATTCAAGGGAACGGGTAACATGGAACTCCAACTCGATCGTCGGATCTCAAACCGTCGCATCTACCCTGCCATCGATATTTTGTCTTCCGGGACGCGACGCGAAGATTTGCTGCTCGACAAGGAGACGCTGCAACGCATCTGGATTCTCAGAAAGCACCTCGCAGACATGAATTCCATCGAAGCCATGGAGTTTGTCAAGGACAGGGTTGAAAGCTCTCGAAACAACGAGGATTTCTTGGCCTCAATGAATGGCTAATGCCTGCTAGGCCCTCCCGATGGATTGTGCCTGTGATTGCAGGATACTTCGCCTTCAAGTGGTTGTTAGCCAACGAAGCTTCTGCAGAGAAATCGCTGGCCTTGGGTGGCATGTACCATTGGACCGCGTTGATTGGTTTGGCAGTGCTGGCAGGTTTCACACTGCAACAAGGGACTGAATCCGCTGGCTCTTGGTGGGGAGATGTAAGAAGAATTGCAAAGCCATTGCTCCTGTACTCCCTGCTGGCCTCCTTGTCTGTTCTTGCATGGAATCATGGCATCGCCAAAGAAACCACAGACCTTCGCCTTGCCTTGCGCGAAGCCCAAATCATGGAAGCCACTGCCAATGAGGCATCTTTCGAAAAATGGGTGGGTGACGCTGGACTCGAGAAAGGAACGTGGGTCCCAGACCGCGAAACCTACAGAGAGCAAGCACTTTCCCAAGTCCGTTGGATGCTTTCTCCATCTGTCATGCTTGTTTTTTCATTGCTCACCTATGCATTGGCTTCCATTGTCTTGGCGGTAGTCACTTCCCTCCTGCTGCACAAGATTTGGAACATCACCTCGTTGGGATGATGTAACTTCGAACCATGCACACACTGCCAAAGTATATTGTTGGTACCGCGCTGGGCTGGCTGATGATTGTCACAGGCACCTGGGCACAAGGGGCCAAAAAGAACTTGGCCAATTTTGACACACGACCCTATCACTTTGGATTTCTTCTGTCCGCCAACCAGAGCGACTTCAACTTTGCCTTGAGAGACAGTGTGAGTCCGGAACTGATGGGGATCGCCAATCTTCCACAGGCTGGGTTCAACATGCATTTGATGGCGTCATACACCTTGTCACGCCACCTTCGCCTGCGCTTTGTGCCTGGCTTGAGCTTTCAAGATCGCGGTTTGAACTACGCCTTTGACGGTGCTCCAGCCGTGACCAAACGGACCGAAGCGGTGAATTTGGACATTCCGCTACTCTTAAAGTACAGGTCCGATCGCGTTGGAAACTTCGCAGCATTCACCCTGTTCGGCATCAAATATGCCCGGGATTTCCAATCCCAAGAAGATGTCAATCAGCAGCTCCAGTCAGACAACATCCTTCGCTTGAAAGCTGGAAATTTCGCTGCGGATGTGGGTGCCGGAATCGATGTTTTTCTACCCTTCTTCAAATTTTCGATCCAAGCGGTGTCCGAGCATGGCCTGATCAACGTGCTCATTCCGGATGACAGCAACTACGCCAACCCCCTGGAATACCTCAAAACGCGGAGCTTTGTGCTTTCGTTTTGCTTTGAGGGATGATTCCGGGCATGGAGGATACCTATCGCACGTTAGAGGGTCCTTGTGAAGGCCTTTGGAAAGTCAAAGGGTCCAAACACTTCGGTTACGGATTTCCCATTGAAACAGAAGCCGATGTCTCACACCTGCTCCAAACTCTTCGGAAAGAACATCACAGTGCAAGGCATGTGGCCTACGCTTGGCGACTCGGTCATGATGACATTCACCAACGATGGAGCGATGATGGTGAACCAAGCAACAGCGCAGGACCGCCGATTTTTGGTGTCATACGCGCCCACGACCTCACACACGTCCTGTTTGCGGTCGTTCGATACTTCGGAGGCACCAAACTGGGTGTTGGTGGGTTGATTCAAGCTTACCGCGATGCGACTGTTGAGGCACTGAACCAGGGAAACATCGTGACACGGATTCGCACCGAACCATGTCGAATCCTGTTTTCTTACGAGCACATGGGAACTGCCATGGGGCTGATCAAAACATGGGGCCTCGAGCCCCTGCATTCAGTGTTTGAACTGAGCTGCAGTGTCGAAGTCCAAGTGAGGCTTTCGGAAGTGACTCGATTCATCCAAGCAGTGGAAGAAACGCGCTGTTTGGAAATTCAACTCGGGTTCACCCGTTCCTGAATGGCTTACTGGGGTTTTTTCACAACGTAGACCCACCGCTCTCCATGGAGGGCAAGGCGCTCGTAGCCAGCCTCTCCTAGCAACGCTTTCATGTCTATGACTTCCACGTCAAAGCCTGCTTCTTTCAAGCGGTCTGGATAGTCTCGATGTCCATACAACCGAACGTGATCCTGCTGCCAATAGAGACGTTCCCGTTCCATGGGGTCAGTGATGGAGCGATCCTCCATGGTGTCCTCAGACCCATAATCAATGGGCACTTGAAAAATCCCCCATCCACCAGGCTTCATCACGCGAAAAAATTCGGCCATCACACGTCGATCGTTGTCAACATGTTCCAACAAGTGGTTGGCCATCACAACATCAAAAGATTCCGCTGAAAATGGAATGTCATGACAGTCGAAATGGTGGTCCGCCCAAGGACTGTTCAAGTCACCCGTGACGTAATCCAGATTGGACATGTTTCGGAACTTTCTCAGAAAGCAATATTCAGGAGCCAAGTGCAACAATCGTTGATCAGCCTCGAAGAAGGAGGTCCTGGCCTTTAAATAAGCCCATACAGCCCGGTGACGCTCCAGACTCAGAGAATGTGGAGCCAACGCATTGGGTCGGCTGTGCACCCTTCCATAGGGGAGCATTCGCCGGTACGATTTTCCGGAAATAGGATCCTCAAAACGCGAGCCCGCATAAGCCCAAGCCACTCCTTGAAGAGCCACATGCGCTCCACGCTGAAGCACCGTGCGGGGCACCCACCTTGTCAAGACACTGACCAATCCCATGGTTCAAAAATAAGGCGGGACCCGTCGATGGGTCCCGCCGTGATCAATTCAAATACCGTTCAGGATTAACGAACAGTCAAAGGCAATGTTTGGACTGAACCCTGGGCGTCACGGACGCGAACCGCGTACCATCCCGCAGGCCAATCTACCATCACCGCGCCGTTCGACATACCCTGATGGACGAGTCGGCCTTGGGCATCCAACACTTCAAACGTCATGTTGCCTTCCAGGCCGGTCAGAGTCAGAGCAGAACCTGCATTGCAAGGGTTGGGATGCATCACAACATTCCAAGATGGACGGTCTTCCAAACCGTCCACCTCACCCACCGTGACCGTCACTGGGACCCGATCTGAAGAGCATTCAACGGGAAGTGGCTCAGCCACCCATTCGTAGAAGAAGTAGTAATAATCCAAACTCGGGCCTGCAGTGCTGTTGGTGATACTCAACAAATCACCGACTGCATAAGGGTAGCTCAACGAAGAGTTGGTTCCCTCTCTCCACAACTGCGGGTCATCCGTGATGCAGCGCAATCCATAATTCACGCCAGGAGCGATGTCCCAGTCCAAATTCAACACGTGCATACCATCTTGAACAACTTCCGAGGTTGAGGCCAGAACCATCCCAAAAGCATCAATCAACTCAAAGGTGCGCTCATAGGTGCCATTGGCATACAAGGTCACACTGTTCAACCGGCACGACTCAAAGACATCAAATTCCAACCACCGCTGAGAGTTGCTGTGGTATTGACCTTGGGGCTGGTTGGTCAACTCGCCACCAATGTCAGTTGCCCCTTCGTTGATTCGAACGTCCTCTGCCCAAAACGTCGTGGTCACATCCACCTGAGGCGAATACACATTACCCTCTGCCAACAAATTCCCTCCAAACTCCGAATCATACCACCGGACATTGTCGCCAGTGGCCGCAAGGTTCACGACAGCCGGCGCCGGAATGACCACATCATCACCTAGTGTCGGTGGGCTCAATGGTGATTCATACAGGACCACATGAATGGTGTCTGACGCTCCAGCGTTGCCGCAGATATCCACACTGGAAACCGTATAATCCCCTGCTTCCGTGACTTCAATGCTTTGGGTTTCCTCACCCGTAGACCACAGGTAATTGGCTGCATCAGAGGCCGTCAAGGTCAACACAGTTCCATCGCAGAGATTGGCATCACCATCCAAGGCTATGGTCGGGGCATTGCCCACAATTTCAGTGATGTTCACGAGGTTCGAGAATCCCGCGCAACCCGCATCATCATACACCAGCACGGAATAAGAGCCTCCCTCCGTCACCTCAAGCGTCGTCAGACTTTCCACTCCGTTGGACCAGGCATACGAGGCGAAACCCTCTGGCGCAGTAAGCGTGACAGAACCACCCGGACAAAATCCTGTTGCACTCGCCTCAATGGCTACATCAATGGTGCAGGGAACCTCAAGCACAGTGTGGTACTGGTCCATGTCAGGGTTGTCAATGATTGTCTGAACGCCGCTCGGCCATGAAATCACCGCCTGATCCACACCAGTCGAACTGCCCAATCCAAAGTGGCAAGAGAACGTGCACGTGATGCCATAGCTCTCGCCCGCCCGAACCTCTCGAATTTGGGTTCCAAAGTCACCTGTGATTACAACTTTGGCCCCCACAGCATCCATGTTGGACTCAAAACCTTCGAGTTCAAAGGTGATCCAGTGATTCTCGGGGTTGCCATTGTTCACCCAAAGGACATCTTCATTTTGGTTGTCCGGGTTCACGTATCCGTTTCCGTAACTCGCATACACATCCACTTGGCCGTCGCGGTTCACATCACCAAAGGCAAAGCTGTGCATGGTGTCGTTGTTCGGGAACATGTTGGGCACTTCCGTGAAGGTCATGTCTCCGTTGTTGTGGAAGTACCTATGGCTTCCTCCAGAATGCACCAAGTCCACAAAGCCATCGTTGTCAAAATCCTCAAACTTTGCCTGCAAGAAAAAGCCTGTGACATCCAACCCACTGCCTGCCGTGATGTTGGTGAAATATCCGTTCCCGTCGTTTTCCAAGATGTACAGCGTGGTGCTGTGATTGGTCACCAAACAATCAAAATCTCCGTCGTTGTCGATGTCTGCAAAGTCCACGGTCCAGCTCTGCTCGTAAAAGACCAAACCACGTTCTAGGGCCTCTTCTGTCCAGCCCCCGTTTCCGTCATTGACCCACAATTGATTAATGCGACGTGGGTCCTGGGGGTCATTCACAAACTGGCGGCACTTCGCAATGAACAAGTCGATGTCGCCGTCGTTGTCAAAGTCGCTGAATACTGTGCCGTAGTTGCCGCTGTGATCCGTGTCTGGGTAGTCGGTGAAATCGTAATTGGTCAGGTCAATCAACGCGGGGGCTGGCGTCAAGGTTCCAGCTTCGCTCCCTACCCACATCCGGCTCAATCCGTCGTCATGGCAACCAAAGGCGTCCAAATCTCCGTCGTTGTCGATGTCAGCCCAATTGCAAGCCTGCATGAACATGCTGCCATTGTTCAGGTCCATGGCTGTAGACTGACCGGGTGCAGTGATGTGCTGCACGTGAACCCCGTCATAGGCCCCACCGCTAAACACATCTTTGTGGCCGTCGTTGTCAAAGTCGGCGACGCACATCCCCCACTGGCTGGCGTTACTCACCGCTCCCAAATTGTAATCCACAAATCCTCCCTGGGGTGTCTGATACAACGTGTGCAAAGTGTTGCTTTGGTCGAGAACAATCAAATCATCGAAACCATCTCCATCCAAATCAGCAAACCCGACACATCCTCCACTGTGAAAAGTCTGAGGAAGCAAGTTGTTGCTGTTGGTGAAGGACTGTGCCTGCAAAAAAGCACTCGGAGCAGCGAAAACCACAAGGGCAAGAGTTCCCAGTTTACGCGTCATGGCAAATGTTTTCATCGATGTTGGTTTCTTTGATGGTTCGGCAAGGTAACACTGCATACGCATTGGAGGTTGCATGTGTTGGAAACGTGGAGCGCAACAGGGCATGTCTGGACGGGAATGGTCGTATTTTCGCGACATGGCAAGCGGTCAAAAAGCGGCCTTCCACACCCTTGGTTGCAAACTCAACTTCAGCGAGACGTCAACCCTCGCGAGGCAGCTTCGCGAGGCTGGGTATGCCAAGGTGACCATTGACGAATCACCTGATGTCGTGGTCATCAACACCTGCAGCGTTACGGACCAGGCAGACGCCAAATGTCGGCATGCCGTTCGAAGAGCCATGGCCTCCAACCCACTGGCATTTGTCGTTGTTGTGGGGTGTTATGCCCAGCTCAAACCGCAAGACATTGCCAACATCGAGGGTGTCGATTTGGTGCTTGGCGCAGAGGAAAAATTCAACCTTGTCGCACACTTGGATTCTCTTGACAAGCGTGACAAGGGTTTGGCCTTGGCGGGAGAAATCAAAGAGGTAAGAGCCTTCGTACCCGGCCATTCCAGCGGAGACAGAACGCGGTCCTTCCTCAAAGTTCAGGACGGTTGCAACTACTTCTGCGCGTTTTGTACCATCCCTCTGGCGCGGGGGCGATCAAGAAGCGCCGATGTGGCCACCACCATCCTGGAGGCCAGGAAAGCCGCCGAACAAGGGGCGAGAGAAATCGTGCTCACTGGGGTCAACATCGGTGATTTCGGGACATCACACAATGAACATCTGATTGACTTGGTGCGGGCGCTGGATCGTTTGGACCATGTGGACCGTTACCGCATTTCTTCCATCGAACCCAACCTGCTCGAGGACGACCTGATTGATGCTGTCGCAGCATCAGCCCGGTTTCAACCCCATTTTCACCTTCCCTTGCAATCGGGGAGTGACGATGTGTTGGCGGCCATGCGACGTAGATACAGAACGGATTTGTACAGAAATCGAATTGATCACATCCGCCGCGTGATGCCCAATGCGAGCATCGGTGTGGACGTCATTGTGGGATTTCCAGGTGAAACAGAGGCCAAGTTTGAAGAAACAGTAGAGTTCATCAAGTCCTTAGATATCAGTTATTTACACGTATTTACATACAGCGAACGTCCCAACACCACAGCCCTGCGTATTCGCGAAGTTGTCCCGATGCATGTGCGGCGTGAACGAAACAAGGTGTTGCGCAACTTGAGTTTGAAGAAACAGCGACATCATTACGAAAGGCAAATCGGCCAAGTGCATGATGTGCTGTTTGAACATGCGGAAGAAGACGGACTCCGCATGGGATACACGCCCCATTACGTCAGAGTGGCTGCGCCCGCTTCAGAAGTGAAGGGAAATGAAATCTGTCAAGTTCGGCTCGAGAAAATCCACGCTGGGGGATGGATGTCTGGGACGTTGATGGGCGAGCAGACGTCGAGTCAAACCTCGGGCCTGCGGTCCAACGCATCTTGACGTAGCTTCGACGCATGTATCCCAACCTGTACTTCGCCCTGGAAGACCTGTTTGGCTGGAATCTTCCCGCGCTCAAGTTGATCAACAGTTTTGGCTTTTTCGTGGCCCTGGCCTTCGTGGCCGCACATTTCCTGCTGCGCAACGAACTTTCAAGGATGGGTCGTCTTGGTTGGTTTCCAACCGGAAAGAGAACCGATTGGGTGGGGATGCCTCCATCTCCCTTGGATCTCGCCATCCAAGCGCTGATGGGGTTCTTTATCGGATGGAAAGTGCTCTATTTGGTTGTGAATGCTGATTCGTTGTTTCGAGGAGGGGGTTTGCCTCAGGCGCACCTGTTCAGCACGGAAGGAAATGTGCTGTGGGGCGTGTTGATGGCTCTGGCATTGACCGCATGGCGTTGGTGGGAGGTGAAGCGTCAAGCCCTGCCAGAGCCCAAGCGCGTGACACGTGACTTCCTCCCCGCAGAGCATGTCGGAGGCATCACTGCCGCAGCAGCCATTGGGGGAATTGCCGGGGCCAAGTTTTTCCATCTGCTTGAATACCCTGACGAATTGAAAGCCTTCCTGGTCAATCCCAGCCTGAATGCCTTTTTGGGAGGACTGACCATCTACGGAGGGCTGATTGTGGGAGGCCTCTCGGTCTACGTGTACGCCCGGCGTCACAATCTCAACTTTCTGCGACTCGCGGATGCGACTTCACCCGGGTTGTTGTTGGCTTATGGCATTGGCCGCATGGGGTGCCAAATCAGTGGCGATGGTGATTGGGGCATCCCCAATCCCGGCCCCAAACCAGGATGGCTGCAATGGGCCCCCGATTGGATGTGGTCCTATGCATATCCCAACAATGTCAATGGAGTGTATGGCCCAAGAGCGGCGGGGTACACTGGAAAGCTGATCGACCCCGAAAGGCATCCATGGCCATCTTTTGAAGGGTATGGAACCTACCTCGATCCCATGGTGTTCCCGACGCCCATCTACGAAACTTTGGCAGCCACATTGGGATTTGCCATTCTGTGGATGATGAGACATCGTTGGGTCCATCCCGGCCAACTTTTTGCGGCCTACCTGATGTTCAACGGACTCGAGCGATTCTGGGTAGAAAAAATCCGGGTCAATGTCACATTTGACTTGCTGGGCATGGATGTGACGCAGGCCGAATTGATTTCAGTGTTGACTTTTTTGGCTGGGGCTTTTCTTTGGTTTTGGGTCCAGTCAAGGCAAGCCAATCCCCGACAGTCGCAGTCTTGAATTTTCTAGGACAAAAGGTTCAACCCTTGCCCTAACCCTTCGTCCATCCCTCGAATGCACATTCCAAGTGGATATGACAACGAAGCGGAATTGCTGGCTAACTTGAGGCAGGGAACAAGCCGTGAAGAAGCCTTCCGTCGCGTGATTCAAGCATGGCAGCGGCCGCTGTATGGACATCTTCGGCGCCTTGTCGGAAACCACGACGATGCGGCTGACGCCTTGCAGGAGACATTCCTGAAAATGCACCGTGGTTTGTCTCAATTCCGAGGGGACAGTTCGTTGTTTGGGTGGACCAAACAAATCGCGACTCGAACAGCATTGGACATGTTACGCAAACGTCAAAAGACGCGCCTTTGGAATGCCTCCTATCCCTCTCTTCAATCCCAAAGCATGGAAAGCAACATGCCAGACGATTGGGAGCCCGAAGATCCAGATGCCTTTGACGAATGCATGGGACATGTCCCCTGGGATGAGGACCTCGCGGTGTCCCGATTGGTCGCGTGGGTGGATGGTTTACCCGATCGGCAACGAGCGGTGTTTGTGCTGAAGTACTTTGAAGGACTGTCGTATGACCAAATGACCAGCGCTTTGGGCGTGACAGAAGGCACCCTGAAGACTTTGTATCATCATGCCACAAAAAAAATTCAAGACCGGATTTTCGCAGCGCACAACCAAGACTCGTTCAACCGGGATTGATTTCCATCGTCTCTTCTACACCATGACTTTGCCCAAGCCCTCCAAACAGCAGATGATCGATCGCATGGAACAGGCCACTGCTCCTCCTGAATCTTTTTGGCACCGCCATGAGGATGCCTTGATGAAATCGATTCAGCCACGCACGAACACGATCGCCTTGTGGAGTTGGCGCTTGACCGCTGTGGCCGCTAGTTTGGCCCTGGCATGGTGGGGCGCCACGGGTGATGGCCGTGGTTTCAAATTCGCCCCTGCACAAGAACCATGCTTCACCTTTGCATGTTTGATTGAACAAGAGCACACGAAGGAGAAGCACCCGCTTCCATTGACCGATCAAGAACTCGAGCAGCTCGAACTCTGGTCGAGTGCCTTTGACAATCCTGACCCAACCCTTTTGAACCATTGAGCCATGAACCCATCCATTCTCTGCCCGCGATTGAACGGCCTCGCATTTCATGTCGTCATCCTCTCTCTCGGCTGGGGGGGACTCTCCCTGGGAAGTCATGCACAACGTCCGGGAGGACCGCCTCAAGGTCCCGGATCAGATCGTATGGAGGCTTTGCGCATCGCGTACATCACTGAAGAATTGGCATTGACCCCTGAAGAGAGCCAAGTTTTTTGGCCACTCCAGCGAGCCTTTGACGCCAAGATTTTGGAATCACGCAATGGCTTGCAGTCAATGCAAAGACAGGGATTGAGCGGAGAAATGTCCCCTGGGGAGGTCGAGAAATTGCTGGAGGACATGACCAAACTTCGCAAACAGATGGTGGACGACGAGGCAGACCATCTCAAGGCAGTTATTGAGCTCCTTGGAGCTGAACGAGGGTTCAAGATGACCACCATCCAACGAGAAATGGCGAGTAAAATTCGGGAAACCCTGGGTTCGAGCCGGGGAGCGTCAGCGCCCCAAGACCATCGCCAGCGTGGACCTCGTCAGGGACTCTCAGGTCCAAAACGCAGGCTCACCCCGTTGATGCAATAACGCAAACCTGTGCTTGTCGGACCATCGGGAAAAACATGCCCTAAGTGACTTCCGCAGGACGCGCAGGACAGCTCTGTTCGAATCATCCCATGGGAACGATCCAAAGTTTTTCGAATGCCAGCTTCCGGAAGCTCCGCATCAAAACTTGGCCAACCGCATCCTGAATCAAACTTGGACTCCGAATCAAACAAGGACCTGTCGCATCCCTTGCACACGTACGTTCCTTCGGACCATTGCGAATTCAATCCACTCGTGAAGGGACGTTCGGTTCCTTGTTGACGCATGACTCGGTATTCCTCGGGTGTCAGGCGTTCGCGCCATTCTTGATCGGTCAAACCCTCGCTCATGCTCACGGCTTTTGCCGGCGAGAAGACGACTGCGAATTCGGACCGCCGCCTCGACCGGACGTGTTGTTGCTTGGCTGCCTGTTGCCTTGAGATGGCCCCTTGCCTTTGCCATGTCGCTTCCAGCGATTTTGGGAACCTCCTGAGGACTGGCCGCCTCCCCCATTCGTGGATGCATCTCGGGATTTGCCCTGGCCAGAACCTCGCGATTTCCCCGCAGAGCCACGGCCCCGAGAAGGTCCTGCCTCATAGGGGGGCACAGGGCCCAAAGCTGATGGAACCGGAAGCTTTGGTACTTCCCTCTCAATCAATCGCTCAATGCTTTTGAATCGGCGAACGTCGTCAGGGGTCACCAACGTGATTGCCTCACCTTTCCGCTCAGCACGGGCAGTTCTGCCAATCCGGTGAACGTAATCCTCTTCATTGGGTGGCACGTCGTAATTCACCACAATCTCAATGCTGTCGATGTCGATGCCTCGAGACACGACATCCGTCGCCACCAGAATCGGAATCTTTTGCTGTCGAAAGGCGAGCATGACCTCTTCACGTTCAGATTGTTCGAGGTCACTTGACATGCGTCCACAGACAATGCCTCCCTTCTGCAATGCCCTCACCACCTGACCAACCGTTCTTTTCCGAGAGGTGAAGACAATGCCACTCTTCACATTTCGCTCTTTGAGAACCTCCACCAACACCGCATCCTTTTGATGGTCAAACAGCACATAGGCCCCCTGCTTGACGTTGGCCGCGGGTTTGCTCAAGGCCAATTGAACTGTCACGGGATCTCGAAGCAAATCATGGGCCAAAGTCCGCATTCGGTCTGGCATGGTGGCCGAAAACAAGAGGGTTTGTCTCTCCTTTCTGCAGTGTGACGCAATGCGCATGATGTCCTGATGAAAGCCCATGTCCAACATGCGATCAGCCTCATCCAAAATCAACACTTCCAGCGCACTCAGATCCACGTATCCCAAGTTCAAATGGGACAGCATTCGACCGGGTGTCACGATGACCACATCAGCACCTTGGGTGAGTGCCGTTTTCTCTTGGGCGAACTCTTTGCCCGTGCCTCCTCCGTAGATGGCCAAACTCGTGATACCCGTGTAATAACCAAGCCCTTCAATGGCCTGGTCAATTTGAATGGCTAGTTCTCTGGTCGGAACCACAACCAATGCCTTCACCTTGCCATCGGCAGGTGTATCCATGACTCGATCCATTGTCGGGAGCATGAACGCTGCCGTTTTGCCTGTACCTGTCTGCGCAATTCCAAGGATGTCACGACCCTGGAGGGCATGAGGAATGGCCTCTCCCTGGATGGGTGTCGCATCCTCGAAGCCCATGGCCGCGAGGCTGTCTTCGATGTCTGGATGAAGATGAAGGTCAGTGAATTTGACGCGTTGGGGCGTCGAGGAATCCTGTGGCTCCTCCGCTCGTTGTTCTTCCACGTCCCGAAGGTAAGACAGAACCGAGTGAGGCCTCGAGGAGCCATTCACATTTGAGTTTCAGTATGTTTGTTTTTGCCTCAATGTCAATCATGCCCATGCTCCATCCACCCCTTCAACACAAATTCCTCAGGGATTGTCTGATGCTGCTTGGCCTGTTGCTGGGTGCATTGACCGCGCAGGCAACCCACCTTGTGGGTGGGGATTTTAGCTACGTGCACCTGGGTGGAGACCAATATGAAATCACCCTGACGGTGTACCGCGATTGCAGTCCCGCCAACTCCAACGGGACGGGCTTTGATTTGCAAGTGGCCATTGGAATGTGGAATGGAAGCGGAACCATTGGCGAAAATGATGTCCTGAGCATTTCCCTTCAAAATGTCAATGTCTCCGAAGTTCCCGTGGTGATGGGAAACCCGTGCGGAACCCCACCCCCGGAATTGTGCATAGAACGAGCTGTATACACCAGTGTTGTCGCCCTGCCAGAGAATGAATACGGTTGGGATTTGGTGTACCAGAGATGTTGCAGAAACCCGACCATCAGCAACCTTGACGACTTGGGCGGAACCGAAAATGCGGGGATGACTTTGATGGTTCACATCCCCGGAACAAGCGTCATCACAGAGAGCAACAGCAGTCCCGCATTCCAAGAATTGCCTCCCGTGGCCCTTTGCGCCAACCTTCCTTTTGTGTGGAATCACAGCGCCATCGACCCCGACGGTGACGACCTGGTGTACTCTCTTTGTCCCCCGCTTCAGGGTGGAGATGCAGGCAATGCCCAACCCAATCCCCCTTCCACACCTCCTTACAATCCCGTGCCTTACCTCCCGGGTTTTTCGTGGGACAATCCCATGACAGCTTCACCGGGCATGGCCATTGATTCGAGCACTGGACAACTCAGCGTGACGCCTTCTCAAGTCGGGCAATACGCCGTCGGAATTTGCGTCAGTGAGTACCGAAACGGCCAATTGCTGAGCACGGTCATCCGAGATTTTCAATTCAACGTCACTGTCTGTGAACCGGCCATTATTGATCTTGACACGGAGGCCATTCCATTTGCAGCTGGTGGATTGACCAGTTTGGTCCCTTACGAAGATGCCCTCGGCTTGCCTGCAGTGATCTCTTATCCCAATGGAGAGTCCTTCCCCATGGCCAACTGGCTTGCCAACAACACCATGACCGTTCAGGTGGACGGTGAGAGTTTCATCGCCGATGCCGTGGTGATTGAAGGTTGTAACGACGCGCGCTTCACCATTCACAGGCCAGAATCGGAATCGGAAATTCTGGACACCCTGTTTCTCGAGCTCGAAGGGACCGCGTTTCAAGGATTGGATTTTGCGGAAGATTTTTACGAAGTCATCATGCCTGCTGGGCAGTCTTCGAGCGACATTGAATTGGGTCTGATCGATGACAACGTCGACGAAGGTGTTGAACATCTTGTCATCACATGCACCTATGTCAATGGGTGTGGCCAAACATCCACCAACGTGGCTCACGTGGTGATTTTAGACCCCATCCTCGCAACATTCACACCAGCTCCGCTCTCCTGTTTGGATGCTTCGGGTTCTCAAATCATTGGTTACGACAACATCCTTGGTTATGGACCCTTTCACTACACGTGGGAAGGTCGTTCTTGGGACAATGCCACAGAACCTCCCCTGGCATGGAGTGTCTCGTTTGACTCCACGTTTTCCATGCTCGATGGGGACGGTCAACTCGTTCCCGACCATCTGCTGACTTTGGTGGCTGAAGACCAATGTGGCGATGTGCATACCCACCAAATCGAAGTGCTTCACCCCGTCATGTTTGAGACAGAGCTTTGTGGTGGAGAGGTCATTGAATTTCCGGCACACAACGACGGCATTCCCATTGCAGACGTAAACGTGAACGGCGTCTCCATCATCCATGCCGACATCGCCAACATTCCGCTCAGTGCTTCTGCGGTCCCCGAAGGAGATTTATGGGTTCTCTACGAATTGCGCGCCTCCGAGGTCGACATGACATGGAACGGCACGGTTTCCCTGGTCGACAGTTGCGGGTATGTGACCGAGGCCAACCTTCGCGTGCGGGATTGCATCGTACCCAACGTCATCACGCCGGACAACAGTGGTGGAAACAACACGCTTCGCGTGCGGGGACTTCTGAATTTGGCGGGGTCGACCCTGACCATTTACAACCGTTGGGGTACGGTTGTTTGGCAAGACCAAACGAACATTAACGACCAAGATGAACTTGTATGGGATGGAAACACGCTCGATGGAAACCCCGCCCCTGAAGGTCATTATCAATGGCTGCTCGTCAGAAGTGACGGACAGCGAGAACAAGGAGAGGTCACGTTGTTCAGGAAGCAATGAGACAAGGGAGTCCCTTCATGGCATCTCCCCGAGTTCAAGGCGCCCTCCTAGTTTCGTTTCCACTGGCAACCTTTTGAAGGAATCCAACGTTCCTAGGTCGTGCGTCGTATGGTCAGTGATTTGAAAAAGATGACAGCCTCCCCTCCTGGCAACATTCTTCGGGCTTGGCTGCTGCGAGGGTTGTGTTTCTGCGCGGTCGGCATGACATGTTCCCAGTCATGGGCCACTCACCTCGTGGGAGGAGAAATCTACTATACCCATCTTGGTGGGAACCAGTATTTGGTCACCCTCAAGGTCTACCGCGATTGCGGTCCTGCAAACACGTTAGGCACTGGGTTTGATGACCAAGTGTACATCGGCATGTGGGACGGCACAGGGGCCATCGGAGACAATGACGTTCTCTCCATCCCATTGACCCAGTCCAACGTCTCCAATGTCCCTGTCATTTTGGGGAATCCCTGTGGGACACCACCCCCGGAATTGTGCATTGAACAGGCCATCTATTCCGCCACCGTCACCTTGCCTACAACAAACTATGGTTGGGACTTGGTGTGGCAACGGTGTTGCCGCAATCCATCCATTTCCAACCTCCAAAATTTTGGTGGTACGGACAACCCAGGGGCCACGTTTGTCGCCCACGTTCCCGGGAACAACGATGGGGTGAATGCTCCTCAAAACAGTTCTCCTGTTTTTCAAGAACTCCCCCCTGTGGCCGTGTGCGCCAACTTCGCGTTCACCTGGGACCACAGTGCCATTGATCCGGACGGAGATGAGTTGGTCTATTCCTTGTGTGCGCCGCTGGACGGTGGGGGCACTGGCAATGGAAATGGCCCCAACAGCCCAGTTCCCAACCCTCCCTTGGCCCCGCCTTACAATTCAGTCCCGTACATGCCGGGATTCAGCGCCACGTACCCCATCACCTCCAACCCAGCCATGGCCATTGATCCCGTCACCGGGATCATCACGGGAACACCCACCCAACCGGGCCAGTATGCCATTGGAATCTGCGTGAGTGAGTACAGAAATGGCCAATTGTTGAGCACGACTGTGCGTGATTTTCAATTCAATGTCACGCTGTGCGATCCCAACATTCAATCGGTGGTTGCCAATCAAACACCCGCCCAGTTGTGCATTGGTGAGACCATCACATTGGACAACAACTCCATCAATGGATCGAGCTATGCATGGGACTTCGGCGTGGCTGGAATCACAACAGATGTCAGCTCGGCCTTTGAACCAACTTACACGTGGCCCCAACCAGGAGACTACACCGTCACCTTGGTGGTGAATCCAGGTTGGCCCTGTGCAGACACCTCTTCGGCCATCTACCAAGTCTATGAGCCATTGGAACCCGTCATTGAGGTGGATGGGTTCACATGCGACGATGACGTGGAAACGTTTGATTTCACCGTGACGGGAAACATCGATGGAAATGCATCGATGCTGTGGGATTTTGGCATGGGGAGCCCGAGCCTCGCCAACGTCCCCTCACCCAACGGCATTTCGTTTGGCAATGCCGACGCATGGGATGTCACCGTCACCGTGAACAACAACGGTTGCACTTCGGAAGCTGATTTTTCATGGATTGCCCCACCAGAACCTGTGGCCGTGGTTGAAGACCAATACCAGTTCTGCACAGGACTGACATTTGAATTCAACAATCTCTCGACCAATGCCGAAGCTTTTTTGTGGGATTTCGGGGATGGCATTTTTGGTGCCCCAGGCGGGTCAAGCACGGACCCAAGCCCCACCTACACCTACGCTGACACAGGTGTATACGTGGTCACCTTGACGGCCGCAGCGGACTTCACTTGCCCCGATGTGGCCACGGCCGAGGTGGAGATTCAATTCCTCCTTGACCCTGTTTTTGAGGTTCCCGAACCCGATTGTTTCAACGACCACTTCTTCACCCTTTCGGGCACAGCCTCAGTGGATGAAAACACTGTTTACGAGTGGGACTTTGGAGGTGCGACCTCCTTGGCGCAAGTCGAGGCGCAATACGTCACTGCCCTCATCTACGAAGAACCCGGAACTTACGAAATCACCTTGACTGCTTCGGTGCCTCAATTGGAGGGCTGTGTGTCTCAATTTTCGGGCGAAGTCACGGCTATTGAAGAACCGACCATTGATTTTGATGGAGGGCCATGGACGGGATGTCCTCCACATTCTGTGACTTTCACCAACCAAAGCACCACCCAAACAGCCACCACGTACACCTGGCATTTTGGAGATGGTACAACGTCAAACGCCGTCAACACCAGCCATTTCTATGCAGCTGCCGGCAGTTATGAAATCACCTTGGAAATGGAAACTGGGGGATACTGCGAGCGAAGTTTGACCATGACCTCTCCGCAAAACGTGGAGATTTTGCCTGTTCCCACTCCCCTCATGGGAATCTCCCCCACTGAGGTGGACATTTTAGACCCCGTGATTTGGGTTGAATACCTCGGGGACCAAAACGTCGACTGCTACTACAGTTTTGGAGATGGCAATGGCTTGGAAGGATGTCAAACAGAATACATGTTCGAAGATGGAGGCACCTTCACTGTGACACAAACAGTTGTCAATGAGTTCGGATGCGCAGCCACCGCTTCAGGTGAGGTGAGTGTGAGCGGATCCGTGTTCTATGCGCCCACGTGTTTCACCCCAGATGGTGATGGATTGAATGATGTTTGGTGGCCCGTGGTTCGCGGGGTTTCATCGTATCACCTCCGCATCACCAATCGATGGGGAGAATTGGTGTTTGAAACCAACTCCCCCGATGAACCTTGGCTCGGACAAATGGGGTCAAACGGAACCCACTTTTGTCCCAACGGAAGTTACATTTTTCAAGCGGTGTACGTGGATCAAATCGGCTATCCACGCGTGGCCGAAGGCCATGTGATGCTCGCCAGATGAGGTTGAATCGATCGTCGGTCTAGAGGATTGCTCCCTTTTTCCCTACCTTCAAGCCCAGGATATTATTCATCATGTCGAGCTACGAGAACCAAGACGAATTGTACTCTCGGCCAGTACGGGCTGGGAAGAGGACGTATTTCTTTGACGTCAAGGCCACGCGGGGAAGAGACCTGTACATGACCATCACCGAAAGCAAGAGACGCTTTGACGACGGTGGGAATGTGAGCTATTCCAAGCATAAAATCTTTCTGTATCGCGAAGATTTCGAGAAGTTTGAAGAAGGATTTTTGGACGCCGTAGACAAAATCCAAGAATTGATGGAATCCGGTGAATTCCGTGATCCCATGGCTGAGCGCGCTGCACAAGATGGTTCCTCAGAGGATTCCCAGGACGGCGAGGAAATGCAAGCGACCTCAGAACGTGCTTCTGAGGACGACATTGCCTTCGACGATCTTTGAGTTTTCAACGCACCCATGACGGTGTGACTTGGAAAACGTGCGCACAGATGTGAACAACTTGCCGTGCGCACCACCCCGTGCGACTGTACCTTCGTTCAAACGCGGAAAACGCAGTCTACCATGGGAAAAATCATTGCTGTTGCCAACCAAAAAGGAGGTGTCGGAAAGACAACCACAGCCATCAATGTTGGGGGTTGTTTGGGGGTTTTGGAGTACAAAACCCTGCTGGTCGACCTCGACCCACAAGCGAACGCTTCAAGTGGCGTAGGGGTGGATCCTCGTGGAGTTTTGTCAGGCAGTTACGAAGTCATTTCTCACGAGGTCCGAGCCTCGGATTGCATCGTACCGACCTCCTCCCCCAACTTCGACGTGCTTCCGACCAACTTGGATTTGGTCGGGGCAGAAATTGAATTGGTGAGTGCCGAAAACCGGGAGCGACGTTTGAAGGCCGCGCTTGAAGAAGTTCGGGATTCTTACGATTTCATCATCCTAGATTGCTCGCCAAGTCTGGGTTTGTTGACGCTCAATGCCCTCACAGCCGCCGACAGTGTCATCATCCCAGTTCAATGCGAATACTTCGCACTCGAGGGTTTGGGCAAATTGCTGAATACCGTGAAGATTGTCCAAACGCAGCTCAATCCCGGACTTGAGGTCGAGGGCATCTTGTTGACGATGTATGACACACGCCTGCGTTTGGCCAACCAGGTGGTGGATGAAGTTCGAACCCATTTCCAAGACCTGGTCCTTCAAACCGTCATCCACAGAAACACGCGTTTGGGTGAAGCACCGAGTCATGGAGAAAGTATCATCCTGCACGACGCCACGTGCAAAGGATCGATCAATCACCTCAATCTTGCCCGAGAAATCCTTCAGAAGAACCACATGACGCGCATGCGCACCGAGGACAAATACCTCAGCCATGGGGAAGCCTAAAGGTTTGGGGCGAGGCTTGGATGCCTTGCTTGGACATGGTTTGACTCCACCGAGCCCAGGGTTCTCTTCGTCGAGTGCTCCCGTGTCGAAAGCCCATCCCGACGATGTCCAAGCGTTTCCGAACGCAACCGGGGATCGGGGGTCAGCTGTTCACATTTCAATCTCTGACATTGAACGAAATCCGGACCAACCAAGGTCGCATTTTGACGAGTCAAAGCTTCGTGAGCTTGCGGACAGCATCAAGGCGCATGGCATCATTCAGCCACTGACGTTGCGAAAGATTCGTGCTTCGAAGTACCAAATCATTGCCGGAGAGCGGCGTTTCCGTGCTGCGCAACTCGCCGGCCTCACCCACGTGCCAGCGTATGTGAGAACGGCCGATGACCACGCATTGCTCGAGATGGCGCTTGTCGAAAACATTCAGCGTGAAGATTTGGACCCTTTGGAAATTGCGATGTCCTACCAGCGGTTGATCGAGGAATGTGGTTTGACGCATGAATCCCTTGCTTCCCGCATGGGACAGGGACGCTCGACCATCACCAACCATTTGAGGTTGCTCACGATGCATGAAACGGTGCAAACGATGCTTCGGAATCGTAGCTTGAGCATGGGGCATGCCAAGGTGCTTGCTGGCATGACAGGGCCTGACGCCCTTGTGATGCAAGGTGCCCTGGCAGAGAAGGTCGTCGCTGAAGGTGCAAGCATCCTCACCTTGAAACAATGGTTGGAGCAGGGTTGGCCCCAGGCCAAGCACAAACCCACTGCCCGCAGGGAATGGGGCGATGTGTCCGAAGACGAAGAACAAGCCTTGCAAAGGCTCAGACTTCGGCTCAACGGCACCAAGGCCAAACTCTCTCTGAAACGCACCAAACTCGGTGGCGGTCACATCACGCTGTCTTACCAAGACGTCACGGACCTTGAAGCCATCCTGCAAAAACTAGGGCTGGACTGAACCATGCACATCCCAAAGAGATTCGTTGTTCTCTGGGTAGGCGCCACTTGGCTGCTTGGGGCAGTTGCTTGGGGCCAAAACACAACCCAAGCGACACCGCGCGCGTCCCTCACAGCATCAGACAGCTTGGCCATGCGTGTGCAGCGAATCACTGTGGCATCCGCCGTGTTTCCCGGTGCCGGACAAATCGCGAACCACCAATGGTGGAAGGTTCCGGTGGTTTGGGGCGGTTGGGGATATGCAGCCTGGTCCGTGAGAAACAATGCCATGGAAATGCGCGGGAGCATCGACGACTTGGTGGCCTTGACCGACGATGACCCCAGCACCGTGCCCACGTTGACCGACGCCGCAGGCAATCTGTACGACGCCAATCAACTTGAAGATCGTGCCTTGTTTTACAGACGAAACAGGGACTTGAGCTTTTTGTCATTGTTGATTGTCCATGGTTTGCAAGTGTTGGACGCAAACACTGGCGCCATGCTCCAAACCTTGGACACGGGGGATGCGCTCAGCATGCACCTGAATGTCATTGAAGGGGCCCCTGGCGTGTCCTTGATCCTTCGCCCAGGGGCCAATCTTGGCAGCAGGCCACGCAGACTTCGACCTGACCATCTCGGGCACCCTTACCACTCTCAACCTGACCAACGATGAGTGAATTTCAAGACTTGCCACCAGTCACCTTTGTGGGAAGTGGTAAATTGGGAATGGCTGTGGCCGAGGCCTGGGAATGCCAGGGCGGCCGTGTAGCGCGCATGGTGGGGCGAGGGGAATCTTGGACGCCTGAAGGCTTGGTGTTTGAAGCCACCTCTCCTGAAGCGGCCAAGGCCAACGTGCTTCGGTGCGTGAACGCAAGGGTTCCAGTGGTCACCGGTTCTACGGGCTGGTTGCAGGGACTTTCTGAAATCGAAGTGGCAGCCCAAACGCATGGATCCACAGCTTTTTGGAGCACCAATTTCAGCCCAGGCGTTCACGCGCTCAATCTTCTTGCCGCCTATGCATCGCAGCTGATGTCTCGTTTGGACCCCCAGAGAGAGCATTACCAAGCCATGATCACTGAAGTCCATCACGTCCACAAGAAGGATGCTCCGAGCGGAACAGCCCTGACCCTGGAATCTCATGCCCGCAGGTCGGGACACAGCATCCCCATCGAAAGTCGACGTGAGGGAGATGTGGTGGGTTTGCACACATTGACGTGGGACTCTGCGTTTGATTCCGTTGTTTTGCAGCACGAAGCCAAGAATCGGGATGGATTTGCGCTCGGAGCCATTTCCGCCCTCCGATTCGTTTGGCAACAACACCAACTTGGCCGACCTGGCCTGTACACCATGACTGATCTCCTTGCCCCATGAACCTCATTCCCTGGATTCTCCTTGCGCTGGCCCTGTTGATGCAATTGTGGTCCTTGCCCACCCTCATCAGACGTCAAAGCACATCCAACGCCGCTTGGATGGGTGCTGTGCCCGGACTTCATTTTTGGGCTTGGCTCAAAGTGATTGAAAGACCTTGGTATTGGTTGTTCTTTTTGTTGATTCCGGGCATCAACCTTCTCATGCTCACCATCATGCATGTGGAACTCGGCCTCGTCTTTGGCAGACGCAGTGTCAAAGACCAGTGGATCATGGGAGCCCTTCCGTGGTGGGGTTTGTGGGAACTACAAACGGCAAGTGACCCTTGGGTGGGAAAAAGAGATTGGTCCAATACGCGCAAGTCCACTGTTCGAGAATGGAGTGAAGCCTTGATTTGGGCAACAGTCGTGGCCAGCAGTCTGCGATTGTTGACGTTTGAACCTTTCACCATTCCCACGCCCTCCATGGAAGGAAGCATGCTTGTGGGAGATTATTTGTTGGTGAGTAAGACCGCTTACGGGCCCAAACTTCCGCGCACTCCCTTTTCCATGCCATTTGTACACAACGCACTCCCCGGGGGCTTGACGCCAAGCTACACGTCTTGGTTCAGCTTGCCCGACATGCGATTGCCAGGCTGGAGAAAAGTGGAGCGAAACGACGCTGTCGTGTTCAGCTTTCCACATGGCGACACCGTGTATGTTGACCCGCAGCTCGTCGGTCACGACTATTACGCATTGCTCCGCAGAGAGGGAATCAAGTTGGCAGGAGGCGATGTCCAAAAATTTGCTTTGGAACCGGAACGCTATTTGGCGCAAGCGAGAAAATCCGCCGCCAAAAAACCTGGGTTGCGTGCACGTCCCATCGATAAAATGGAGAATTACGTGAAGCGATGTGTTGCCCTTCCTGGAGAGACCGTCGAGGTCATTGATGGAGATCTGCACATTGATGGACAACCCGCGGACAATCCCGCTGGATTGCAAAAGGAGTACCGGGTGGTGTTTCAAAATCAAATCCAGTTCCAACAAGCGTTTCAACGCCTTGGATTGACCAACATTGACCTTGGAGGTGGCACAGCTGTTCCCGAGGGCATTGCTGTCGTGCTGGCCTTGACTGAGGAACGTGCTGAGGCGATTGTCCCCTTGTGCGAAGAAGTGACTGCCATGTCTATGGCTCACCGCAAGGGCCGTTTGGACATGTTTCCAAATGTTTGGAACGAAGAGTTCAATGAGTGGGAACCCGACAACTACGGTCCGATTACCCTGCCAAAACGAGGTGAGACCATTCCCTTGAACCGGCGCAACCTCGACGTATACCGCCGCTGGATCACTGCCTACGAGGACCATTCTTTGGAAGAACGACCTGACGGGACGGTGTGGATCGATGGTGAGCAAGCTGAGGAATTCACATTCGGCATGGATGGGTACTGGATGATGGGAGACAACCGCCATCGCTCTGCCGACAGCCGCATGTGGGGTTTTGTGCCTGAGAACCACATCGTGGGTTGCGCCTCATTCATTTGGTTTTCCAAGCAGAACGAAGCCCAGCACGGGCAGTCCAACATTCGGTGGGACCGAATCATGACCAAGGTGAAGTGATGACTCGCAGTGACGGGATTCAAGCTGTCGTTCTTCCTGTCGCTTTGTTTCCTCCTCATGCATGGTTTGTGCTTGGGCAACGAACGGGTGCCGTGGTGTGCATCCATGAAACGTACGTCAAACAAAGCCTTCGCAATCGGCTGGCACTTTGCGGTGGTCAAGGCCCCTTCAACTTGAGTTTGCCCGTGCATCGGAGAAATGCGGGCAACCACCCTTGTGTCAGTGACATCCGATTTTCGGACCGGGTTCATCCCGGCGGTCTGTTAAAAACCCTGCGCACCAACTATGGCAAGGCCCCCTATTTTGACCACTTGGCTCCAGACCTGGAGCATTGGGCCAACACCCACCTGCGACCTGGAGCCTTGCTTGTGGATGCTGCCCTGGCCTCCACCCGTTGGACGTGTGAATGGCTTGGGTGGAATCATCCCGAGGTGTCCACATCGTACATCGAATCGAGTCCTGATGTCTGTGACATGAGGCCAAAATCCGCCTGGAACGGATGCGGAACAGATCGCTATCCCCAGGTCTTCGAAGACCGCCTTGGCTATGTAGACCAGCGCTCCATCTTGGATGTTGTTTTTCATGTGGGACCAGAGGCGACCACATTACCTTCGCGCCATGGAAACAACCTCATTGCTTCGTCTGACCCTGCATGACGCCCATCTGAAAGCGGGGGGCAAAATGGTGTCTTTCGCAGGGTTTGAAATGCCTGTTCAATACAGCGGACTCAAGCTTGAGCATGATGCCGTTCGACATGGTGCTGGGGTGTTTGATGTCAGCCACATGGGTGAGTTTTTTGTTCAAGGACCCGATGCCTTGTCTTTGGTGCAATGGATCGGAAGCAACGATGCCTCCAAGTTGTTTGACGGAAAGGTTCAGTACAGTTGCATGCCCAATGGCCAGGGTGGCATCGTGGATGATTTGCTCGTCTATCGCTTCCATGAAGAGAAATACATGCTCGTGGTCAATGCCTCCAACAGAGACAAGGACTGGGCTTGGATTCAGGAACAAATTGAAGCGCATTCATGGGATGTCACCGTGGAGGACTCAAGTGATGATTGGTCCCTGCTCGCCCTCCAGGGCCCTCGTGCAGAATCGGATCTTCAAGCCCTCAACCCTCAGCGCAAGGATGGCAAACCTTGGACTGAACTCCCCTACTATACGTTCACCGAAGCCATCCTCCATGGTCAAGATGTGATCATATCCGCCACTGGATACACGGGGGCAGGAGGTGTCGAAATTTATCTTCCTCACAACTTGGCTCCCTGGGCCTGGGACACGCTTATCAGCGCGGGAACCACGCCATGCGGCCTCGGTGCGCGTGACACTTTGCGAATGGAAATGGGATTCTGTTTGTACGGCAACGACATTGACGACACCACCTCCCCCTTGGCCGCAGGTCTCGGATGGATCACCAAATTCACGAAAGACTTTGTGGACAAAGAAAGACTTGAGGCTGAAAAGGCTGCTGGATCTGAACGGGTCTTGATGGGATTGGTCATGGATGACCGTGGCATTCCTCGTGGCGGGTACAACGTTTGTGACGCCCAAGGTGACGTGGTTGGGCGCGTCACGAGCGGCACAATGTCGCCCTCCTTGGGAGTTGGCATTGGAATGGCGTACCTTGAAGCATCTTTGGCCGTGGAAAGCGCCCCGCTTTTCGTGGAGATTCGCAACAAGCAGCTGGCCTGCCACGTCGTGAAATTCCCCTTTTACAAAGGGTAATCCCTCGTCCAGAGCTGACGGACAATGCAACCGTCTGACTTGATAACCTCAGCCATGAACCGCATCGAAGTTTGTTTTTCACCTGGTGAATACCATTTGTACGAATCGGAATTTGACTTGGTGGTCGTGTTGGACGTGTTGCGTGCAACCTCTGCCATTTGCACTGCCATCGACCACGGGGTCAAAGAAATCATTCCTGTGGCTTCTGTAGAGGAAGCGATAGAATACAAGAGACGCGGATTTATTGCGGCGGCAGAACGTGGTGGAGAAATTGTGGAGGGCTTTGACATGGGGAATTCACCTTTCAGCTACATGGACCCTGCGTTGAAAGGCCAAACCATTGTCTTGACGACCACCAACGGAACAAAAGCCATTCACATGGCGCGGAACAAAAAAACGGTGGTGATTGGATCCCTGAACAACCTTCAGGTGTTGTGCGATTGGTTGATTGAGCAGGAACGAGACATTCTGGTGCTGGGAAGCGGATGGAAGGACAAGTTCAACTTGGAAGATACCATTTGTGCAGGGGCCATCGCTGATCTGTGCCTGGAGTCCGGAAAGTTCAAGGCTGATGAAGACAGCACTGTGGCGGCAAAGTTCATCTTCCGGTCTTCGAGGGACAACATGTTTGCCTTCCTCAAGGCCTCCTCGCATCGTCGCCGTCTCCGTCGACTGAATTTGAATGAAGACGTGAAGTATTGTCTGACGCCCAACAATTGCATGTCCATCCCCGTTTTGAAGGAAGGTTCTTTGGTTCGCTTGAATCATGAACCCGTGGAAGTCCACTCCCTCTCCTGATCGACGATTCCACGCCGGGTTGCCACGACCTGGTCGAGGAACTTCAAGGCATCTTCACCCCAAAACCCGGCCGTGGTTGGGACGATGTTTTGGTCGGCGTGAACTGTGTACCACATTGGTCTTGGTCGGGAGTTTGTGGGCCTTGGGCTCTTGGGGGTTTGGACCCCATCGGGCGCTCCATTCCGTGTCTTGGTCCATGCTTCCAATGCCAATGCGCCAAGCATGGGGCGGTCATCCCGAATTGCTCATTCAATGGGCAACCTCTGCGGACTCTCGAAAACACACCGATTCCCTTGAGGCCCCGAGACATTATCTTGATGTGGATGATTTGCCTGTGAGTTTGGCAGATGGGTTGCCCATCGTTTGGGGGTTGCCGCATGATTTGGCAGATTCCTTGACAAGCACCTCGAAAGATGGCGGTCTCGGTTCCTTTGGGTTGCTGCCTTGGCACATCGAGCGCGTGTACAACCAGCTTACATGGTCCATGAAAAGTGACAGCGTGGACTTGAATCGAGTTCTGAGATTGGCAGCAGACCTCGGACATTACCTTGGAGACGCTCATGTCCCCTTGCATACATCGGGCAATTACGACGGACAGCGAACAGGGCAACGGGGCATTCACGCCTTGTGGGAAACCCATGCCATGGAATGGCTTTTGGCACCTTCCCGCGCGTCGTCCTGCCCTTGCACCCCACTCCCATCCTTCGATCCACGCTGGACGGCATGGGAAATCTTGGATGAAAGCCATGCCATGGTGCCCATGGTGTTGCATGCGGAGACAGAACTCCGGAGACTTCATCCCGAAGATGGCTGGGGGTTCAGACGGCGTGGGCGAACTTTGCAACTTTTGCCCACGCCGGAAGCACTTGCCACCTGGGACAGCCTCACCAATCACACGACGTTCCCACGGTTTTGCAAGGCTTCTCATCGAATTGCGGCGGCATGGTATGCCGCATGGATGGATGCCGGGGCGCCCAACCTGGCCTCTCCAGCTGGTCCAACCAACCATGGATTTTGGGCTTACCTTGCTGAAGTAGTCCGTGCTTTGCGCCTGAAATTCAAGGTCTTCAACCTGCGGTTGAAAGCCACAAGCAACCTTGAGCTCCAACCCTACGATGATGACACGCCTGAAACCGACTTTGAACATTTGCATCCTTGACCCTCTGCACGAAGGTTCCCATGCGCATTGGGCCAAGGGCGTGCAGCAGATGTGGAAACAACAAGGACACAAGGTTGAATTGCGGACATTGCCTGGAAGACACTGGAAGTGGCGAATGCACGGTGCAGCAACCACCTGGGCTCTGGAAATTCGCCGTGAAGCATCGTTGGAAGGAGATCGCGACACTCCCGATCTCATCATCACAACTGACATGTGCGATGCCGCTCAGCTTCGTGGGTTGCTTCCACCTGCTTGGTCGAGCGCAACATTCATCGTGTACTTCCATGAAAACCAGCTCACGTTTCCATGGTCCACCTTTGATGACGACGCGAGCAACGGTCGCAGTCACACGTACGGCTACATCAACATCACCTCGGCCTTGGCTGCAGACGCAGTTTGGTTCAACTCCAAGCACCATCGAGACGTATTCCTCATTGCGGCAGAGGCGTTTGTCGGCAGATTGCCCAAGCCCCGTCCCGTCGAAGTAGCAAAAACGATTCTTGACAAATCCAGCATACTTCCCATTGGATTCAATCTTCCAAACCCACCCTCACTTTCTGATTCAACGTCCGAAGTTTCTGCCTCTCTTGCCAACTCGGTATTGCAAACCAAGGCAGACGACCAAGCCGGCTCAACCTTGGCCCTGAACCTTCCTGCTGAATTGAAGCCAGCCAAGCCCCCCTTGGTGATTTGGAACCATCGATGGTCTGATGACAAAGGAACACAGGCCTTCGCCGCATTTGCGCGATGTGTGGTTTCCGAAGATATTCCAGCCCAATTCGCATTTCTCGGGAGAGCTCCGGAACGACTGCCTGACGAGTGGAATGGTTTGAAAGACGATCTTGGATCCAGATGCATCCATTGGGGATACGTCGAAGATGAAACCAACTACCACGCTTGGCTCGAGCGGGCAGACATTGCACCGATTCACCCACGACAAGAGTATTTTGGAATCTCGATCATGGAAGCCATGGCCTCAGGCACCATCCCTTGGGTGCCCGAAGCTCATGCATATGTGGAAACCATGCCGAGGGGTCATCGGTTCCTGTCGTCGTCCGAATGGGTGAAATCTTTGGCCGAGCGGGCCTATGATCATTGGCCTCTGACTGCTGATGACTATCGCAGACATGCCGGCACGTTCACATGGAGCGCATTGACCAAAAGGTATGATGACGCCATGCTTCAAGCGCTGGAGCGACGAAAACCCATCTAACAAGAATCTCTTTCCGGAATTGTATCCTGAACCAGGAAATCCCTCAAGCGTTTACACAAAGGGTTTACACAAAGCGTTGAAAACAAAAGCGTTGAAACCAAAAGCGTTAACCCAAAGGCGTTGACCCTAGACATTCCCAACCACATTGCTCCCCTGGTCGTATGGTTGACCCCTTGTCAATCTCTCCCTTCATCTTGAGTGGCCGACTCAATCAAGGCGTGTGACGCCATGTCGTCTACCAAACCTGCTGGCGGTCTCCGGGGCTTCCCCGTTCCCGCATCGACAAACACCAACACGACACGCCCCTGCACCAACAATTGATCGTTGTGCTTGACTTCGCAACGCAAGACCAATTTGGAAGTAGGCTGACCTTCGACGATGGTATGAACTTGAAGTTCTTGATCGTACCTGGCCGGTTGGAGATAGTTCAGTTCGAGACGCACGACTGGAAGCAACACACCCTCCTTTTCCATGGCAGCATACACCCAACCAATGTCCCGAAGCATTTCCACCCGGGCGGCCTCGAGATAGGCTGCATACGTACCGTGATACACCATGTCCATCCGGTCCGTATCCGCATATCGAACCCTGAGATTGTGAATATGTGGGGACGCATTCATGACATTGGATCAGATGAATTCAGGGTGATGACAAAGATGATGTGACAGAACGTGACCGCCAAACGCAAGCACCCCTGTTCAAGTGGTTCATGAACAACTCCATCCCAAACCCCTGACTAAGTGTCTATGACAGACTCCCTCGCGAAAATGAACTAACTTCATTATGTTGCAACATATCATCCAACCGGAAAAACGTGCGTCACCGGGTGTCAGAAATCTTGAAAAATCAAGGGGGTAGAAATTTTTTTTTGAGAAAGTTTCTCCAAACATTCGCACTGAGTTTGAAGCGACGCACACTTGATGTTCGACGCTTCATCAGTTTCAACCTCTCACCCGTTTCACATGAATCCAGACCACGTCAATGTTTGGGCGAAATGCCTGTCTGTCATCCAAGACAACATCAGTGCACAAGCGTTCAAAACGTGGTTCGCTCCCATCAAGCCCGTGAAGCTCGACGGACATGTGTTGACGATTCAGGTTCCCTCCCAATTCTTCTACGAATGGCTTGAAGAGCATTACGTGTCTCTTCTGCGAAAGACCGTGCGAAAAGAACTGGGGGCGGAAGCGCGTTTGGAATACAGCATCATCATGGAACATGCCCATGAAGGCGCTTCGAGCAGCCCCTACACCGTTCACGTGCCCACCACCGAGGTCAGGGCCACACGGAATGCGCAGGTAGCCATGCCAGTTGTGGGCGAACCGGCCCCGATCAAGAATCCTTTTGTGATTCCCGGACTGCGCAAGCTCAACATTGATTCCAACCTGAATCCCAACTACAGCTTCGACAACTTCATCGAAGGGGAGTGCAACCGACTCGCAAGAAGTGCCGGATACGCTGTAGCCCACAAACCTGGAGGGACTGCCTTCAATCCTTTGTTGATTTATGGAGGTGTCGGATTGGGCAAAACCCATCTGGCCCATGCCATTGGTCTAGAAATTAAGAACCGTCAGCCGGATAAGACGGTGTTGTATGTAAGCTCAGAACGCTTCACGCATCAATTCATCGATGCCGTGCGCAACAACACGGTCAACGACTTCAGTCATTTCTACCAAATGATGGACGTTTTGATCATCGATGATGTTCAATTCTTCAGCGGCAAGGAAAAGACCCAAGACGTATTTTTTCACATCTTCAACCACCTGCACCAAACTGGCAAGCAAATCGTGCTTACCACTGACAAACCACCGGTCGAAATGCAGGGCATGGAGCAACGTCTGCTGTCTCGCTTCAAATGGGGCTTGAGTGCTGATTTGCAAGTCCCATCGTTGGAGACGCGCATGGGCATCTTGGAAAAGAAGATGTATGCTGATGGCATCGAATTGCCTAGAGAAGTCATTGAATACTTGGCCTACAGCATCACGACCAACGTCCGAGAACTGGAGGGTGCCCTCATCTCCCTCGTGGCGCAAGCGAGCTTGAATCGCAAAGCCATCACCTTGGATTTGGCCAAGCATATGATTGACAAATTCGTCAAGAATACCGCGCGTGAGGTGAGCATCGACTACATCCAAAAAGTGGTCTGTGATTACTTCGACCTTCCCATTGAACTCTTGAAGAGCAAAACTCGCAAAAGGGAAATCGTTCAGGCTCGACAAATTTCGATGTACTTCGCCAAGAAGATGACCAAATCCTCATTGGCAAACATTGGATTGCATTGCGGAGGCAAGGACCACGCAACAGTGCTTCACGCATGTCGAACGGTCAACAACTTGAGCGAGACCGACAAGCATTTCCGGAAGTATCTCGAAGACCTGGAAAAGAAGTTGGCCATTCATTGAGCCGGCGCGATTCACAACGCACATCCCAGTCTTTTGACAAAGAAAGGACCTCCAAGGAGGTCCTTTTTTTTTGTCGCAGAGGCTGAAACAACGAAATTCAAACCATGAAAACGAGTCAACGATTGCTGGTTGTATGTCTTGGCAACATTTGTCGTTCGCCCATGGCAGAAGGCGTTTTCAGAGAGCACATCCAAAAATCTGGGCTACGTTGGACAGTCGATTCTGCCGGCACAAGCGCACATCATCAAGGCGAACCACCTGATCAACGTGCCCAGCGCGAAATGCGGCGACGGGGAATCGACATTCGGACCCAACAATCACGACCTATCCTCGCAAAAGACTTGGACACATTTGATGTGATCCTGGCTATGGATCGCAACAACCTCCAGGACATTCAGAGCCTTGCCAAGGGCGAAATCTCCCGGTTGGAGAAGATTCATCTTGTGCTCGATCAGGACGAAGTTCCAGATCCGTATTATGGTGGCCCGGAAGGATTCGCCAAGGTCTACGAGATGCTTGACCACGCGGCTGCTCAATGGGTCAAGCGATGGGCCAACCAGCATTCCCATGGAAAATCCCTGGAATGAACGGACGCCGGCGGCCCTAGGATGACAGAATAAAACACAGATTGTGAAGGCGTTGACAAAGCTTGCAAAAGCTCACAAGCTGTGCAAAGTCACCTCAAAACACACAGGACTCGACGCAGGAATTCCGGCTTGAGGCACACCCTTCTGCCCAAACGCTTGAGAGGAAATAGCCCACACCATCAGATGGGATGCACTCTTGCAAGACGCGAGGGCCACTTCCAAAGCTGGCACAATTTGATCTGGCGCTCCGGGAACCCATTCCATGCATGTTTCCCTGACTGGTCTATCCTCCTCCGGCCGGAATGCCGAAACGGCCTGCGTCTTCAACGTCATGCGATGGAGGACATTCGGCCGGGGGTGCCCCAAATCCTCCAATGGAAGGCACCACACCCCAGGAACAACCTCTTGCGCTTGTTCCAATCCTGAACGTCGAACCCATCCAGTGAGCCAACCGCGCTCATCTTCATCGTCTAACTCCATCACATGGCTGACACGACCCCCCTCTTGCCCCCCAGCAAAAGCCCACACCTCGGAGTCTTCTGAGACCAGCTCCTGTTTCAAGCCTTGTCTTGGATTCCCTGAGCCAACGTTACATCCAACATGCAAAATCAGAGGCGTGTAGGGAGCGATGCATCCAGGAACCCCTCGCACCCCGAAAGCGGCATTGGATGGCGCCCACAACATCACTGAATCACCGGGCACAAGAAGATGCGACATCTCTTGAAAGGCTTGTGGAACACCCCCACCTCCTGCTTGGAACAGCTCTCGCCCTCCGCAGAGAGAGTCCCCGTCGAGGGCATAAGCCGACCAAGTCATCTTGACTTGTTCTCCAAGCGATGCTGGCTGTCCTTCATGTGCCTCCCTCAACCAAACCATCCATAACCCCCCGGGCAATTCGACCCTGGCCTCATAAGGCCGAGACAAAGAATCGAGAACCGATCTCTCCAAGGCAAAACGTTCCGCATTGAATCGAGCCATGCCACTTTGAACATCACGCATGATTTGATCCTCCCGGGGAAGTTCAGGGCGCTGTGGAGCCGGAGAATGGCATGAGAACACGGCCAGCAAAGCACATGCAACAAGCAACTTCCATGAACGCGGAAAGCCCTTGAACTCTCCCTGTTCGCACATCGGGATGCGGTTCTCCCACCAAGGTTGCATCAGTCGTCGTATTGCAACCGGTGGGACCACTCGGGGATCAAAGATTCCAAGCGCGACAGGACTTCGCCCAACGACTCCCCTTCACATGCTCCACCTGCGGCATTGTGATGTCCTCCGCCATGAAAATGTTCTGCCGCCACATCACGCACACTGAAGGATCCCCGGGAACGAAAACTCATTTTGACCCGACCCACATCCTCTTTGACAAACACGGCCAAGTTGACGCCTTCAATCGACAGTGCGCGATTCACCAACCCTTCGGTGTCTCCTTTTTGGGCATTGAATCGCTCCAGTTCCTCCAGACTCAGGCTGATGACGGCAGTGCGATGAGGTGCAAAAACCTGCAACTTTTGACTCAATGCATAAGCTGTAAGTTGCACTTGATCAAGGCGATTGGTGTCGTACACCAAGCTATGAACCCTGCTGTGATCCATCCCCGTTGCCAGCAATGACGCCGCCATTCGATGCGTAGCTGGGGTGACCGATGGGAATCTGAAACTCCCCGTATCGGTGATGAGCCCACAATACAAGCACGACGCCATCTCCTGGGTCATTCGCTGCTCTTCCCCCCACGCACACATCAAGCGAAACACCAACTCAGCCGTGCTCCCTGCCCGCGGATCTGAACACATCAAGTCGGCAAACGTCTCTGGTTCCTGATGGTGATCCACCATGACAACCAGGGTTGCCGAAGCACAGGCAGCCTCGAGGATGCCAGCCATGTGACCAGCCCTTGACAATGCGTTGAAATCCAAGCAAAACACAACTTCTGAGTTTTGGATGATGTGTTCCGAACGCACGGGCTCCTGCTCATGCAACACCACCTGCTCATGCCCCGGCATCCAGTGCAAAAACGCAGCATAGGCATCGGGCAACACCACGGTGGACTTGACCCCGAGGCCGCTCAGCAAGTGTCGCAAGGCCAGGGCACTGCCAACCGCGTCGCCATCTGGTGACCGATGCGCAGTGATGGCAACGTGGCTCGCAGCCAAGACCTCATCCCTCAATGCCAAGACCTTGGGTGATGAAAAGACATCTTCCATGGGAGAAAGATACATTTGCACAAGCGGGGGTCATCCGAAGACCCCTGGCAAAGCATTCACATCCATGCGAAGACAACTTTTGACATCTCGCACATTGCGACCTCAGCGACAGATCCTCATGCAGGGTTTCATGGCCTCGATGTGTTTGGCAGGCTTGGTAAGCCTGTTGGGCTGGACCGCGAATCACAATTTCCATTTTTCTCGCACCGACATCCATTGGCGCGAGTCCTCTCACACCTTGCAAACGACCATTCGCGTGTTTACGGACGATTTGGAGCAATCACTGGATGATTTTCGCAGCCCAAACCGCTCCAAGTCATCCTCCCTAGAGAGTCTCGTCCCTCTGAGGCTTGGGGATGAACGCGAATGGGTCCATGCGGATTCCTTGCTGTTTGCATGGGTGAAGATGAATCTGAACTGTGCCTCCGAGGGAACCCCCATTCATTGGCATTGGATCGGCAAAGAAGTGGAACTTGACGTGACTTACATCCACGTTGAGTCCCAGCGCTTGCCGCGCCAGCCTTTCCATTGGTTCATCGAAAACAAGGCAATGATGGACCTGTTTGAAGACCAAGTCAACGAAGTTCACGTGCACGCCATGTGCGAAAGTCATGAGGTTCAAAAGCGGGAGGTGCTCGACATCAACATGCCAGCCACGACTTGGGCCCCATGCCCAACCACAAGACGGGAAAAACATCCAAGTCCATGACTGCCCTGCCCCTGAAAACCAAGGCGGAGAGGGTCAGGTGGTTGATTGAAGAGCTCCACAAGCTCTATCCTGAAACACCTATTCCGCTTGACCACCATGACCCCTACACCTTGTTGGTTGCTGTGCTGCTGTCAGCGCAATGCACAGATGCCAGAGTGAACCAAGTAACCCCAGCTCTTTTCCAACTTGCGCGCACTCCCAATGACATGATGCTTCAACCTGTGGAGGTGATTCGAAACATCATCCATCCCTGTGGACTTTCCCCACGAAAGAGTGTGGCCATCTCAGAGCTGAGTCGCATACTTGTTGAGCAGCACGAAGGACAAGTACCCGCCAATTTTGACGATTTGGAAGCCCTTCCAGGCGTTGGGCACAAAACAGCTTCGGTGGTGATGAGCCAAGCGTTTGGCGTTCCCGCCTTCCCCGTGGACACGCACATTCACAGGCTGATGTATCGGTGGGGGCTGTCCAATGGGACATCAGTCGAACAAACTGAAAAAGATGCCAAACGGCTGTTTCCGCGAGACATGTGGAACAAGCTCCATCTCCAAATCATCTTCTATGGCAGGGAATACAGCCCTGCAAGAGGTTGGAGTCTTGACAAGGACTACATCACGGCCTTCATTGGCAGGAAGTCCCTCCTCGCCAAGTTCTGACCACGAATGCACGAATTCCAATCGCCTCTCAGGACAACAAGAATGCCTTGAGCGCCTCGTACGATGCCTCAATGACCATGGCCTTTTTGGGACGTGAGAGGCACTCCTTCAGATGGTCAGGCATGGGAGGCTCCACCCCTGTGGCTTCCTTGACGACCTCGGAGAATTTGGCTGGATGCGCCGTGGCCAAAACGACGCCAGGGACTCCGGGTTTACGATGAGCCATCAATCCAGCATAGCCCACTGCGGTGTGTGGGCACATGAGGTATCCCGTCGCGTCGCAGACGGAACGCATCATCTCCTGGGTTTGGTCATCACTGATGGCATGACCCTTCACCATGGCCCTCAGCTCGGACAAGTCCCCGCCACATAACGCCAGGAGCCGCGGCAAATTGGAAGGGTCTCCAACATCCATGGCGTTGCTGATGGTGGGCACTGATGGACGAGGCTGAAAATTTCCCCCTTGCAGGTGGTTGGTCAATCCATCGTTGGCATTGGTGGCAGCCACAAATCCCTCGCAAGGCATACCCATGTTGGCTGCCAACAATCCCGCTGACAAATTTCCCACATTTCCTGAGGGAACACTGAATTGAATGGGCTCGCCCAACAAATGGGTGGCCCAAGCATAGTAGATGCTTTGAGGCAACCATCGGGCAATGTTGATGCTGTTGGCTGAGGTCAAAGGTCTTTGACTCTTCAGCTCGGAATCCATGAAAGCTGCCTTGACCATGGCTTGACAATCGTCAAAAGCACCTTGGACTTCGAGTGCCTGAATGTTCGAACCCGCTGTGGTCAGCTGCTGTTCCTGAATTTTGCTGATTCTACCCTGGGGATACAAGATGACCACATCGATGTTGGGTACCCCCAAAAAGCCTTGTGCCACAGCACTTCCCGTATCGCCACTTGTGGCGACCAAAATGGTCAATCGCGTGTCACTGACCTTCGAAAGCATCCTCGAAAGGAAACGCGCACCGACATCTTTGAAAGCATGGGTTGGGCCGTGAAACAGCTCCAAGGCATAGACCCCGTCCTCCAACTCGTGCAGCTCCAATGGAAAGGACAGAACATCCTTCAGCAGAGGAGCCAATTCATCATGGGACAAAGCCCCCCCAAAGAAAGGAGCCATCATCTCCACCCCCAAGTTCCATGGGGCCATATCCTCTTCCGACAACCAAAAATCCATTGGCAGTCGAGGTATGTGCTCAGGGAAATACAGCCCCTTGTCCGGAGCCAATCCTTCAACCACTGCAGTGGCTGCCTCTCGACAAATGCGTGGGTCAGACAGACTGTGAAACAACATGGGCTCCTTGCGTTGAAAGTGTAGTTACGTGAAGGTTGTGAGACAATTTGGCCACGTTCATGACCTCAGAAAGGGCAGCGGCCACTCGTTGGGCATCTGAAGCTGACAAACAAACCCAAAAACTAGATGGGCCGCTTCCGCTGATTCCCCCTGCCCTTGCCCCAGCATTCATGGCCGCACTTCGGGTGGCGTCCCAGCATGGCAAAAGCGGACTCCGATGGGGTCCAACCCAGAGATCTTCGAGGCAATACATGGCCTCCAACTCACGACCAACATGGAGTTCGTGAACAAACTTGCCCAACCAGGAAGCCTGCTTCACGGCCTCATCAAGCGTGACGTGCACCGGCAACACAGCGCGTGAAGCGGACGTTTTGATCTCCACCTGAGGATGCAAGACGACCATGTGCCAGGAGTGAGGAATTGGCAAGGCACTCACACGCCCTTCGGGATCCACCAAAGTCAAGCCACCCATCAAGGCGGGTGCCACATTGTCTGCATGTCGGGCACCGCTGGCCACGGCTTCTCCATCCAAGGCAAACGGAAGCAACTCGTCCTTCCGCATCCCTGATTCCGCAAGTGCGTCGATGCCCACAACCGCTGCAACCGCAGACGCGGCACTGGATCCAATGCCACTTCCTGGCTTGATGCTTTTGTGCACCGTAATCTCAACGCCCCAAGAGACATCAAGGGCCTTCATCAACGATCGCGCAGCAACGCCAGCGACATTTTGATGAACTTCCAAAGGCAACAGAGTCCCAGGGCCATTGACCAAATGCACACCCGGTTCAGACACCCGGCGAAAATCCATCCATTCACCAGGCTCACAAAGGGCGCAACCCAAGGCGTCGAATCCGACATTGAGGTTGGCGACCGTGGCCGGTGCCCAAACACGCAACGATTCCGAGGAAGGCATGACCGAAAGTTAACGGGTTGCTGCGAATCTCATGATGTCCGCAAAAACACCCATGGCAGTCACATCAGCACCAGCCCCCGCTCCCTGAACAATCAAAGGACGAGCCTTGTACCGATCCGTGTGCAACATGACCACATTGTCCGATCCTTCCAACTTGCAAAACGCGTGATCGGGTGGCAATGACTGAAGGCCCACGGATGCCCGTGGCTGACCTGAATCGTCCACAGCAAAACTGGCCACATACCGAAGACTCATGCCATTGGACTGCGCTTGCTTCAACTTCGCTTGCATATCCGCCTCTGCCGTATGAAGCTTGTCGAGGAAGTCCTTGACACTGCCGATCATCAGTTCCTTGGGCAGGAACCCCGGATTCTCGATATCGGACATTTCCATGGTGTATCCGGCCTCACGCGCCAAAATCAAGATTTTTCGCTGGACATCCACGCCGCTCAGGTCAATGCGCGGGTCAGGCTCTGTGTAGCCTGCTTCCATCGCTCCATGGACCGCATCCACAAAACCACAATCGCTTCCGAATGTGCTGAACAAATAGTTCAACGTTCCTGAAAGGACCGCGTCAATGCGATGAACGCGGTCTCCGCTTTGAACCAGATGCTCAATGGTATCAATCACAGGCAACCCAGCTCCCACATTCGTTTCAAAACGATATTGTGTATGCTTTGCCAAGGCCAACCTCTTCAATTCATTGTACCTCGCCTGAGTATCTGCCGCGCTGATCTTGTTGGAGGCAACCACCCCAATGGAAGAGCGAAGAATTTGTTCATAGATAGACGCAACTTCTTCGCTCGCCGTGTTGTCCACAAACACCGCATTCTCGAGATTCAGTTCCCTCATGGCCTTGACAAATTCAGGAAGGGATCCCTTTTGGCCCTTCGATTCAATGGTTTCACGCCACCTAGACAAATCAATGCCTTCAGGATTCATCACGTGCTTCCTAGAATTCGCAATACCGACCACGCAAACATCGATGCTTCTGCTGCTCAGCAAATCGTCATGCGCCGCCGCAATTTGGTCCAACAGCGTCCCCCCAACATTTCCAACGCCCATGCAAAACAAGTGAATCCGACGCACCTCGCGTTCAAACAACGTGCCGTGCAATGCGCGAAGCGCCTTGGCCACGTCTTGCTTGCGAATCACAATGCTGATGTTGCGCTCCGTTGACCCTTGGGCAATCGCAAAGATGTTGACTCCATTTTTGCCCAAGGCATCAAAAGCGCGCCCAGAAATGCCAGTGTGATGGTGCATGGCATCCCCTACCAATGCGAGGATACTCAAGCCTGTCTCTACACGAAATGGCTCCACCTTGCCCACGGCCAGGTCGCTTTCAAATTCATCCCTCAGCGCCTCCAAGGCCAAGTCAATGTGAATTTCTTGGACCGCTACGGTGATGCTGTGCTCAGAGGACCCCTGAGTGATCAACACGACGTTGACGTGATGCATGGACAAGGCCATGAACAAACGGCGAGAATACCCTGGAATACCTACCATACCACTTCCCACCAAGGTGAGCAAGGCCATGCCATCGATCGACGACACGCCACGTACACCCTGCCCTGGATGAGGATTGGCGCTGATTGTGGTACCCGCAGACTTGGTGTCGAAGGTGCTTCGAATCACAAGGGGAATGCCTGCTTCGCGAAGAGGCAACAACGTGGGAGGATAGATGACTTTGGCACCAAAATGACACAATTCCATGGCCTCTTCGTAGCTCATGCTTTCGATGATTCTGGCTGAAGAAACCAAACGAGGATCGGCCGTCAACATTCCCGGCACATCGGTGCTCTTTTCCATGTGTTTGGCGCCGACCATGCTCGCCACCAACGACGCAGTGAGGTCGCTTCCTCCGCGCCCTAGGGTGGTAACTTCCCCTTGCATGGAACAGCCAACAAAACCCTCCATGACCACGATATCCACATCTTTGGCCTGAGCCATGGCCGATGCCAATCGGCTCGCCGTCAAGGACCGATCCACTTGGGCCGAACCATGGTGATTGTCTGTAGCCACAATGTCGAGCGCGTGCAGTCTGACGGTAGAGAAACCTCTCTCAGAGAGCAATGCGTGAACAATGGGGACACTCATTCGCTCCCCCATGCTCACGAGAGCATCTCGTGTGTGGGGACTGAATTCCCTCAGTAGCTCAATTCCCTCACACAAAGAACGGATGTGCGAAAGTCCATCCTCCAGTTCTATGAAAACAGCATTGCTTCTCTCTTCATCGAGCAAAGCTTCTGCAGAACGAAGGTGCCTTCTCCGAAGGTCACTCATGATGTCGTGCCATTCTGGGCTTCCCTCCCGTGCCAACGCCCCAGCTCTCAACAAAGAATCTGTCACACCTCCCATGGCGGACAACACCACGAACTTGGGAACATCCCTTCGCGCCCACAACACGTCTGCCACCTGCGACATCGCAGCAGCATCGACCAATGAACTTCCCCCAAATTTGATGACCTCCATGATGAATTTGACAAGTGCAGCTTCAATTTACGCCGGAATTACGAGCATTCGAAGCATCGATGCCTCTGACACATTCTCAGATTGACATCGTTCAGACCACAAGTACGGAAAAGCCGAGCGATAGTTACACAGCTCCCCTCAAACAAACTCGTTCGATCCATAAAAAAAAGCGCGATGAAGCCGCGCTCTTTGATCAGACGACTGCGACATCACACAGTCCTCAGGATTCAAGCTTCAGGATCAGGACCAAACTTGGAGATCACCTCCATGGATACACCCGTGTTGGAAAAGCCCCCGTCGTGGAACAGGTTCTGCATGGTCACGTATCTGGTCAAGTCACTGAACAGCGTGATGCAGTACTCCGCGCATGACTGCGCGTCGGCATTCCCAAGAGGCGACATCGCCTCACTGTAACTGATGAACTCGTCGAATCCCTTGACGCCACTGCCGGCCGTCGTCACGGTCGGCGACTGGCTGACAGTATTCACACGGATCTTCTTTGCGACGCCATAATGGTAGCCAAAACTGCGCGTGATGCTCTCCAACAGCGACTTCGCGTCAGCCATGTCTCCGTAATCGGGGAAAATTCTTTGGGCGGCGATGTACGACAACGCCACCACGCTTCCCCATTCGTTCAATGCGTCGAGCTTTTTCGCAGTTGCGAGCGTCTTGTGCAACGAGATTGCGCTTACGTCAAGCGTCGTCTGCAAAAAGTTGTAGTTGATGTCCGTGTAGTGCCGGCCTTTCCTCACGTTGGGACTCATGCCAATGCTGTGCAACACAAAATCAACCTTGCCTCCGAAGTGCTCCATGGCCCCTTCGAAGAGCTTCTGAAGATCTTCCTCGCTGGTGGCATCGGCAGGGATCACGGGGGCGTCACCGCAAAGCTTGGCAAGGTTGTGGATTTCGCCCATGCGCATGGCCACAGGCGCATTCGTCAACACAATGTCCGCGCCTTGTGCGTGGGCTTCCAACGCCACCTTCCAGGCGATGGACATGTCGTTGAGGGCTCCAAAAATGATGCCCTTCTTTCCTTTCAGCAGATCGTGCGCCATGGCTCGAATGTCGTTTTGGTTTGAAGCAGCCAAACTACTTCGACTCCTCGACATTCAACCACGGACGAAACGGCAGTTCTCCACAACCCAACGTGGGGGATTCTGAGATGGGATCCGAGGAATCAATCGCGCACGCAACGAACGGATTTTCCGTGCGCCTGGTGGTCTGTCCGCAAGTCCAACGAACCCGTGTTGTACCGCACATAAAACGATTGTTTTGACGGGCCTGATGCATTGGCCGGAGTCCAAAAATGCGCTTCGTTGCCCATTTGCATTGAAAATGCCCCCGTCACAACTCCCCCTGGCTTGGCGGAAAAGCCCGTTTCATTGGTTGCTCCTGTGTTGGGATCGTTCCAAAGCCCATCGCCTCCTCCTACAGTTCCCGTGGTCTTCAATTTTCCGCCTTGGTTGGATTCGAGGAAGGTGCGTAACGTGTAGAATTCGGTGTGATGAGACAGATGCCAACCTGTTGGACAAACGTCCCAATTGACTGCCGCAGCGTGATTGTAAAGCACGCCATATTCGAGGTATGCCGGCAGCTCCATCGCTTCGTTGACATCTGTGCCTTTGTACCCATAGACGTACGCTTAGGCTCCGTTTCCATAGTCTTCATCCGAACTGACTGAAGGCAGGTACCGGACATTTTCGGCAAACCAGCACTGATCACCAATGGCCACCGTGGCGTAGGTGACACCCTGATGAACGACAGGCATTCCACATCCATGCGTCGCAGCCACGGTCCGGAGCTCATCAGAGACCAATCCACAAGACTGTCCTGCGGAGGGGAAAGGAGAAAGTAAAACGACGCAAAACGTGAACAGGGTGGTCTGAGTTAATCGATTCATCGAATTTGTTTTTCAATACGCTTAACATAAATATAGTGCGAAATCGATAAAACCAGCGACCCTTTTGGTAAACGCATCAGCAACATCAGCTTCAGCCCGCTTACTGAAACACCCGCACGTAGTCGACCATCATGGTCTGTGGGAACACCGTTGATGCGTCTGGGTACCCAGGCCAGTTCCCTCCCACAGCGATGTTCATGATGAAGAAGAACGGCGCATTGAACGGATAAGGCTGGCCGTTCATTTGGGTGTTGTCAATGCTGAAGAACGGCTGATCGTCCATGAACCACACGATGGAATTCTGCTGCCACTCGATCGAGAACACGTGGAAAGACTCGCTGAATTTGGCACCGCCGGGCAACGTGATGCTGCTTCCGTTGTATTGGTGGACGCCGAAATTGGCGCCCCAGTGCGCCGTGCCATGGTTGGTGCCTGGCTGGTGCCCCACGAGTTCCATGATGTCGATCTCTCCGCACTGAGGCCACCCCCCTTCTGGGAAGTTGGCGCCGAGCATCCAAAGCGCAGGCCAAATGCCTTGCCCCTCGGGAAGCTTCGCACGGATGTCGATTCGACCGAATTGGAATTCTTGCAAGTCAACGGATTTCATACGAGCCGAGGTGTAGCCCCCGCCCTCCTCGCGCGCCGTGATGGTCAAGAAGCCATCCGCAACCGAACTGTTGTTGGGCGAATTGGTGTAGTTCTGCCACTCATTGTTTCCCCACCCTGAAGCTCCCAAGTCGTAGGTCCAATTGCTCGTGTTGATGGCATTGCCATCGAACTCGTCCGACCAAACCAGGGTCATCCCTGGATAACTGTCCGCTCCCTCGTAACCATCTCCACCGGAGCCCCCAGTTCCATCGTCTACACGGGTGAAGATGTACGTGAAGAACCCACCAGCTGGGTTCACATCACAATTGGCCAAGTCGGTTTGGGTGTGAATGATCAACGTTGTGGACGTCAATTGAACAATGTCATAGGACAATCCGCCGTCGTTTGTTCCCATGAATGGACAGGCACAAGACCCAGCACCCGGAACCAACATGAAAGCATCCTCACCCGAAGTCCCCCCCCCGGGACTGAATGTGATGTCCACTTGGTCACATCCATAGCCTTGTTCGCTGTAATCCAAGAAAGCATCAATGATGGTCCCGTTGTAATCCGTGGTCAACGTACCATCAATGTTGAAGGTGTATACATCGTCATATTGCGCGGGCTGAAGCCCATTGAGCGGACTGACATACCACGAAGTGCTGTAGGGGTCGGGGCCAATGCTGACGGCACCAACAACCGTGCTAAATCGCCAAGACCCAATCAGCAGTTCCGGCAACACTCCTTGACCACCGCAAACCCCAAAGGCATCGAGATACAAGCAATCCTCGCTGGGATTGGCACCGAAATTACACGCATCGAGGTCGAGACATAAATCGTTGCTGTCCCACACACCATCCTGGTCCTGATCAACCTCTCCGAACAAACTGAGAATCCCCAAGATG
>JAQBVN010000014.1 GCA_027622975.1 Bacteroidota bacterium | reverse complement strand
TGAACGAGCCATGACTTACTTCTTCCGACGTTCAATAATGTTCTTACTAGAGGTCTTGCGCTTGTTCCGCGTCTTATGACCCTTGGCTGGAATACCCTTACGAGAGCGTGGGTGTCCACCCGCGTTACGGCCTTCGCCACCACCCATGGGGTGATCCACTGGGTTCATCACCACACCACGTACACGTGGACGACGACCCAACCAGCGACTGCGACCGGCTTTACCACTGACCTGCAGGTTGTGCTCACTGTTACCAACAGCTCCAATCACGGCCATGCATGTCACCAAAATCTGACGGGTTTCGCCACTTGGCATCTTCAACACAGCGTACTTGCCGTCACGGGCAGCGAGTTGGGCATATGACCCGGCACTGCGCGCGATGTTCGCACCGCGACCAGGATGCAGCTCAATGTTGTGAACAATGGTTCCGAGCGGAACATCCTGCAAGTACATGGCGTGACCCACTTCTGGAATGGCATCCTTGCCACTGTGAATGGTCATACCTGGCTTCAGGCCTTGCGGTGCAATGATGTAGCGCTTCTCACCGTCTTTGTATTCCACAAGACAAATGTGGCTGGTGCGGTTGGGATCGTACTCCACGGTCAAAACCGTAGCCTCCATGTGCTTGTTTCGCTTGAAGTCGATCACACGGTAACGACGCTTGTGTCCTCCACCGCGGTACCGCATGGTCATCTTTCCATCGCCGTTGCGTCCGCCTGATTTCTTCAATGGCTCGAGCAATGGCTTGTGAGGCTTGTCCGTTGTGAGCTCCTCGAAGTTCGAGAGCACACGGTGACGCATGCCTGGGGTGATCGGATTGAATTTCCTGAGTGCCATGGCTTAGATGTTGTCGTAGAAGTCGATGGTTTGACCTTCGGCCAAGCTCACGATGGCCTTCTTGTATCCGTTGGTGCGACCGCGTACCACACCCGTTTTGGTGTAGCGCTGACGCGTCTTACCATCCACACGCAACGTGCGGACAGAAGTCACAGTCACGCCGTAGGCAGATTCAACAGACTTCTTGATTTCAATTTTATTCGCACCGTCTGCGACCACAAATCCGTAGCTGTTAGAGCGTTCGGTGTCTGCAGACATCTTTTCGGTGATGAGGGGCTTGATCAGAATGTTCGACATGGCCTCAATTATTTCAACATCCCTTCAATGACCTCGTGGGCGTTGTCCACAAAGACCAAGTTGGAACAGTTCATGATGTCGTATGTGCTCAAATCAGAAGCGACCATCACACGATGCTTGGGAAGATTCCGGCAGCTGCGGTAAATCGCGTCGTTGGCTGCTGGCAAGACCGTCAGGGTTTTCTTATCCGCCAACTTCAACCCTTCCAGCACTGCCAAGAAATCCTTCGTCTTGGGCGCGTCCATGGCGATGGCCTCAACCACAGTGATTCCCTCACCTTTGGCCTTGTAGCTCAAAGCGCTCTTGCGAGCCAACTTCTTCAGCTTGCCATTCAACTTCTGGGTGTAATCGCGGGGTTCTGGACCAAACACGCGACCTCCGCCACGGAACAACGGGTTCTTAATGCTACCAGCTCGTGCCGTTCCAGTTCCCTTTTGCTTCTTGAGCTTACGGGTCGAACCAGACAACACACCACGGTGCAATGAATCATGGGTTCCCTGGCGTTGTGCGGCCAGGTAACGCTTCACGTCGAGGTAAATGGCGTGGTCGTTGGGCTCAATGCCAAACACCGCATCATCCAAATCCACAGACTTGGTCGTCTTGGATCCTTTGCTGCTGTATACGTCGAGTTTCATTATGCTTCAGGCTTGCGGATGATGACAGTAGAACCTTTGTGACCAGGAACAGCGCCCTTCACGATGAGCAGCCCTTCCTCGGGCATCACCTTGAGAATTTCGAGGTTTTCAATGGTCACGCGACCGTTACCCATTTGACCTGCCATGCGCATTCCTTTGAAAACACGGGCAGGGGTCGAAGCAGCACCAACCGAACCTGGGGCGCGCAAACGGTTGTGCTGGCCGTGGGTGGCTTGACCCACACCACCAAATCCATGGCGTCTTACGACCCCTTGGAATCCCTTACCCTTGGATTTGCCAATGACACTGACAAATTCACCTTCGTTGAACACGTCAGCCACGTTCAAGGTGTCCCCTGGCTGAAGTTCTTGTGCAAAGGCGCGGAATTCCGCGAGCCTACGCTGGGGAGAAACCCCTGCACTCTTGAAATGGCCTTGCATGGCCTTCGAAGTGTGCTTTTCCGAACGCTCTCCGTATCCAAGTTGGACAGCTTCATAGCCGTCCCGCTCGAGGGTACGTACTTGCGTCACGACGCAAGGACCAACTTCCAATACTGTGCATGGGAGATTCTTCCCAGCGGCACTGTAGATGCTGGTCATGCCTACTTTTTTCCCTATGAGTCCGGGCATGGTGATTGATTTTATGAGATTGACCGCTTCGGTCAGACTTTGATTTCTACTTCTACTCCGCTTGGCAACTCCAAACGCATGAGGGCATCCACAGTCTTTGAAGAAGAACTGTAGATGTCAATCAAGCGCTTGTAAGAGCTCAATTCGAATTGTTCACGGCTCTTCTTGTTCACGTGAGGTGAGCGCAACACCGTGTAAATCCTCTGGTGTGTGGGTAGCGGCACAGGGCCACTAATCACTGCGCCGGTGGCCTTCACCGTCTTGACAATCTTCTCAGCCGACTTGTCGACCAGGTTGTGATCGTAGGACTTGAGCTTGATGCGAATTTTCTGCGTCATGACTTCTTCTGATTAGCCTTTGGCGTCTTCAATAACTTTCTCTTGAATGTTGTTTGGGGCTTCCGCGTAGTGGCTGAAGCTCATGCTCGAGGTCGCGCGACCTGAAGTCAATGTCCGGAGATCCGTGACATAGCCAAACATTTCCGACAAGGGCACTTTGGCATTCACAATGGTTTTGCCCGAACGCTCGCCCGTGCCTTCAATCAAGGCACGACGCTTGTTCAAGTCACCAATGACGTCACCCATGTTTTCCTCTGGCGTCACCACCTCAAGTTTCATGAGGGGCTCCAAAATCTTGGGTTGACAATGCTTCACAGCTGCGCGGTAGGCAAACTTGGCGGCTTGTTCAAAGGACAACTGGTCGGAGTCCACAGCGTGGAAGCTTCCATCAAGGAGTTCCACAGACATGCTATCCATGGGGTATCCCGCAAGGACACCGTTGCGCATGGCTTCTTTGAAACCCTTCTCCACAGAAGGAATGAATTCCTTCGGAACGTTACCCCCCTTGACCGAGCTCACAAACACCAAACCTTCCTTTTCAGGCTCTGGTGAGGGACCGATTTTGACAATGATGTCGGCGAATTTACCGCGACCACCCGATTGTTTCTTGTAGACCTCACGGTGCTCGGCAGAACCAAAGATCGCCTCCTTGTAAGCCACACGTGGTTGACCTTGGTTGCACTCCACGTTGAATTCACGCTTCATACGGTCAATCAACACTTCGAGGTGCAATTCGCCCATGCCCGAAATCACGGTTTGACCACTGTCCTCGTCGGTAGACACCTTGAACGTCGGATCTTCTTCCGCCAACTTCGACAAAGCCGTACCGAGCTTGTCCATGTCCGCTTGGGACTTGGGCTCAATGGCAATGCCAATCACAGGCTGAGGGAAGCTCATGCTTTCGAGGACAATGGGTGCGTTTTCGTCACACAGGGTATCACCCGTACGGATGTCCTTGAAACCAACCACAGCACCGATATCTCCTGCCTCGAGAATCTCAATGGGATTCTGCTTGTTTGAGTGCATCTGGAAGATGCGGCTGATACGCTCCTTTTTGTCCGAACGAGTGTTCTTCACATACGAACCAGCGGGCAATGTCCCAGAGTACGCACGCACGAAGCAAAGACGACCCACAAATGGGTCTGTGGCAATCTTGAATGCCAAACCTGCAAACGGCTCCGTAGGATCTGGTTTGCGCTCGAGGACCTTTTCTTCATCGTCAGGGTGATGACCCTTGATGCTCTCCACGTCATAAGGAGAGGGCAAGTACATCATCACTGCGTCAAGCATGGTTTGTACCCCTTTGTTCTTGAATGCAGAACCGCACAAGATGGGCGTAATATTCATGGCAATGGTCGCCTTGCGAATGGCCGCAACAATTTCCTCTTTGGTCAGGCTGTCGGGATCTTCGAAGTACTTTTCCATCAAGTTCTCGTCCTGCTCAGCAGCAGCCTCGATGAGTTTTTCGCGGTACTCCGCAACGGTGTCAATCAGATCTTCAGGCATGGGAATCTCGTCCCAAGTCATGCCCTTGTCTTCCTCATTCCACACGTAAGCCTTGTTGTCAATCAAATCGACAACTCCCTTGAATGTTTCTTCTGCTCCGATAGGAACCTGCAAAGGCACAGGGCGTGCCCCCAACATCTCCTTGATCATCCCAAGGACATTGAAGAAGTCCGCACCAGAACGGTCCATCTTGTTCACAAAGCCGATGCGAGGCACACCATACTTGTCAGCAAGACCCCAGTTGGTTTCAGACTGTGGCTCCACCCCAGACACTGCGCAGAACAATCCTACCGCACCATCGAGAACGCGCAAGGAGCGCTCCACTTCCACCGTGAAATCCACGTGGCCTGGAGTGTCGATGATGTTGATTCGGTACTGATTATCCTGGAACTTCCAAAAGCATGTCGTCGCTGCAGAAGTAATCGTGATGCCGCGCTCTTGCTCTTGCTCCATCCAGTCCATCGTGGCTGCACCATCGTGCACCTCTCCGATTTTGTGGCTGATGCCCGTGTAATACAAAATGCGCTCCGTGGTCGTGGTCTTGCCAGCATCCACGTGGGCCATGATGCCGATGTTGCGCGTGTAGTTGAGGTCTCTTTTGGCCATGTCAGTCGTGTGAGGTCAATGTCAGAAACGGAAGTGAGCGAAGGCTTTGTTCGCTTCCGCCATGCGGTGCGTGTCCTCCTTCTTTTTGAACGTAGAACCTTCCTCCTTCGATGCAGCAATGATTTCAGCTGCAAGGCGCTCGGCCATGCTCTTCTCATTGCGCTTGCGAGAGTAATCGATGAGCCACTTCATGGCCATGCTGCTCTTGCGGCTGTCGCGGATGGGGGTGGGAATTTGGAATGTCGCACCACCGACGCGACGGCTGCGAACTTCCACCGCGGGAGTCACATTTTCCAATGCTTTTTTGAACATTTCCAAACCGTCTTCACCGGTGCGCTCGGCAATCCGATCAATCGCTTTGTAAAAAATGCTGAAAGCCACGCTCTTCTTCCCGTCCAGCATCAGGTTGTTGACGAACGTGGTCACTTGCACGTCCCCGAATTTGGGATCGGGGAGAATGGCGTGCTTCTTGGCAACTCTTCTTCTCATGGCTTCAGATTACTTTTTGGCCTTGGGGCGCTTGGTGCCATACTTCGAACGACGCTGCATCCGGCCGTCCACACCTGCTGTGTCGAGAGCACCACGTACAATGTGGTAACGGACACCGGGGAGGTCTTTCACACGACCACCGCGGACCAACACAATGCTGTGCTCTTGGAGGTTGTGACCTTCACCGCCGATGTAGGCGTTGACTTCATTGCCGTTGGTAAGACGCACACGGGCGACTTTACGCATGGCCGAGTTAGGCTTCTTGGGCGTGGTCGTGTATACACGAACACAGACACCACGGCGTTGTGGACAAGCGTCCAAAGCGGCCGATTTACTCGCCTGAGTCTTAGTGACTCGTCCCTTGCGGATGAGCTGCTGGATGGTAGGCATCGTCTTGGTTTGACGTTATTCTATGGCACAAAAGGTTCTTCCCCCAAATTCTAAAGGGGGTGCAAAAGTAGGCGATTGTAACGAAAAAACAAGAGGAAATCCGTGTTTTTTACAGCGACTTGTTCAAGGATTCTACCCAACCCGAAAAAAAGCCCTCTTGTCCTCATCAACACACTGAAACAAACCCCAGTCATTACCTTCGGACTGTGAATTTTCTCCACGATTTGAACGACGCTCAGCGGGCAGCATCCTGTCACATGGATGGCCCAATGATGGTCATTGCCGGTGCAGGTTCAGGGAAAACTCGGGTGTTGACCTACCGAATTGCGCATCTGATGACCCAAAGCGTGGACCCGTTTTCCATTTTGGCCTTGACGTTCACCAACAAAGCTGCCAAGGAGATGAAAGGACGTATTGGCAAACTGGTGGGCGAGTCCGAAGCGCAAAATCTCTGGATGGGCACTTTCCACAGCATCTTCGCACGCATCCTGCGCATTGAATGCGAACGAATCAATTATCCCAGAAATTTCACGATCTATGATACGCAGGACAGTCGCGGCCTTCTGAAAGAAATCATCAAAGGCATGGGACTGGACGACAAAGTCTACAAGCCAGCGAGCATCCAAGCGAGAATTAGTGCGGCCAAGAACAACCTCATTGACGCCGCTGCCTATGCCGGACAAGCCGAGATTCGCGATGAAGATGCCCAGGCCAAAAGGCCACTCCTCGCAGACATCTTTGCGCACTATGAATTGAGGTGCTTTCGAGCCGGCGCCATGGATTTTGACGACTTGCTCTACAAAATGAACGTGCTCTTGAGAGACTTTCCAGATCTCCTCAGCAAATACCAGCACCGCTTTCAATTCATTTTGGTGGACGAGTATCAAGACACCAACTTCGCTCAATATCTGATCATCAAACAGCTCGCCGCTGTGCACGAAAACATCTGTGTGGTCGGAGATGATGCACAAAGCATTTACGCCTTTCGCGGAGCCAACATTCAAAACATCTTGAACTTCAAGAAGGACTATCCGGATGCTGCGCTTTACAAGTTGGAGCAGAATTACCGCTCAACCTCCCACATTGTACGGGCCGCGAATTCTGTCATTGCCCATAACCAAGACCAAATCCCAAAGGAGGTTTGGACGGACAATGCAGAAGGCGATCGCATACGGCTCTATCGAGCGACCAGCGACAACGATGAAGGTCGGTTTGTTTCTCACAGGATTTTTGAGTTGAGGGGTTCGCATGGCTGTCTCTACAAGGATTTCGCCATTCTGTATAGGACGAATGCCCAATCGCGCGTCTTCGAGGAGAGCCTTCGCAAATTGAACATACCCTACCGCATCTACGGTGGTTTGTCCTTCTACCAGCGCAAAGAAGTCAAAGATCTCTTGGCTTATTTTCGGTTGACAATCAATCCCAAGGACGACGAGAGCTTCAAGCGCATCGTCAACTATCCTGCCCGTGGGATTGGAAAGACTTCCTTGGACAAACTGATCAAGGAGGCAGCGGACCAAGACGCCAGCTTGTGGGAAGTGCTGCGCGCTGAAAAAGCACCGCCGAGCCTTCAGGGCAGCGCTTGGAAAAAATTGCGCGAGTTTTCGGACATGGTCGCTGCGTTTGGCGCGGAGGCCCAAACGTTGGATGCCCATGCTTTGGGTTTGGCCATTGCCAAACGCTCCGGATTGACACATGCCTTGTACAGTGACAAAACACCTGAGGGAGTTGCGCGCTACGACAACGTGCAAGAATTGTTGAATGCCTTGCAGTCCTTTGTCGAGAACCCAATCAACGCGGAAGCAAAACAGCTGTCCGATTTTCTCATCGATGTCGCGTTGTTGACGGATGCAGATGCTGAAGACGACGATGACAACAAAGTGAGCCTCATGACAGTCCACGCCGCCAAGGGACTTGAGTTCAAACACGTTCACATCGTCGGCCTCGAGGAGCAGCTCTTCCCTTCTCAAATGGCCATGGAGAGTCGTGCGGAATTGGAGGAGGAGCGGCGCTTGTTTTATGTGGCACTGACTCGGGCGGAGGTGACTTGCACGCTTACCCACGCGGTGACGCGATTCAAATGGGGTCAATTGATGCAAGGCGAGCCGAGCCGCTTCTTGGATGAGATTGACGAGACTTGTCTGACCCGTCCCCAGGCCGCCCCCACGTCACGGGGACCCATGGATTTTGCCCAAGCCCGTGCCTCCTTTCAACAAATGCCAGCAGGAACCGCTCCGCGCTCCTTGGGAAGATTGACCACCAAAATTCAATCCAAAACTTCCCCACCTCCGAAGCCCGGAAATTGGTCAAGCATGAAAGAAGCTGCGCGCAAGCCTGGCGCAGTCCCTTCTCTGCCACATCAGCATCCCGACAAACCGAGCTCGAAGGATTTGGGGAATGTGGGCGCGGGAGATTCCGCCATCATTCAAGTGGGAGACACCGTGATGCATGCCAAGTTTGGAAAAGGCAAAGTGGTTGCCCTCGAAGGCACCTCGCCCAATGAAAAGGCCACCGTGTTTTTTCCTTCTGAAGGCTCAAAACAGCTGTTGCTGAAATTCGCCAAACTCCAAGTGATTGGGTGACCACCGCTCCCATGAAGACACCCCACGCCTTTTCGTTTGTTCCTATGTGGATCGCCGCATGCATGGGGCTGGGAGCCTTGCTCGGATGCGGCAACCGTCATCCGGAGGACATCCTTCTTCGGGTGCGTGCCTTCGAGTGGTCCCAACCTGGTTTGCCAGCCCTTGGGGTGGACGTCACCTTGGAAGAACAGCGGTTGGAGAATGGCATTCTCAATGGGTACTTCACTGAAGTGGCGACAGAGTCAACAGGTCAGGAGGGTGTGGTGGAACTTTCGACGCCCCTGGCCAACGTGTTGTCACTTCGGGTCCGAGCTTCCAAAGAAGGTTGCTTCGATGAAGTGGTCCTGTTGAATCCGGAAGATCTCCTCACTGATGGCACGTGGAACGAGGTGACCTTGAACATCATGGCTCAATGCCAAGTCCAGGCCACGGTCCGTCACGACAGCCACTGCACCAATCAACCCCTCTTGTACCGTTGGATCCCCCGAAACGTTCCCGGCTCTCAAGGCGACATTCGATGGACAGGCGGAACGGATTGGAATGCCCTCAACAGCCCGGAATCTGATGATGTTTCCGCGCTCATCACAGGAGGAACGTGGTTGCTACACCACCGCGTGTGGCAGTGCGCCGGAGCTGATAGTACGGCGCTTGATTCTGTGTGGTGTCCAGAGGGTGGTTCCATCCAATTCACGTTGGATTGAAGCCCAAACCTTCCAAGGCACACGGTCGCTTGGCTCGGGTCGAGATCACATCATGATTGGGTGACCCACACTGGCAGCTGGAAATCACCCACCACGTAGAGCGTTCTACGTCGATCGTCTTCGTCTTTCTCGCGGGTCAAAATCGGCTTGCCACTCGACGCCCAACCCCACGAATTCACATCGCTGATGGTCCGTGAACGGCGGCTTCGTTTGGTTTCTTCAGACATCAATTCGTCCATGAGAAGCAAGGCATCCAAGGCCACTGTATCCAAAACAGTTCCCTTCACATTGTGCAAGGCAAGAAGGGGCTCACGCAGATGACCAAACTGCTCGACGCTCGCATCTTGGAGCGCGTCCTCTTTCGCTTCACCTCCTTCCCCACGTTCCTGCTGCCCTAGGTATTTTCCCAGGACGAAACCCGCGACGAAAAACAAGACTGCAACGGCAATCAATTCCATGTCGCAATAATATTTTAGAATCACTAATCTTTCGGGAATACTGCAAAAGAATATTTCAACGCAACGTCGTGGAGGAAGGTGTAGTTTTGTGGACATGACCTACACCCTCTCAGCCATGTTTCCCCGAGTCATCGCCTTCACATGCGGCCTTTTCGTCGCTCTCTTGGCCCATTCACAAGGAACAGACGCCATCGTCCTGCCCCATGGATTGACTGAGATGGAACAGATGTTGTGGACCGCAGGTGCCGCCTCGCGACCTGACCAGATGCCTAGCCGGGGCATTCCCACCCCTCCCCCGGGATCCAACCTGCGCACTGCCGCTGAATGGGAAGAAATCGAAGCCCTGACCATTACTTGGCAAGATTTTCCATGCATCCTCAAACAAATCACAGCAGCCTCTGTCTCCGAATGCCGTGTGATCATCTTTTCCGAGAACGTAGGCCAAACACAGAGCTACCTCACTGGCAACAGCTGCGGTGGACCCGTCCCGCTTGACAACGTCGACATTGTCGACGCACCGTCCAACAGCATTTGGATTCGCGACTATGGTGCCAACACCGTGTACACAGCATGGAACGACGGCCGGGTTTTGGTGGATTGGTTGTACAACCGACCTCGTCCAGACGACGATGCCATACCCGATGTTTTGGCCCAGCACATGGGCATCGACCTCTACAGCACCATCGAAGAACCCGGAGACCTGATGAATACCGGAGGAAATTGGATGTCCGATGGGTTTGGCACCGCCTTCGCATCTGAATTGATCTTGGAAGAAAACGGGGGAGGCAACACGTGGTGGACCACATTTCCCGACCACACCGAGGGTGAAATCGACCAAATCGTTGAAGCCTACCATGGAGTTCATACATACGTCAAAATGGATGTGTTGCCCTACGACGGCATCCATCACATTGACATGCATATGAAGCTGTTGGACGAGTCTACATTGTTGGTGTCAGAGTATCCCACCGGGGTGGCAGACGGACCTCAAATCGAAGCGAATTTGCAGTATGTATTGAGCAACTTCACCACAAAATGGGGCACGCCGTTTGACGTGATTCGCATCCCAAGCCCCCCCGAATCTGGCGGAGGCTACCCCAACCAAAACGGGGATTATCTCACCTACAGCAATGCGACCTTTGTGAACAACACCATTTTGTTGCCAACCTACTACGAGCAATACGATACCACAGCCCTGCGCATCTGGGAAGAAGCCATGCCAGGATACGAGATTGTGGGCATCGATTGTGACTCCCCGAGTGAGGACATCATCGCGCTGAGTGGAGCAATCCACTGCATCACCCATTCTGTGGGGGTGGAAGATCCCTTGATCATCAGCCATCTCCCGCTGTTGGACACAGAAGACACGGTGAATGACTACCAGGTTACCGCGGAAATCAGCCACCGATCTGGCATCGAGAGTGCCCAAGTTCATTGGTCTCTCTCTCCTGCAGGTCCTTGGAATTCTGTGGACATGACCGAGGAAGTTGTCGGGAACAACGGCTCCGATTTTTCGGCTTTCATTCCAGCACAAACGGCAGGAACCAAGGTCTACTACTACGTGCAAGCCTTCGCCAACAGTGGGAAAACAGGAACAAGGCCCATGCCGGCCCCAGAGGGCACGTGGTCATTTCGAGTGCTGGGTTCTGTCGTGGGCTTGAACGATGCCCATGCGACGTCCCCTTGGCATTCCATCTATCCCAATCCAGCCTCAGCCATCACATGTTTGGAATTGAACATTCCCAGGGACATCGAATGCACGGTTACCTTGAACAATGCTTGGGGTCAGCCTGTCCAGACTTTGCACCAAGGAACGTTGGGGCGAGGCATCCAACGGCTGTTCGTGCATGCCGAGGAACTTCACTCCGGAGCCTATTTTGTCACGCTCACCACCAACCGTGGCATGCGCTGGACGGAACGATTGGTGGTTCATCACTGACCTGATCGTCCAACCGGGACATCCGTAAAGGGAGGCTCACTTTGGAATTCCAGCCCTCAATCTCGTCTGCCGAGGAGTCTGAGGAGGAACAAAAACAGATTCAGGAAATCGAGGTACAAGGACGTCGCACCCAGCAAGGCGAGTTTCATCGGCGCCACTGTTCCATATTCAACACCCGCGGCAATTCGCTTCAAGCGCTGCGTGTCGTAGGCCACCAGCCCGGTAAAGATCAGGACACCCACGGCACTGATGACGAAATCGAGCATGGAGCTCTTCATCCACCAATTGACGAGGCTCGCAAGCAAGATGCCGATCAACCCCATGAACAGGATGCTCCCCATGCGTGACAGATCCACTTTGGTGGTGTAACCCGCGAGGGCCATGACTGCGAATGTCCCAGCCGTGATCAGGAAAACTTGTGTCAAACTTCCCAAGGAGTACATGTAGAATACACCTCCCAGACTGAGACCCATGGTTCCAGCAAATGCGAGAAAACACAACGCCAAAGACGTCACGCTCAACTTTTGCAATCCGAAATTCATCACGAGCAAGAAAGCAAACGGAGCCAAAGTCACAAGCCAAAAGCCCATGCCTTGCATGAGCGAAAGGTAGAGTTCACTTGCGGCAGCGTAATAAGCCGCCGCCGCCGTCACACCAAGACCGGCCACCATCCAAGTGAAAACCGTGGACATGAAAGACGAAGCACTGGTACTTTCAAGGATGCCAGCGTCATTGAATTGCGGCTGGTCGCCGCCAAAAATCCGAGGGGGTTGTTCCATGCACCAAAGATGCATGCCCGGAGCGCACTCCGATTCTCTGTTGACCAAAATTTGCAGTTGAACCCACAGGACCGGCTGGCAATCAGCTGCGGTGCAGGGCCAGTCCCATGAATTCGCGACGCGTGCGTGGATCGTCGAGGAAGAGTCCGGTGAAGGCACTGGTCGTGGTGACGCTGTTTTGCTTCTCGACGCCGCGCATTTGCATGCACAGGTGGCGTGCCTCGACGACGACGGCGACGCCTTTGGGGTTCAGGGTGTCCTGGATGCAATCGCGGATTTGCTCGGTGAGACGTTCCTGAACTTGCAACCGTCGGGCGAAGGCGTCGACGACACGCGGAATCTTGCTCAACCCCACGATGGCGCCGTCGGGGATGTAGGCAACGTGCGCCTTTCCGAAGAAGGGAAGCATGTGGTGCTCGCATAAGCTGTACACCTCAATGTCCTTGACCAGGACCATTTCGTCGTTGGCTTCATGGAACAGGGCCGAGCGCAAGATTTCCGCGGGATCCACGCCCATGCCACTCGTGAGGACGGCCATGGCTTTGGCTGCGCGCTCGGGGGTTTTCAAGAGCCCTTCACGTGACGGGTCCTCACCACATGTTTCAATCACCTTGCGGTAGGCCGCCGCCATCGCTTGGACAGCTGCCTCATCGTAGCGCTCCTCTTTTGAATACAAAGCCATGGGTGAAAGGTACTGCGACTTGGCCGTGTCCGTGAACCGTCCCGTCGTGGTCGGTCAAGCTCCTCCGTAGTAGTCGGCGTAGTTGTTCTCGGTCTCGTAGAGACGAAGGTGATGGAGCCGGCACCCCTTGGCGGAAATGGCTGGCTCCAGTTCTTCCCAAATCGCGATGATGAGCACCTCCGTCGACGTCATCTTCCCCTTCATGAACGGCACATCCAAGTTGAGGTTCTTGTGGTCGATGGGGTCTTCCACGCGCTCTTTGATGATGTCCTTGAGCTCCACCAAATTCATGCAGTATCCGGTCTCTGGGGCAGGCTCTCCCTTGATGGTCACGTGCAGCTCGTAGTTGTGGCCGTGCCAATTGGGGTTGGCGCACTTGCCAAACACCTCCTGGTTCATGGCGGCATCCCAATCGTCGTTCCAAAGCTTGTGGGCAGCATTGAATCGAGCCCGACGCGTGACGTAGACGTTCTTCATGATTCGAGTAACCTCGCAAAGGTAGCAGATGTTCCCGTCGAGTACCTTCGCACCATGATTGTCGTTACAGGTGCAGCAGGTTTCATTGGAAGCGTCCTTGCGGTTCGGTTGTTGGAGGCGGACTACCGCCAGCTCGTGTTGGTCGACGATTTCCGTGTGGAGGCCAAACGCCCCAACCACCAGCACCTTCCCGTCACCGCACGCGTTGACCGCGCAGACTTTCCGGCCTGGCTCCGAGAAAACGAGGGGCAAGTGCAATTCATGTTTCACCTCGGTGCCCGAACCGACACCACGGAAATGGACCAAGACCTCCTGAACGAGCTCAACCTGGAGTACAGCAAGGAGGTGTGGAACTTGTGCGTGGAGTTTGGCCTCCCCTTGATTTACGCAAGTTCAGCCGCGACGTACGGCGACGGCACACTCGGCTACCTGGACAGCCACGAGGTGGTAAACCGGCTTCAACCCTTGAACCCTTACGGCCGGTCCAAGAACGACTTCGACGCGTGGGCCTTGGCCCAAGATCGCAAGCCTTACTTCTGGGCGGGCTTCAAATTCTTCAACGTCTACGGCCCCAACGAATTCCACAAGGGGCGCATGGCTTCAGTGGTGCTCCACACGTTCCGCCAGGTTCAGGCCACGGGCGGGATGAAGCTGTTCCGCAGTCACCGCCCCGACTTTGCCGACGGCCACCAAACCCGCGACTTCGTCCACGTCGAAGACGTGTGCAGCGTGCTGCTGCATTTCATGCATCACCGCATCCCTGCACACTCCGGCCTCTACAACCTGGGAAGCGGCAAGGGTCGTACGTTTGTAGACCTCGCCACCGCAACGTTCCAGGCGATGGGCAAAGATCCCAACATTTCTTTCGTCGACACGCCCGAAGACATCCGCGAAACCTACCAGTACTTCACGGAAGCGGACCTCACCAAGCTGCGCGCAAACGGATACGACCATGCGTTCCGATCACTGGAAGAGGGCATTGACGATTACGTGAAGAACCACTTGATCAACTCAAAGCCGCGCGCGCCTCGAGCAGCTTCTGCCTGACTGATTTCAGCTTCGTCAGCGCCTCTTTCTGGTTCTTGCGCAACGACTCCAACTGCCGCGCATCCTGATCGAAGGAGATGGCTGAATCATGGGCCATCGCAGAAGCCTTTGCCGCCTCCATCGCATGATGGGCACGCTCGCTGGGTTCTCCCTTGCGAGCTGACAACGCCCTTCGCGCCCCCTCATGCGTCAGGCCTTGAACCTTGACCAAATCGAAGATGCGCCTGATGACCTCAATGTCCTCAGCCTTGTATGCACGCTTGCCACGGGCATTGGTTTTGGGCTGGATTTGTACAAACTCCTTTTCCCAAAACCGAAGCAGCGACGGCTTCACATCTAGCATTTTGGACACCTCCGTGATGGTGTGATAACGCTTGACATTGGGAGAATTCAACGGCATGACAAGGAGCAAGATAGAACGCGTTATCAAAAGTTCCACATAACCCGCTGACCAAAAACGGCTTGGATCAATCGAGGCTTTGAGTTTCTGCCTCTGATGCTTCGAGCATGGCCTCGTACTCCTCAGGGGTCAAATCATTGAAAAAGTAATGCGCAGGATTCACCTTCACACCATCCTTATGCACCTCGTAATGCAGGTGAGAACTGGTGGAAGTCCCCGAACTTCCGACGCGACCAATCACCTGACCCCGGTGCACTCTGTCCCCTACTTTGACGTCCGTTGAACTCATGTGAGCATACAACGTCTCATATCCAAACCCGTGTCGGATCACCACGTGTCGACCGTAGCCATTGTACAGACGTTTGACCTTGACCACCTCGCCATCGCCAGTGGCAAAAATCTCTGTTCCTTCAGGCGCACTGAAATCCATGCCGAAGTGAAACTTTCGCACCTTGTAGATGGGATGGATTCTGTAGCCCCATCCCCCAGCCATGCGATGCAAGTCCTCGTTCCGGACCGGTTGAATGGCAGGAATGGATTCCAAACGATCCTCATACTCACGCGCCATCTCAGCGACCTCATCCAGTGACTTCGACTGCGTCACAAGGGCACGCTGCAATTCGGCGATGCGCATCTTCAAGTCGGCCACTTCTTCAGAATGCAAGTGTCCGCGAACGTCTGAAAACCGGTCAGCCCCCCCCACACCCGCCTGACGAATGTGCTCAGGTACGGGAGGCACACCCAAGATGGTGCGGTACACAGCATCATCGCGACGCTCCAAATTCTCCAACGCAGCATCCATTTGGGCCACATGCCGACGCATGTCCTCAAGTTGATCTTCCAAAAACGCAATTTCCCGGTCCCGAGCCCGGTCCGCGGGAGATTGGAACACCTGATCAAACAGCCACACGCTTCCACCCCCAATGACAACCAGCCAAAACAATCGAACCGACAGAGCCCACATCAACTCTTTGCGGGTGAGAGGTACCTGCTCGACGCGCAGGGAATTGGGGTTGAATCTTCTCTTGGTCCACCTCATGGATGTGCAAAGGTCGTGATTCTTTCGTGGAATGTGTGCCGTACTTTCACGCTGCAATTCGGAACACCATGGAATCACGGCGCATTCGGCAAACATTTTTGGATTTTTTCAAAGAAAAAGGGCACCACATCGTCCCGTCGGCACCCATGGTGGTGAAGGACGACCCCACCTTGATGTTCATCAATGCGGGCATGAATCCATTCAAGGATTTGTTCCTCGGCAACCAACCCGTGGAACATGCGAGAATTGCCGACACGCAGAAATGCCTGCGCGTCAGCGGCAAGCACAACGACCTCGAAGAGGTGGGCGTGGACACGTACCACCACACCCTGTTTGAAATGCTGGGAAATTGGTCGTTTGGAGACTACTTCAAGACAGAGGCCATTGATTGGGCTTGGGAATTGCTTACCGACCGGTACGGCCTCGACAAGGACCGCTTGTACGTCACCGTGTTCGGCGGGGACGAAGGAGACGGACTGCCTGCAGATGATGAAGCTCGTGCACAATGGAGAAATCACGTGCCTGAAGGGCGCATCCTTGACGCGAGCAAAAAGGATAATTTTTGGGAAATGGGCGAGACTGGACCCTGCGGTCCGTGCTCGGAGATCCACATCGACTTGAGAAGCGAGGAAGAACGCGCCAAGGTCGACGGCCGCGACATGGTGAACAAAGACCATCCGCAAGTCATCGAGATTTGGAATTTGGTGTTCATGGAGTTCAACCGAATGGCTGACGGATCCCTCGTCCCTCTTCCCAACCAACACATCGACACGGGGATGGGGTTTGAGCGTCTCGCGATGGCCATGCAAGGCGTGACTTCCAACTACGACACGGACATTTTCACGCCGCTCCTCGACGCCATCTCCAAGGCGTGCGGCAAGCCCTATCCCAAGGACGACAGCCAGGAAGCCATTGCCTTTCGCGTCATCGCCGACCACGTTCGGGCTGTGGCCTTTTCCATTGCCGACGGCCAGTTGCCATCCAACACGGGAGCGGGCTACGTCATTCGCCGCATCCTGCGCCGCGCTGTTCGGTATGGCTCTTCATTCCTGGGCATGAATGAGCCTTTCATCTATGGGTTGGTGGAAGTTTTGGAGGCTCAGATGTCCGACACCTTCCCTGAAATCAAAGCACAACGCGGTTTGATAGAACAGGTCATCGAACAGGAAGAACAGAGTTTCTTGCGCACATTGGCCTCGGGCATGGATCGATTGGCCGCTGCGACAGCCAGCCTGAAAGAGGGGGATGTCTTGAAAGGCGACCTCGTCTTTGAGTTGTATGATACGTTTGGGTTTCCAGTCGATTTGACCGCTTTGATCGCAAGTGAGCAACGGCTCGAAGTGGATGAAGAAGGTTTCCAATCTCTGCTGGAAGCCCAAAAATCCCGCTCGCGAGAGGCTGGAAAAATCACCGCGGATGATTGGCAAGTGGTCCGAGAAGGGGCGGGCCCTACAGAATTCGTTGGCTACGACCACATCGAAGTGGACGTTCATTTGCTGAGGTACCGCGAAGTTGTCGCCAAAAAGAAATCATTCATTCAGGCCGTGTTTGACAAGTCTCCTTTCTACCCTGAGGGTGGAGGGCAAGTTGGTGATCGTGGCAGCTTGACAGCCCAAGATGGTTCGACGTATCACGTCTTGGATACCAAAAAAGAAAACAACCTGATCGTTCACGTAATCGACAAGGTGCCCACCAACGTCGATGGTTCTTTCCATGCCGTGGTGGATCGGACTTCGCAACTTGCGAGTGCACGGAACCACAGCGCAACGCACCTTTTGCATGAAGCGTTGCGCGAGGTATTGGGGACGCATGTAGAACAAAAGGGGTCCTTGGTGAAGCCCGATGGATTGCGTTTTGATTTTTCGCATTTCCAGAAAGTCAGCGATGACGAACTGCGGCGGATTGAAGGACGCGTACAGCAAAGCATTTTGGCCAATCTTCCATGCCAAGAACATCGAAACATGGCCATCGAAGAGGCTCAGGCTGCCGGAGCCATGATGCTGTTTGGTGAAAAGTATGGAGACAGCGTGCGCATGATTGAATTCGGTTCTTCCAAGGAACTGTGTGGAGGCATCCATGTCCCTGCAACCGGTGCCATCGGACCCTTCCGCATTTCAAGTGAAGGCGCCGTCGCGGCGGGCATCCGACGCATCGAGGCCTTGACAGGTCAAGCCGCCATGCAAGCCCAGCGCGAAGAACGCGACCAACTCCAAGCCATCAAACAAGCGCTCAAAGGGGCTGCAGACCCCGGGAAGGCTGTGGAAGATTTGTTGGCCAGTCATGCCCGGCTCCAGAAAGACATCGAGGCCTTTCAGCGAGAAGCCACGAGCCATGTCAAACAAGATCTCATCAACAACCTTCAATCAATCAATGGCATCCACGCTGTCGCAGCTTGCCTTGATCTGGATGGAAAGAGCATCAAGGACTTGGCCTTCCAGCTGAAATCTGAGCAAACTCCGTTCTTTGGTGCGTTTGGAAGCACCCATGGCGGCAAAGTCACGCTCACCATTGCCATCAGTGATGACCTGGTGGCCTCACGACAGTTGAACGCTGGGAAGATCATTCGTGAACTTGCCCCCCTCATTGGCGGAGGTGGCGGTGGCCAGGACACGTACGCAACAGCGGGTGGGCAGCTGGCCGAAGGGCTTTCCAAGGCATTGGAAGATGCCTTGAATCGAATTCGTTGAGATCGTTGTGAGTTTGGTTAGGGTGGTCCCGAGGCCAAGGATTGACGGTTACGCAACGGCCATGTGCCCTGAGTCCTTCTCTTCCTGTTGGGTCGTCAATTGGCCGTGCACTGGGCCCACATAATCCTCTTCTTCGCTCAAGCCCAAATTGAGGATGTAAAACACGTTGAACACAGATGCCAAGATGTAGTCCAGGGTGCTCGTTTTGCCGAAGGTGTTGGCCAGTTCGAGAATGGTGCGGAAAAAGAAATACAGGTTGTAACCTGGAATCAAGAAGTACAAGGCGTGATGCGCCGGGCGACCTATGATTCGCATGGCAATCACAACATTGTAACCTGGAATGACCACTGCCCAACCGGGTTGTCCGCACTTGACGAAGAGTCGCCAATTTCCGGCGAAAGCGACCAAGGAGATGAACAAGGCTCCAGCAAACATGCCACCGTCCAAATCCAAGTCATTGAGAAAAGAAAAGTCCATCGTGATGTGTTTGTTCCGCAGGACAGACGAAGGACTGCTGCAAGGGTTGCCTCCATCTTTCTGATTTTCAGCAACAAATACGTCAACACCCCGTCAACACTGATCTTTTTCGAAATAAAATTATGTCAAATAATTCCGTATTTGATCACCAAAGCCTCATCAATGGCCCCCTCTTTGGGACAAAAAATCAAGAGCCGCTCCACTGCATTTCTAAGTTCACGAATGTTTCCCGTCCAGTCCCCCGTGCCCAGTTTGTCGAGGGCTCCCTTCGTCACCTTGGGCTCGGTGCGACCGGAGGATGCGCACAAAACCTTGAGAAAGTGTTCCACCAAAAGCGGAATATCCTCCTTACGCTCGGCCAGCGAAGGAACATGCATGGGCACAACTGCCAAGCGGTGAAACAAATCCTCTCGAAAAGTACCTTCGGCAATGGCCGCCTTCAAATCCTTGTTGGTCGCTGCAACCACCCTCACATTCACGGCGATGTCTGCATCGCTCCCTACACGTGAAATTTTATGCTCCTGAAGGGCTCGAAGAACCTTTGCCTGGGCCGATGCGCTCATGTCACCCACCTCGTCCAGAAACAAAGTCCCACCTTCGGCCTGTTCAAACTTTCCCTTGCGCATTGCCACAGCACTTGTGAATGCTCCCTTCTCATGACCAAACAACTCACTTTCAATCAATTCAGAAGGGATGGCGGCACAATTGACTTCCACAAAGGGTCCCTGCGCCCGGGGCGAAAGGTTGTGAATTTGACGGGCCACCAATTCCTTTCCTGCGCCATTGGGACCCATCACCAACACCCTTGCTTCAGTGGGAGCTACGGTGTCAATCATGCCGAGAATCTCCTGGATTCCACGAGATGATCCAATGATGCTCACTTGTTGAGTTTGGTTGACCTTTTTCTGGAGCACCTCGTGGGTAGCCACCAAGACCTCGCGCTCCAAAGCGTTTCTCAATGTCACGAGAATGCGATTGAGGTCCAATGGCTTTTGAATGAAATCGTAGGCCCCCTTGTGCAGAGATGCCACAGCCGTCTCCACCGTGCCATGTCCTGAAATCATCACAACGGGCATGGAAATTCCCTTTTTGGCAAACATGTCGAGAACGTCCAATCCATCCATCTGGGGCATTTTGACATCACAAAACACAACATCCACGCCCTTTTTTGAGGCAGCCAGAACGCCATCCATGCCCGTGGCAGCCTCACTCACCTTGTGGCCCTCGTATTCAAAGATTTCGCGTAGGCTCTTGCGAACGGGCTGTTCGTCGTCGATGATCAGAATGTGTGCCATGGCTCGGGTTTGGACTGCGTCGGGACAAAGATGGTGCCAAACCCCGTTTCATCCGGGCAACAAACCCAGCCCTCGTTCCACCCGCGAAATCACCCCTTCACGCAACGCATAGGGAGCCCGGCACATGGATTGAACATGGCCCTTGCTCAAGACCCAGTCAATCAAGGCAGCGCTGTATGGCATCAAGTCCACACGGGCAGAATCCATGCCAGGCATCTCCATCCGGGAAGCAAGGTCTCCTTCAATCAAACCCCGTCGCAGCCTCGTCCAGATGGACAAGGGAATCTCATCCACCAAGGGGTGCGGTTCAGGGGACTGGGCATGGTCAGGCCGCACATGACGCACACGGGTTCCGGCCATGTCCGCCAAGGTGTCAAAGGATCCGCTGGCCCCCACCAACAATTTCGGTTGATGAACCTCTATGGCAGCAGCCACAGGGGCCAGCACATCTTCGAGAAATGGCCTCATGCGCGCAAGCCCCTCCTCTCCCAACGGATCAGGCAACTGCATGAGCATTTGAAGTCGAGCTACCCCAGCATTGATGCTGCGCGACCACAACACATCCCTTCCCTTCCACATGATGAATTCGACACTGCCCCCCCCAATATCCATGGTCAAACAAGGGCCTTCGGGCAACTCCGGAATGTTGAGCATGACACCCTCGTGGATGAGCAAGGCTTCGTGGTGACCAGAAATGACCTGAATGTCAAAATCCGTCAATGCCTTGGCCTTTCTGACAAATTCGCCGCCGTTTTTGGCATCGCGCATTGCACTTGTCGCCAGCACAAACACTTCTTGAACCTTGTAATTTCTGACAGACTCCCTCATGCTCGCGAGCGCATCCAACCCTCGCGCCATTCGATCTGGCATGATGGTTCCCTTGGTCATTCCGCCTTTTCCCAAACGCACTGGAATGCGCTGCGCAAACACCGGAATCCACCCACCAGAGGCTCCAACATCCACCACCTTGATGTTGAACGTGTTGGTTCCGCAGTCAATGACTGCAATGCGTTTCACTGTCGACATCACTCACACATGCGATTGGCTGAACATCCAACGAACAACAGCTCGGAAGGTGGGCCGCTTGCCCGTCATCAGAATGGTGACGCGATACACCCGTGCAGCCAAGGCCAAAAGCAAGGCCGTCGTTGCCAAGAGCAAAAGCATGCTCACCACCACATGCCACCAAGGCACCCCCATGGGTAGGCGAACCATCATCGAAATGGGAGATGAAAAGGGGACAAACGAACTGACAACGGCCAACGTGCTTTCTGGGGCCTCGATCGACATGGAAGCCAGAATGTAACTGAAAAGCATGGGAAGCATCACCGGAAGCAACAAGTATTGGGCATCCGATTCCTGTTCAACCATGGACCCGATCATCGCAAAAAAGGCGGCATACAAGGCATAGCCCAACACGAAGTAAATGGCCGCACACCCGAGCATCACGCCCCAATCGATGTCCAGCAAGAAGGCCAGCTCCTCTTGGGCTGCCAGGACAGTTTGAAAATCAGCCGTGCCCGCAGCCATGCCTTGAGCCGCCGTCCAGGACTCCAACCACGCACTTTTTTCCAAACCCAAGCCCAACAAAAACATGAGCGACCAACTGAGCAGCGACCACGTTGCAATCTGGGTCAACCCAAGCGCACCAATCCCCGCGATTTTGCCGAGCAACAACTGCAAGGGCTGCACTGTACTCAGCACCACTTCCACAATGCGATTGCTCTTTTCCTCAATGACACCGCGCATGACGTGCATGCCATAGATCATCACAAACATGAACATGAACACGCTGAACAGGAATCCCAATGCCCCCTGTTCACTTCCCTTACGCTCCTTGGTGTCAATGTCCAACGGGACCAATTGGATGTCCGTCTTCAATGCCATGTACGCATCGTAATCCACCTCCAGCTCCTCCCGGACCTTCAATCGCTCGAGGGCCTGGCTGAGGTCTCGTTCCATGGAACGTTTGGCACTGGACGATGGAGGGTTCACTTGCAACAATTGACCCTTCTCACTTTGGACGATGCCCTCGTCAAGCATGATCATGCAAGTGAATCCGTCGGCTTCAAGCGCTGGTTTGGTCTTGGCTTCTCGACCAAAACGGTAAGTGAGCAGGCGACGCTCCGGAAAACAAGAAGGACACCAAGGAACCAAGGAGCCCTGAGGCCCCGGCACCGTGAGCAATCCATCCAAGTCCACAACGTACACCTTGACCTCCTCTTCCGTGCCTTGCGTCAAGAGCACAATGGACGCCACCATCCCCACCAAGAGGACGGGACCGAGGAACGTTGCGAGCAAGAAGGCCTTGCGTCGAAAGCGTGTGATGTATTCTCTTCGCGCAATCAAACGCCATGCAGCCCAAAACGTGGGATGATTCGGGGAACTCATGAGCCGTTGGCTTCGACGGTTTGAACAAACACCTCCTCCATGGACATCCGCACGGGGACCGCCTCCAGCACCTCCACATGATCGACGGCCCATCGCAACAAGGCTGACATGGACCAGTCCTCAGGCAAGGCCAACGCCACCTCGTGACGGGTCTCTCCAGATGCAAGAACCTCGGATTCGTGCGACAACAATTCAGCTCTTGGACCGAGTTGATCCACGAAAGCCATGAGGTTGCCTTTGAACGTCATGCGAATGCGCCCCTTTCTCGCAGTCTCCCGCACCTCATCGACACGACCCGAAAGGACCTTGTGGCCCCGATGCAACATCAACACTTCCTCGCACAATGTCTCCACAGATCCCATGTTATGCGTAGACAACACCAAGGTCGTGCCCTCTTCCCGGACCAAACGCAACATTTCATCGCGAATCAGGACGGCATTGATGGGATCCAAACCACTGAAAGGCTCGTCGAGGATGAGAAGTTCAGGCCGGTGAAGCACGGTGGCGATAAACTGAATTTTTTGGGCCATGCCTTTGCTGAGGTCCGCCACTTCTCGGTTCCACCACCCCTCGACTTGAAGTCGCTCAAACCATCCCTTCAAAGCGTGCTGAGCGTCGGTACGCGACATGCCGCGAAGAGAGGCAAAGTACAGCACTTGTTCTGCGACCCGCATTCCCTTGTAGAGGCCTCGTTCTTCTGGAAGGTACCCCATGCGACGGAGATGATCCCGGCGATGAGGCTCGCCAAACAAGCGCAGAACCCCCTGATCCGGTCGGGTGATGCCTGTGACCATCCTCAAGAAAGTCGTCTTCCCGGCGCCATTGGGTCCCAACAAACCGAGGATTTTCCCCCGCTCCAACACCATATCCAAGGGCGCAAGTGCGATGTGGTCGCCGTAATGTTTGGCCACACCTTGGGAGGTCAACATGGGGGAAGATTCTGTCATCAGGAGAACATGTCCCGGACCTTGTCGAAGAAACCGCGCTCTCCGTGATCCGCATCGGGCTGAAAGTTCGCTGATTCTCGCATTTGTTCCAAGGCCGCTGTCTCATCCTTGGACAACTTTTTGGGCGTCCAAACATTCAAATTCACCAACAAATCTCCATTGCCGTAGCTATCCACAGCCGGCAATCCTTTGCCTCTGAGTCGAACGATTTTCCCACTTTGCGTTCCTGGGTCAATTTTGATTTTGGCCTTGCCCCCGAGCAACGGCACTTCAGCCGTGGATCCCAACGCGGCATCGACAAAACTGATGTAGTGGTCGTGGTGCAGGTTCTTACCATTCCTCTGAAAGGACTCATGGGGCAGAACCTCCACGAGCACAATCAAATCCCCAGACACCCCACCCATTGGAGCGCCATTTCCTTCGCCTCGCACGCTCAATTGCATGCCATCCTCCACCCCTGCTGGGATGTCCAGGCTCACTACGGCTTCCTCGCGCACCATGCCCATGTCATCTGTACCGCTGGGCTTCCTCGTGATGCTCTGGCCGGTGCCATGGCACACATTGCAGGTTGAAGCCGTCTGCATTTGACCCAAAATCGTATTGGTCACGCGACGCACTTGTCCCGTTCCGTGGCATGTGGCACAATCGGAATACTCCACCCCTTGGGCGGGGACTTGCTTGAACACCTTGACCTTCTTACTCACACCTTCTGAAACTTCTTCCAAGGTCAATTTGACCTTGATTCGAAGGTTGCTGCCCTTCATGCGCCGGCGACGGCCTCCACCCCCGCCAAAGGCACCTCCGAAGATGTCGCCAAACTGCGAGAAGATGTCATCCATGTCCATGCCGCCACCGCCAAATCCACCTGGGCCACCACGCATGCCTTCGTGACCAAAACGGTCGTACTGTTGGCGTTTGGTGTCGTCGCTCAGAACCTCGTAGGCTTCGGCCGCCTCCTTGAATTTCTCTTCCGCCGAGGCGTCGTCCGGGTTCTTGTCCGGGTGGTACTTCAGCGCGAGCTTGCGGTAGGCCTTCTTGATGTCAGAGGCCGACGCGCCTTTGGAGACGCCGAGGATTTCGTAGTAATCGCGTTTGGCCATGATGCCTTATTGCCCCACCACCACCTTGGCGTAGCGCATGATTTTGTCGTTCAACTTGTATCCTGGCTCCACCACGTCCACCACCTTGTTCACCAGATCTGGTGTCGGTGCCGGAATGTTGGTGATCGCCTCGTGGAGGTCCACGTCAAAAACGTCGCCTTGCCCAACTTCCATCTTGGTCAATCCCTGGGCCTCGAGCAACTGGCGCAGTTTGGTGTGAATCAGGGTTCGACCCTCACGGACAGCCACCACATCCTCGCTGGGGTCAGCTGCCGCGCGGTCAAAGTCATCAAGCACAGGCAATAGCTTTTCAAGGATGTCCATGGAAGCATTGCGAATCAAATCTCCACGCTCGCGCATGGTGCGCTTCCGAAAGTTGTCAAACTCCGCGTACAACCGAAGGTATTTGTCCTGCCAATCCGTTTCTTCGGGACGGGCCTCTTCAGGCTGGACCTTCTCGGAATGGCCTTCTTGTGAATCGCATCCCTGCGAAGAATCCGCATCGCCATGCGACGTGGCATCAGACCTCGTCGCGTCTTGGGAGGATTCTTGGGAGGTTGTGGTGGCATCCGCCTCTGCAGTGCGGACTTCTACTTGGGTAGATTCTTCTTTACTCATGGTTTCCTGTTGGCAACACAGCCCTCTCGGCAATCCGTGTGCCAAGCGCTTCGGCGGCGCGAAGATGCGACAGGATGTCAGGAAGTGTGCCATGGCCTGACGTCTGCGTCAGACCTTCTTCGTCAGAAACTTGACACGTACTTGTCAAGCTGGTGATGCAATTCAATGCCCCGCAAGTTGGTGGCCACAATGATCCCCTCGGGATTGACCAAAAAACTCATGGGAATGGAGCTCACCCCATACATGACTGCCGCCTCGTTATCCCATTTTTTGAGGTCGCTCACATGGTGTTTCCAATTCAGCCCATCCTTGTCAATGGCAGCTTCCCAACGTGGGATGTCCGAATCGAGCGAAACACTGAAAATCTCGAAACCCTCCCCATCCTTGAACTTGGCCTTTCGGTATTTGTCGTAAGCCCTGACCACGTTGGGGTTCTCGCGCCGGCATGGACCGCACCAAGACGCCCAAAAATCGATGAGCACGTAGCTTCCACGCAGGTCGCTGAGCTTCATTTCTTTACCCTTGGGGTTGTTCATCACGATGTCAGGGGCTTCGTCTCCGATTCCATGCCCAATCTTACCCGTAACCACCACCCGGTCGGGAGATGGATGGGATGAAGGATCGGCCGAAGACCAACCGGACCAAACAAGTGCCGTCATGATGAGCACAGCGCCTACTTTCCACATGATGCGAGGGTTTGAAATGGACATGGAAGATACGTGGTTTGGGGTCATACCCGAACAATATGCGCTCCCAACGAACGCAAACGGGTGTCAATGTGCTGGTAGCCTCGGTCGATTTGGTCAATGTTGTGAATGGTGCTCTTGCCCTCCGCGCTGAGGGCGGCAATCAGCAGACTCACCCCAGCTCGAATGTCCGGGGATGTCATGGTCACACCTCGAAGGCTTGACTTCCTGTCCAACCCAATGACTGTGGCGCGGTGCGGGTCACAGAGAATGATTTGGCCTCCCATGTCGATGAGCTTATCCACAAAAAACAGCCGACTCTCAAACATCTTCTGGTGAATCAGCACGCTGCCTCGCGCCTGGGTCGCAGTCACCAAAACTATGGAGAGCAAATCCGGGGTAAACCCGGGCCAAGGGGCATCGGCCACAGTGAGGATGCTGCCGTCGATGAACGTATCAATCTCGTAACGCTCCTGCGCGGGAATGTGGAGGTCTTCTCCACGCCGTTCCATCTGGATTCCCAATCGGCCAAACACACTGGGGATGACCCCCAACTCATCGTATGCGCAATCCTTGATGGTGATTTCGCTTTGTGTCATGGCCGCCAAGCCAATGAAACTGCCAATCTCAATCATGTCAGGAAGACAGCGATGTTCCGTGCCTCCCAAAGTCTCAACCCCCTCAATGACCAGCATGTTGGATCCCACACCAGAAATCTTGCCCCCCATGCGGTTGATCATCTTGCACAACTGCTGCAAATAGGGCTCGCAAGCCGCATTGTAAATGGTGGTGGTGCCTTGAGCCAACGCAGCAGCCATGACCACATTGGCGGTCCCAGTCACAGATGCTTCGTCCAGCAGCATGTACGTCCCCTTCAAACCCTTCGGAGCACGCGCGTTGAAAAATCCAGATTGGGCATCGTACTCGAAAGTGGCACCCAATTGCTGGAATCCAATGAAGTGAGTGTCCAAACGGCGACGCCCGATTTTGTCCCCTCCTGGTCTCGGGATGGCTCCCACACCAAATCGACCCAACATTGGACCGAGAATCATCACGGAGCCCCGGAGTGCACTGCCCTTCGTTTGGAACGACTCCGTCGCCAAATGATCCAAATTGACATCGTCGGCTTGGAATCGGTAGCTGCCTGCACCAAGATGTTGGATTTTCACTCCGAGATCCCCGAGCAAGGAAATCAACTTGTTGACGTCGACAATGTCCGGCAGATTGTGGATGGTGACCGGCTCTGCCGTCAACATGACCGCGCACAAAATTTGCAGCGCCTCGTTCTTTGCTCCCTGCGGGGTCACGTCCCCATGCAACCGGTGACCTCCTTCAATGATGAAACTTCCCATGACCCCGAATTTCGGGGGTGGTTGCACGCCTGAATGACAATTCTCACAGGGTTTTCAACCTCCTACCTTGGAAAGATTAAGGCCTCGCGACATCCGTCAATGGCATCTGCCCAGACCTCTGATGCCCAGAAATCCAGCCTCAGCGGCGTTTCTTTTTCTTCTTTTGCGGGCGAGCCAGAGCGTCGCTTGTTTTGCGGACGCTACGCAGGATGTCTGCGGTACCCTCCAGCACCGTCCCTTCAGGGACCACAAGAGCGCCTCCAGACCGTTTTTTCAACTCCTCAAAAATCACGCTGTCTTCCACTGTGTTTTGGTTCCACGTCAAAAAATGACGCTTCATCAAATTGGCCAACTTCACCACGAACACCGCCTTTTCTTCACCTTCCTCCATCGCCTTCCCAACCTCAATTAAATCCAAGGTCGTCTTGCCAAAATGCCCAGCCCTCGACGCAGCGTTGGGGTAATCCATAGCCGCGGGTTTGCTCGCCTTGTCGTCGGGTTCAGGTTTGGGAAAAGGTCCATCCACGTCCAATTCATAGTTGGCCATGATGTGGAGCTGGTTCCAAAGCTTTTGGAGTCCTTGATCGCCCTCACCCTCAGCAGGAACGACACTGCCCATGACACTGACAATGGCCTTGGCACATTGGGTGCGTTGGTCGCGGTCTGCCATGGAAAGGCAATGCTCAATCATGCGGTGGATCGATCGCCCGTACTCGGGGATGATCAAATCTGACCTCATGCTGTTGTATGTCAGGGCGTCAAATTGAATGGGGGAATCCGCCATGTTGCTCTGTGTGGTTTTGATCGCAAGGGCCTCACGTGAAGCGCCAAGCTCCTTCAGCCAACGGGCTGAGACTTCAAAGATAAGTCGTTCTCCGCAGGTTGCCGTTCTTCTCCACCTGAGAGGCATGGATTCACCCTTGTTTGGCCCCACTGAATCATGTCCTTCACCAAATCACGGGCACAAGACTTCAAGAGGTCCTGATGGGCTTCGAAGGCATCCCAACCCTTGGATACTGGAAAAGCCATGGTTCGACGTTGCGACATGGCATGCAAGACCTGATCGACCACCACAGGATTGGCATAGCCGACCAACCAACCATGGCGCACCATGGCTTCAAAAAATCGCTGGCTCCTCAAGGGCATGGCCTCCTGCTGATTGCGCAAGGCATTCGTTTGTTGGTTGGCAAAATTCTCGAGCGTTCCAAGTTGTGGGGTCAACTGATCAAATCCATCCGCAAGCACATGGTCTGCCAGGACATCCCATACGACACCGCTCCACTTCCCGCACCATGGCCTCAACACCCGACGCGCCTCTTGACTGGCTGCATGCCTGTCACTCGCTTCATCGAGTGCGCGATGCAACCGAATGCCTCGGGCAATGCTTGGCCCCCATTGCGCCTCCACATGTCTACCCTTCACTGCATCACCCACAAAATTGCCGAGCATCCCCTCGGCATCCAATCCGGCGAAGGTCCCAACCACCATATGTGCCAAATAATTCATCCTGCGTGCCTTCCTTGGTGCAATGCTCTGAACAAATTGCTCCAGAGCCAACGGTATTCTCATTTTCCTTCGCATCCATGAAATTTTCAGGATGGTTGTTGGCAGAAAGGAGCGGTTGTGCTAATTTTGTCCTCCCGCAAACGAGCGGAATGCCTGAAGCCTTTCAGGAAACAATTGCGAGAATAGCTCAGCTGGTAGAGCACAACCTTGCCAAGGTTGGGGTCGCGAGTTCGAATCTCGTTTCTCGCTCAACAAAAGCCTCCCATTTCGGGGGGCTTTTTTCGTTGTGGGGCAAGGGTGTTCATGCAACAGGATACGCGGTGATACAGTCAGGTGATGCATCTTTGCACCATGAACGCCAAGATTCACACCGACCACGGCACGATGACCGTGGAGTTTTTTGAGAAGGACGCGCCCAAGACTGTGGCCAATTTTGTCAAGCTTTCCCGAGAAGGGTTCTACAATGACCTCTTGTTCCACCGCGTGATTCCCGGGTTTGTCGCCCAAGGCGGATGCCCTCACGGAATGGGTCACGGGGGACCAGGGTACACCATCGACTGCGAACTCGATGGCGACAATCAATACCACGACCGTGGGGTGCTAAGCATGGCTCATGCGGGAAGGAACACCGGAGGATCTCAATTCTTCATCGTCCACAACCGCGAAAACACCGCGCATTTGGACCGCAACCATACCTGCTTCGGAAAAGTGATCGAAGGTCTCGACATCATTGAAAAAATCGCCCAGGGCGACTCATTCAAGGTGGAAATCATCGAGGAATGAACCTACAGCAATGATGCGTAACAACAAGGGCTACCGTTGGGTAGCCCTTGTTGTTATGGGGACGTTTGACAAGAACGAAATTTTCAACCAACCCGCCATTCAACTGGGGACGGTTGAGGGACCCATCACTGGTCCTTCTTCTCGCGAAGACCGTCGTTGTAACGCAACTCGCTGACAACAATGCTGTAGACCTCTGTGCGGAGTGTATCCTTGTCCACAACCTCCTCCAACGTAGATGTTTGGACAACAAAATCCTGAGGCAACTTGGGGGCATCACCCACCAAATTCTTCATGGTAGCATTCGTCAAATTGCACGTGCTTAAGTCCAAACCCGAGAAATCAACCCCTTCGACAAGCGCGCCCACGAAAGAAGCACCAAACATGTCAGACGATTGAAAAGAGCAATCGCGAATGATGGCATTGCCCAAAAAGGCCCCTGTGAGATCACATTCGTTGAAGGTACAATTCTCAGCCCTGAGTTTGCCCATGTCAGCTCCGCTGAAGTTGACCTTTTCAAACTCCGACTCTGTGAAGAACGAATCGACGAATCGCGACCCGTTGAACAAACAATCTTCCGTGTCCGCGCCAATGATTTTGGTCAAATCAAAGACGGATTTGGAAAAATCACCGCCTGTCAACTTGCAATCCTCATCAAACAGGCAATTGTAGAACCGGGCACCAACTGCCTTGAATTGACGCTCGCTCTCAGGTGCTGTGATTTTTTCAAAATCCCGATAACTCTGCAAATCGCACATCCAAGTCCGCATGGTGGAGGACGCAAAATCAGATTCTGAAAAATCTGCGCCTTGCACAAACCACTCGGTCATCTGTGCACCATGGAATTTGGACTTGGTTGCAATCAAAAGCGTGGCATCAACCAAACTGACCGGTTCGCCGTCCATGTGGATGGCCGAGAAATCAGCGTTGCTGGCAAACGTGTAACGGAAATTGGGAGCCAAGTAGCCAAAATCAACCGCCACCCATGAGGAATTGCGCAAATCGAGGTTGTCCAAATAGACCTCCATCAATTCTGGATCGTCCAATCGAAATCTCGCCCCATTCAACACGCATTGCCCACCGTTGAGATCGCGGAGCAACTTTTTGGTGTCCGTGAAAAAAGACCCCGCATAATTGCAGTTGGTGATTCTGCCGGCGGCACTCACATTGCCAGCGCGTCGGCCAGCGTAAGTTTGGGCTGAAACGTCAGAAATACAGAGCCAAAGGGCGGCTGCGAACACAACCAAATTCAGGCGATGCAAGGATGGATGCATGGATTCAAGGCTTGATTCAGCGCGAATGTACGGAGGGACAACCATTTGACCGGCTTTCTTTCCCTCATTGAGAGTGTTGCCCCACCCCAATCAACCTGCGCATGACATGGCAGGACTGCGTCAATGGTGAGATCCACATGCTTCGCTGTTGCCAGTGAACCATGGTACCCGGAGCGGGACTTGAACCCGCACGACCCGTTCGGGTCAACAGATTTTAAGTCTGTCGTGTCTACCAATTCCACCATCCGGGCATGTCCTTGGCGTGCGGGCCAAAAGTAGGGCGGTACGCCGCGCTTGCCAACTACAGAGCTGACCCATTCTTCGAACCATGGTAATGCAGGGGACCAGAGGTTCGGGTCACCAGCGTGCCACAATCTTGGAGGAAGCGCCCTTTTGGGATTGCACCCATCTAAGGGCGGTTTTGCCCGCGCTGTGTGCTTCTGAAGGGTTGTTCAGCCAATGGGCCAAATCTTCCGCAATGTTCCCTGCGCGAAGGGATCCAGCACCGAGCAAGGCATGGGCTTCTCGAAAAGAGCCAAGTTTCGGACCCGTGACAATGGGTAGCCCTGCTGATGCGGGCTCCAACACGTTGTGCAGTCCTGAACCATGTCCACCTCCCACGACAGCCACGCATGCATTGGGCAAGCGGTACAGACCAAACAATTGACCCACGGCATCCACCAGAATGACATGGCACGATTGCCGTTTACGCTCGGGCAAGGTTGACCAGAGGGACCAACGCATGGCGCGACCAGCCCATTGAGCGTCGAGAGCGTTCAAATGTGAAGGACTGAGGTCGTGAGGCACGAGAACAAGTCGACGAGCTGAGGTCCAATCTCTCTGTGCGAGTATGCGCTCCTCCGCAAACCAAGTGCTTCCCGCCACAACCACCTGCGTCGCGGCTCGGGACCAGGAAAGCCATTCTTCCGTCAGATGGACTTCCCTCCGCATCACCCTGTCCACACGTGGGTCGCCGTCTGGCGTGACCTGAAGGCCCGCGCGTGCGAAGATGTTGGCCGACATCGGGTCCTGCGCACTAATCGTTGTGGACAAACGCCACATGGCAGCACCCATGAGGCGGGCGGATGATGGGGCAGCCGCAAACACATGGATGGGCGTGCCTCGGTCATGCAATGCCCTGAGCAAATTGGGCCACAAATCGTATTTGGCCAGTGCCAATCCTTCCAATCTCCAGCTGGGAAGCAGGGTACGCCATGTGCTTGGCAAATCCTCTGGAAAGACTGCCAAGGTGTCGGCAGGCATTCCGTCCATCTCGGCTGCACGCCATCCAGGAATGCGCCCCTCTCCCACACCTGCCACCAAGGGTTCGTAGCCCGAAGGAGAATACAACGTCAGCAGCCAAGCGACCTCTGGCCAAGCGGCCCTGTAGGCGAGCATGACGGGCACAGCCTGTTCAAATTCTCCCAAACTCGCGCAGTGAAACCACATGGTGGGGAAGCCCGAACCATGGGGCATGGCAGCCTCAGTGTTTTGGACCCAACTCACCCTGGATCGTGCACGTTGGTGGCCAAACATGGCAGCCAAGCGAACGAGGCCTGACCACAATTGGCTTCCCCACCCCCAGAAGCGGAGTGTCCCACGGTCCCAAAGGTCCCCACGTTTCATGCGCGCCCTAGGCTTAACCATCAGTACCAAAACTCTTTGGCGGCGCGTCGATAGATGTGAAACACCCACCCCGCTTCCACGCCCCACCAACCATCCCAAGCCTCAGGGGCATTGGGCTCCAAAGTGTCGAAATTGGTGGATCGCTGAGCAAGGGTGCGGGCCCAACCCATGTGCATCCCACCAAAGGCATTGATCCGTTGATCATCGCTCATGAACCAATACCCGGCAAAGAACTCGCCGAATGCACCCCATCTTAACCGGTCATACCCCCGAATGCGATCACCCTCGAGTGCTCCAATGAGATTCTCCGTGTAATCAAAATGCACATTGTGATGCATCGACCCGGCACCGAGCTTGACCATCCACCCACTGTTGGGGTTGCTCCTCGACGTGCTGAATACGTGCCCCACACCGAGACCCATCAATCCACCCCTGCCAGAAATAGAGATTTGGGCGACATCTCCCTCATTGTCGATGATTTGGCCTTGAGGCGTCAAGAGGTTTGAGAGCAACCCCGGGATTTCCACCCGTGCTCCCGTCAGTGAGATCGCCTTGGCATACAAGTAGTGATTGCGTGCGGTTTTCACACCTGCCATGAACCCCACCGTGCCAAACGTCGTGTAACTCTGTGCCCACGATCCTTGGGGCACTACAGCACCTGCGAGCAACCCAACGTGGGGCGAGGTGACCGAGGTTTGGTCAATGTCGCGGTCGGTTTGGGCCCAAACGCCAGCCCAAAGCACCCCCAGCCATGAGGCCAGAACCAAGCCAACCCTCACTGCCATGGATCGTGCTCCTTGTCCGTGCATGGGGGCAAGTTACGCCACGGCAAGCATGCCGCGCGGAGGCCATGTCGCGAGCTGCGACGGGAGCCGAGCGAGGAGGCCATGTCGCGAGCCGCGACGGGAGCCGCGACGGGAGCTGCGAGGAGCCGCGCGGAGCTGCGACCAACGCTTATCTTCGCAACCATGTCCAGCCTCCGTGACGCTCGCTCCGAACAGCACAACTCACCCGAACAGCGCGACTCACCCGAGGTGATGCACATGGTGGACCTGCAGGGGCTGCACGCGAGGATGGCGAAGGAATTGCGGGGGGCAATGCAAGAGGTGGTGGACACTTCGGCCTTCATCCAAGGCAAACACGTGCGTGATTTTGAAGGGGCGTTGGCCCAACGGTTGGGCGACGATTGCCATGTTGTGGGCTGCGGAAATGGCACAGACGCTCTGCTCTTGGCTCTCCGCGCCATGGGCATCGGGCCCGGTGATGAAGTGATCGTCCCGGACTTCACCTTCATCGCCACAGCCGAAGTCGTGGCCTTGACCGGTGCCACACCTGTCTTTGCGGACATTGACCCGCGGACGTTTCAACTTGACGTGACCTCTGCTCAGCGCGCGATGAGCGACCAAACGCGTGCGGTGATTGTGGTGCACTTGTTTGGCCAATGTGCCGACATGGACGCGCTGGGTGCATGGGCCCAAACACATGGCCTGCACGTGGTGGAAGACAATGCCCAAAGTCTTGGAGCCTCGTGGTTTGGCACCCGGGTGCAAGGCAGGGCAGGGCTCTTGGGGGATGCGGGTACGACGAGCTTCTTCCCCTCGAAGAACCTCGGAGCTTTGGGTGACGGAGGGGCCGTGTTGACAAGGAATGCCTCCTTGGCTGAGAAGGTTCGTCTGCTCGCCAATCACGGGGCCAAACAGAAATACCACCATCTCGAAATTGGGTTGAATTCCCGCTTGGATGGTTTGCAAGCCGCCTTTCTTGGGGCCAAACTCCCGCACTTCGACGACATGATTGCACGTCGTCAGAAGGCTGCCTCATGGTACGACGTGGCCTTGGGGGCTGGACCCGGGGCCTGGGCCGGCGGGGCCGGCGACTTCGGGGTGGTCGTGCCTTTTCGCGAAGAGCGCAGCACGCATATGTTTCATCAATATTGCGTGCTGCTGCCCCGAGAGACCAATCGGGAGGCCGTCCAACGAGAACTCCAATCACGAGGCATCCCCACGGCCGTCTACTACCCCACACCCCTCTCGTCCCAACCCGCCTTTCAAGGCAAAGGACGGACTGTCGAAGGTGGAACCCCGGCTGCGCATGAGGTCTCCCGCCGGATTTTGGCCTTGCCCATGCATACGGAGCTCACACCAGACATGGTGCAGCGGGTGGTTGAGGAACTTTTCCGAACTTTGCCAACTCCACAGGATTGAGTGCATGGGCAGCAAAGCGCTGCATGCCGAGAAAACTTGCCTTTGGACAACCTTGTTTGAACATACCACTTAACCTTGTCATCATGAACATTGCTGTAGTCGGAACAGGATATGTAGGTCTCGTAACAGGAACTTGTCTCGCAGAGACGGGAAACGACGTGATTTGCGTAGACATCGACGAACAAAAAGTGGCCGCGATGAAGCGCGGCGAAATCCCCATTTACGAGCCCAACCTCGACGTTTTGTTTCATCGAAACATCGAAGCGGGTCGTTTGGCCTTCACCACGGACCTTCAGTCCGCGGTGGACCACGCCCAAATCATCTTTCTCGCTCTTCCCACACCACCCGATGAGGATGGTTCCGCTGACCTCAGCTACGTCTTGGGCGTTGCAGGACAACTCGGACACATGATGACGGACTACAAAGTCATCGTGGACAAAAGCACGGTTCCAGTTGGAACAGCAGACAAAGTCACGGCCGCTTTAGCAGCCAACGCCACCGTCCCTTTCGATGTGGTATCCAACCCTGAATTCCTGCGGGAAGGCTTCGCGGTGGATGACTTCATGAAGCCAGATCGCATCGTGGTCGGGTGCTCGGGTGAGCGCGGTCGTCAACTCATGGAGGAGTTGTACAAACCCTATGTGCGTCAAGGAAACCCGGTCATCTTCATGGACGAGCGAAGTGCCGAATTGACGAAATACGCAGCCAATTCATTTTTGGCCACAAAAATTACCTTCATGAACGAGGTGGCCAATTTCTGTGAGCGTGTTGGAGCAGATGTGGACATGGTCCGTAAAGGCATGGGTACAGACACCCGAATTGGCCCTCGCTTTCTCTTCCCCGGCATCGGATATGGAGGAAGCTGCTTCCCAAAAGATGTTCAAGCTCTCCACAAAAGCGGCCTGGAATCCGGGATGGAATTCCGCATCCTGACAAGTGTCATGGCTGTCAATGAATCCCAAAAAACTGTACTCTTCCCGGCCATTCTCGACCATTACGGCGGAGATTTGACAGGAGTCAAGGTGGCATTGTGGGGTTTGGCCTTCAAGCCTGAAACTGACGACATTCGAGAGGCCCCCTCACTTTACATGATCGACAAACTGGTCAACGCAGGCGCATCCATTCAAGCTTTCGACCCAGAAGCCATGGACAATGTTCGGGGTCGAATTGGTGACCAAATCACATACTCAGGCAGCGCCATGGATGCTCTTGACGGTGCTGACTGTTTGCTCATCTGCACTGAATGGGCCCAATTCCGCACCCCTGATTTTTCCAAAATGGAATCTCGTCTCAACGCCAAGGTCATCTTTGACGGCCGGAATTTGTACGAAACCTCGAAGCTGGCGAAATTGGGCTGGACCTACCGAAGCATTGGAAGACCCAATCCTGAAGCATGAATCCCCCCAACGACAACTCTCGCGCAGAGCGCGTCCTTATCACCGGCGCTGCCGGTTTTCTAGGTTCCCATCTTTGCGACCGGTTCGTGCGTGATGGCTTCCAAGTCGTCGCCATGGACAACCTGATCACGGGCGACATGAGGAACATCGAGCATTTGCTTCCACTGCCCAACTTCACGTTTGTCCATCAAGATGTGACTGAGTACATCCATGTGAGCGGCCCCCTGCATCACATCTTGCACTTTGCGTCCCCTGCGAGCCCTATTGATTATCTCAAGATTCCAATCCAAACGCTGAAAGTCGGGTCTTTGGGAGTCCATCGTTGTCTTGGGTTGGCCAAAGCCAAAGGTGCTCGCATTACGATTGCCTCGACAAGCGAAATCTATGGAGACCCCGAAGTCCATCCCCAACACGAAGAATATTGGGGTCACGTCAATACTGTGGGACCTCGCGGTGTCTACGACGAAGCCAAAAGGTTCCAAGAAGCGATCACGATGGCGTACCACACCTTTCATGGCTTAGAAACTCGGATTGTTCGAATCTTCAACACTTACGGGCCTCGGATGAGACTCAATGACGGGCGCGTGCTGCCTGCATTCATCGGGCAGGCTCTCCGTGGAGAGCCGATGACTGTGTTTGGAGATGGATCTCAAACCCGAAGCTTCTGTTATGTCGATGACTTGGTCGAGGGGATCGTTCGACTGCATTTCAGCGATGAAACCCGTCCCGTCAACATCGGCAACCCCGATGAAATCACAATCGCTGAATTTGCTGAGGAAATACTCGCCCTGACGGGGTCTGACGTCGACGTCATCCGTAAGCCCCTGCCAAAGGATGACCCCAAACAACGCAGGCCTGACATTTCTCGGGCACGCGAGGTGTTGGGCTGGGAGCCCAAAGTAGGGCGATCCGAAGGTCTTCGTTTGACATACGAATACTTCAAAGGTCTGAGCCAAGAGGACTTACATCGCAGTGAACACAAGGATTTCCAGTCCTATACGAAGCACTGAGCACCCCGGATCACCACATGGCCAGCATCACATCCACCACGATGGAATCCACATCCAGACCTCTGCAAACCCAGCCACCGGCCGCAGTCCACGAGACAGCTGTGGTCGATGAAGGCGCGGAGCTGGGGGCCGGGGTCAAAGTTTGGCATTTCTGCCATGTGATGCCAGGAGCAGTCATTGGTGAGGGATCGAGCCTAGGCCAAAACACCTTTGTCGCCCGTGGTGTGAAGATTGGAGCACGGGTGAAAATCCAAAACAACGTCAGCCTCTACGAAGGGGTGGTCCTTGAAGACGATGTCTTCCTGGGGCCCTCATGCGTGTTTACCAACGTTCGCAACCCGCGAAGCACCGTGAATCGCAGGGATGCCTACGAGTCCACGGTTGTCGGGCGTGGCGCCACGGTGGGGGCCAATGCCACCATCCGGTGCGGCGTCACCTTGGGACCATTCTCCTTCGTGGCTGCGGGCGCCGTGGTCACCGAGGACGTTCCAGCCTTTGCACTCGTCGGAGGCGTCCCAGCCCGCTTCATGGGCTGGATGTCCGCCCATGGTCAGCGCCTGCAGCTCGACGGGAAAGGACATGCCATCTGCCCAGAATCAGGCATTCACTATCAATTGAACAACCAACAACTCAAACCATTGAACCCGTGACCAATTTGCATGACCGATTGACCCAGAAAGAAGCCACCATGTCCGTGGTGGGCTTGGGGTATGTGGGACTGCCAATCGCATTGGCCTTTGCCCAACATTTGCGCGTGTTGGGTTTTGACATCAACGCCAAACGCATCGACATGATGAAACGCGGCGAAGACCCGTCAGAGGAGGTCCCTGCCGAAGGGTTTGACAACCGCGACATCACCTTCACGTGTGACCCCGAGGATCTGAAAGCAGCCCAGTTCCACATCGTGGCGGTTCCCACACCCATTCACGCCAGCCACCAACCGGACCTTGGACCCTTGTTGGCTGCCTCGCGCACGGTGGGTCGTGCCCTGAAGCCAGGAGACATCGTGGTGTACGAAAGCACGGTGTATCCAGGATGCACTGAAGAGGATTGCGTGCCTGTCCTTGAAGAAGAAAGCGGACTGAAAATGGGGGTCGACTTCTTCGTGGGGTACAGCCCCGAACGCATCAACCCTGGCGACAAGGTGAACACGATTGAAACCATTGTGAAGGTGGTGGGTGCCTGTGATGACGTGACGTTGGACACCGTAGCACGAACCTACGACCTCGTGGTCAAGGCAGGAACGCACCGTGCGAGCAGCATCCGCGTGGCCGAAGCTTCCAAAATCATTGAGAACACCCAACGAGACGTCAACATCGCCTTGGTCAATGAACTGAGCATCATCTTCAACCGCATCGGCATCAACACCTTTGAAGTGTTGGAGGCTGCAGGCACCAAATGGAATTTCCTGAAATTTCAGCCCGGCCTGGTGGGGGGACACTGCATTGGCATCGACCCGTACTACCTCACATGGAAATCCAACAAGCTCGGCTACCATGCGCGTGTGATCAACAGTGGCCGCTATGTCAACGACAGCATGGGATTTTACGTGGGGAAGCAAACCGTGAAGCGGCTTCTCGCCCATGACATCAACCCGCTCGAGGCAAGGGTGTTGGTGATGGGTTTGACCTTCAAAGAAAATGTCGCGGACATCCGCAACACCAAAGTCATCGACGTCATCACAGAATTGCAATCGTTCAACGTCAAGATTGACCTCGTGGACCCCCACGCAAACCCTGAAGAGGTGAAGCACGAATACGATCTAAATTTGTGTGAAGCTCCTGAACAGGGCGCCTATCATGCCGTGATCATGGCGGTCAATCACAACGAATACATGGCCATGGGTGCGGACGATTTCAAGTCTCTCTTGCACCGCGGTCGAGGCACAGTCGTGGACGTCAAAGGCGTGTTTCGGGGACGAACTGGAGATCTAGATTATTGGAGCCTTTGACACCTCCCTACCGCATCACACACCTTGGATAGAATATCCCAAAAGCCAAACAAACACAAACCATGAGCCAATCCCTTCATGCACCCGCTTCCCCGAGGTCCTTTCAATCTGTGTTGGTCACTGGCGGTGCAGGATTCATTGGCTCGCATGTGATTCGTCGCCTGCTGGCGGAACATTCCACAATGGTTCTGGTCAACCTCGATGCGCTGACGTACGCTGGCAACTTGGCCAACCTCAAGGACGTCGAATCCAATCCGCGTTACCACTTTCAGCGCGGTGACATTCGCGACGAATCCCTTGTCACCCAGCTCTTCAGGGAACACGCGTTTGATGCCGTCATTCACCTGGCCGCAGAGTCGCATGTGGACCGCAGCATCACCCACCCTCTGGCTTTCCTTGAGACCAACATTTTGGGCACTGCAAACCTGCTCAATGTGGCGCGCCAGCAATGGTCAGAACGCAGATGCATGGAAACAAGCCTTTTTTACCATGTCAGCACGGATGAAGTCTATGGGTCCTTGGGGGCGGAAGGTCTGTTTTCAGAGACTACACCATACGACCCGAGGTCCCCTTACAGCGCCTCCAAAGCGTCGAGTGACCATGTGGTCAGGGCCTATCACCACACCTATGGGATGCCCATCGTCATCTCCAATTGCAGCAACAACTACGGATCCCATCAATTCCCGGAGAAGCTCATCCCACTGATGATTCGAAACATCGTGGACAGCCGTCCGCTACCGATTTACGGGGAGGGAATCAACATCCGAGATTGGTTGTGGGTGGAGGATCATGCGGCTGCCATTGACACGATTCTCCACACCGGATGGGTGGGCGACACTTACAACATCGGTGGACTCAACGAATGGAGAAACATTGACCTTGTGCGCAAGCTTATCGAATTGGTCGACGCCGAATTGGGTCGGGAACCAGGGTTCAGTGACTCCCTCATCACGTTTGTGAAGGACAGGGCAGGGCACGACATGAGGTATGCCATCGACGCGAGTCACTTGGAAGCGCGTTTGGGCTGGAAACCAAGCATCACATTCGAACAAGGACTGACATCCACTGTCCAGTGGTACCTCGCCAACGGCGCTTGGCTCGAAGATGTCACGTCGGGGGACTACCAGAAATACTACGAACAACATTACGACAACCGCTGATGCCCATCCGTTGGCCTTGGAAACGCACAGACGAGATTGCCATCGAATGGAGGGAACTCGGCTGGGACATTCACAGTCATCTCGCGCCTGGGGTGGATGACGGCGCTACGAATGTGGATGAAGCACTGGATATGGTTCGCGGCATGTCGGCATTGGGATACCGGGGCATGGTCATCACACCACACATCATGGCTGACCTGTACCCCAACAATCCAGAGACCCTTCGACCGGCCTTCGCCAAGCTTCAGCAGGCCGTGTCGGATTTGGACATCCACATGGAACTTCAGTTGGCTGCAGAATACCACATGGACCACGAATTCATGGCACTCCTCCCCGAAGGCGAGCTGATGACCATCCCTTGGGAATACGAGGGGAACCACAAGACCTTGGTCCTCGTGGAATTTGGGTTTCACCAAGCCCCGGAGCAAGCCATGGTAGAAGAGGTCTTGTTTACCCTCCAAACCCGTGGCATCACCCCCCTGCTCGCTCATTGTGAGCGCTACCCCTACCTGCATCGGAACGACAACCTGCTGCGAATGTGGTTTGACAGAGGAGGGTGGCTCTCCATCAACGCAGCTTCTCTGGTAGGTGCATACGGCCCAGAAACCAAGGAAATGGCTGAACGTGCGATGCAAGCCGGCTGGGTCTCCTTTCTATGCACCGACGCCCATGGCATGAGACATGTTCATGCAATGGCATCACTTGTACGATCCAAAATCGTCAAGCAGTGGCTTGAAAGCGGACATTCCAAACATGCTGGATTGGGTGTCCGACCTAAAATCTGAACACGCCTACTGCAGCACGAAGTGCCGCATTGAGATCAGCCCACGGGAGCGAGCTGCACCACCAGTCCCTCGAGGTCTTCCGCGAGGTGAATTTGACATCCCAAGCGACTTTCCCCCGTCACGTGGAAGGCCTCGTCCAACATATCCTCTTCGTCCCCTGACTTCTCTGGCAAATCGTGATGGCTTTTCACGTACATGTGACAAGAAGCGCACATGGCCATGCCTCCACAGGTGCCCTCTACGGGCAATTCGGCACTCTTGCAAAGCTCCATCATGTTCATCCCCATGTCTGTGGGGGCATCCAATTCGTGGGCTTCACCCTCGCGGTCGATGACCGTGACTTTGATCATGCTCATGGCTGTGAATTTGACGCGAAGGTAGGGGCAATCAGAAGCCACTCACCCCATTGACCGTGGTGTACTTCAGCACCAGGTTTTTGTCGGGGTAGATGCGCTTGAACGCACTTTGAACCATCAGGGTAGCCTCATGGAATCCGCACAGAATGAGCTTCAACTTGCCTGGATAGGTGTTGATGTCGCCAATGGCATAGATGCCGGGAACGTTGGTGCTGTAGTCGAAGGTATCCACCTCCACCGCGTTCTTGCTGATGTTGAGGTTCCAGTCAGCGATAGGTCCGAGCTTGGGACTCAGTCCAAAAAGCGGGATCCAATGATCCGTTTCCAACACCAACTCCCCTTGTTGCTGGTGATCGATGGTCAAACGTTGGAGCTGCCCCTCCCCATCCACACCCATGACCTCAGCGTTGGTCAGCAACCGAATGCGGCCCTGTTCAGCGAGGTCCATCACCTTTTGGACGCTGTCAAGATGACCTCGAAAACCCTCTCGACGGTGAATCAACGTAACCTCACTGGCCACGCCATCAGCAAGAAAAATGGTCCAGTCCAACGCACTGTCTCCCCCACCGCTGATGACCACGCGCTTGCCACGGTAGAATTCTGGGTCTTTGATGATGTATTCCACACCCCTGTCCTCGTAGTTGGAGAGGTTGTCAATGGGCGGTTTTCTTGGCTCAAAACAGCCCAAACCGCCTGCAATGGCGATCACTGGCGCACGATGAATCGTCCCTCGACTGGTCGTCACAATGAATTGATCCTCCTCATCCTTGACAATGGTTTCCGCGCGCTCGCCAAGCGTGAATCCAGGTTTGAAAGGCTCCGCCTGTTCCATCAATTTGTCCACGAGCTCTCCGGCCAAAATTGAAGGATACGCTGGAATGTCGTAGATGGGCTTTTTGGGATAAATCTCCGAGCACTGTCCCCCAGCTTGAGGCAAAGCATCGATGAGGTGGCAGCGGAGCTTCAACAGGCCGGCTTCAAACACGGTGAATAGACCGCAAGGACCGGCCCCGATGATCAGAATGTCAGTTTGGATCATGATGGGCGCAAAAGTACTCACGCAACAATGCAAGTGAGGTGGTGTTCAATCAGTTTTAGCCTATAAAAATAGTAGGGTTTAGGAGACGGAGGGACGGTCAGGCCAAATTCACCGCTTCAATGCCCGTCAATTCGGGTGCCGCCTTCTTCAAAGCCGACTCGACCCCTCCCTTCAACGTCATGTGAATCATGGAGCAATCTGCACAAGCACCCAACAATTCCAGGCGCACCACCAAATCCTCCGTGATTTCGACCAAACGAATGTCACCTCCGTCTGCCTCGAGGTAAGGCCTCAACTCATCGAGGGTGGCTTCAACCCGTGTTTTCAAATCAGACATGTCACGCGTTGGTTGGGTTCAACGTTGAAGGGGTGCGATCCATCGGGCTTGCAGCGCTCACACGGACTTACCCAATTGCTTCAGCAAGTTAGCAACCACGGCCCGAAATGCCGCGGCAGCCTCCCCGCTTGTTTGCATCACAGCCGGCCGGCCAGCGTCTCCTGCTTCACGGATGGTTTGCAGCAATGGCAACTCTCCGAGGAAGGGTGCTTCGAGGCTGTCGGCCAGGCGTTTGACCCCATCTCGACCAAAAATGTGGTACCGCTTCTCAGGCATATCCGGGGGCACGAAATACGCCATGTTCTCCACCAAACCGAGGACCGGAACCTTCAATTCGTCCAGCCGAAACATGCCCACCCCCTTTCGGGCATCGGCAAGCGCCACGTCTTGGGGGGTGCTTACAATGACCGCACCTGTCAAGGGGATTTGTTGAACCAACGACAAGTGGATGTCGCCCGTTCCTGGAGGCAGGTCCACAATCATGAAATCGAGTGCACCCCAATCCGCGTCCGTGAACAATTGATTCAGGGCTCGGCTTGCCATGGGTCCGCGCCACACAATGGCTTGGTCGGGGTCAGCGAAAAACCCAATGGAGAGGACCTTCACGCCATGTTGCTCGACGGGTTGAATTTTGGTCTTGCCTTCCACCTCGACCGGCTGCGGTTTTTCGCCCACCACGTCAAACATGGTCGGGATGCTCGGGCCGTGAATGTCGGCGTCGACGAGCCCCACTTTGTATCCAAGCTGGGCGAGGGCGACGGCGACATTGGATGACACCGTGCTTTTTCCAACCCCTCCCTTTCCCGAAGCCACCGCGATCACATGTTGAACGCCCGGCAGCACTTTCCGAGTATCCAACGTGCGCTCCTCCTGCTTCAACGGGACCACATTCACTTGACAATTCAAGGGGATGCCCAAACCACGCTCCAACGCAAATTCCACAGCATCCTGCATGCGTTTGCGGGCATGCATTGCGGGATTGCTCGATTTCACTTCAATCAAGAGTCCAACGCCACCCTCTCCGGGCTCCCCGTGGAACGTGACCAAATCAAGCGAAATGATGTCCTTGCCTAGTTCAGGCTCCATCACACCGCGCAGTGCTTCACGCACCGCATCCAAAGTCCAAATGCTCATCGAGGTCAAAGGTCGCGCATGGGGTCCCAAAACACGCGGTCAAAGTCCACAACGCTTCCGTTGGAAACCACCACGCCCTCCTCTTCGAGCAAACGATCCATGGCGCGATCTTCTGGAAAATGGGATGCCCCCGTCAATTGGCCCAAGCGATTCACGACGCGGTGAGCGGGCACGGAAGGAATCACTCCAAAACTTTGGTTCAGCACCCATCCCACGCGTCGACTCGCCTGGGCAGAACCCAAAGCCGCCGCCAACGCACCATACGACGTCACACGACCTTTGGGAATGGCACGAACCAACTGGAACAGCTCAGCCTCAAAATCCCGGTCATCGTGGTGGTCCCTCATGGAAGTTCTGCCGTAGACAAGGGGGCCGGCTTGATTTCCAAGAAGTGAATGTTCTTGCCTTCCTCAAGCCAACGCTTTTCGTAATACGTTTTGATCTCCAAGGCTTCCCTCAATTCTGGATCCACCTTGGCAAGAAATCCCCCGTAGACATCCTCGGTATCGTGAATCAACGGATAGCCAGCCGCGACGTAATCCTCCTTGGACAAGGCATAAAGCAGCGTGCTGTCAGACTTGACCTTGATGGTGCCTCCCGGTGCGAGAAACTTTCGGTACCGCTCGATGAATTTGCCCGAGGTGATGCGTTTGGTTCCCTTCTCGTCCTTGGGCTGTGGATCGCTGAAGGTCAACCAAACGTCCGCAACTTCGCCAGGACCAAAAAACTGGTCGATGAACTCAATTCGGGTGCGCAAGAACGCGACGTTGGAAAGTTGCTCTTGGTTGGCGGTTTTGGCTCCTCGCCAAAATCGATGCCCCTTGATGTCCACACCGATGAAATTTCGATTGGGCCACTTCCGCGCAAGCCCCACGGTGTATTCGCCCTTTCCGCATCCAAGTTCCAAGGTGATGGGATGGTCATTGCCAAAAACTTCTTCATGCCACTTCCCTTTGTAGGGGTGTTCCGCACCTTGCACGGCCTCTTGGAGGTCTGGCTCGAAGACGTTGCCCATCTCCGCATTTTCCTCCCACTTCCAAAGTTTGCCCTTTCCCATGGTCTCTGAATTGCCGCGAAATTAGGAACTTCGAACTCGATGTTGGACGTTTCACATGGCAAGACAAGTCCCAACCTCTTGGTGACCGTCCTGGATTGGGGGATGGGGCATGCCACGCGCACCCTTCCCATCATCCGGTGCGCCCTTAGGCATGGATGGCATGTGCATGTGGCCAGTCGAGGGACGGCCTTGGCCTGGCTCCAATCTCATGTGGGGCAAGAACCCTCTGTGTCCTTTCACGTCAAGCCCGGTCTCGACATCCGTTATGCCAAACGTGGCAATTTTTTGAAAATCGCAGGTCAAATCCCAGCCTTTGTTGCCCATGTAGACATGGAACGCAGGTGGACGGCTGACTTTGTCAAGGACCATGGTGTGGATGCCATTTTCTCCGACAATTGCTACGGATGCGCTGTGAAAGATGTGCCCTCGATCTTGATGTCCCACCAGCTTCAAGTCCCCGTGCCTTCCATGCTTGAAGGGGTGGCACGTGCGGTGGTGGCTCGGTGGGCACAGTCCTTCGATGCGCTCTGGGTTCCCGACACCTCACCTGGGCCTTCCTCCCTCAGTGGCTCACTGGCCACCGCACGCGTCCATCCCCGCACATTGTATGTCGGTGTACTGAGTCGTTTGGCCCCCTATCGCTTGCCAAACCCAACCCCTCGTTGGCACAAGGTGGGCATGGTCAGTGGAGTGGAACCCCACCGAACTCTGATGGAAGAAGCGTTGCGATCGTGGATGTCGAACGACGAGTCTCCGTGCCTCATCATTGCAGGTCGCCCTGGTGGTGGTACCCGAACAGACGGCCACATCACAACCTGGCATGACCCCTCTGATGAAGCGCTTGCCCATGCCCTTCAAGAGGCAACCACAGTGGTTTGTCGAAGCGGGTACAGCTCTCAACTCGATCTGGCAGCGCTCGGCGTACGCGCCATCTTGGTCCCCACCCCCGGGCAGCCCGAGCAGGCCATGCTGGGAAGATTGTGGGCTGATCGGTTTGGCTTTGCGTGCATCAGCCAAACTCAATTGGAAGCCGGACGCATTCCTGCACATCCCACAGGCAATCTGCCCACCGTGGAAGCCAATCTCCATGCCGAAGGGCAGCTCCATTCATGGCTCCTTGCCAGCCACCCCCAAACCGTCCAACCGTGAAAGTACCCAGCAACCACAGCCCATTCTCTGAAGACGACATCCGTTTCATGAAACTCGCTCTGCAAGAAGCGGAGAAGGCTGCTGACCTCGATGAAGTGCCCGTCGGAGCCGTGATCGTCGCCCAAGGGCAGGTGATTGCCCGCGCCCACAACTTGTGTGAACGACTCCGAGACTTCACGGCCCATGCTGAAATGCAGGCCTTCACTTCAGCCTCGGAATATTTGGGAGGCAAATTTTTGGATCAATGCACCCTGTATGTAACCCTCGAGCCTTGTCCTATGTGCGCTGGGGCCGCCTTTTGGACCAGGATCGGCCGCGTTGTGTACGGGGCCCGGGACGACAAACGTGGGCATAGCAAGTTTGACGGAGACTTGACCATGCTTCATCCCAAGACCGTCTGCCAGGGCGGACTTTTGGCCGATGAAGCCGCCTCTCTGCTGTCCACTTTTTTCAAGGCCAAACGATGACCCTCCCCTATCCTGTCCACGCGTACCTTTGGCACCATGCTCGAGCTAACCCGGGAATACCTCGATGATCTTCGCCTGAAAATCGAAGAAGGTCGTGATGTGGAGCTCGCCCAAACGCTGGGTGAACTCCACCCCAAGGATGTGGCTGACATTTTTGACTCGATTCCAGGTGAGGAGAGCCTCTACCTCTATCGTTTGTTGGACGGTGAGACCAAATCAGAGGTCATCGCCGAGTTGGAGGAAGATGTGCGCGAGGGCTTGTTGAGCTCACTATCCACCCGGGAAATTGCAGAGGACGTCATTGAGGGCCTGGACTCTGACGACGCCGCGGACGCTTTGGCGGATTTGCCCGAAGCCAAGGTGGAAGAAGCTTTGCGCCTTGTGGAGGACCAAGAAACGGCTTCCGAAGTCATGGAACTTCTTCGCCATGAAGAAGGAACGGCTGGCGCATTGATGGCCGTCGAGCTGATCAAGGTTCAAGAGGATTGGACAGTCGCCAGGGCCATTCGAGAAATTCGGGCACAAGCTTCCGACGTTGAAAACATCTACACCATTTATGTGGTGGACGACCAAGGGCGGCTCAACGGGCGTTTGTCCTTGAAAAGTTTGCTGCTCAATGCTTCCAGTGCACGGTCGTTGCTTCGGGATTTGAAGGACGACGACGAGTTGGTGAGCATCGAAGTTCACGAGAGTGAAGAAATGGTGGTCAAACTCATGGAGCGCTACGATTTGGTCGCTCTGCCAGTGGTGGACAGCGAGGGCATTCTGTTGGGGCGCATCACCATTGACGACGCCGTGGATGTGATCATCGAAGATGCCGAGCGTGATTACCAGCTGGCATCCGGAATTTCCGAAGATGTCGAAGACAAAGACAGCGTGTGGACATTGACGCGTGCCCGCCTCCCATGGCTACTCATTGGTTTGGGGGGAGGCATTGGTGGAGCCTACGTCATTGGGGCATTTGACATTGAAAACAACCCCGAACTCGCACTGTTCATCCCTCTCATTGCCGCCATGGGCGGAAACGTCGGGGTGCAATCTTCTGCCATCGTGGTGCAGGGTTTGGCGTCGGCCAATGTCAACATGGGGAACCTGACCGCACGTCTATTGAAAGAGCTCAGCGTTGGGTTGGTGAATGGCTTGATTTGTTCAGCAATCATCTTTTTGTCGAGTGTGCTTCTTGGATTTGGATGGACTCTGAGCACAACGGTCAGCGCATCCTTGTTGTGTGTGATTGTGTTTGCGGCATTGTTTGGGGCGTTTGTACCCCTGATGCTCGACAAACGAGACATCGACCCCGCATTGGCTACCGGACCCTTCATTACCACAGCCAATGACATCATGGGTCTGATTATCTACTTCAGCATCGGCTCGTTGGTGGCCAACTTGATGTGATTCATGGTTCACGTCTGGTTTCTTGACACGGTCCATCCTGCCTTGGAGCTTGCTTTGCACGAGGCTGGTATGATTTGCCATGACGGAACCCATTTGACGCGCGAAGATCTGATGACCCCTGGCATGCTAGCCGGGCCCGTGCATGGATTGGTTCTTCGAAGCAGATTGACGCTAGATGCTGCGTTGCTCGACGCCTTGCCCGACCTCCAGTGGGTGGCCCGAAGTGGTTCAGGGCTGGAGAACATCGATGTGGTCCATGCCAAACGTCGAGGCGTGGTGGTCCACAACAGCCCCGAAGGCAACCGCGTGGCCGTGGGAGAGCACACGCTCGGCATGCTCCTGTCTTTGCTCAACCATTTGCGCTCCGGAGATGCGAGCATTCGTCTGCGTCAATGGCAACGAGAAGCACACCGCGGGCGTGAATTGCAATCTATGACTGTGGGCATTTACGGATACGGTCACATGGGAAGTGCGGTGGCCGAGCGGTTGGCTGGATTTGGATGCCGGGTATTGGCATACGACAAACACCGCCCTTTATGGGGAGAGTCTCCCGCCGTGGACAGACCCCTTCCCCATGTGGAGCCAGTCGGATTGGAACTGCTTCAGCGAGAATCCGACATTGTCAGCCTCCACCTGCCATGGACAGATGAAACAAAAGGCCTGGTGGATGACGCTTGGCTGGGATCGTGGCACAAACCCCTGGTGCTGCTGAACACATCTCGGGGGGCCATCGTTCAAACCGCGGCCCTGCTCCACGCGTTGGATGACGGCCGGGTGGTCGCTGCTGGCTTGGACGTGCTCGAATTTGAAGGACGTTCGTTGGAAGGATTGGATGGACTCGGAGACCCTGAAGCCCAGCGCACCTTTGAAGCGCTTCTTCAACGAAGAGACGTCCTGATGTCACCGCACGTTGCCGGTTGGACCGCGGAAAGTTGGCTCAAGCTGAGCACTGTGCTTGCTGCCAAAATTCTCGGGCAGCCTCATCCTGAAATCCACACCACAAAAAACCCCGGCCAAGGCCAGGGTTTCTGAGATTTTTTCAAGTTCGAGTCACTCCTCACCTGTACGCTTTCGACTCGAGGCCGAGTACAACACCTTCAATGCCGATGCCTTGCGCAACTCCTGCTTCACTTCGGTGACCACACCCATCTTGGTGTCTTGGTCGACCTTCAGCGATACCCACATTTTGCTCTGCTCTGCCTCGGCCAAGGTCAAACGCTCTTTGGCGATCCAATCCTGTACAGCCGTTGAGCTGGAAAACTGATCGTTCAACTGCACCACGGGCTCGGTTCCATAGCGGCGATCCATGGGCGGCCCGATGTTGACATAGCGAATGAGGTGTTTCTTTTCAATGCGGTAAAGCTCTGAAGCCTCGGGACGAATGACCCGAACCTTTTCTTCTTCCGTCCTCAGCACTGTGGCCACCATGAAGAAAAACAACAGCATGAATACAATGTCTGGAAGGGATGCCGTGGAAATGGCCCCCATGTCACGCTTGCCTCCTTTGCGAAACTTTCCCATGATCAGTAATAGTTAGCGCTTGCGTCCCGTGGTTCAGCTTCTGAAATCCGCTGGGGATACACTGAACGGACCGCAGTGATTTTCTCAAGCATTTTCGTGTCTTCAGTGTTTCTGTCATAAGCATCCTCCATCTGACCGTAGGTCATGCCAAACTTCTCCAAAGACATTTCATCACGCAACTCGTTGACAGCAGACTGCAGCTCGTTCTGAACCTGCAAATACGTGTTGTACGTGGTGTTGTTGTCGTTCTGCATCGAAATCAACGCAGAGGGTGGGAGCTCCTTGTAGTCCCCTCCCAACAACTCAATGGTACGCAACTTTTCACGCCAGCTGTCCAACACCTTGCCAAAGGCATCCTTTTTCTTGTCCGTGTCGGCAGCAGCGACAAACTGTTCATACTCGGCAATGCGTTGCTTCACTTCAGCCTTGCGCACCCAAAGGCGCTCGGGAAAGGATGCATTGGTCTTTCCATTGGATCCCGTCACCATCTCCACTTCGCGGTTGCGACCGATGGTTTTGGACCCCAATTGGTGAGACATCACACCGTCACCTGTCGCAATGAGAAAATTCTTGGCTTTGTCCTTCAATTGGTCCAAGTCCAAGGGCTCACCCTCCACCAAAAGCTGGTCGAGGAAATTCACCTTCACGTTGAAGACGTTTTGCTCCTTGGCTTGCGGCACGTCAATGTCTGGCGGCACCGGTGGCGGAAGTTGTCGCTTGATGCCCTCGTCCGAATCAATGGTGGTGGTTACCAACCAAAAGATCAGGAGCAAGAACGCGATGTCTGCCATCGAGCCCGCATTGATTTCTTGCAATTCGCGGCGTGCCATGGACCTTACTTGATTGCTTTGTTCACTTCGGCAACCACGATGGAAAGCATCGCAACAGCACCGAGCAAGTACACAAAGTACATCCCGCCACCTGCAAACCAACTCTCTCCCTCAGTCACTGTGATTCCGCTTGCTTCGTAAGCCTTCAGCACCTTCGAATCGGCCAAACCATAAAAGCTGACCAATCCCAACAGCACAAAAGCACCCACACCCACAAGGGTGCCCATGCGGGCCTTCAGGTTGGTCGCGAAAAAGTACAGGCCAAACAACACAGCGGCTGCACCACAAGCAATTCCCACGGCATAAATGATGTAGAAGAGGTTGTCAAGCAACGCACCGTAGCGCTCTTGCCCCTCGACGAAGGTCTCATCTGTTCCACTCTTGGAAGTGATCATCACACAGAGCAATGCTCCGGCAACGATGACCAACATCCGCACAGCGGACAGGACCGTTTTGATGGTCTTGTCTCCCATGGCTGTGCTTATTTTCCTTCGAGGTTGCGCTTGTACAACAAATCCACGAGGTCCATGCTGGCCTCTTCCATGTCGAGCACAATGCTGTCAATCTTGGAAAGGATGTAGTTATAGAAAATCTGCAAGATGATGGCCACGATCAAACCCGAGACCGTCGTAATCAAGGCGACCTTGATACCTCCTGCCACGATGGATGCATTGATGGTGTTTGCTTCGGCAATCTTGTCGAACGCCGAAATCATCCCGATCACCGTACCCATGAAGCCCAACATGGGGGCCAAGGCGATGAACAAACTGATCCAGCTCAATCCCCGCTCAAGCTTGGACATCTCTACACTGCCATAGTCCTCGATGGCCTTGGCCACTTCCTCGTAGCTCCCCGAGCTGCGATCCAGGCCTTGGTAGAAAATGGAAGCCACCGGACCACGCGTGTTGCGACACACGTCCTTGGCAGCGTCCACGCCCTTGCCGAGCGCCTCTTCAATGCCACCGAGCAACTTCCCCGTGTTGGTGGTTGCCATGTTCAGGTAGATGATCCGCTCAATGCTCAAGGCGAGGCCGAGGATCAAACAAATCAAAACGAAGGCCATGAACGTCGCACCGCCCTCAATGAAGTACTTCTTGACAGTTTGGTGGAAGCTCAACACTTCACGCGTTTCAGCTGGGGCAGCTGCAGCTGGTTCTTCAGTCGCTGCTGGAGCGACCTCCTCGACCGACACAGAATCCGTGTCCATGGCCGTTGAATCAGTTGCATTGTCCACAGCCAATTCGGTGGCTGCATCTTCTTGGGCTGTCACAACACCAGGTGCTGTGAACATCACGAGCCCTGCAATGGAGAGGAGGGCAAACAAATTTTTCATGACGAAAATTGACGTTGATTGAATTTTAAAACAGCGGAGAGACGGGGATTCGAACCCCGGAGGCATTGCTGCCAACACGCTTTCCAGGCGTGCGCCTTAAACCGCTCGGCCACCTCTCCAACCCCCGTTGAGGCTGATGATCAAAGACATGAGTTGTAGAATTTGGAATCCAACACCCCCCTTTGAGCGGCGCAAATTACCGCGAAATCCATCAGTTCCCTAAAAAAAAAAGGGGGGGAGTCATATGGAATTCTTGGAATGTGGCTTGGGTTGGCGTGGCGATGACGTGGCGATGACGTGGCGATGGCATGGCGATGGCGTGGCGATGTCCTCGGAATGGCGTTGGGATGCCCCCGTATCACTGAAAAATAGCCCCTTTGTCACATCTCGACAGGCAAACCCGCCCCTGCAGGGCCGTGGGCCTGAGATACACCCGCGAAACTTGGCGTGAGCTCACCCCTCAAGTTTTGAGTCATGAAGTCCCGAATGGTTTCGTTGTCATCCGTGAGGGCGAGGACGTGCATCAGTTTGGTCAAGGCAGCCTCCGTGGTCATGTCATGGCCCGGAATCACCCCACAACCGGCAAGCATATGACTCGTCGCATACAATTCTGGATGGACACCGCCATGGCCACATTGGGTCACATTCACCATGGTGATGCCCCGTTCATTGGCCTGTCGCAACACATTCCGTAGCAGCTCACTTGTTGGCGCATTGCCACTTCCGTAGGTGGCCAAAACCATGCCGCGCAAATCCTCCCATTCCAGGCTCCTGCGCAGCCAATCCATGGACATTCCTGGAAACAAAGAAATCCAAGCCACTTCAGTTCGCAGGCCCAAATTCAGTTCTGGGACCCGTGGACAATGAGAAGGGCGCCACAGGGCGGGACGGTTGATTTCGAAATCCACGCCAGCCTCCACCAATGGCGGGTGGTTGGGAGAAATGATGGCCTGAAAACTTTGGGCACTCTCCTTGTGGGTTCGGTTCCCACGGAACAAGTGATTGCCGAAGTACACGGCAACTTCCTGAATGGTTGGTCGGCCATCCGTTGCATGGGCCGCCAACATGACCGCACTCAGCAAATTTTCGCGCCCATCGGTCCTGGGCACGCCGATGGGAAGTTGAGAGCCCGTCAAGATCACTGGCTTGCACACATCTCCCAACATGAAACTCAAAGCCGACGCCGTATAGGCCATGGTATCCGTCCCATGAAGAATCACAAATCCATCAAAGGATGCATGGCACTCCGCGATGGTCGTGGCCAAACTCCGCCAATGCTTGGGCATCACGTCGCTGCTGTCGATGGGAGATTCAAACGAAACCGCTTCCACACGAATGCCAGCATGGGCCAATTCAGGGACGTGACGGGAAACTTGGGAGAAATCGAGAGGCACGAGTGCACCGCTGACCTTGTCCCGAACCATTCCAATGGTTCCCCCTGTGTAAATGACCAAGATGGAACGCTCGCCTTGGCTGGCCTCCAATCCCATGTCGCGCAAGCCTTTCATGGGGTGGGAAGATTGAAGAGGCGCACCGCATTTTGGGTGGTGCGGTGCGCCACTTCGTCAAGTTCCAAACCGAGGATTTCCGCCACTCGTTGGGCCACAATACGCACATGGCTCGATTCATTTCGCTTGCCACGAAAGGGAACAGGCGCGAGGTAGGGACTGTCCGTTTCTAACACGATTCGGTCGAGGGACACCTCGAGCAAAACCTTGTCTAATCCACCATTCTTGTAAGTCGATACCCCACCTATGCCAATCATCCATCCCGGATACTTCATCGCCTGCCTGGCTTCTTCCACCCCCCCCGTGAAACAATGAATCACCCCTGTCAACCGATCATCCACCACCTCGTCCATGACCTCAAACAACTCTGGAAAAGCATTTCGAACGTGGATGACTGCAGGCAATGCCCGTTGTTTGGCCCATTCCAATTGAACCTTCAGGGCCTCAATTTGCCACGGCAAAGTCGTTGCAGCCCAATGCAAATCCAGGCCAATTTCACCAATTGCCACCCATGGAGAATCGGGAAAAGGAGTGTCCAAAGCTGCTTCAATTCCGCCAAGCGCATCCCGCCAATCGGCATCCACATGGCATGGATGAAGCCCCATCATCCCGCGACATCGGTCAGGCCACTTGGCAAGCATGTCTCGCACCCTTGGAATGCTTTCCACATCAATGTTAGGCAACAGGAGCAAGTCAACACCTGCCCCTTCGCATCGCGCCATGGCATCTCGACGATCTGCATCAAACGCAGGCTGGTACAGGTGAGTGTGGGTGTCGACCAAAAACATGACGCCACGAAGATAGGCGGAGGACTACCTTTGGAACGTGGCCATGCCGACCCAACTCCACCCCCCACCTCCCCGAGTGTTGATTGCGCGATTCAGCGCCTTGGGGGACATTGTCCTCATGCAGCCATTGATTACAGCCATGCGCAGTCATTTTGGGGAGGAGGCCTTGATTGACCTCGTGTGTTTGGCGAGATGCCAAGAAGCGGCCATGTTGTTGAGTGGATTGAACCATGTGCATGTCGTGCAACGTGGAACGGGAGAAATCCGCGAAGCCCTCAAATCGAAGGAGTACGACTACCTGCTTGACCTCCATAGACATGTTCGGTCAAGGTCCTTGGCCAGAGACTTGAAGGTATTGACGCTGCAGGTGGACAAAGAAGCTTGGGCCCGTTGGACCTTGATTCAAGGTTGGCGGAAACGTCCTGTCAAGCCATTTGTGGAACGGTGTTTTGAGGTGGTCAAACCTTTTGGAATTTCAGAACCCAACGGGTTGGGCTCGAATGCCGACAATCCCTCTCACTCCCAGCACACGGCAGAAGCGAGCACTCAAGGTTGGTGGGGACCCCAAGCCTGGGGAAGGCTGAACATGGCGCCCTCCACCTCCACCCCAACCGGGCATGTTGTCATCAGCCTGGGTTCTTCACACCCAGGAAAACACTTGTCGGAAGCTGTGGTCGACGCCGTTGTGAAAACTTGTCTTGAATCAGGGCGCCACATCGTGTTGGTGGGAGGGTCAGATGCCAAACCAAGGAGTCAACGGCTGCAACAAAAACACCCCGAAGTCATGGACAACGTTGGGGCTTGGAATTTGGCCCAAACCACGCGTTCCATCTCCGATGCTGACGCCGTCGTCTCTGGAGACACCGTCACCATGCATCTGGCGTCAGCCGTTGGGACCCCGCTTGGAACCGTGTGGGGATGCACGCGACCTGCCTTGGGTTTGGCCCCATGGCGCCCTCACCCTTGGAGCCAACAGTTTTTCCCAAGCGACGCAGAATCTAGGCCTTGCTCCAAGCACGGGGCAACCTGCAGACATACCCGATCCAACGATCCTCAGCACCCCCAACGCTGCAGCCAACAAGTGGATCCTGACCAAGTGGCCGCCTGGCTTCGTGGCCTCCTCAATCAAACAAAGCCTTGAGCTCCGTGGCGTCTTCGGGTTTCAATTTGCCCGCCAAGATCAACCGAAGCTGCCGGCGACGCAGCGCCCCGTCGTACCGCTTCTTTTCGACCTCTGTGACGGGCTCGAGCGCAGGCACGGAGATGGGCGCCCCCAACTGGTCCACCGCGACAAACGTGTAGTACGCTTCGTTGCAACGGCAACGTTCTCCACTTGCGGAATTCTCCACGAGCACCTCCAAATACACTTCCATCGAGGAGTTGAACGACCGCGTCACCTGCGATTCAATGACGACCACGTCGCCCAACTTGATCGGGCGGTCAAACGACACGTTGTTCACCGCGGCGGTCACCACCACGCGTCGGCAATGCCGGTTGGCACTGACGGCCGCGGCGATGTCCATCCAATGAAGCAGGTTGCCCCCCATCAAGTTGCCGAGCGTGTTGGTGTCGTTGGGCAACACAATGCGCACGGTGGAGCTGAACGTGTCTTGCGGATGGCGAACTTGGGTCATGTGGACGATGTTTGTGCTTGAAACGCTTAAGCTCTGCAAATGTCGTACACCCTGCTCAAGGCCTTGCACATCATTTTCGTCGTGACGTGGTTCGCGGGGTTGTTTTACATGTTTCGCTTGTTTGTGTACCACCGCGAGGCGCAAGACCAAACCCCTGGCCCCGTCCGCGACGCCCTGATCGCTCAATTCCGGATCATGGAACGCCGCCTTTGGTTTGCCATCACGTGGCCGTCCTCGATCCTCGCCGTGATTTTCGGCGTCGGCATGCTGTACCACATCCCGGGCTACCTCGCCCAGCCCTGGCTGCACGTCAAACTGGGCTTTGTGGCCCTGCTTCTCGTGTACCAAGCGGTCGGGCACCTCATCTGGGCCCACCTGCGCACTTCCGACGCCCCGTGGTCGTCCACGACGTACCGACTCCTGAACGAGGTTCCGACCGTCATCCTCATCGCCGCGGTCTTCCTGGTCGTGTACAAAGACAGCGTCTCGTGGCTGGGCGGCGTCGCAGGCATCCTCGGCGTGGCCGTCGCCTTGACCTTGGCGGTACGTCTCTACCGCAAGGTTCGGGAACGCTCCTCCTGACCCTCACGCGCGCCCCTCAAAGACGAGGGACACGAAAAAAAGGGCACCCCGCGGGGCGCCCTTCTCTTGGACAATTCGAGACCATCAGTGGACAATCAAAAGCTTTCGAGTCGTCAAGAAATTCTTGGCCGTCAATCGCAATTGGTACATTCCTACCTCCAAGCCACTCGCATCAAACATCACCGGCGTAGGCCATCCAGCGACCAAATCCCCTTGGTAGATTTCCATCACCTCGGTGCCTGACATGGTTGTCAAAATCACTTGGACTGAGGGACCGACCTCTTCAGCAAGCAAGGTGAATTGAACCAAGTCCGAAGCGGGGTTGGGCATCAAATCGTTGATCTGAATCAAATCCTTGGGAGTCACCAAAGTTGCATCCTCCGACGCCCCTTCAATGCCGTCCTCCTCATCTGGCGCACACGCCGAGCCCGTGACTTGAACCTCGTAACCGAAGCTGGTGACATTGCCTGCGCAATCCGAAACTTCGTACAGACGCTCCAGGGTCCATGGTTGGCAACAATCTAACTCACCAAAAACATCACCAGAAGCCATGACCGGCGCACCTTGGAATGTTCCATGGAGATAGAACCATCCACTGAACCCATAATTTCCATTCTTGTTGTTGGCCCCCTCACCGATCTGGAATCCAAAGTATCCATTGACTGGCTGATGCATCAATGTCAACTCGGAACCTTCGTATTCACCCCAACCAAGTGCCGTCCCTTGTTCCATCATCGCATATTCCCAGGTGGTGTGATCGCCGAGCCCACAATCCGACTTGTATGAATGTGCCCCAGGCTGTTCAATCCATTCTTCCCACGTCATGGGAACTGAGTAGTGCAGACTCATTGTCCAACCAGCATTGGGGTTGGTCATGGCAACCACCTCCATGGTGTAGGTCATGGAACCATCCACATGATGGGCCACAGTCCCATGCAAGGTGTTGTACATCGACGCACCCGGGAAACTGTACAAATACACACTCATAGGCGCAAAATTGTCGCACGTCTCGCCAGAGGCCAAAGGTTGCGGATCGGTGATGACGCACCAACGATCCACCGATTCAGTGGGCGCGAACTCACCACTGTACGTCTCCGTCAACGCAATGGTCGGAACTTCTTGGCAGTTGTCCATCGCTTCGATTTGGCATGCCTCGGGAATCGTCACAAATCCATTCAACGATTCACAACAAACTTCGACCACTTCTCCATTGGTCAATCCGCATGCATAGGTCACTTGAGGTGCCTCTGTGTCAACCACAGAAATCACTTGACTCACTTGTGAAGCATTGCCGCAAGCATCCATGGCAGTCCATGTCCGGACAAGGTCGTAAACATGACCACACTCGGAATCCAAGGTGTCCTGAACCCACGTCAATGAAAAATCACTGCAAGCATCCTCAGCCGTGGGGACTTCGAAGGGAACCTCTTCCGTGCACAGAATGGTCTGGTCAGAAGGCACATAGGTGAATGTCGGTGCAGACAAGTCCACAACTTGGATGGTTTGAACCACAGAACTTGCATTGCCGCAAGCATCCATGGCAGTGATGGTTCTCACCAGCGTGTACGATGCTTCACATCCCCCCTCCTCCTCAACGATCGATTCCGTCAAGGTCAAAGATGAACAGTTGTCAATGGCATAAGCCTCTTCAAACACAGGTACATCCAAACATTCAAGGGTGTAGTCCGAAGGAATGATTGTGAATACAGGTGTCTGGTCGTCGTAGACGGAGATGGTTTGGGTGGCTGTGCTTTCATTGTCACATTGATCCCATGCTGTCCAAGTCCTGACCACGTCAAAACTGCCTTCGCAAGCTCCCCAAAGCGTATCCACATCCAGACTTAACTCCACGGAAGAACAATTGTCATGAACAGAAGGATGATCGAGGATTACCTCCTCTCCGCAAGCCACAGCAACATCCAACGGAACAACATCAAAGACCGGAGCAACATCATCGATGATGGTCAAAATCTGTTCAGCGGTGGATGAGTTTCCGCAGGCGTCAGTGGCCGTGTAGGTTCGGATGAACGCGCCATAAGGCAACACACAACCGCCGCTCACAGGCGCATCTTCAAACGTGATGATTGCACCGTCGCACAAATCCTCTGCCGTGGCAAACAAGGCTGACGTTGGATAGTCTTCGCAGCTCAGGGTCACTTCAGTTTCCAGTGTCAAACTGGGTGCAGTGGTATCCTCGATGTAGATGGTTTGCGTGGCTGTTGATGCATTGCCACAGTCATCCGTTGCAGTGAATGTTCGGATGACTGTATAGGCTTGGGGACAAGCACCTGCCAACGTGTCCGCATCGATTTCCATGGTCACCATTCCGCAGTTGTCCGAAGCCTGAGCTGATTGCAAAGGATGGACATCGCTGCACTCCGCCGTGTAATCTTCAGGCACCCACGTAAATTCGGGGGCCGTGGTGTCCACAATGTGTATGGTTTGTACGGCTTGGGATTGGTTCCCGCAGTCATCGGTGGCCGTGAATGTGCGGACCAAAGTGTAAGCTTGGGGACAGATGCCAGGGAGGGTCTCAGTGGTCACGGTCAAACTCACGTTGCTGCAGACGTCCTCAGCCGTGGCATCTTCCATGGGGTGCGCGTCGCTGCACTCTGCCGTGTAATCTTCGGGGATTGAGGTGAACATCGGCGGTGTGGTGTCAATCACCGAGATTGTTTGGGTCCCTGAACTGGCATTGCCACATTCGTCGGTTGCTGTGAACGTGCGAAGCACTTGGTAATTCCCCACGCATTCACCCAGTATCACTTCGGAACTCACATTGATTTCAACCTGGCCACAGTTGTCCGTGGCCATGGCATCCTCCTCCAGCAAAGTTTCACCACATTCAAGGGTATAGTCTGCAGGCAGGATGAGCGTGGGGGCCACTGTATCGACAACCTCAATGGTTTGGATGGCCGAGTTCTCATTTCCACAATTGTCGGTGGCCGTGAAGGTCCGGGTCACAGTCCATGACTGAGGACAATCCCCTGGGGTGACCTGCTCCACCATTGAGACTGTGGCTCCGGAACAGTTGTCTGTGGCCGTGGCCATCACCACTGGCAGGTTGTCGTCACACTGAGCCGTGAAATTCGCTGGCACGAAGTCAAAATGAGGTGCAACATCGTCGACCAACATCATGGTCTGCTGAATCGTACTCACATTTCCACATTCGTCAATGGCTGTGTACGTTCGGAGGTATTGACCAGTGGGTAGCGTGCACCCCCCCAGGTCCTGTGCAACATCCTCAAATGTCAAGGTCACGTCTCCACAATTGTCAATCGCTGTTGCATAGACGGTATTGTCCGGCCACAATTCGCAATCAACCTCGACGATGGAAGGGGCTTCCAACAATGGAGCTTCCACATCTTCTACGGTGATTTGCTGAATGTGCACAGCGGTGTTACCACAGGCATCGGACAGCGTCCAGCGACGTTCGATGAGGTAGGATTGGGGACACAAACCACCCGCCACAATCAATTCCAGGCCTTCAGAAACAGTGATGTCGCCTGAACAATTGTCCGAGACTTCCAAATCCTCTACGGACGCCATAGGCGGCACGGCTTCGCAGGATACAATCATGTCGTCTGCACCAGACAACACCACAGGAGCTTGGGTATCCAAGCGGTCTACGACCACTGTTTGAGTTAATATTTCCCCGCAAGAATCCAAGGCTTCAAACAAGAATTCTGCCTGCTCGTCGCATACTCCCTCCACAGACTCACAAGCCAAATCCACAACGATGTCTCCGCTCAAACCAGAAACTTCTTGTCCGTTGAGCGTGCCAGACCAGCGAAACCACCCGCCCAAACCATGGTTGCAGTTGTGGTTGTTGGCACCTTCTCCCAACTGAAATCGCTTGGAGTAGGAAGAAGGCATGTGGTCAATGAACAACGTCCCTTGATAATCGCCCGCACCCACCAGACGGCTCATCACTTGCAGGTCAAACACAGAGATCGCCCCTGTATCGACCGCACAAGGGGCGTATCCAGGTTGCTCGGGATCGTCGGCAATCAACAAGGCATTGAGAGGGTCTGCAGCCAGCCAATCCATGGCATTGTCCTCGTTCACAAAACGAGCGTCTACCTCGAAAATTTGATTTTCATTCAGAACGCAATGAACGGATCCCGTCAAACGTGCACTCCGGCTGTCAGGAGCGTGCTCAAACGTCAATGGATTCTCTGGGTCTTCCACGAAATAATCGCTATCCGCCAAGCCCATCGCCATCAAGCCGTAAATACGAACTGCCCCGTCGATGGGTCCATACTCTCCAGCCTCAAGGCTTCCATCTCGCTTGGCAGTTGTGGCCAAACAACTGGTCAGTGGCTGCGCAAGAGCCTCCGACACCAAGGGGAAACAAATTTGTAGCTCTGCTGGTTCGCCAGAGCACGTATTCAGAGCCTCTACCCCATCAATGCCGAGTAGATCAAACAGAGCGTCGCAATCGATGGGAAGATCCTCAGGACATTCGACGGTGGTGCTTTGCAGGTCAGGCTCAAAAGCCAACCCACATCCATCCCCACAGGGATCGGTTTGGGCCCAAACTTCAGCAGTTGGCAGAAGCAATACGAGGAGGCACAACACCCCCAGCGCAAGAGATAACAGTTGGTTCATCAGACATTAGATTGAGTTAGGTCATTCAACAGGAGGCTTTCCTCCACACGCTAAATAACATAATTCTATTATTATGTCCAAATAAATTGCTTACAATTTTTCGATGAATCTGCGTTTTGAAACGTCCAGAAGCAAGAAAGCCGCCCCGAAGGGCGGCTTTCCGCAATCAATGGTCTGTCAATCTTAGTTCGTAACCAAAAGCTTCTTGGTCGTCACGAATTGCTTCGCACGAACCTGAACTTGGTACATACCAGACTGAAGTTGCGTTGACGGAATGTCAATCTGCATGTTCCAACCAGCCACAATTGGACCGTTGTACACATCCAGAACTTGGGCACCGCTCATCGTCAAGACCACAACCTGAGCTGTGATTGACTCTTCTTCGGTGCTCAACATCAACACTGCATCAGCAGAAGTTGGGTTAGGCTGCAGCGACTCGATCTTGATCAAGTCCTTCGCAACTGTCAACACGGCATCTTCTTCGTCGCTGATGCCAGCATCACCCTCATCAGAGCAACCCTCTCCCGTCATGCTGACGGTGTAGTGGAATGTTGTGGTGTTTCCAGCACAATCTGTCATGACGTACTCGCGCTCCAAATCGTAGGGCAAGCAGCAATCGAGATCACCGAAGACGTCACCTGAACCGGCCACAGCAGAACCGTCAAACGTACCGTTGTAGTACATCCAAGCACTGAAGCCGTAGTTGCCATTCTTGTTGTTGGCACCTTCACCAATCTGGAATCCGAAGTATCCAGATGCAGGCTGGTGGCTGAAGCTCAAGCTTGAACCGGCGTAGTCACCCCAACCTTCGGCAGAACCGCTGGTCAACGTGGTGTACATCCAGGTCGTGTGATCTCCGATGCCGCAGTCCGACTTGTAGCTCTGGTTTCCAGGCTGGTCGATCCACTCCTGCCAGGTCATTGGCGCACCGTAGTGGTTGGTGATTGTCCAACCGGCGTTGGCGTTGTCAGAAGCCACCACCGTCATGGTGTAGGTCTTCGTGCCGTCGCTGTTGTTGGCCACGCGTCCTTCCACCGTGGTGTAGAATTCAGCACCTGCGAAGTTGAAGAGGCGCAAGCTGTGAGGTGCGTAGTTGTCGCACGTCTCACCGTCAGGCATCACTTCAGGCGTGGTGATGTCGCACCAGCTGTCCACCGTTTCCGTGGGGCAGTTGTCACCCACACAGGTTTCCGTGTAGGTCTGGGTCGCATCCGCGTCGCAGTTGTCCGTGAACGTGACATCCACAGCTGCTGGAATCGTGATGGTTCCATCAGGAGCTTCGCAACACACTTCCACAGTCTCACCGTTCATCAAACCGCCAGCGTTGGTGATCACCGGAGCCGTGGTGTCCTGAACCGTGATGGTCTGCGTTGCCGTAGAGCTGTTACCGCAGGCATCGGTGGCCGTGAACGTGCGAACGATGCTGTACTCTTGAGCACATTCCGTTTCGTTGGTGACCTCGTCAACCGTGACAGTGACTGAACCACAGTTGTCCGTTGCAGAAGCATCGTCAAACACGAGCTCTTCGTCGCACTCCGCAGTGTAATCCGAAGGAACAAATGTGAATTCTGGAGCAGTGTTGTCCACCACTTCAATCACCTGCGTGTGGCTCGCGCTGTTGCCGCAGTCATCAGACACAGACCACGTGCGGGTCACAGTGTACTGGTTGGGGCAGCTACCTTCAG
>JAQBVN010000034.1 GCA_027622975.1 Bacteroidota bacterium | reverse complement strand
GGGGAGGCCCATGCTGGGTCTTCCCGTTTTCCTTCCCCTCGCTGGCGAGGTTAGAACGGTTCTACTTGGAGGGCCATCGCGTTCAACGTAGCTTTGAACGTCTCATTTCAATGCACCCCATGAGCTCTTCCGGAATCCTCAAATCTTCGCTCGCGAAGAAGTACGCGATGGCCCTGACAGGCCTTTTTCTTTGCCTGTTTCTCGTGGGACATTTGCTCGGAAACTTGCAATTGTTTGTCCCAGGTCTTGAAGGCCAAACGGCTTTCAATGAGTACGCCAAATTCATGACGACGTTTCCGTTGGTCAAGGTGTTGAGTTACCTGACATACGCCAGCGTGTTGTTTCACGTCGTGGATGGCCTTGCCCTGACGCTGCACAACCGCAAAGCCCGTCCTGTTCGCTATGCCGTCGAGAAGGGGAGTGCCAACGCGGGATGGAGCAGCCGCAACATGGCTGTTCTCGGCACCGTTGTGCTGGTGTTCTTGGTGACCCACATGCAAAATTTTTGGTGGCAGATGCACTTCGGAGACATTCCCACCCAAGACGTCGCAGGCGAGTCCCTGAAGGACTTGCACACAGTGGTCCTGAACTTTTTCGACCCAGCGACCAACAGTTTGGCCTTGGCCGCTGTGGCGCTCTATGTTTCGGGGATGTTTGCACTGGGCTTTCACCTGTGGCATGGATTCTCGAGTGCGTTTCAATCGATGGGGTTGCGCCACGAGAACTACACTCCCCTGGTGGAGAAAGTGGGCTACGCGTTTGCCGTGCTTGTGCCCGCAGCCTTCGCAGCCATTCCGTTGTACCTGTACATGACCCAAGCCTAAGACCATGCTCGATTCCAAGATCCCCGGAGGTCCCTTGGCCGACAAGTGGACCCAATACAAGAACAACATTCGCCTGGTCAATCCGGCCAACAAGCGTCTCATCGACGTCATTGTTGTGGGCACGGGATTGGCGGGCAGCTCTGCTGCGGCGTCGCTTGCCGAGATGGGCTACAACGTCAAGGCATTCTGTTTCCAAGACAGCCCTCGACGGGCACACTCCATCGCTGCGCAGGGTGGCATCAACGCCGCCAAGAACTACCAAAACGACGGTGATTCCGTTCACCGGTTGTTTTACGACACCATCAAGGGGGGTGACTACCGCAGCCGTGAGGCCAATGTGCATCGTTTGGCCGAGGTCAGTACCAGCATCATTGATCAGTGCGTCGCACAGGGAGTGCCCTTTGCCCGTGAATACGGAGGGTTGTTGGACAACCGGTCGTTTGGCGGGGTGCAGGTGAGCCGCACATTTTACGCGAAAGGCCAAACAGGCCAGCAACTTCTGCTCGGTGCATACTCAGCCTTGAGTCGTCAGATTTCCAAGGGCAAGGTGAAAATGTACAACCGTCATGAAATGATGGATGTCGTTCTTGTCAATGGCAAGGCCCGAGGCATCATTGCGCGCAACTTGGTGACAGGGGAAATCCAGAGACACAGTGCCCACGCCGTGGTTTTGGCCACAGGCGGATATGGCAACGTATTCTTCTTGAGCACCAACGCGATGGGATCCAATGTGAGTGCTGCCTGGAAGGCCCACCGAAAAGGCGCATTCATGGCCAACCCGTGCTTCACCCAAATTCACCCCACGTGCATTCCTGTCAGCGGGCATTACCAAAGCAAGTTGACGCTGATGTCTGAGTCCCTGCGCAATGACGGACGCATCTGGGTTCCCAAGAAAAAGGAAGATGCCGAGGCTGTGCGGAAAGGGGCGTTGAAGCCGACCCAGATTGCAGAAGAAGACCGTGATTACTACCTCGAGCGTCGTTATCCCGCGTTTGGAAACTTGGTGCCTCGTGATGTGGCGTCACGCGCAGCGAAGGAGCGATGCGATGCCGGGTTTGGGGTGAATGAAACAGGCGAGGCCGTGTATCTCGATTACGCCAGTGCCATTGAACGTTATGGCAAGACGGAAGCCAATGTGCGGGGGCTGGAAAACCCCAACGCTGAGGAGATTCGTCGTTTGGGCAAGGAGGTGGTGAAGGCCAAATACGGGAACTTGTTTGACATGTACCGTCAGATCACCGACGACAACCCCTACGAGACTCCCATGAAAATCTACCCTGCCGTGCACTACACCATGGGCGGCCTTTGGGTGGATTACAACTTGATGACCACCGTGCCTGGGCTGTATGCGGCAGGCGAGGCCAATTTCTCGGACCACGGCGCCAACCGCCTCGGGGCTTCAGCATTGATGCAAGGGCTGGCAGATGGATACTTTGTGCTTCCCTACACCATTGGGGATTACCTCGCAGAGGACATCCGAACAGGGGCAATCGCCAATGACTCCGCAGAATTCATGGAGGCCGAGCAGGCTGTGAGGGAGCAGTTGAATCGCTTTGTCTCCAACAACGGCACGGTGCCGGTGGATGACTTCCACCGTCGTTTGGGCCGCATCATGTGGGACAATTGTGGCATGGCCCGCAACAAGGAGGGTCTCACCCAAGCCATCGCAGACATCGCGTCACTGCGTGAAGAATTTTACGCCAAGGTGCGGGTGCCTGGCACCACGACGGGTTTCAATCCTGAGCTGGACAAGGCGGGTCGCGTGGCGGATTTCTTGGAGTTGGGAGAGTTGATGTGCAAGGACGCTTTGGAGCGGGAAGAAAGTTGCGGGGGTCACTTCCGCGAAGAATACCAAACCGAGGAGGGGGAGGCCTTGCGCCGAGATGACGAATTCACCTTCGTCAGTGCTTGGGAGCACCAAGGCAATCCGAGCCAAGCCAAACTCCATCAGGAGGAACTTGTTTACGACAACATTGAACTGAAGCAGCGCAGCTACAAATAATCCCCGACACGATGAATTTGACATTGAAAGTTTGGCGCCAAAATGGCCCCCAAGACAAGGGAAAGCTCGAGACGCACCAACTCACGGGGGTGACCGGTGACATGTCCTTTCTGGAAATGATGGATGTGCTCAACGATCAAATCATCCGGGATGGGGGGGACCCCATTGCGTTTGACCACGACTGCCGCGAAGGCATTTGCGGCATGTGCTCGATGTTCATCAACGGCGAAGCGCACGGCCCGGGTCGCGGCGTGACGACGTGCCAATTGCACATGCGTTCCTTCAAAGACGGCGACACCATCACCATCGAGCCGTGGCGCGCCTCGGCGTTCCCTGTGGTGAAAGATTTGGCGGTGGATCGCGGGGCGTTTGACCGCATCATCCAAGCTGGAGGGTACGTTTCCGTCAACACGAGCGGCGAAACCTTGGACGCCAACGCCATCCCCATCCCGAAGGCCGATGCGGACGAGGCCTTCAATGCAGCGACTTGCATTGGTTGCGGGGCGTGCGTGGCGACATGCAAAAACGCTTCGGCGATGCTGTTTGTGTCGGCGAAGGTGAGTCAGTTTGCCCTGCTACCTCAAGGCCAACCTGAACGGAAGCGTCGCGTGCTTCGCATGGTCGAGCAGATGGACAAGGAGGGTTTTGGCAATTGCACCAACACCGGTGCGTGTGCTGTTGAATGCCCCAAGGGCATCGACTTGACCAACATTGCACGCATGAACCGCGACTTCCTGAACGCCTCGTTGACAGGCGAATAAATCACAACGAACTTCGCTTGAAAGCGGGTCATCGTATCTTTACGGGTATGATGACCCGTTTTCTCTTGCTCGCGGCTGTGGCAACGGCCACCTTTTCCGCCCAGGCTCAAAAGGCCGAGTTGACCTTTGGCGTTTCTGCATTGTGCGGCATGTGCGAACAGCGCATTGAAGCCGCGTTTGACCAAAAGGGGATCTTTGCAGCCGACTACAACCTTGAAACGAAGAAGCTTCACGTCGTCTACAAGACCAAGAAGTGGAACGAGGAAAGCTTGCACAAACTCGCCACAGGCGTGGGTCACGACACCGACAAGTTCAAGGCCACGGATGAGCAGTACGCCAACATGCACGGGTGCTGCAAATACCGCGACCACGAGGGCGGTTCCTGCACGGGCCATGACCACGATCACGACGAACATTGATGCGAACCTGGCTGATTGGCGCTTGCGTGGTGCTGATGGCGGGCTGGTCTCTTGAAACCAGCGCGCAGAAAACCCTTCGGGGAAAAGTCTTTGCGCCCGAGGACCACTCGGGACACAACCACGCGCAAGGGCAGGATGTCGGAAAAGAAACGTTTGACCCGCTTCCAGGAGCCACTGTGTTGTGGAAAGGCAGTGGGGTGGGGACGGTGACAGACGCGTTTGGGTTTTTTCAACTCGATGTGCGGCGCAAACCCGACACGCTCCGCGTGAGCATGGTGGGCTACCAAACCGTGGACGTGTTGTACAACGGCGAGTCGTTCCTCGAGGTGCCCTTGGAACCAGGAGTGTTGCTTCAGTCGGCGGATGTCGTGTTTGAGGAGCGCTCCCAAAGCGTGTCGCTGCTCAATCCCCTGAACATTCAACAGCTCAGCCGCAAGGAGCTCTGCAAGGCGGCGTGTTGCAACCTGAGCGAGGCATTTGAGACCAACGCCTCCGTCGATGCGAGTTTCACGGATGCGGTGACCGGAACTCGGCAAATTCACATGTTGGGGCTCGCAGGCAAGTACACTCAGCTCCTTGTGGACAACCTTCCTGGACCACGCGGGTTGAACGTGGTGCAAGGCATGGGATTCATCCCCGGTCCTTGGATTGAAAGCATCTTTATCTCCAAGGGCGTGGGGACCGTGGCTTCAGGCTACGAGAGCTTCACAGGCCAAATCAACGTCGCCCACCGCAACCCGGACACCGCCGAGCCCTTCCACCTCAACCTGTTCTACGGCGCTTCAGGTCGCATGGAGTTCAACCACGTCAGCAAGCACCGCGTGAGCCGCCGTTGGGACACCGTGCTGATGACGCACGGGGAGTACGGGCAGCGCGTGAACGACCGCAACGGAGTGGACGTTGACGGGGACGGCAGGCCGGACGGGGACGGGTTTTTGGACACGCCCTTGCGCCGGGACGGCGTGGTTCGCAACGAGTGGCGGTTCGTGGGCGATCGGGGGTTGCGCGCGGACATTGCGGTGATGGGAGTGGACATGGAACGCGAAGGAGGGATGGTGCCCAACGACATCGTAGCCACGCCCTGGGTGGCACGTACGGAGATTCAGCGCGCCGAGGTCAACGCCAAAGTGGGGTACGTTTTGCCAGGTCAAGAGGGCCGTTCCTGGGGAAGCCAATGGACGGCTTCGACCCACCGGCACTGGCACGGGTTTGGGAACCGGACCTACGACGGGCAGCAGAACACGTTCCGCGCGAACGTGTTGCGGAGCGGGTTCTTGGGCTCCGTAGACCGCCAGTTTAGTGCGGGGGTGAGCTACCTCTACGACGACTTTTTGGAACGTGGAACGTGGGGTGCGAACCCCGCCGATGCGACGGCGAACCCCGAAGAATGGGCCCGCACCGAACACGTGCCAGGGGCGTTCTTGGAAACGACCTGGACCGGGAACCCACGCGGCATGGTTGTGGCGGGATTGCGCGTCGATCAGCACAACCTTTGGGGCACAATCGTGACGCCGCGCCTTCACGCGCGATGGAGCGCCACTGAAGAGACGTCGCTGAAGATGGTGGCCGGGACGGGTTTCCGGACGCCCAACGTGTTGATGGAGGAGCTGGGGGTTTGGGCGAGCAACCGCGCGTGGATCGTGGACGGCCCGCTTGAGCCCGAGCGCGGATGGAACGCCGGTCTGAACGTGACGAGCAAATTCAAGTTGGCCTACCGCGATGCAGATTTCGCGCTTGACGGGTATTGGACGGAATTCCAAAACCGCGCGGTTGTCGACCTCGACGCCGACGCGCACGCAGTCCGCATTTCCAACCTCGGCGACCGGCAGTCGCGGTCGCTGACGACGCAGGCCGAGCTTGGCTGGTCGGTGCACCGCCGCGTCGACATGCGACTTGCGTACCGGTACGTGCACGCGACCACGCAGCGGGACGGTGCGGAGGCCGCGGGAACGCTCGTTGACCCGTACGTGCCGCAGCACCGGGCTTTCACGCAATGGAGTTACAGCTCCAAAGCCAACGAGCGCGGTGCGAATTGGATGGGCGACCTCACGGTGCAGTGGGTGGGTCCGCAACGGATCCCGAGGCCGGATGCGATCCTTGACGACCGGCCAGCGAGCGAATTCGAGGACGATTTCATGGTGGTCAACGGCCAAATCTCACGGGTGTTTGCCCCCGGAATCGACCTGTACCTCGGGGTGGAGAACATCCTGAACTACCGGCAGCAGACGCCGATTGCGGGTTGGGATTTGGCCTACCAAGACCCCGAAGCCTTCACGCGCAACATGGACGCGAGCCTTGTGTACGGTCCAGTTTTTGGTCGGATGGTGTACGTCGGGGGCCGGTTGACGCTGGGGAAAGCCGACAGTTAAGCCAAGTGAGCAAGGGCTGGCCTCAGCCGTGGATGGTTTCTTTCTTGCCGTAATTCTGGATGATGGCAGCTTCGAATTCGAGGCATTCTTTCCAGCGGGCGTCCACGTCGATGCTTCCGCCGTATTTCCGGGCGAGCTTGAGGAAGGTGGTGTAGTGGCCTGCCTCGCTGATCATGAGTTCGCGGTAGAATTCGGCGAGGTCCGGGTCGCTGATGCGTTCGGAGAGCATTTTGAAGCGCTCGCATGAGCGGGCTTCGATCATCGCGGCAAACAGGAGGCGGTCGACGATTTGGCCTTCGCGGGAGCCCCCTCGTTTGATGAACTTGGACAACTGTCCAACGTAATCGTCCTTCCGCTCGTGGCCGAGGGTGAATCCGCGGGCCTTGATTTTCTCAAGCACCATCCCAAAATGCTCCATCTCCTCCTGCGCGATGGCGGTCAGCTCCTCCACCATGTCGGTGAGGTCGGGGTAGCGCACGATGGTGCTGATGGCGTTGGAAGCGGCCTTTTGCTCGCACCACGCGTGGTCGGTCAGAATTTCGGAAATGTTCTCCTCGACGAGCGTTACCCAACGCGGGTCGGTGGGCAGCTTCAGCCCCAGCATTACGCTTTCCTGTGCCATGCCACAAAAGTAACGCGCTTCAGATGGCGGAAGTTGGGGGGGGGGGCTCTATTCAACCAAGGCTTTCGCCATGCTTTGGGTTAGTCATGGCCGCCCCGCCCTGAACAGAGCGAGCCCCACTGCCCCGAGGATGAGTGAACCTATGATTTGTCCGAGTTCACCTTCTGTGATGCCAGTACTGTTGTATGCGAGAAGTGCGGTTTGAAACACTGCAGCGCAGATCAAAATCAAGCCAGTGTATCGAACAATCTTCTTTTTCATGGGAACAAAAAAAGGCAGCGAACTGCCTTTTTGAGAAAAATGTTTTCGAGAATTATTTCGTGACGGTCACAGTCGTTGGAGCAACCAAGCCTCCTGTGAGACCCAAAATCAAGCCGTCGATGAACGATTGTTTTGTTTCAACTGTGAAGTTGGCCGCGCCGCCAGCCATGTTCTGAGGGTCCGATATTTTGATGGGGAGGAGTCCATTGACCAAGAACAGGTTCTTCTCTTTGACCGTGACGCCAATTTGTGCGCCGTTGCCTATGGTATAAGTGGTCGTGTAGCAAGAGGACAAGCCAATTGCGATGAGTGCGAGGAACAGGTACTTTTTCATGCAATGAGGTGTAAAAGGTGGTTATTGGTTGTAAGTTCTAAAGAAATTGTCTAGATGAGTCGGCATCATGAATTGATTTATCCACAGTCGACGAATCAAGAGCTTGAACGAAGCGAAAGTGCTTGCCGAGGCTTGAAAAAAGGGTGACATTGAAAATTGTGTCCGAGAAGAGCCCAGGGGTTACGAAAGGGTGACGCGAACGAGGGAGCCGGTGGAGAGGTCGAGGCCCGTTTCGGCGCGCAAGCACAGTTCGCCGGACTGGATCGTGGCGCCGGGAAGGGCGAGGGCCCACATCGTTTCAAGGGCGCTGGGAGGGATGCCGCTGTACGTGTTCATGACGACGAAGCCGCCGGGCGCCACGAGGGACGCCACGACGTCGATGAGCTCGAGAAGTTGGTCCTCGAGTTTCCACTTCTCGCCCTTGGGGCCCAGTCCCCAGGTGGGAGGGTCGAGGACGATGCCGTGGTAGGTGTTGCCGCGTTTGGCCTCGCGACGGGCGAACTTGAGGGCGTCCTCGACCACCCACCGGATGCCGTCCAGGCCGCTCCGTTCCATGTTCACACGTGTCCAGTCGACGACTTGACGAATGGCGTCGCAGTGAACGACGTCGGCCCCGACTTGACGTGCTGCCAGGCTGGCGCCGCCCGTGTACGCAAACAGGTTGAGGAACCGCTGGCCCTCGCCGAGGTTGGCCGCAATGAATTCCCAGTTGTCCGCCTGCTCTGGGAACAGGCCGACGTGTTTGAATTGCGTCATCTCCAACTCAAAGACCAAATCCAAGGCCTCCGACTTGTACCGAATCGGCCACCGCTTGGGGGTGCCTGGCGCGGTGCGCCATTTTCCGTGCGTGCGTCCCGTCGGTTCAAACGTGGCGTCTGCGGCGCGCCAAAGCGACGCATCCCCGGCCGGAGCCCACAGCGCGAACGGGTCGGGCCTCACCGTCGTCACTTCCCCAAACCGCTCCAGCCGTTTGCCGTTCCCGGCGTCAAGCAGGGAATAGTCGCGCCAGGAGGTAGGGAGAAATCGCGTGGACATGGGGTCGCAAGTTCGGCCACAAGCCGCATCTTTGGTCCATGGGAAGGAAAGGAGGTCGCGGCCCGCGCGGCAACAAGTTTGTGGGAGGCTCCTCGAATCGGGGCGGAAAGGGACAACGTGGGCAACACAGCGCCTCGGATTACGGCTCGCCCACCGACCTTCGAAAAGCAGTGCTCGGCGTGTTTCGTCAACGGGCCGGGAAGGCGCTGAACCACAAACAAGTTTCCGGGGCCCTTGGCATTCTCAACCACGAAGTGCGTAGCGCCGTCATGGCGTTGATGGAAGAACTCGCCGAGAAGGGGCAGCTCGAAGATTTGGGTCGGGGACGTTACGCGATGGTCGCGTCGGAGCTGGAAATGACCTCCGGAAACGAGGGCACAATCCAAATCTCCCGCATGGGCACGGGCTTCGTGATGATGCCGGACGGGAACGAGATCCGGATTCCCAAGGGGGCCACGGGGGATGCGTTTTGGGGGGACACCGTCGAGGTCGAGTGGTGGCAGCGCGGACGCCGCTCCACCCCGCGTGTCAAGCGCGTGACCCAGCGCCTCCGCGAACTCTATGTCGTCACCGTCACCTTGGTTCGCGATTACGGCTTCGGGAAGCCTTCCGACCAACGCATCCACACGGACTTCTTCATTCCGGCGCGCCACCTGGGCGGGGCCGTGGAGGGCGACAAGGTGTTGATTGCGCTCGAGGCGTGGGACGATCCGCGGGACCAGCCCACGGGACGCGTCGTGGAAGTCTTGGGACAGCAAGGGGAGCACGAGGTGGAGATGCACGCCATCCTCGCGGAGTTTGGCCTGCCTTACGCGTTCCCCGCGGAGGTCGAGGCCGCGGCGAAGGAATTCAAGGCCAGCGACCCCAACAACCCTCATGGCCTCGACCCTGCGGAGGTGGCGCGCCGCCGCGACTTCCGCGACGTGCTGACGATGACCATCGACCCGGTCGACGCCAAAGACTTCGACGACGCCCTGAGCTTGCAAAAGCTGAAGAACGGCCATTGGGAGGTTGGGGTGCACATCGCGGACGTGACCCACTACCTCACTCCGGGATCCGTCCTGGATCAGGAGGCGGTGAAGCGGGCCACAAGCGTGTACCTCGTCGACCGGACCATCCCCATGTTGCCTGAGGTGCTGTCCAACGACCTGTGTTCACTTCGCCCCCACGAGGATCGGTTTGCGTTCAGCGCCGTCTTTGAGATGACGGAACAGGCGGAGGTGGTGGGAAGGTGGTTTGGCCGAACGGTGATTCACTCGGATCGGCGCTTTGCCTACGAAGAAGCCCAAGAGCGCCTCGAAACCGGCCAAGGCGATCGGGCCGAGGAGTTGAAGGTGCTCGGCGACCTCGCAACCAAGCTTCGCGACAAGCGGTTCCAACGTGGCGGCATCGACTTCAACACCGAAGAGGTGCGTTTCCAACTCGACGAAGCCGGCAAGCCCCTTCGCGTCGTGATCAAGCGCATGAAGGAGGCGAACAAGCTCATCGAGGACTTCATGCTGCTCGCCAACGTAGAAGTGGCGCGCTTCTTGGCCAAGGTGCACCCTGAGAAACAGACCCCGACGCGCACGGCGGTGTACCGGGTGCACGACCGGCCCGATCCGGAGAAGTTGAAGCAGTTGCGGGTGTTTGTCCAGCGGTTTGGCCACGAAATGCCCAAACCCACCCCCGGCAACGCCGAATCGCTCCTGCGCGACCTCCTCACGGCCACGTCTGGCACCCCCGAAGAAGGCACGGTGAAAACCATGGCCATCCGGACCATGGCCAAGGCGGAATACAGCACGGAAAACCTCGGCCACTACGGCCTTGCGTTCCCGTACTACACGCACTTCACGAGCCCCATCCGGCGCTACCCCGACGTGATGGTCCACCGCCTCCTTCAGCGGTACCTCGACGGCCAGGGCAGTGCCGACGAAGGCCCGTTGGGGGGGAAATGCCATCACAGCTCGACGATGGAAAAGCGCGCCGCCGAGGCCGAGCGCGCGAGCATCAAATACAAGCAAGTCGAATTTCTCTCCACCCGAATCGGCGAAACCTTCAAAGGCCTCGTCAACGGCGCCATCGGCCGCGGCTTGTTTGTCGAACTGGACGAGAACAAATGCGAAGGCTTCGTCCCCAAGGAGTCCTTCCCCTGGGACCAATGGGCGTTCGACGAAGACCGCGTGCTGTTCGAGGGCCTTCGCTCCGGCACCAAAATCGGCCTCGGCGACCCGATCACCATCCGCGTCGTCGCGGCCGACCTCGCCAAGCGCCAACTGGAATTCGAGTGGCTGGAAGAGGGGGCCGCGTCGGATTGACGTCATCGCTCCTGCCGCACCTCCTTCCGCTGTAACTTCGCTCCGTCTCGCGCCCTTAGCTCAGTTGGTCAGAGCAGGAGACTCATAATCTCTTGGTCGCAGGTTCAAGCCCTGCAGGGCGCACTTTTCGGAGAACTCAAACACTTGCAAATCGCAAGGGCTTGCGTATCTTCGCCGTCCGTTTCAACGGAAGCGGAGCTGAGGGGCATTTAGCTCAGCTGGTTCAGAGCGCTCGCCTCACACGCGAGAGGTCACTGGTTCGAGTCCAGTATTGCCCACAACCCAAAGAAACCCCGCACGCACGTGCGGGGTTTTTTGTTGGCTCGCGCGTCAAGCATGCTTGAAAAAGTGGTGGCACGTTGTCCCCAAAGCTTTCTTTAGAAGTTAACGCAACTTCACACCCTTGAAATTCAATGAGTTGCATCTTGCATCATCGATCTCACTCTTTCATGAAACATTTTTTCTCCGCTTTGCTGACCGGTTGGGTCGCGTGCTCTGCGTGGGCACAGCCCACCGCCTCGTATTACCTCGAAGTGCTCGACGAGCCCTACGAATCCCTCACCGACGCCACGGTCTTGAGCTCGGAAGATTGGGACGATGCAGGAGGGTGGGACGATCCGCAATTCGCGTCTGAGCTAGGATTCGAGTTTGACTTCATGGGCACGGCGTTTTCGACGCTGATGCAAAACGACATGGGCACGACCCTGATTGGTATGGGCTCAGGGGGTTACTACGACCTTGCGGCATTCCTGGTGTTGGGCGACCTTGACGTGGCGGATTTGGGCTTGACCGGCGTGGCCGAGGTGGGGATGTCGACCATCCAATGGAAAACGGAAGGCGAGGCGGGCAACCAAGTGTTTACGCTGGAATACGCCAACACGGGATTTTACGACGAGGTATATGGCCCTCCCCTTGAGGACTACAGCTTCATCAATTTTCAGTTTCGCCTGTACGAGTGGAACAGCGTGATTGAAATCCACTTCGGCGAATCTCACCTGTCGGCGACATCGGCGGAGTGGCTCGAAGAATACGTGGCCGCAGGTTGGCACGCCTTTGTCCCCGACTACTACAGCTACGGGCCCTCCGAGTTGATTTTGACCAACGTCAATGCCGAACAAATGTTCGAGAATTTCGACGAGTTCTACTACAACCCCTTCCCGTTCACGGGGTTCCCGGTAACGGGACGCTTGTTCCGCTACCACCCGTTGATTGCCGGGTGCGACAACCCCGAAGCCTGCAATTACTACGCCGCGGTGAATTACTCGGTTCCTGAAGATTGCGTCTTCCCGCTCGAAGCAGGTACAGATTGCGACGGAAACTGCCTCAACGACGTGGACATGGATGGAGTGTGCGACGAGCTCGCGGGATGCACCGATGGTCAGGCCTGCAACTTCAACCCTTCCGCGACCGCCGACGACGGGTCGTGCGACATGCCTGAAGTGGGCTACGGATGCGACGGGGAATGCTTGAACGACATGGACGGCGACGGCGTGTGCGACGCCAACGAGGTCGCCGGTTGTGAGGACCCCGAGGCGTGCAACTACGTCGAGTCGCCCACGGATCTTGTGCCTTGCATTTATGCCGCGACTTACTACGACTGCGACGGAGAGTGCCTCAACGACACGGACGGAGACGGCACCTGCGACGAGTTGGAGGTGCTGGGGTGCACGGACTTCGCCGCGTGCAATTACGAATGGAACGCCACGGAGGACGACGGAAGTTGCTACTCCGAGCTTCCTTACACGCTGGTAGGAGACACGTTGGTGGCCGTCGGGGACACGGTCACAATCACGTGCGAAGGAGCCTCTGCCGACTCGTACAATTACGATTGGGATTTTTACATGTGCTCGGGGTACATGCAAGTGCTCTCCATGTCAGCGACAGAACTCGTTGCGGTGGTACTTGATGGATTCGAAGGGTGCACGATGACCTATTACGAGTACAGCTACTACAGTTCTTGCTCGACAGACCCCCTGTCCTTGGTGTTGGACACGTCCTCGGTGCCTGTGCCAGAATCTTCTGCCCAAATCCTAGCCTACCCCAATCCGGCGTCCACACACGTGAACCTCGAACTGCCTGCGACCTTGGAGGCAGGATCGCAGGTGCGTCTCGTGAATTCCGTGGGGCAGGTCGTTTGGTCAGAACGCGCGGTTCCTGGCCGCCTGACGATGTTCGTATCCGACCTGCCGGAGGGCATCTACGTGCTTGAGGTGGGCGACCTCACTCAGCGCGTCGTCCTTCAGCACTGATTTTGACCTCGCCCACAACCTAAAAGAAGCCCCGCACGCAAGTGCGGGGTTTTTTGTTGGCTTGTCACAACAAAAAAAGCGCGCCGTGAAGCGCGCTTTTCTTCTGGTATTTGGCTGGCTTAGAATCCGTAGCTCACGCTAAGTTGGAAGTTGGGCAGTACACGACCGAAACCAAACGTGTCTCCGATGTCACTTGCAAGGTCTCCAGTGCCTGTGATGTTGGGTCCACCAGTGTGCAAGGCACCAACGTCAAAGCCCACTTGGATGCCCTTGACGGGCTTTGCACCAACGCCGACACCGAGGTATCCGACGGGGTTGTTTTGGTATCTCACGTTGTACGTGTGGCTCGCATCTGCCTGATCAGTCAAGGTGCCTTCGATACCACCAATGCCAATGCCTGTGTTGACTCGAAACCAATCGGCATCTTCAAAGGGGCGGTGGTTGATGAAAAATCCAATCCAGTTGGTTTCACCTGTGGCGTCAAATGTGACACCACTGATTTCAGGACTTGCGGGATTGTCGCCAGAGAAGGCACCGATGCCAACGAAAAGACTCGTTTTCTCAGAGAGATTGTGGGTGAGGTTGAGGGAGGGTCCAAACGGGCTGATTCCCAAGCCCACGCCGTATTCAGCGAAGTCAGAAGATTCCTCCTGGGCGAAAGAGGGGCAGCACGCCACGAGGGCAGCTGCAAGAAAAAGAACGGTATGCTTCATCGTAAAGGGTTTTTTGAATGAATGCGCTAAAGGTCAGCTGCCAATCGTTGTCAAATGTTGGCTCTAGATGAAGTTTTTAACAAACCCTATGGGATTTAAGCAGAAAAGAGGGTCAAAAGCTCAAGCATACATGTGGTGCCGATCGACCGTGCAGATTGCAGTTCGGTACGACGCGTACCACTCATCCTGCCCTTTCGACTTGGCTTCTCGGTGCACCGGATGCCGCGACCATTCGTCCACGGCCGCGTCGTCTCGCCAGTAGCTTATGAACACTGTGCCCTCCTCGTTGCTGGCGTATTCGTGGCCGAGGTAGCCATCCATGCCCATCGCGACAGCAAGCGTCTCGTCGTCCATGCGGCGGTATTCCGCCAATTGCGCCGAACTCAACCCTGCCTTGAGGTGATGCACGAACATGACCACCTTGTTGCCAGGTTGAAGCTGAATCGAAGGGTCGGGGAGGGTCATTCCTCGGCAGGAGTTGCACGGAGCTGCCGGTAGGCAGAAGCGAGGTCGGAGAAGACTTGGGTGAAGACGATTTGGCCTTCGTCGCTGAAGTCAAACGACTCGTAGATCCAGAGCTGCACGGACCGGCGCTCGCTGCTGTCCGGCGCCATGCGCGACACCTCCCACAGGAACATGCCGTTCACGCTGCCGTTGGGCAACTGCGTCTCGGGGTTCACGCCAGGCTGGAAGTGCAGGTCGCCCACAATCTCGTAGTCGAACTCGCCCCAGAACGCGTCGTACACCCCCTGCATCTTCTCCCTTGACAACGTCGTTGGCGCATTTACGCCCGTGCCGCGCCACACCGCTGTGTTGGCAAACTCCGCCCAAAACGCCTCTCCGTCCTCCGCCTCAAACGCCCGAAAAACCCGTTCCACGGTTTCGGCATTGCGCACGAACGTGAGGGAATTGGGGTTGGATGAGGAACACGCGGCGAGCCCGGTTGCGACCGCCGAGGCAAGGAGAATTTTCTTCATGCGTCCAAACTACAATTGATTCGCATCTTTGCGGCCGCGGCAGGCGCCTCTACCGGCGTGTTCACCAGCGAGGCCCCGTAGTTCAAGGGATAGAATAGAAGTTTCCTAAACTTTAGATTCGGGTTCGATTCCCGACGGGGCTACAAAGTTTTGACAGACAAGGGTTTAACGACCCTTGTTTTTGTTTTCAGAAAGGTGGTCTCAGCGCGATTGCAGAACATTTGCA